>JEMY01000008.1 GCA_000585075.1 Candidatus Accumulibacter regalis | reverse complement strand
GGCATCATGATCTACTGGCACGTCGAGCGCAGCTCGCTGTGCATCCATTCGCAGCTCAAATCGCCGTCGTCGTCGGAAGTGGCATCAATGATCGAGGGCGTGATTCATCACTGTACCGAGATGGAGGTGGATCGCCAGTACGTCGATTCACACGGTCAGAGCACGGTCGCATTCGCCTTTTGCCGACTGCTCGGCTTCCAGTTGCTGCCACGGCTCAAAGCGATCCACTCGCAGAAACTGTACCGGCCGGCGACCGGCAAGGCCGACGCCTACGCGAACCTGCAACAAATTCTGACCAAGCCCATTGACTTTGAGTCAGTGCGACAGCAATACGACCAGATGGTCAAGTACGCCACGGCGCTTCGCCTTGGCACGGCGGAAACTGAAGCCATTCTGCGCCGATTCACCAAGAAGAACGTGCAGCACCCAACCTACAAGGCCTTCGCCGAGTTGGGCAAGGCGATCAAGACTATCTTCCTGTGCCACTACCTGTGCGACGAGGCGCTGCGGCGCGAGATCAACGAGGGGCTGAACGTGGTCGAGCAGTGGAACGGCGCGACCGACTTTGTGTTCTTCGCCCGCCGTGGCGAAATGGCGAGCAACCGCCGCGAGGATCATGAGGTCAGCATGCTCGCGCTGCACCTGCACCAGAACTGCATGGTCTACATCAATACGCTGATGATCCAGAAGGTGCTGGCTCAACCCCATTGGCAGGGCAAGTTCACGCCACGCGACTACGCCGCTCTGACGCCGCTGATCTGGGAGCACGTCAACCCGTATGGGCGGTTCGATTTGGACATGAACACTCGGCTCGACTTGTCATGATCGAAATGGCGGCCGGTGACACGACTGCTTGTTCTACCCCCAGATGTAGGCCCAGTTTGGTTCTCCCAAAACGTCCACTATGTAGTCGAGTAACAGGAGAAAATCATGGCCGTCGTGATCGAAGACATTCAAATAGAGCGCCTGGCGGAGCAAATCGCCGTCGCCGAAGGCGTGTCCGTCACCGAGGTATTGCGGGAAAGCCTGATATCGCTGGCTGGCCTACGCGGCTTGACCACGCGGAAGGCCCCGTTGCGCGAGCGGTTGGCGGCGCTGGCGAAAGAGGTCGACGCGGTTCCTGCGCCCGTTCCTACCGACCTGCGCAGCGATGATGAAGTACTGGGCTACAACGAGCACGGCGTATGGTGATCGACACCTCAGCCATCCTAGCCTGGCTCAAGCACGAACCGGAGCGCGAGCGCATCGTAGCGGCGCTGGAGGCGAACCCGGTTTGTCGCCACTCGGCGGTGAGCCTGCTCAAAGCGCATATTGTCGTTCGCGCCCGCGAACATCCGACCATGGTCGGCAAGATGCAGCGCTTCCTGGAGGAAATCGGCGCCGTCGTCATGCCGTTCGATGAGCGCCAGGCGCGGCTCGCTGATGCGGCCTTCATACGTTATGGCAAAGGTCAGGGACACCCGGCTCAGCTCAACTTCGGCGACTGCGCCGTCTACGCCTTAGCCGCCTCGCTCGGCGAGCCGCTGCTGTTTGTCGGCAACGACTTCGCGCAGACGGACATCCAGCGATGCTGATCGGCTACGCACGCGTCTCCACGCGCGATCAGAAACCGCACCTGCAACTTGATGCGCTGCAGGAATCCGGCTGCGAGCGCATCTTCGAGGAGACCGCCAGCGGCGCCAAACGCGATCGCCCGGAGTTGAAGGCGGTGCTCGACTTCATGCGTGCCGGCGACAACCTGTTGGTGTGGAAGCTCGATCGTCTGGCGCGGTCGACGCGTCAGGCGCTTTGTCCGCGATTTTCTCGACGCCGCCGAGCCCTGTTGCGCGCCTAGCGGTCCATGCTGGGCACCACCACCGTGTCGCCCTCGCGCCGGGTGCTCTGACTCCAGGTTAGCGTATAGCTCAAAATGACACCTTGCTTGAATGATTCACTGTGAACCACTACGATTATATTTCAATCATAAATGAGCAGAGCTGTCCCACAAACGACGGAGATTTCGCAATGGCACAGACCGAAACCAAAGTGCTGACCGCACATGTTCCCATCCCCTTGGCCGAGAAGGTCGATCAAATGGCCGCTCGGCTTGAGAGGTCGCGCGGCTGGATCATGAAACAAGCGCTGTCGGCCTGGATCGACCAGGAGGAAGAGCGCAGTCGCCTGACCCGCGAGGCACTGGCCGATGTGGACGCCGGCCGGGTCATCGACCACCAAGCCGTGCAGGCATGGGCGGATAGCCTCAGCTCCGACACGCCGTTGCCGGTGCCGCGCTGATGGAACTGAAATGGACCAGCAAGGCGCTCTCCGACCTGGCTCGTCTATACGAATTTCTGGCCCCGGCAAACAAACCGGCGGCTGCGCGCACCGTACAGGCGCTAGCGGCCGCGCCGTCTGCCTTGCTGGCCAACCCACGCATTGGCGAACGGCTTGATGAGTTCGAGCCGCGCGAGGTGCGCCGGATTCTCGTCGGGCATTACGAGATGCGCTATGAACTTACGGAAACCACCATCTACGTGCTGCGGCTGTGGCACACCCGAGAGGACCGCTGATAGGCCCTGCCGCGCCAACCTAGTGGGTGAGCAGGTTTCCATCATCGACATGTCGCATCGCTGCAAGGCAAAGCGAGTCTCGCAACGTCGGCAGGGGACGGGCTTGGGCGAGCTATGCCTTGGCGTACGTTTTTTTTCCATTTCGCGAGCTGGCCCCTCCACGCCTGGCAAGGGTGGCTGTGCTTGTCCCTGGGCATTCTTTTGACGGTCTTGCGACATTGTTCTCATTTGCCGAATACTTGCCAATCACCCGCGCTCGCCCTTCGTTTAGACTTTCTCCATGTCATATTTCTTAACGAGGAGAAAGCATCCGATGAAGCAAGTCATCCGTCAATCAATGATGATCGCGTTCCTGGCCGGTTCACCGGCGCTGGTGTCCGCCGAAGCGCTGCAGCGGGTCAGCCCGAGTGACGCCGAACTCGACTGTACAGGGCTGGCCGCCCAGCAGCAGGCGATGGCCGAATTGATCGCCGCTGGCGATCCCAATGCGCCAAGCATCGGCAAAGCGGCGGCGGGAGGGGTGGCAAACGCTGGCGGACAGGTCGCCGGTGCAGCGGTGGCGCAGGGTGCCGGGCTGTTTGGCGGACTTGGCGGCCTGGTCGGCAAGGTCGCCGGCGTCGTGGCCCAGCAGCAGGTGCAGGAAAGCATGGCGCCGGACGCCGCGGCGCAGCAGCGCGCCGCCGAAGCCAAGGAGAGAAAGGGCTTCCTTGGCAAACTGGCCATCGCCAAGGAGTGCCGGCCAGATGAACCCGCGTTCCCGGGAAAAACGCTCTCTGCCGACGAATTCAGAAGGCTCGCCGAAGGACCGGCCGCCGGAGCCGTGCAACCGCTCACGGTGGACGCAGTGCAAGCGGTGGCGTCTAAGCCGATTGTCGTCCTCGATCACGGCGAGCTCCTGGAAGGAAAACTGAATACCGCAGGAAAACGCATCTATATCAGTGAGTTCCGCGTTCTCTTTGAAGTTGGCGGAGAGGTTTCCGCGAGCACCCGTGCCGGCTACCTGCCAGGAACGAACTACGGCGCCACGCGCTCGCGAATCAAGTATCAGGTCGCCAACGTCGATGTTGCCGCCTTGCAGGTGCTGACGGACAGGGCCTGGGCCGATCTGAAAGAGCGGCTCGCCGCCGGGAGCGTCGAGGTCGAGGACGCGGCGGCGTTCACGGCCGAGAACGGCGCGGTGTATGCGGCGACCGAGGTGGCCAGCACGATCCAGGCGCCCGTGTATGTCGAGCAGGACCTCGGGCATACCACGCGCAAATACCTGGTGCTGACGCCGACCGGGATGAAACTCCACGAACGCGGGTTCGCCGGTCTTGGCACCGGCAATATGGGCAAGCGCATCGACTGGAGCAAGAGTGGCTTCGACGGCATCGCCATCGGCGTCGCGATCAATATCGCGGCGCTGGAGACCTCCGGGTCAGGCTCATCGATCCTGAATCCGGACGGCGCGAATACCGGTGCTGGCGAAGGAATGAGCGTTACCGCGCCGCCTGGAGCAATCGCCGCCAGTGGTCACGTCGATGGCGGTAGCCTGCGCATGGCGAAAGGCCTCGCCGTGGCAGGGAACTTTGCCCGGTTTCGGGAAGTTGGCGGATTCGACTCGCAGAAAAACGCAGCTGTCGTGGCCCTGCAGGTCGTCGGAAATCTGGCCGGCGTCGCGGCCAACAAGTCGAAGGTCGTCGAAATGGAAGTTGACCTGGACGGACCGACGACCAGCCGTATGGCGCTCAGCGGTCTGGCAACCTATAACCAGGCCCTGGCCGAGCAGTTCAAGACCGGCCGACAGGCAAGCGGCGGGTAGGCGGAGCCGATCGGTGGGCTTTCCCGGTGCGGCGGCGAGAAGATCGGGCGCGCCCGGTGTCAGCCTGCGCCTCGCCCCGATGGTGACGGTCAACCGGGCGGATCAGTCGCCCCGAGCCAGCACACAACCCCTTCCCAGCCGCCTTCGACAAGAATACGCATAATTTGTATTATGTAAAATACAAGAGGTGGCTGCGTAGCGGTGACAGGTAACAAGAAACGGGGCCGCAGCCCCGTTTCTATCTTTAAGCCAGCGGTCGCTCGGTTTATTTGTTGTCGAATTTTGCTTTGGCGTCGGCAAAGGTCTGGCGCACCGTCGACCAGATGTTTTCGCTGCCGTTTCTGAGTTCTTCCCAGGCGTCATCGGCGGCCTCGTGCAGCGCGTTGATCCGGCCCTGAGCCAGTGTCTTCTGGTAGCGTAGCTCCTCAGCCTTGGCGTTGAAGCTTTCCTTGAACCCGGCGTCGGCCTGTCGAGCCCTGGCCTCCATGGCGTCAAGATCTGCACTCCATTCGTCGAGCTGCAGTTTAAGCTTGCCGATATAGGCATCCTTTGCCTCTTTCAGACTCATGTGTCGCTCCTTTCGCAAGAGTTAACAAAACCCGCCTCCATGGTACCAGTGCGCTGGCCATGTCGTCAGCCTGAAATAGCCAAGTTGGCGATGGCGACGTGGGCAGCGAGCACCTGATGCGCAGATGGTCGATGGCCGTACTTATTTCTTGCCACCCCGTTTCCGTGCCCAGATCCGCCTATACTGCAATCGCACCTGCGTTCGCCGGTGCTCACGAGGAGTACGATCATGGGCAAGATAAGGCAAGGCAACAAGGAAACGAAAAAACAGGCGGCGTTGACACCAAAGGAAAAAAAGGCCGTCAAACAAGCCGAAAAGCATGCGGCCGGCGTCGCACCGCTGATCCAGCGTTGACGACGCTTTAGGCTGCAAGTCGCACGCCGAAGTGTGACCAGGCCGTCGGTGGCCCGGATGCCGGTTGAGTGACCCGTATCCGGAGCGCTGGCGGTTTTTTTTTTCACCCCTCCCCAGCGCTGAAATACCCGGTCGAGGCTCAACCGGCAGGTGCCAAGGCAAGACACAAGTGGCCTCTGATCGGGCGTTCGGCAGGCTTGAAAAATCGGCCTGCCGATCTCGTTCACCCGTCCCGCATGAGTGGTTTCAGATCAATTCCGTGGCCCAACGCTCAAGCGGTCGAGCCGCAGGCGCTGGCGCTCGTCGAAAAGGCGTCTGGCGGCAAGGCTGACGGCGACGACGGTACCGAATCCGGTGCCTCCGGCGATGAGAAACATGACCAGAATCTGATACTTGACTGCTTCCACCGGAGGCGTTCCGGCGAGTATCTGGCCGGTCATCATCCCGGGAAGGCTGACGATGCCGGCGGCCGACATGGCGTTGACGATCGGAATCAGACCGACCCGGATGGCCTCGCGGCGGCTGTCCGAAATGGCCCGCTGCCAACCTTGCCCGAGTGCAAGACGGCTCTCGATGATCTGGCGTTTCTGGGTGGCTTCCTGGGTGAGACGGTCGAGTCCCAGCGAGATACCGTTCATGGTATTGCCGAGGATCATTCCCAGCAGCGGTATGGCGTACTGCGGCGCGTACCACGGGCTGGTGCCGATCACCATTAGCAAGGCCATGACGGTCACCGTGAACGACGAAACGAACATCGACAGGGCGCCAACGCCAAAACCCCACCAGCCGACGAAGCGTCGTTTCTGGCGGACCATGACCTCGCGTCCGGCCACCGCGATCATCACTCCAGCCATTAATGTCACCCAGACCAGATGGACATTGTCGAAGAGAACCTTGAGGACCAGGCCGATGAGAAACAGCTGGATGGCGCTGCGCGCCGCGGAGGTCAGCAGTTGTCGCTCGACCCCAAGGCGCAGGCGCCGCGACAGCCCGGCGAGGGCGAGGATGAGCAGCGCGGCGATGGCCAGGTCTGCGGGAGAAAGCGTGATCACCTGCACCGCGGCACCCTCTTCTCCTCCGCCAGGCCGCCGTCGCGCAGGAGGAAACTGCGGTGAGCGACGCGTTCGATCTGCGCCGAATCGTGACTGACCCACAGCACTGCGACGTGCCGCTGGCGTCGATAATCGGCCAGCAACTCCTCGACACGTCGGGTACTCTCCTGGTCGAGATTTCCCGTCGGCTCATCCAGCAAGAGTACGGCCGGTTCGTGCATCAGCGTCCGCAAGAGAGCGAGGCGCTGCCTTTCGCCCGTTGAACAGCGGGACAATTGCCAGTCGATCGCTTCTTCGGGCAGGCCGAGTTGCTGCAGCCAGCCGGCATCGATGTCCGTCTCGAAGTGGTCGCCGACGCGCTCCCCCCACCACTGGCTTTCCGCCGCCACCAGGGCCACCGAACGGCGCCACTCCGGGGCCGCCAGCATCGTGCATGGCTGGGCATCGAGATAGGCGTCGCCGGCGTGTGCGTCGAGATCGGCGATGGCGCGCAGCAAGAGCGTCTTGCCGCTGCCAGAAGCGCCGTGGACACAGACGCACTCCCCGGCATCGACGCTGAGTTCGATGGGACCGACATGGCGAGTGCGCAGTTGATGAAGGCGAAGAATAGGCACGCTAGACCAAGTTCAGATCATTTCGCACGCGAAAGGGGGCGCAGACGACGAGTCAGAGCGTGGCGCCCGCAAAAAAGCGGGGCGCTTTGCGCGCCCCTGCGTTGCCGCCGATTTCCGCGTCCGTGCGGGCTACAGAATCGGTGTGTGCTCCCCCACCGGATGGGCGCTTCCACTGGGCTCGTAAACCACGTGCGGACGACCGACCAACAAAGGATCGATGGGGCCAATGGCGTCAACGTCCTTGCCGGTGTAGTTCAGCTTATGCAGGACGTAGCGCATGGCATTCAGGCGCGCGCGCTTCTTGCAGTCGGACTTGATGACCGTCCACGGCGTTTCGGCGGTGTCGGTATGGAAGAACATCGCCTCCTTTGCCTTCGTGTAATCGTCCCACTTGTCGAGCGAAGCAAGGTCGATCGGCGAAAGTTTCCACTGCTTGAGCGGATGCACCTGGCGCTCCTTGAAGCGGCGGCGCTGTTCCTTGCGGCTGACCGAAAACCAGAACTTGATCAGGTGGATGCCGCTGCGCACCAGCGTACGCTCGACCTCAGGGGTCTGGCGCATGAACTCCGCGTACTCTTCTTCGCTGCAGAAACCCATCACCCGCTCGACGCCGGCGCGGTTGTACCATGAGCGGTCACAGAACACGATCTCGCCGGCTGTCGGCAGGTGGCGCACGTAGCGCTGGAAGTACCACTGCCCTCGCTCTTGTTCACTGGGCTTCTCGAGAGCCATGACCCGTCCGCCACGTGGGTTGAGGTGTTCGGTAAAGCGCTTTATCGCGCCGCCCTTGCCCGCTGCATCACGCCCCTCAAAAATGACGACCACGCGCTGCCCGGTTTCCTTCATCCAGTTCTGCAGTTTCAGCAACTCGACCTGCAGGCGGTATTTCTGTTTCTCGTACGCCTTGCGCGACATCAGATTGCGGTAGGGATAGGAACTCGTTTCGCGCCAGCTCGACGCCAATTCATCGTCCGGGCTACTTGGCGGCGTTGCTTCGGGCTCGTTCTTCTCTGCCATCAGCGCCTTGCGCAGGGCTGCAGCGTCATCGGGAGAAGAGCCGGTCATGATCGCTTCCAGCGTCTTCGCCAGCGACGCCGTGTCACCTACGGTGGCGTGCGCGATGATGTCGCGCAGGGCGACTTTCTTGTGCTCGATCGCCGAACTGGTCGCCTCGGCGATATCGAAGGCTTCCATGGCTGCGGGCGTACGTGCCGGTGCCACATCTCCGGCTGCCGCCCGGCGCGGCTGGGCCGCCCGCGTCGACGCTGAAACAGACCGTGCCCGCGGGGCTCGCGCTGCGGGCTTGGCGGCCGGGGATTTGGTATTCTCGGCTTCCGCGATTCCTCCCGTGCTGATGCCATTAGTGCTCGCGGGGGGCGGCGGAGTTCTCTTGTCCATCTATCTCTCTCCCAGTGGGTGTGTTCTGCTACCAAAAAGGTCGCCAGATCAACGCTCGACGACGATTGCCATAATAGCGCCGATATGTAAGTCGTTTCAATCGCTTGAGATCCGCTCGCGGCTTGTTTTCCACCCTTTTCAGTGTTTTTGCCGGTCAGCCCGGCAAATGTGTCGCCGGCCATCGTCACCCCGGCGGGCATGCGACTGAAGGTGCGGGAGCGAGTGGACAAGCGAATTCTCGCTTGGCAGTTCGTTCAATTGCGCCGCTGCAGCGGTCAAACACGGCGCCCTCTCCGGCGATGTTATAGTCGGCCACGTGCGCTTGTCACAGGGTGATTCGGCGCCGCAGGAGGCGACATGCTCGCGTCAACAACGATAACAATTGACAAACTGCGACTGGCACCTGGCCGCCTGTCTGTTGTCGCCATGGTCGCCGCTGTCCTGTTTGCGGTGCTCGCTTGTTCGCCGCCGGAGCCCGTGCGCATCGGCTTTCTGGCTGGCCTCTCCGGGCGCGTCGCCGACCTCGGTATTGGTGGGCGCAACGGGGCCATTCTCGCCGTCGAGATGCGCAACCGGCAAGGCGGGATCAATGGCCGACCGATCGAACTGATCGCCGAGGACGACGAGCAGGACGCCGAGTTGGCCCGCCAGGCGGCTGGCCGCTTGCTGGCGAGCAAGGTCGAGGTGGTCATCGGCCCCATGACCAGCACCATGGCTCTGGCCATCCTGCCGCAGTTCAACGCTGCCGGCGTCCCCCTGCTCTCACCGACCGTGACGACGAACGCGCTGAGCGGTCTGGACGATGAATTCTTCAGAGTGGTCGCACCGACTGCGGCGCACGTGTTCAAGTCGGCTGAGTATCACTTTCGGGAGAACGGACTGCGACGGGTGGTTCTTGTCTGCGACCTGAGCAACCAGGCGTACAGCGAAAGCTGGGCCGGCGATTTCCGCACCGCCTTCGAGGGCATGGGTGGGCAAGTCGTTGGCGAAATTGCCTTCGACTCAGGCCAATCGCTGGCCGCGCTGGCGACCACCGTTCTCGCCGCAAAGCCAGATGGGGTGATCATCATCGCCAATTCGGTCGATACCGCCCTGCTGGTCCAGCACCTGCGCATGCGCGCTGCGGATTTGCGCATCGGTACGTCCGAATGGGCGGCCACCGAGCGCCTGATCGAACTCGGCGGGCGAGCCGTTGAAGGACTTGTCGTCGCTCAGTACCTCGACCGCGATAGCAGCGCCGCCGCGTACCTGGCCTTTCGCCATGCGTATCGCGAACGTTTCGGGCATGAGCCGGGGTTCCCCGGACTGACGGCATTCGACGCCACCAATGTCGCTCTCGACGCACTTGCCGCCAGGCGCAGCGGTCAGACCCTCAAACAAGCGCTACTGGCACAGGCCACGTTCGCCGGCGCGCAGTCGCCGATTCAGTTCGATGCCGGCGGCGACACGCAACGCGACAGCTTCTTATCGGTGATACGTAATGGCGAGTTCAAGTCCCTGCACTAGTCCCCGCGATCGATCGCCCTCCGCGCGCGATCTCAGCGCTGCCGCGATGGCTGGCGCGGGCTAGGCTTCACGACATGGCGCGCTCTCTTCGTTTCTGGCTGGCTCTGGGCCTGACGACGTTGGTGGCCATGGCGACCCTGATCGTCGTCGCCGTCATGCTCGGCGTGCTCCTGCCGTTGCTCAACAGACAGGTGGAGAACAACCACCGGGCTATTGCAGTGACCCTGTCGCGCCAGGTTGATGATTTCCTGCAGGGCTCGGCAGGCGAGGTCGAACGTGTCGCGGCCGAGATCGAAGCGCTGCCCACGCTCTTACCGGGGCGCGCTCGCGTGGTCATCGACACCCAGGTCAACGCGCACGCGCCGCTGGAAGCGCTGTACATCCTGGATGCGGGTGCACGGGTAATGGACGTCGGTCTGCCGCTCGAACGGCGAAGTGGTCGCGACGACCTGCTGGGGCTGGATTTCTCGGCACGAAGCTTTCTTCGCAGCGCGCATTCGAGCGGCAGCGTGGCCTGGTCTGACAGCTACCTGTCGCAGCGCGGCAAGATCGTCGTGGCCATGACCGTGCCGCTGCGCAACCAGGGTGCACCCAGCGTCAGTGCCGGCGGAACCCTGGTCGGAGAGCTGGATCTCCGGCAATTGTCGAAGCACATCGGCGAACTTGGCCGTGCGGCCGGCGTACTGCCGATCATCTTCGACCGTGTCGGGCAAATCGTAGCGCACCCCGACGCCAGCCACGCTGCGCGGCAGGACAACCTCGCCTACCTGCCGCTGGTACAGGCCGCTCTCGGCGGAACCTTTGGGACGAGTCGTTTTTCTCTCGACGGCGATGAGCACATCGGCACGGTGGTTCCGGTCGGCAGCTCGGGCTGGCTGACGCTGGTCGCGCAGCCGACCGACGTCGCTTTCGCGGCTACGCGCACCATCCTGCTGGCCATCGCCGGCGGCCTGACGCTGGCGCTCGCGCTGGCGGTGCTCGTGGCCTACGTCTATGGCCAGCAGCTGGTACGGCGGATCGCCGATTTCGCGCGCCATGTCCAGGCCATCGCCGACGGTGATTACGCAGCGCCGCTACCCTCCTCTCGGGCCGCGGAGCTGGTGAATCTGGCGCTGAGCATGCGGCGCATGGCCAACGCCATCGTCGAACGCGAAGCGGCGCTGGCCGCCTCCGAGGAGCACTATCACGCGCTGTTCAGCGGCGCACCGCTGGCCTATCAGTCGGTTGACGTCGCTGACCGCCGCTTCGTCGAGGTCAACGACGCCTGGCTGAGTCTGCTCGGTTACCGCCGTGACGAGGTCGTCGGCCGCGAGATCGGCGACTTCCTGGACGCCGCTTCCCTGGCCATGCTGGTCGAGGCTTTCCCGACCTTCGTCAACGCCGGGCAGATCAACGACCTACTGCTCGACTTCCGGCGCAAGGACGAGACGACGATCAGGGTTCAGGTCAGTGGCCGCATCCATCAAACCCCGCGAGGCGGGGCGCGCACCCATTGCATTCTCATCGACGTCAGCGAGCGCCAGCGCCGCGACGAAGCCCGGCGGCGGTCGGCAGCCCTGCTCAAGCACCAGGCCGAGCGGGCTTTGGCCATGCTTGAACTGCCCAAGGCCGCCGAGAGAATGGGCGAAAGCGAATTCATCCAGCACGGACTGACTGTCGCCGAGGAGCTGACCGGCAGCCGGATCTCCTTCCTCTGCTTCGTACATGGCGATCAGCAAGGCATCGACTCGGTGAGCTGGTCGGAGGGAACGCAGCGCGGCGCTTCTCGGGGGCTCGCCGACCCGTTGTGCAGCAGCCGTATCGCCGAGATCTGGATCGAGGCCCTGCGGCAGCGCTCGCCGCTGCTCTTCGACGCCGAGCAAACAGCTCTTATCGGGACTCGGCCGCCGGCGCTTGCCGGGCTCGAACGGCTGATCAGCGTGCCGGTGGTCGAGGGCGGGCTGGGGCGCATGCTGCTCGGCGTCGGCAACAAGGCGGGACCGTATACCGAAAGCGAAATCGAAACCACCCGTCTGATCGGCCAGGATATCTGGCGGATCGTCAATCAGCGTCGTGCCGAAGAGGCGCAGCGCCTGGCGGCGACGGTCTTCTCGGCCAGCACTTCGGCGATCTGTATCACCGATGCAGACGAGCGCATCGTCTCTGCCAACCCGGCGCTGACGACGATCACCGGGTACCCGCTGGACGAGGTTGTCGGGCAAACGCCACGGCTGTTTGCCGCGGCGCAGCAGGGCGACGGCTCCGCTCCCGAGAGGTGGGCCAAGATCGCAGTGCATGGCCTGTGGCAGGGAGAGGTCTGGCAGCAGCGCAAGAACGGCGAGGTCTTTCCGGCGTGGCTGACCGTTACCGCTGTCATCAGCCCTGCCGGTACAGTGACGCACTACACGGGGAGCTTCGACGACATCAGCGAACGCAAACAGTCCGAGGCGCACATCCACTTTCTCGCCCACCACGACGCGCTGACCCGGCTGCCAAACCGCCTGTTGCTCGAGGATCGCATTCGCCAGGCGCTCGCAAAGTCCAGGCGCGAAGGCACGCATACGGCAGTGCTCTTCCTCGACCTCGACCGCTTCAAGCTGATCAACGATACCCTTGGGCACGACACCGGTGACCAGCTCCTGGCGCGTGTCGCAGAGCGTCTGGGCAAGGTGCTGCGCGAGACCGAAACGGTGGCCCGGCTGGGCGGTGACGAGTTCATCATCGTCATTCCCGACGTCGCCGACGTCGAAAGCGTCGCGCGGGTCGCGCAAAAAGTGCTCGAGATCGTCGCGGCGCCACAGCTGATCGGCAAGCGTCCTTTACAAGTGACGCCGAGCATCGGCATCAGTCTCTATCCCGAAGATGGCGAAGACGTGCCCAGCTTGCTGCGCAACGCCGATACGGCGATGTATCACGCCAAGGAACATGGTCGCAACAATTTCCAGTTTTTTACCGGCGACATGAACCGGGCGGTAATCGAGCGCGTGTCGATCGAGAACGACTTGCGCACAGCTATCGAGCAGCGTGAGTTCGAGCTCTTCTACCAGCCACAGGTTGACAGTCGCAGCGGCGAGACCACCGGTATGGAGGCCCTGGTTCGCTGGCGCCACCCGCGGCTCGGCCTCGTCGCACCGGATCGCTTCATCCCGATCGCCGAGGAAACCGGGCTCATCGTCCCGCTCGGTGAGTGGGTCCTGCGCGAGGCTTGCCGGCAAGCGAAACGTTGGCACGACGCCGGCCATCACGCGCTGCGCATGAGCGTGAACCTCTCGGCCCGGCAACTGCAGCAGGGTGATCTCGGCAAACAGCTGGCGGCCATACTTGCCGAATCGGGGCTGCAGCCGCGGACCCTCGAACTCGAACTGACAGAGAGCCTGCTGATGGACGATCCGATGAGCGCCGTCAAGCTACTGCATGCGCTCGCAGCTCTTGGCGTGCGCATCGCCATCGACGACTTTGGTACCGGCTACTCGAGTCTGGCCTACCTCAAGCGCTTTCCGGTCTCGCGACTGAAGATCGACCGCTCGTTCGTTCGTGACCTGTCGACCGATGCCAACGACGCGGCCATCGTGCACGCCGTCGTGGCCATGGCCAAGAGCCTGAGAATGGAAGTCATCGCCGAAGGTGTCGAAACCGTCGAGCAATTGCGCTTTCTTGCCGCGCACGGCTGTTTCGAGGCTCAGGGCTTCCTGTTCAGCCGACCGTGCCCGGCTGCAGAACTGACCAGCTTCCGCTTTGTGCTGCCGTCCGGCAGCGGACCCGGAGAAAAGAAATGATGCCACGCAATCTCGTCGTCTGCTGTGACGGAACCTGGTGCACCCCGAAACAGGAAATGGGCGCCCTGCCCGCACCGACCAATGTCGTCAAGCTGCACAGGCTCTGCCTGAGCGACAAGCAACAGCGGGTCTACTATCACCCCGGTGTCGGTGCCGACGGGAATCTGGTGGAACGTCTGCTCGGCGGCGCTATCGGCCTTGGTCTCAGCCACCACATTCTCGCGGCCTATCGTTGGCTGTGCGACCACTACCGAAGTGGTGACCGGATTTTCCTCTTCGGTTTCAGTCGCGGCGCCTACACGGTGCGCAGCCTCGGCGGCTTCATCGCCCGCTGCGGGCTTGTCGATCTCAAAGGGTGCAGTAAGCGGCAGGCCTGGATAGCGGTCGAAAAGGCCTACGAGCACGGCTACCGGAAAGGCCGGGAAGCGACGCAATGGGGCGCCGATTTCCGCTTTCTTGCCGGTGCCCTGCCCGATGGCCAACCGCTTATCCACTTGATCGGTGTCTGGGATACGGTCGGTTCGCTCGGCGTACCCGACGATCTGGTCCTCTTCGACCAGATCCTCGACGACCCGAGCAACTACCGCTTCCATGACACCCAGCTCGGCCCTGCGGTTCGCCACGGTCGCCACGCTCTGGCCATGGACGAACAACGGGCAAGCTTTTCGCCAACGCTGTGGACCGACGCGCAGCGCTTGGTCGACGGCAGCGTCAAGCAACTCTGGTTCGTCGGTACGCACGAAGACGTGGGGGGTGGTTACCAGGAGTGCGGCCTCTCCGACGGCGCGCTGCAGTGGATGGTCGATGAAGCGACGGCACTTGGCCTGCGCGTCGATCCGGCGCTGGCCTGCCAGTTGAGTCCCGATCCGCGCGGCGTCCTGCACGAGCCGCCAGGCGGCGCGTGGAAACACTTGCGCACCTTGCCGCGCGCGACGCCGCTGGTGGCCGCGAAAAGTGTTGGTCGTGAGCTGGCCGAGCAGGTCTGGGATCGGCATCAGGTACCGCCTCTGGCGCAGGCGCCATACTGGCCGACGCGGGTCCTCTCTGTCGGTGAGTCGGCCAGCGCTGCCGTGTTCGCTGGCCAGCACTGGAACGCTACCGGCCTGTACCTTGAAGGCGGCGTGAACTACGCATTCGTCGCCAGCGGCGAGTGGCTGGACGGCACGATTCCCTGCGGCCCCGGAGGGGTCGACGAAGGGCAGTTCAACATCGGCGCGGTCGCGCACCTGTTCGGCAATGCCATTGGCCAGGCGGAAGCGATCTACCAGCGATTGACGGGCAAGGAAGCGGCCGACTGGTGGGGATCGCGGCGCCGCGAGGACGCTCCGTGGTTTGCTCTGATCGGCATGATCGCCAACCAGCCGAACATGGACGGCAGTGGCACGGCGATCGAGGGGGAGAGCTTCGTCATCGGCGAGCAATGCACGTTCAAGCCGCTGCGCCCGGGCTACCTGTATTGCTACGCCAACGATGCCTGGAAGTTCTATGACAACAATCGCGGCCAGCTGAGCGTCACCGTCAGCCACAGGTAACGGCCACCGGCTGCGCACGAACGGACGCCCGCTGTCCGTTGCCCACCCCCACCTGCTCCTGTGTCGTTCGCGAGCGCAAGGCCGAGCCGCGCGCGGGTCCTTCCTATTCGAGCGGCGCCGCGAGCACCACGCGGAAACCGATATCGCCGTCGCGGTCATCGGGCGAGAACTCTTCGCGCTTGGCCGCCCGCAGGTCGCCCGGAAAATCGAGCCACGACCCGCCACGCAGCGTGCGCGAGATGTCACCACCGATCTGCGTGTTGCCAGGATGTTCGTATTCGTTCAGGCACCATTCCCAGACGTTACCCGCGAGATCGGCCACCGTCTCTCCTTCCGGCGCGCCCAGCGGATACATGCCAACGGCCATCGTCCGACCCGTGCCGCTCTCGTGACTGTTGGCACGCGCCGGGTTCCAGTCGCTGCCCCATGGATATTTTCGCTGCATCGGCCCGCCCTGAGCGACCCACTGCCACTCCCACTCGGTCGGCAGGCGGATGAGCTCCGGCCCGGTCAACGCCAGGCGCTCGCTCAACCAGCGGCAGAAGGCGACAGCATCGCTCCAGGCGATGTTGATGGCCGGGTGGTTCTGGAAACCCCAGCGCGTTTCGCCCGGTTGTTTGCGTTGCACCAGCTTTCGCCACCAGCGACGATCGCGATAGCCATCGTCAGCGGCAAGGAAAGCGCCGTATTGCTGCCATGTGATCGGGTACCTGGAAATGCGCAGGGGCTCGACGACGAACACCTCGCTGGCCTTGCCTTCGAGTTGTACTTCCCCCGCCGCGATGTCGATCCAGACAATATCCGGCAGTCCTTCGGCTGTCAGCCCTACGCCGCGGCGCGGGTCGCCCATCTGATTGAGGCGCAGGCCGATCTCTTCGCGGCGATGATGTTGAGTCTCGTCGCTCGCCAATTCGTCGAGCAGGCGCAGCGGTTCGGGCCGCAGAAAACGATGCAGTGTCTTGTCCAGGTGCGCGGCCAGCGTACGCCAGGCGGCAATGCCGGGATCGCAAAAGTCGGCGTCGGCCGGTGCTGCGCGGTGGCTGAGATCGAGCAGGGCCAGCAACACCGGCTTCTGCCGCTCCCAGCTCCACAGCTGGGGATGGCTGCCGTGCCGGCCGGCAGGCGGCGAACCGGCCTCCTGCGCGACGAGCTGCCACCACTCCCTGGCCGCCATTTTCGCCTGCCGCCGCAGCGACAGGCTGTCGCGATAGCGGGCGCACCACTGCCGCAGGCGCGGCCAGTGGGTCAGCAGCGTTTCGTGAGCGAACTCGACGTGCTGGTCGTCGGGGTCGGACAGAAAGCCCTGGCTGCGCAAGGCATCGACCAGTCGGCTGATCTGCCGATCGGCGCGCAAAGCTGCGATTTCGACCGTCCGCCGCGTCGGCACCTCGTCGATCACCGTCGCCAGTTCGGCAAACAGTCGGGCACACGCGAGTTCCAGCTGCGGTTCGCTGTCGATCAATCGTTCGATGCCGGCAGCCGCCGTGTCGACGATACTGGCCAGTCCACCCATGCGTTCATAGGCCGCAAGAGTGAGGCCCTGCCGGGCGTCGCGCTCCTCGAACATCCGTTCGAGGGTCAAGGCGATCAGCGGCAGCGCGCCTTTGCTGGCTCTGGCCGCCGAGAGGAGTGTCGAAACGAGTTCGGCCTGCACCGGAACACCACAGGCTTGCGCCGGGCCGGTGACGATCGCCTGCAGTTGCGCTTCGCCACTGACCGGTTCGAGGGCCACCAGTGACGCCCGAAAAAGGTCCTCACCCAGCCATTCCATCAGGCGAACGGTGAATTCGCTGCGCAGCGTCAACGCCAGGTACAGGTCGTCGATGTCGAGCAGCGCGCCGAAGAGCTGGCGAAAGCGGAGCGCGCAAGCCACCGGCGTGAGCGTGAACAACTCTTCAAACTGGTCCAGCAGCAGGAGCAGAGGGTGCTTTCGTTGGCGCAGCAGGGCGAGGCTGGCGACGGCAAGGCGTTCTTCGGATTGCCGCGAATCGCTCGCTTCGGTGAGTGCGCGCTGCACGCTGTCGACGGCCTGATGACCGATCGCCGAATCCTTTCCCGGAAGCTCGCGACCAAGCACGTCGGCAAGCTGGTGGAAGGGGCTGCCCTGTGGCTCGCAGCGAAGATAGCTCAGCTGGCCGAGCCGCTCGGCAAAGCGCGGCACGACGCCGGCGGCGACCAGCGAGGACTTGCCGGTGCCGGAGCGGCCGATGACGCTGATCAAGCGCGTTTCCGCCAAGCGCGCGACGACCCTTTCGCTATCCTCGTCGCGCCCGAAGAACAGGTGGTGCGCTTCGGGTTTGAAGGCGGCGAGGCCAGGATACGGATTGGCGGCGCCATCGACCGCGCGCTGGCCCGGCGGATCGGTCTGATTCTTTCCGGGCACCGCCGTCTGCCTGGCGGCCTTGTTTGAGGGGGAAGGTGCGGCGGCGCTATGAGTCATTTCAGATCAAGCCTCAGGCAATATCCTGGTGACATCATAGGCCGAAAGCCCGGGACGCGAAAGCTCCTGGCCGGGTACCTGCTGGAGAGAGGACTTCGCGCGCGCCAAAGACCAGCCAACGCCTGGCTTGGCCGTTGCGACGCGATCTGGCCTATAGTTCGGGATCGCTTCCGGAGACCAGTCATGGACCCACATCGCAAACATCGGCCGCACAAGCTGCACACCCTCCACCGCGCACCGAGTGTCCCCTCGCAGCGCCCGCCGCTGCTCTTTCTGCACGGTGGCTATGTTGACGCGCGCTCCTGGGATGTTCACTTCCTCCCCTTTTTCGCCAGCCATGGCTACGACTGCCACGCGCTCGAGTTTTCCGGCCATGGTGGCAGCGACGGGCGCGAGTATCTGGACGCCTTGAGTCTCGACGATTACCTGGCCGACGCCCAGCAGGTCGTCGCCGGCTTCGACCAACGACCTATCGTCATCGGGCATTCGATGGGTTCGTTCATCGCCGAACGCCTCCTTGAGCAATCGCTCGCCGCGGCGGCTGCCCTGCTCGCGCCGGTGCCGATCAACGGCACGCTCGAGTCGGCGACCAAGCTGTTGCTCAAATACCCCAAGTTTCTTTGCGAAGTGGTCAACGTGACCAGGGGGCGGGTCAGTGCCACCGCACTGCACATGATCAAGGAGGTCTACTTCTCGCCGACGACCAGGCCGGAAACGCTGCTGCGCTTCGCGCAACTGGTGCAGCCCGAGTCGGCACGGGCGGTCTGCGACCTGGCCCTTCTCGGCTGCTGGAGATGGTCGCCCAAGCCGCCGCCGGCGCTGCCGGTGCTCGTCGTCGGCGGCGAACTCGACACGGTCTTTCCGCCGGAGCTGATCCGTCCGCTCGCCCGGCGCTGGAACGCCGAACTGCAGATCGTCGCCGAAACCGGGCACGCACTGATTCTCGATGAGCACTGGCACGATTGCGCGGCACCGGTTCTCGCCTGGCTGAAAGGGCTCGAACAGGGCGCGGCAGCAACCAGGGCAGGCGAAGCAAGCGCGCTGGCCTGTGTCGCCTGACGGCGCGTACCGTCTCGACGCGTCGGTGGGCCACTACCCGATGCTGGCCCGACGGCCACGCCAATGTCTTCCGGCGAGCCCTCGCTCAACGATAGGCGCGTATAATGAGGCATTCCCCAACCAGCAGAGAGAACTTACATGGGCCTAGATCGCGTGCCCTCGGGCAAAGCACTCCCGAATGATTTCAACGTCGTCATCGAAATCCCGATGCATGCCGATCCGGTGAAGTATGAAGTAGACAAGGAAAGCGGACAGGTCTTCGTCGACCGCTTCATGTCGACCGCCATGCACTACCCCTGCAACTATGGCTACATCCCGCACACCATCGCCGGCGACGACGACCCGGTCGACGTCCTGGTGGTGACCCAGTTTGCCCTGCCGCCGGGCGTGGTCGTGCGCTGCCGGCCGATCGGCCTGCTGGCCATGGAAGACGAGGCCGGGCAGGACGGCAAGCTACTGGCGGTTCCGGTTGACAGCCTGACGCAAATGTATCGCGACATCGAATCACCGCGCGACTTTCCGCAGGTCATCCTGGACCAGATCTCGCACTTTTTTGCCCACTACAAGGATCTGGAGCGCGGCAAGTTCGTCAAGGTCGCCGGCTGGCTGGGCGTCGATGAGGCCAAGAAGGAAATCATGGAAGGCGTGCAGCGCTTCAATGATGCCAAGGATAAGCCGCACTACTGAGCCGTTTCTTTTCAACCATGATCAAGGGGCGCGCAAGCGCCCCTTTCGCTGGTGCCTGCGCCCATGCCTCTCAAGATTGCCATTGCCCAGATCAACGCGACGGTCGGCGACTTTGCCGGCAACTCGGCGCGTATCCTCGATTTTGCCGAGCGCGCCAGGGAGCAAGGCGCCGACCTGCTGTTGACACCGGAGCTGGCGCTTTGCGGCTACCCGCCGGAGGACCTCCTGCTGCGCGAGGATTTCTCCGCCGCTTGCGCAGCCGAGCTCGACGCCCTCGCCGCCAAGGTCAAGGGAATCGCGGTTCTCGTTGGCCATCCGGAACGGCGCGGCTACCGCTGCTACAACGCGGCGACGCTGATCAGCGACGGCGTGCGCGTGGCCACCTACTACAAGCAGCGCCTGCCGAGCTACGAGGTGTTCGACGAAGAACGCTATTTCGACTCCGGCGAAGGCCCGTGCGTGCTGACCGTCAAGGGCGTGCGCTGCGGCGTCAATATCTGCGCCGACGTCTGGGAAGCAGGTGCCGCTGATCTGGCCCGCCAGGCCGGCGCTGAGATTCTGCTCGTCCTCAACGCCTCTCCCTATCACATCGGCAAGCGCGAGAGGCGTACCGAAGTCCTCCGCCAGCGTATCGCCAGTACCCGCCTGCCGGTGATCTACGCCAATCTGGCCGGCGGCCAGGACGAACTGGTCTTCGACGGCGGTTCATTCGTTCTCGACTCGCGGGGAACGCTGTGCTGCCAACTGCCGCAGTTCGAGGAAGCGCTGGCCGTCGTCGACATTGTCGATGGCGAGCCACGGCCAGGCAGCATTGTCCCGGCGCCGTGCATCGAAGCCGAGGTCTATCAGGCGCTGGTTCTCGGCGTGCGTGACTACCTTGGCAAGAACGGCTTCCCGGGTGCGATCATCGGCCTGTCGGGAGGAATCGATTCGGCGCTCACGCTGGCCATCGCCGTCGATGCGCTCGGCGCCGAGCGCGTGCGCGCGGTCATGATGGCCTCCCCGTACACGGCCGAGATCAGCCTTTCGGAGTCGCGCGAAATGGTCCGCCTGCTCGGCGTTCGCTATGACGAAATCGGCATCGCGCCGGCGATGGAAACCATGGCCGGGATGCTCGCAGATCAGTTTGCCGGCCTGCCCGCGGATACGACCGAAGAGAACCTGCAGGCCCGGATCCGCGGCATGATCCTGATGGCCATTTCAAACAAGACCGGTTCACTGGTCCTCACCACCGGCAACAAGTCGGAAATGGCGGTCGGCTACTGCACCCTCTATGGCGACATGGCGGGCGGCTTTGCGGTCATCAAGGACATCGCCAAGACCTGGGTCTACCGCTTGTCTCGCTGGCGCAATACGCGTTCCTACGTGATTCCGGAACTGATCATCAGCCGCCCGCCCTCCGCCGAGTTGAAACCCGGCCAGACCGATCAGGACAGCCTGCCCGCGTACGAAGTGCTCGACGCGATCGTCGCCGCGTACATGGAGAAAGACATCAGTCCGCGCGAGATCATTGCCAGCGGCTACGCCGAAGCCGACGTGCGGCGGGTCGTACAGCTGTTGAAAATCAGCGAGTACAAGCGCCGTCAGGCTCCCGTTGGAATTCGTGTCACGCAGCGTGGTTTCGGCAAGGACTGGCGCTATCCGATCACCAATCGTTACCGCGATCCGTACTGATCGTCGGCGCTGATCGTCGCAGCGATCAATTATCGATGCCATATTTCTGATAGGATTTCTTTACGATCTTCCCGGGAGAAAAGGCCATGAAAAAAATTGAAGCGATCATCAAACCATTCAAACTCGATGAAGTGCGCGAAGCCCTGTCGGAAATCGGCGTCACCGGCTTGACGGTGACCGAGGTCAAGGGTTTCGGTCGCCAGAAAGGGCATACCGAACTCTACCGCGGCGCCGAATACGTCGTCGATTTTCTGCCCAAGGTGAAGATCGAGATCGTGGTTACCGACGCCGTCGTCGAAGGGGCCATTGACGCCATCGTCAAGGCGGCGAGGACCGGCAAGATCGGTGACGGCAAGATTTTCGTCACGGCGGTCGAGCAGGTGGTGCGCATCCGCACCGGCGAACTCGACGAATCGGCGATCTGAGCGGCCAAGCCTGCGCGCTCTGGACGTGCTGACTGGCGGTGTCAGCGCCGCTTGCCACCGGCTTTCAGGAGGACCCACAGGGCCCCATCGCCGCCGTCGCAAGGCGGCGCATGACAGAATGCCAGCACCTCCTGGCAACGGCTCAACCAGACCTTGACCAGCTGGCGCAGGATCGCTTCGCGACCGGGAGATCCATTGCCGCGACCGTGCACGATGCGCAGGCAGCGCCGGCCCTCAGCCATCGATTCGCTGAGAAAAACCGCCACCTCCGCGTGCGCCTCATGGCGGTTCATGCCGTGCAGGTCGACGTGATTCTGGATGCTCCAGCGGCCCCTGCGCAGGTCGCGCAGCAGCGTCCGCGGCAGTCCGCTGCGCAGGAACGAGTCGGCGCCGCCGAGGTCGAGCCAATCGTCGACGGCCAGCGGTGCGTGCAGCAATTCGCCGAGTACCGCCGCTTCGTCGCGTTCGCGCTGACGCGGGCGAGGACTGGGCTTCGGTGCTTCGAAGCTGACCCGGTCGGGCCGCGACAGCGGTGTTGCGCCGTCAACCGCGGCCAGGAAAGCGTCCAGGTCCTCGCTACTCGCTTGCTTGTGCTGAGTCATTGCAAAAGCTCGTTCCTGCGCCGGCGTCCAGCACTTCCCGCAAGGCAGTCGCGTAGCCGACGCTGCGCAGCGTCAGCCCGCCAGGCCAAGGCCGTCGAGATAGCGCTCGGCGTCGAGCGCGGCCATGCACCCGCTGCCCGACGAAGTGCACGCCTGGCGGTAAATGTGATCCTGTACGTCGCCGGCAGCAAAGACGCCGGGGATCGACGTCGCCGTGGCATTGCCCTTCAGGCCCGACTGGGTGATCAGATAACCGCCTTCCATCGCCAGTTGGCCGACGAACAACTCGGTGTTCGGTCGGTGTCCGATGGCGATGAAGACGCCCATCAGCGGAATGTCTTCGCTGCTGCCGGACAGCTTGTCGCGGATACGCATGCCGGTGACGCCCGATTGATCGCCGAGCACCTCGTCGAGCGTGCAGTTCCAGCGGATGCTGACCTTGCCGGCTTTCTCCTTGGCGAACAGCTTGTCCTGGAGGATTTTCTCGCTACGCAGTTTGTCGCGCCGGTGTACCAGCGTCACGTGACTGGCAATGTTCGCCAGGTAGAGTGCCTCCTCGACGGCGGTATTGCCGCCGCCGATGACCGCCACCGGCTGATTGCGGTAGAAGAAGCCGTCGCAGGTGGCGCAGGCGGAAACGCCACGGCCGGCGTATTCTTCTTCGGAAGGCAGGCCCAGGTACTGGGCCGAAGCCCCCGTGGCGATGATCAGTGCATCGCAGGTATAGGTACCGGAGTCGCCGATCAGGGTCAGCGGTTTCTCGCTCAGCCTGGCGGTATGGATGTGATCGAAAACGATCTCGGTATCGAAGCGACGCGCGTGCGCCTCGAAGCGCTGCATCAGTTCCGGTCCTTGCACGCCCTGCGCGTCGGCTGGCCAGTTGTCGACGTCGGTCGTCGTGGTCAACTGCCCGCCCTGCGCCAGGCCGGTGATCAGTACCGGTTTGAGGTTGGCGCGCGCAGCGTAGACGGCTGCCGTGTAGCCGGCGGGGCCGGAGCCGAGGATCAGCAGGCGGCAGTGGCGGGTCGCTTCGGTCATCTTGATGAACTCTGGTAGTGGTTGACGCAAAAAATTATAACCGGCAAAAGCGCGCCTTCTGCCGCCAAGTTTGTCGCGCGTTTGCTTTCGAATCCTGCAAAGTGCCTTATAATCGCCGCGCAAGCCCTTGATAGAAATAACTTCACTTGACGAGAGAATGCCTCATGAACACCCAGGTCGAACAGCCCAGGAGAGGACCAAGCCTGACTTTGCTGCACAGCATTCCCATCTTTGCCGGTGTACCCGATGCGCAACTCGAACAGATCGCGAAAGTCGCTTTCCATCGTCGCGTTCCGCGCCTGACGACGATCGTCCGCGCCGGCGACAGCACCGACTCGCTCTACGTGCTGATCAGCGGCGGTGCCAAGGTGCTCAACAGCGACGAAGAAGGGCGCGAAGTGATTCTGACCCTCCTCGGTCCAGGCGAGTTCTTCGGCGAAATGGGGCTCATCGACGGCAGTCCGCGTTCGGCCGACGTGATGTCCACCGAGACCTGCGAATTGCTGGTGATCACCAAGAACGACTTCAAGCGTTGCCTGGCCGAGAACTTCGATCTCTGTCTGAATATCATGAAGAGTCTCGTCCAGCGCCTGCGCGAAGCCGACCGCAATATCGAGAGCCTGGCGCTGATGGACGTCTACGGGCGAGTCGCCAAGCTGCTTCTCGACTTCTCGGAAGAAGAGCGTGGCGAGCGCATCATCCGCCGTCGCCTGACCAAGCAGGACATCGCCAAGATGATCGGCGCCTCGCGCGAAATGGTCAGCCGGGTGATGAAGGATCTCGAGAATCAGAGATACTTCCGCGTCGAGGACGGCCGCATTGTCATCCTGGAAAAGCGTGTGCCGGCGCCGAGCGCGGCGACTCCCCGCTCCTGAAACAGGCTTAGCAACCACTCACCAAGTACTTCAAGCGTACCGATGGCTTTACTGAACAAACTTACCGGCCGGTTCTCCTATACCTCGCGAGCGCCGAGTCCGTTGCCCGAGAAAATCGCCGTGCTCCTGGAGGAGTCGCGCTGGTTGATCCTGATCGTTGTCGCCAGCTTTCTCGCGCTTTCCCTGTGGGGCTACAACCCGGACGACCCGGGTTGGTCGCACGCGGTCTACACGACGACGCTGCATAACCCGTCCGGCCGCGGGGGAGCCTGGCTGGCCGACCTGATGCTCTACGTTTTTGGGCTTTCCGCCTGGTGGTGGATCGTTCTCCTCCTGGTCTTCGTCTGGTGGGGCTACCGGCGCCTGGACGGACAGCGACCCGCCGATCGGCGGCCGCTGTACATCGCCCTGGGCGGTTTTCTGGTCCTGATCGTCGCCAGCAGCGGCCTGGAAACGCTGCGTTTCTATAGCCTCAAGGCACCGCTTCCGATCGGTCCGGGTGGCATGATCGGTATCGAGCTGGCCGCGTTCAGCGTCCGCAACCTCGGTTACACGGGTGCGACGCTGGCTCTCTTCGCCCTGCTGGCGCTCGGCTGGAGTATCTTCACCGGGGTTTCCTGGCTGGCTGCCGCGGAGGGTATCGGTGCCCTCTTCGAACGCGCAGTGCTGGGCGTCCACCGCGTCTTCGAGCGCTGGCAGGACCGTCGCATCGGCCGCGAAGTCGCTCGCGAACGCGAAGCGGTCGTCGAGGTCGAGAAGAGGCGCGGCGAAACGCACGAGCCGATCCTCATCGAAAGGCGCGAACCGGTCATCGCGGCTGCCGCTGCCGCTGCCGCGCCCCTGCCTGCGAAAGTCGAAAAGCGAATCGACCGCGAACGCCAGGCGCCGCTTTTCCCCGAGGCGGTCAGCGGCGGCCTGCTGCCGCCACTGCACCTGCTCGAACCGGCGCCGCTGCACAGCGAACGCGTCAGCCCGGAGACCCTCGAGTACAACTCGCGTCTGATCGAGCGCAAGCTGGCCGACTTCGGCGTCCAGGTAACGGTCACTGCGGCCTACCCGGGCCCGGTCGTGACGCGCTACGAATTCGAGCCGGCAATCGGCGTCAAGGGCGCACAGATTCTCAATCTGGCCAAGGACCTGGCGCGCTCGTTGTCGCTGATCTCGGTGCGCGTCGTCGAAACGCTTCCCGGCAAGTCGTCGATGGCGCTGGAACTGCCGAATCCGAAACGACAGATGGTGCGCCTGCTGGAAATCATCGCCAGCAAGGAATACCACGACATGCACTCGCCGCTGACGATGACCCTGGGCAAGGATATCGGTGGCCAGCCGGTGGTCGTCGATCTGGCCAAGATGCCGCATCTTCTCGTCGCAGGCACCACCGGATCGGGAAAGTCGGTGGGCATCAACGCGATGATCCTCTCGCTGCTCTACAAGTCCGAGCCGGACCAGGTGCGCCTGATCCTCGTCGACCCCAAGATGCTCGAACTGTCGATCTACGAAGGTATTCCCCACCTCCTCGCACCGGTGGTGGTGGACATGAAGCAGGCGGCCAACGCGCTCAGCTGGTGTGTCGCCGAGATGGACAAGCGCTACAAGCTGATGTCAGCGATCGGCGTGCGCAATCTCGCGGGTCTCAACCATCGCATCAAGGACGCCGAGAAGAGCGGCGAAAAGCTCGCCAACCCGGTCTCGCTGACCCCGGAGACGCCCGAGCCCCTGTCGATCCTGCCGCACATCGTCGTCGTCATCGACGAACTCGCCGACCTGATGATGGTTGCCGGCAAGACCGTCGAACAACTGATTGCCCGCCTGGCGCAGAAAGCGCGGGCCTCGGGAATCCATCTCATCCTGGCGACACAAAGGCCGTCGGTCGACGTGATCACCGGTCTGATCAAGGCCAACATCCCGACGCGCATCTCGTTCCAGGTCTCGTCGAAGATCGACTCGCGCACGATTCTCGACCAGATGGGTGCCGAGGCGCTGCTCGGCCAGGGCGACATGCTCTTCCTGGCGCCGGGAACCGGCTATCCAACGCGCGTCCATGGCGCCTTTGTTGCCGACGAGGAGGTGCATCGGGTGGTCGATCATCTCAAGAAATCGGGCACCCCCGACTATCTGGAAGGCGTGCTTACCGGCGCTGGCGGCGACGCTGACGGCGACGGCGGGGGCGAGAACGGCGGCCTCGATACCGATGGCGAGGCCGACCCGGTCTATGACCAGGCGGTCGAAGTGGTGCTCAAGAACCGGCGAGCCTCGATTTCGCTCGTCCAGCGTCACCTGCGCATCGGCTACAATCGCTCGGCGCGCCTGATCGAAGCCATGGAAAAAGCCGGCCTGGTCTCGGCGATGGACGCGCGTGGTGGTCGCGAAGTCCTGGCCCGCAAGGAAGGCGAGTGATGCCGCCAAACCCGCTGCGGCGAAATTGCCTCCGGCAAGCCCTATGCGCCGGCGCTTGCCTGCTCTCCGGCCCACTGGCGAACGCCGGCGCGATCGACAAGCTGCACCAGTTCCTTGATTCGACGCGCACCGTGCGCGCCGATTTCTCGCAGACCGTCGTTGCCCGCAACGGACGCCAGGGGCAGCTGTCGAGTGGCGTGATGATCATTTCCCGCCCCGGGAAATTCCGTTGGCAGATCGACAAGCCGTACGCCCAGTTGCTCGTCGGCGACGGCGAAAAGATATGGATCTACGACCCGGATCTGCGCCAGGTGACGGTCAGAAAGGCCGGCCCAGCGCTGGGCGGCACGCCGGCCGCCCTGCTCGCCGGTGACAGCCGCATCGAGAAGGACTTCAGCCTGCGCGAGACCGGCGAGCGTGACGGGCTGGAGTGGGTGGAAGCCGTTCCCAGGACCACCGACAGCGGTTTCGAGAAGGTCAGCCTCGGCTTTGCCGGCGACGAACTGCGCGCCATGATCCTGCTCGACAGCCTCGGTCAGACCAGCTCGCTGGTCTTTGCACGTATCGAACGCAACCCGCAGCTCGCCCCGTCGCTGTTTCGCTTCACCCCGCCGCCGAATACCGACGTGCTCGGCGAGTGAGACGCAGGTCGCCCGCTGAATGGGGCGCCCGCGGTGGTCGGCGTGCTGTCTGTTGAACGATGGAGGATCATCGGCACGCTTGACTTGATTTTCCCGCACCGTATAATGCGCACTTCCTTGAAGTCCAGCCGCACTGACTTTGACGAAGGCGCGTAGCTCAGATGGTTAGAGCACCACCTTGACATGGTGGGGGTCGTTGGTTCGATTCCAATCGCGCCTACCAGAATTCCGCAGGAATCAGGTAGATGCACCGTACGGAGAAGCCGCCCATGGGCGGCTTTTCCGTGCCCGCGGCTTCTCTTCTGCGCCCGGCGCTGCCAACCGTCATGACCCCTTGCAGGAGCCCGATTGTTCGGGCGACAACGAGCAGCCAGCGCCCCGCCATTGCCTTCAGCCGACCACCCCGAGAGCACTCAGCAGCCCCCCCGCAACGGCGCTGGCGATCACCACCAGCCACGGCGGCAGTTTCCAGAACATCAGGGCGACCAACGCGATCAACGCCAGGCCGAAGTCGGCTGGCTGGCGTATGGCGCTGGTCCACACCGGTTGATAGAGGGCAGCGAGCAGCAGGCCGACGACTGCGGCATTGACGCCGGAGAGGGCCGCCTGCGTGTGAGCGCTGCGGCGAAGTTGCTCCCAGAATGGTAGCGCGCCAAAGACGAGCAGGAACGACGGGACGAAAACCGCGACCAGGCAGATCACGCCGCCAAGCACGCCGCTGGGCGCCTGCTTCATCGACGCGCCAAGAAAAGCGGCAAAGGTGAACAGCGGGCCGGGTACCGCCTGCGCAGCGCCGTAGCCGGCCAGGAAAGAGGCATTGCTCACCCAGCCTGTGGGCACCACCTCGGCTTGCAGCAGCGGCAGGACGACGTGGCCACCACCAAACACCAGCGATCCCGAGCGGTAGAAAGCGTCGATCATCGCCAGTGTGCTGGCGGGCCATGCCTGGGCGGCGATCGGCAAGCCGAGCAAGAGAAGCACGAACAGCAGCAGCCACCCTCCTCCGGCCCGTCGGCTGGCGGTGATCGGCAATGGCTCGTGCGGCAGATCGGGTCCGGCCTTGAACAGCAGCAGGCCAAGGATCCCGGCACCGACGATCACCCCCACCTGGCCCAGGGCGCTGGGCCAGGCCAGCACCGTGCAGGTGGCGGCAACCATGATCGAAATGCGCGGCGTGTCGGTACAAAGGTTTCGCGCCATGCCCCAGACGGCCTGCGCGACGACTGCCACGGCGACCACCTTGAGGCTGTCGAGCACGCCCGCCGGAAGGACGTCGCCCCAGCTCGCGATCCCCAGCGCGAAAACGATCAGGGCCATCGCGGACGGTAGCGTGAAGCCGGTCCACGCCGCCAGCGCACCCGCGTAGCCGCCGCGCGACAGGCCCAGCGCGATGCCGACCTGGCTGCTCGCCGGACCGGGCAGGAACTGGCACAGCGCCACCAGATCGGCGTAGGCCCGGTCGCTGAGCCAGCGGCGGCGGTTGACGAACTCTTCGCGAAAATAGCCGAGGTGAGCGACGGGGCCGCCGAACGACGTCAGCCCAAGACGAAGGAAGATCAGAAAAATCGGCCACGCGCTGCTCTCTTGCGCGGCAGCGCTGTTCGTTTGCGGCGACTTCATGCTCGCTTCACCCCATCATTCTGATTGCCCGCCAGCGATGATAAGCGAGGATCGGCGCGCTGTACGGCGAAGCGCCTTGGGCGATCGCCGAACAGCGCGCTTGGGCCTGTGCGGTGAAAGCCTGAGCACCGACGTGGGTAGCCGGCGCCGCTATGCCCCCGTCGCGCAATGCGCTACCATGGCCCGTCAACAGCGAGGGGTCGGTGTTCCGCGTCAACCAGAAAAAGAAGGAGTGAGAATCATGGACAAGCTCTCCGTACGGGGTACTACCGAGACCGAGGCGGCGCTGCGCGCGGCGCCAGAGGACGAGTACATGTCTCCGGCGCAGGTGGCTTTCTTTCGCCAGCGCCTGCGCGCAGAAGAAGAGGCCCTGCTCTCGGCCGTGAAAGAGACCGCCGGCCACCTGCAGGAGAGCGAAGTCAGTGCCGACTGGAGCGATCGGGCGAGCACCGAAGAGGAGCACACGCTGGAACTGCGTGTTCGTGATCGGGAAAGAAAGCTGCTGCAGAAGATCCGCGAAGCTCTGCGCCGCATCGACGACGGAAACTACGGCTGGTGCGAAGAGACCGGTGAGCCGATCGGCATTGCCCGCCTGCTGGCACGTCCGACGGCGAGCCTTTGCCTGGAAGCCCAGGAGCGCCGCGAGCAGAGCAAGCGCCGCTTCGGCGGCTGAACCTGAGCAGCCCGACGCCCGCCGGGCGAGCGCTATCCCGGCCCGGCCTGGAGGATGTCGCGGGTCAGCGCTTCGGCAACCCTGATGCCATCGACACCCGCGGAGAGGATACCGCCGGCGTATCCGGCGCCCTCGCCCGCCGGATACAGGCCCCTGACGTTCAGGCTCTGGAAATCGGTGCCGCGGGTGATGCGCAGCGGTGACGACGTGCGTGTCTCGACGCCGGTGAGGATGGCGTCGTCCATGGCGAAACCTTTGAGCTGCCGCGCGAAGGCCGGCAAGGCTTCGCGGATCGCCGCAATCGCGTAGTCGGGCAGCGCCGTGGAGAGATCCGTCAGACGGACACCCGGTTGATACGAAGGCATGACGCTGCCGAGAAAGCGTGACGGCCGCCCGGCGAGGAAATCGCCGACCAGCTGCGCCGGCGCCTCGTAGCTGCCGCCGCCGAGCTCGAAGGCGCGGCTCTCGAGTTCGCGCTGCAAGGCGATGCCGGCCAGCGGCCCACCCGGGTAGTCGAGCGGCGTAATACCGACGACGATGCCGGCGTTGGCGTTGCGTTCGTTGCGCGAATACTGGCTCATGCCGTTGGTCACCACCCGCTTCTCTTCCGAAGTGGCGGCGACCACCGTGCCCCCCGGGCACATGCAGAAGCTATACACCGAGCGCCCGTTGCGGCAATGATGGACCAGCCTGTAGTCCGCCGCGCCGAGCGCCGGATGGCCGGCGTGGGTGCCAAAACGAGCCTTGTCGATCAGTGCCTGCGGGTGTTCGATGCGCAAGCCGATCGAAAACGGTTTGGCTTCCATGAACACCCCCGCCTGCTGCAGCATCTCGAAAGTGTCGCGAGCGCTGTGGCCGAGCGCCAGAACCAGCCGCTCGCCAGCGAGTTCCTCGCCCGAAGCCAGCGTCACCCCGCGCACGCGCCCGGCTTCGATGTGCACCCCGCTGACACGCTGCTGGAAGCGTACCTCGCCGCCCAGGCGCTCGATTTCGCGGCGCATCTGCTCGACCATGCCGACCAGCCGGAAGGTGCCGATGTGCGGCTTGTTGACGTAGAGAATCTCTTCCGGCGCGCCGGCCTTGACGAATTCCTCGAGCACCTTGCGACCATGGTGCTGCGGGTCCTTGATCTGGCTGTAGAGCTTGCCGTCGGAAAAGGTACCGGCCCCGCCCTCGCCGAACTGAACGTTCGACTCGGGGTCAAGCACCTTCCTGCGCCACAGTCCCCAGGTATCCTGCGTGCGCTCGCGCACCGCCTTGCCGCGCTCGAGGACGATCGGCCTGAACCCCGACTGGGCCAGGATCAGTGCCGCAAAGATGCCCGCCGGACCGAAGCCGACGATCAGCGGTCGGCTGCCCGGCCCCGCTGGCGCCCGTCCGACGAAGTGGTAGCGCATGTCCGGCGTCGCCTGCACCTGGCGGTCGTCGGCGAAACGGGCCAGCAACTGCGCCTCGTCGGGCAGCGCCACGTCGACGCTGTAACTGAAAACCAGCGCACTTGCCTTGCGCGCGTCGCAGCTGCGCCGGAAAACGCTGATCTCGGCGATATCCTGCACGGCAACGCCGAGACGAGCGGCGACCGCGGCGGGCAGCGCCTCCGGCGGATGGTCGATGGGCAGGCGGATTTCGCTGACGCGCAACATGGCTTTTCTGATTGTCCGGTGATCGGGCGTCAGGCCTGCTGTCCGTAGCTGGCGAACTTGGCAAGTACCGTCGCCATTTCGGCGGCGTCGAGGAGCACCGGCTCACCGAGCTGGCAGGCGCGCCAGTACTGTTCGCAGAGCGCCTCGAGTTCGCCGCCGAGGGCCAGCGCCTGCTCGAGGTCCTCGCCGAGGACCAGCATGCCGTGATTGCCGAGCAGGCAGGCGCGCCGATCGGCGATCGCCAGCAGCACGGCGTCGGAGAGTTCCTGCGTGCCGAAGGTCGCGTAGCCGGCGCAGCGCAGGCTGTCGCCGCCGAAGCGCGCGATCATGTAGTGAAACGCCGGAATGTCGCGGCGCAGACACGCCAGGCTGGTGGCAAAGGGCGAATGCGCGTGCAGAATGGCGCCGGCGTCCGGGCGATGGACGTAGAGATCACGGTGAAAGCGCCACTCGGACGACGGTTTGCGGCGCCCGGTCGGCGTTCCGTCGAGGCGCATGAAGACAATGTCGTCGACTTCGAGAGCGTCGTAGTCCATGCCCGTCGGGGTGATCAGGAAACCCGCCTGGCCCCCGCCGACGCGGACACTGAGGTTGCCTGCCGTACCGCGGTTCAGGCCGGCGGCGGTCATCCGCCGCGCGCTGGCGATCAGGCGCTGGCGAAGATCAGCCATGCCGTTCCTCCGGGTACAGCGCCAGCAGCCCCTCGCTGCTCGCCGGGCAGCAGCCGCGCTCGGTGATCAGGGCGCCGACCAGGCGCGCCGGCGTGATGTCGAAGGCCGGGTTGGCGACGTCTTCGCCGGCCGGCAGCTGCCGCAGCTGGCCGCAAACGCCGGACGCATCGCGGCCATGGACGATCCGCAACTCGTCGGCGGCGCGTTCCTCGATCGGGATCGCCGCCCCGCTCGGACAGGCAAAGTCGATCGTCGAGCGCGGTGCAGCGACGTAGAACGGCACCGCAGCGGCGTCCGCCGCCAGCGCCTTGAGGTAGGTGCCTATCTTGTTGGCAACGTCACCGTTGGCGGCGATGCGGTCGGCACCGACGATGACCGCGTCGATGCCGCCGCGGGCCAGCAGCAGCCCGGCCGCGTTATCGGCGACGAGCGTATGCGGCACGCCGTGCTGGGCCACCTCCCAGGCGGTCAACAGCCCCTGATTGCGCGGCCGCGTTTCGGAAACCCAGAGATGGACGTCGACGCCCGCGTCGAAAGCGGCATAGACCGGCGCCAGCGCCGTACCGTGATCGACGGTTGCCAGCCAGCCCGCGTTGCAGTGGGTCATGATCTCCAGGCGGCCGCGCCCGCCGGCACGCCGGCGCAGCAGTTGCAGGCCATGCTTGCCGATCTGGCGACACTGCTCGACGTCCTCGTCGGCAATCCGTGCCGCTTCCTGCCACGCGGCAGCGGCACGCGCCGCGGCGGGCAAGGGTGCCAGGCAGCGCTGCATGCGGGTCAGCGCCCAGCGCAGATTCACTGCCGTCGGCCGCGTTGCAGCCAGAGTCGCGACTGCCACCACGAGGCTTGCGTCGTCGTCGCCCTGCGCCATCGCCAGCGCCACTCCGTAGGCGGCGGTCACGCCGATCAGCGGTGCGCCGCGGACCTGCATGCTGCCGATCGCCTGCGCCGCCGCTTCCAGGCTGGACAGGCGCAGCCAGCGATACTCGTGCGGCAGCGCGGTCTGGTCGATGATCTCGACCGCCTGGGCGTTGGCCAGCGGCCTGATCGTTCGTGTGGGCGTGCCATCAACTCTCATGGTCGCCATTCTAGCAGTGCCCCGCAGGCTGCCGACGAACGATGTCAGGCGCGGCCGACGGCGATCAGCGCTCGCCGCAGACCCCGGTGCGACCCGGTTTTGTTATCCTCTGCGCGCCGATCCATCCGCCCTATTGCCAACGAGGAACCGTCATGACACCTGTAAGCACAGCGCCCGCCCGCCACCATCACCGCCTTGCCCCTCCCCTGCTCCTTGGCGCGCTGGCGGCGTGCAGCCTGATCGGCGTCGTGCACGCCGCCAGCAGCAGCGAGTTGCCCAAGCGCAAACCCGGCCTGTGGGAGCTCAACACGCGCATGGAAGGCATGCCGTCGATCGGCGCGATGCAGCAATGCATCGACCGCAACACCGACGACCTGATGCAACAGCAGGCGAGGAAGGAAAAACACCACTGCAGCGTCCTCGACGTCAGGACGCAGGGCAACCAGGCCAGCGTGCACTCGGTGTGCAAGGTCCAGGGCAGCACGGCGACGACCGACGCCGTATTCGTCGGCACTTTCGACGTCGCCTACAAGGGCGACCTTCACACTCGCTTCAGCCCGCCGCTGCACGGCATCAGCGAGTCAAGGGTGGCCATAGACGCGCGCTGGATCGGCCCCTGCCAGCCGGGCCAGAAACCCGGCGAGGTGACCATGCCGGGCATGGGCGGAATGAACCTCAACGAGATGATGAAGGATCCGCGCGTCCAGGAGATGCTGAAGCAGCAGAAGTAGGCCGGCGAAAGGTGGCGTGCAGCCGGCGCCCTCTCGTCACCCGCAACACGCCCCTGCCTGCCGGCGAATGAGCGCATCGTCGATCAGCGGTTCTCCAGGCGGTTGTAGTCGAGCAGCCCGGAGCCGATCGGCGAAAATTGCAGATGCGCTTCCTGAAGCTCGTCGCTGGCCTGCCAGAACCGCGGGTTGCTGCGCCGAACGACGTAGCGGTCGGCCAGCGCGCGGTAGTCGTCCTCCGACGAAAGGCTGCCGATGGCCGCCGCGAGGGCCTTGATTTCCGAGCGTTGCACGCGGTAGATGGCGCTCGGATAGGCGCCGATGAACCCGGGCACCACGGTCATCGTGTTCTCGGACGGCAGGAGTTCGTGCCCTTCGCGAAGCAGGCTGGAGACGCTGCGATGGCCGGTGTTGCGCAGCAGCGTGAAGTATCGCGGCGCGCGCGGCGGATCCTCCAGACGCACGAAGACCATCTCGGGAAACCACGACAGTGGCGCACCGCGCGCACTGGCGAGCGTGGCGAGATCCCTGCGTAATGCGGCATCGCTCACTTGCGCGAGATCGTACTGGTGGTTCAGCACCGGCGCCAGGCGGCGCTGGAGCAGCGTGTATAGCTCACGCTGCGGATCCTTGCTGCGATAACGGATGCCGCTCTGAGCGTCGAAACTGGCCAGATCTCCGTACACGTGGTTCTTCACCTCCTGGCTCGCACCGCGATACCAGTAGTCGCTCACCGCCTTGCGCTCGGCGCGGGGCAGTAAGGTGAGGAAGTTGAACTCGCCTTCCATGCGCAGGAAGTCCATGTACAGCCGCGACAGCAGCTGGTGGCCGACGTTGCCATAGACGTCGTAACCGGCAACGAGCAGGTAGTGGATACGTTCGAGCAGGCCATAACCGATCACCCACGCCGTCTTCGGCGGACCGCCGACCAGGCCCTTGACCACCGAGGCATTGTCGAAGTGGCGGAAGATGGTCAGCGCCGCGTTCGGGTTGTTGCCGTCGCCATTCCAGATCCACTCCTGATTCGGGCCCTTGTTTGCCGCCGCGTAGCGATCGAGGAACTTCGACTTGGCCTGCAGGTACTCGGCCTGCAGCTTGGCGTACCTGCGCCACGGAACGACGATCCCGGCGTCGCTTCCCAGCGCCGCCGGCAAGGCGAGCAGGCTCGATTCGCGCGCCAGGAATTCTCCAGCCTGGTCCTGCAGATCGGCGTCGGCAAGGAAGAATACCCAGAAACGATCCTCGATCACGTTCAGCGCCACCTGGCCACGACAGACCGGGCCCTTGATGAAATTCATGATCGTGAATTGCGCCTCGTCGAGCATGAACTGATAGCGCGCCGATGTGGGCAGCGCCTGGAAGGTCACGAAGGGGTTGGAGGCCGCTTTCAGCTCGTAGGAAGGCAGTTCCGTGAGCGTGTAGTCGGCTTCGATGAACAGCTGTCGCCAGCGCTGCATGCGCTTGGGCCCGAGTGCGTAGGGCAGATGCGTCTTGTCGACGATGGTTTCCCGTTCGCGATCGAGCCGGTAGTAGACGCGCTCGACGCCGGGGTCGTCGTACGGCCGGCGACTGGCAATGAGGTCGATCGGCTGGCCCGGCGGCGTCCGCGACCTGACCATCCGGAAGTAGTGATGCGCCGCATCGTCGTCGAAGTACAGGTGGGCCAGGAAAAGATGTTCGTAGATGTAGCGGCTGGCCAGGCGTTGCTTGAGCGAGTCGCCATTCAGGAACGCCTCCCAGTCGGCGACCTGCGCATCGATTCGTTCCGGCAGCGGCGGCAGCCCCTCGAAGGGCGCGCCCAGTTCCAGCCAGCGGCGCAGGGTGGCCGTTTCGCCATCGTTCAGGCCCGGCAGCCCGAAGGGCATTCCCCAGAGGGGGTTCTTGCGCTCGAAGGCCTCGTATTCGTCGATCCGCGGGCACTGCTGTTTCCGGTCGAGCGAGAAATCGAAGGCCTCGGGGAGGATGGCCGTGGCGGGCAGCGGATGGTCCTCTTTCAGCTTGAGCGCCCGATACATCACGCTCGCCGCCAGATTCGCTTCCGGCGTCTGCTCGCGCTCGTTGAGGACCGCCGAGAATCCCTTGCCGCGCCATTGCGAAGCGCTCTGCGCGTCGGTGAACAGGCGCGTCAACGGGGCTTCGTCCAGGCGAGCGCTGTCGTAGACCAGCGCCTTGCTGGTGCCGCGCGCGATCCCCTCCCAGGCCGTGAACTTCAACTGGCACGGCCCGTCGTAACAGGCGTGGCAGACGACGCATCGCTTTTCCAGAATCGGCTGGACGTCGCTGCGATACGAGAATCCTGCCGGCGGCGCGGCGGGCACGTCGAAGCGCGCGGGGTCCGGCGCGCCATACTCGTCGTTGAGCGTGTGGCGGGTAATCGCGGCGCAGCCGCCAAGGACGACGATGAGCAGGAGCAGCGATTTCTTGTCGATGATCATGAGCGGTTTCCCGGGTTCTTGCGCCGCGCTGGCGCGTGCGCGCCGATGGCCTGCACCGGCAAAGCGTCAAGGATACCTACTCCAGGGCGCGCTGCGCCAGTCCCGGTCTTTCCCACCCCGCGCTCCGGAGCACCGGCATCGCCGCGCTGCAGCCGGCCCGAACGGGACCTGCCTCACACCGCCAACGGACCCTGGCCACCGTCCGCGCTCAGCAAACGGGCGCCCGATTCGGGCGCCCGCAGGGGCATGTCACGAGCCGTCAGCGTGCCGACTCAATCGTGGCCGTGGTGGCCACCTTGCTGCATGGCCTTGAGAATGCCATCCAGGTTATAGGTCTCCGGTGCCTGCATCGGCGGAAACTCCTTGTACGAGAACAGCTCCTTCTCCCACAGCAACTGGCCGATCGGCAACATGTTCCAGTTGTAGATATAGGCGTTGCCCGGAGAGCCGAGCGCGCCGCCGTAACCCAGCAAGGACTTCGCGTCGGAGCCGACGGTCGTCTCGAAGGGGTCGCGCTTGAGGTTGAGGAGCTGCGTCCAGTGAAAACTGACGGCGCCGAACAGCCCGCCGGTCGCGGTATCGGGAACGATCGTGTAATACATCTTCCAGTTCTTGTAGCGCACCGCCGACGGTTGCGAACCGGTGTAGTAGAAAAACACCTCACGCGCCGATTTCTCCGACTTGCCGGTAAGGTAATCGGTCTGGTCGACGCCGTCGAGCTTGGTCTTGACGATGCCGGGGTACTTGCCGGCCATGATCTGCTCGTTGAGTGCGTTGCCCTTGGCCCCGCCCGCGATGTTAACCAGTGTCGGTACCCAGTCGAGCGAGGCGAAGATGTCATCCTTGACCGTACCCGGCTTGATGACGCCCGGCCAGCGCATGAGCATCGGTGCGCGCATGCCGCCTTCCCAGGTGGTCAGCTTGCCGCCCTTGAAGGGGGTGTTGCCACCGTCGGGAAAGGTGATGGTCTCGGCGCCGTTGTCGGTGGTGAACACGACGATGGTGTTGTCGAGCTGGCCCATGTCCTCCAGCTTCTTCATCACGGCGCCGATGTTGTCGTCCATCTGCTTCATGCCGGCTTCGTTGGTCCCCCAGTCCTTGCCGCCGGGTTCGCCGACCATCGCCTCGTACTTCGGCGACAGCATGGTCGTAACGTGCATACGCGCCGGGTTGTACCAGACGAAGAACGGTTTGCCGGTCTTCTTCGGATCGTTGCGGTCCATGAAGTCGATGACCTTGGCCGAGATTTCCTCGTCGACGGTCCGCGAACGTTCCAGGGTCAGCGGACCTTCGTCCTTGCACGTCGTGTTCTGCTGCGTGCCGTCACTGGACTTGCACCAGATGACTGGCCGCGGTGGGGTGAGACAGGTCGCCGTTTTCGGATCGACGGCGCCGGGCACTTCGGGCAGGCCGGTGATCGGCGTGTTCTTGCACGGCGGCGCAATGCCCTGCACCAGCGGCGTCTTGTTGATATCGACGAAGCTCACGCCCTGCATGGCGTCGAGGTGATAGAGGTAACCCCAGTATTCCTGAAAGCCGTGCGAAGTCGGCAGCGCCTCGAAATGGTCGCCGAGATGATTCTTGCCGAACTCGCCAGTGTTGTAACCGAGGTCGAGCAGGAACTTGGCCAGCGAAGGCGTGCCCGGACGCAACCAGGACGGGCTACCCGGCAGTTGCGGCGGGATCATGCCCGTGCGCAGCGGATGCATGCCGGTGAAGAAGGCGTTGCGCCCGGCCGTACAACTCTGCTCGGCGTAATAGGTCATGAATCTCGCACCTTCCTTGCCGATGCGATCGATGTTCGGCGTTTCGCCGACCATCAGGCCCTGATGATAGATGCTCGGCTGCATCCAGCCAATGTCGTCGCCCATGATGAACACGATGTTGGGCTTGGCACCGGCGGTGGCACCCGCTGTCGCCGTCGCGGCGGCAGCGGCGAAGGCTGATCCGGCGCCCAGGGTCAGCACGGCGAAAAGTGTCAGTAATCTACAGTGGAACATCGAGACAAGCTTCATTTATCCCTCCTAAGTGTTGCTTCTGTTGGCGTAGCGTTTGGATCGGTTCGTTGGCGATGACCCGACTCGGAACTTGGCAGGCTGCGGGTGACACCGCTTGGCGTCCTTCGGGGCTCGGCCGAGCAGATTTCGAAGGCGCCAGCCGATGAAGCGAATTGGGCAAACCTGAGCATCAGCTTGGCGTGGTGAGAGCGGGACTCGCCGAGAACCGATGTTTCGCTACCGCGATCGATCCGTGTTGCCCTCGGCATTTCGTCAGCATCATAAACGCTAAATCCTGTGGGCAGCAACAAAACCGGGCAAACAGCTACCCTGTTGGTCGCCTGCCATGGCCGGAAAGGCCAAGTAGTGAATGATGAAAGGCCTTCCCTAAGGCCGACGTGCTGCGCAAGTGCCCGGCACCGCAATGGCCAGCTGCCGCTGCGCTGCTGTGGCCGACAACTAGTCAAAGAATTGACCTGGCGAGAACCGCTGCTCAGCCGCCGTCGGGTGGGCGTGGCCGTCGCCAGACGGCCGTCAGCGTGGCAAGTTTGGCGCGCGGCGAGAGACGTTCGTCGGACAGCGCCTCGAGAAACTCCGAGAGCGCCTTCGACTTGGCGATGGCGAAACCGGTGAGCAGCGCCGACGGCACGGCGACCAGCGCAAACAGCGCCAGTCGCTCGGCGAAGGGAGCGTGCGTGGCGTCGAGCAGGTTCATTCCGAGGACGCCGGTGGTGATCGTGGCGATCAGGCCGGCGGTGGTCACCACGGTCAGGCGGACAACCGTATTGGACTGCCGGCGCAGGCTGTCGCTGTCGAGGTACTGGCTCATGTCCTGGATTTCCTCGCGCAATTCGCTATACAGGCGCTCGGTGCCCAGGTGCTCCCTGGTCAGCTTGAACATCGAGCGGGCCTGTGCCTGGTCGGAAATCTCGTAGAACCAGTAGCGATGGGTGAAGCGCAGGAAGACTTCGAGGATCTGCCGAATGGCGCGCTTGAATTCCTTGACCGATTCGGGCTGGCCGATGCGGAGGTGATTGAGTGCCGTCACCAGGCGGTCGGAGAGCATCAGCAAGGCGGCCTTGTGAAAGTGCGGGATCAGCGCGAGGAGGAAGAACTGGTGCCGAAACTGCCCGAGCAGACCGTTCTCCAGGCCGCTGAAGTAGACGTCGCGGGCGCTGCCGACCATGATGACCGCGTGCCCGCAGGAGAGCTGCCGGCTTCCCGGCTGCTCGGCGTGCGGGTGCCAGTAGCGGTCGTAGCAATAGCGCGCTTCGAAATCGTCGAGCGGCAGCTCGGAAGCGGGCGGCGCGCCGATCTTCCCCGGTCCGGTGACCAGCACCAGGCGCGCGAAGTCGTCACGGCTGAGCGTGCGCGGGTCGTCCATCGCCAGGTAGGCGAGGAGCGGCATGCGGTGATACTCGATCTGCCGGTAGCGGACCAGGCCTTCCTCGTCCGAGTGGTGCAGCACCAGTGGCCGGAGCAGGAACTCCCAGTGCGACGAGATGCACGGGGCGCGGAAGCGCGAGACGAAGGTGAGGTACTTGCTGCGTTTCTCGTAGTCCGAAGCGGCCAGCACCCGGCCGTCCAGGGCGATCCATTCGCTGCGTTTCAGGCAGTGGCTACCGCTGCCATCGTCGTCCCAGGACGGTGGATAGGCCCGCCCGAAGCGGTACAGCGTGTCGTGCACCTGCCGCAGTTCGAGGTCGTCGGCAAAGATCTCGACGACCAGGATGAGGATCTCGATGTCGTAGAAGAAATAGAGGTCGAGGTGGGCGACGTCGAAATCGATCGGCTGCTCGCGGTCCTTGTAGTGCATGCGCACCTTGGCCACGTCGTGGCGACGGAAGACGCGGATCGGCGATTCGCCGTGGCGCGAACTGCTCCCCATCTGACCCCCGCCTTCGCCATAGAGGAAGCGCTGGACGTGCGGCAGGAAGGTCACGAACTCGCTGTAATGGCGTTCGTGAAACTGCTCGGGGTCGCCGCTGAACTCGTCGGCCAGTTCCCGCCACGGGTTGTCAGCGTCGATACGATCGAGCAACTGACTGTGGTTCCGGAAAGGTCCGCCCTCGGCCAGCGGCATCAGTTGCAAGGGCCACATCAGGATCTGCCGGAAATGGCGGACCCGCTGGCCTGCGTCGTTTGTCGCCACGTCCATGGGCGTCTCCGGAAGAGGAATCGCCGGAAGCAGCCGGCCGGCCATGCTAGGTCCTTGCCGTCAGGACGTCAATGGCATCGCCGCCAGTGCGCTAGCGGTAGACGACGATCAGCATCCGTACATCCGTTCGGGAGCGATCGATGGCCCCCGGGGTTTTCGACGGAATAGAGCGACAGCCGCCATCGGGGCATTCAGGGCGCTCCGGCCGTCGGCCGGAACGTGGCGTAGAATTTCGTGTTTTCCGCGCCCACCCCCGATGAAAAACATCTTCGCCGAACTGCCGCCAGACTCAGCGCCCGACGAGCAGTTTCTCGAACTGCTTGCCCGACCGGGCCTAAGGATCGAACGTATCGTGTCGACCGGCCAGGCAAGCGCGCCGGGTTTCTGGTACGAACAGGCGCTCGGAGAGTGGATCGTGCTGCTGCAGGGGGAGGCACTGTTGCGCTTCGAAGACCCGCCGCTGGCCGAGCACCTCAAGGCGGGGGATTGCGTGAACATCGCGCCGCGCCGCCGGCATCGGGTTGACTGGACGCCACCCGGGCAGGCGACGATCTGGCTGGCGGTCCACTACGAATCGCCCGCCCTCCCCGTCTGATCGCGGGCAGGCCAGGCTGGACGCGTGCGCGCCAGACCTCCGGCGTCGCTTGTCGAGTCTTCGCGGTGAGGCGAATCAGCGCTTGCGCGAGCGAGCGCCGACCGGCGCAGTCCTCACCCCTGCCCGCACCGGCGAACGCGCGCCGGTCTTGACGGCGGCGGACGCGGGCTCCCGCCGCGTCCCGGTTCCCGGCGGCTGAAAGCTCGGGACCAACTGGTGCCGGCCGTTGCCGATCAGGTCGGCGCGGCCCATCTGCTTCAGCGCCTCGCGCAGCAGGGGCCAGTTGTTGGCGTCGTGATAGCGCAGAAAAGCCTTGTGCAGGCGGCGCTGGCGCGCGTTGCGAACGGTTTCGACGCCGGCCGACGCGCGCCCGACCCTGGCCAGCGGGTTCTTCTCGCTGTGGTACATCGCCGTGGCCAGCGCCATCGGCGTCGGCAGAAAAGTCTGCACCTGGTCGAGACGAAACTTGTTCCGCTTCAGCCACAGCGCCAGGTTCAGCATGTCGTGGTCGGTGGTTCCCGGATGCGCGGCGATGAAGTAGGGGATCAGGTATTGCTCCTTGCCCGCCTCTTTCGAGAACTTCTCGAACATCCCCCTGAACTGCTCGTAGGAACCCATGCCCGGCTTCATCATGTGCGCCAGCGGCCCCTCTTCGGTGTGCTCGGGGGCGATCTTGAGGTAGCCGCCGACGTGATGGCTGACCAGTTCCTTGACGTATTGCGGATCGCGCACGGCGAGGTCGTAGCGCAGACCGGAACTGATCAGGACCTTCTTCACCCCGGGAATCGCCCGCGCCTTGCGGTAGAGATTCACCAGCGGCGTGTGATCGGTGTTCAGGTTCTCGCAGATACCCGGAAAGACGCACGACAGGCGACGACACGAGGACTCGATCTTCGGGTCCTTGCACGCCAGCCGGTACATGTTGGCGGTTGGCCCGCCGAGGTCGGAAATGATGCCCGTGAAGCCGGGCGTCCTGTCGCGGATCTCCTCGATCTCGTGCAGGATCGATTCTTCGGAACGGCTCTGGATAATGCGCCCCTCGTGCTCGGTGATCGAGCAGAAGGTGCAGCCCCCGAAGCAGCCGCGCATGATGTTGATCGAGAAGCGGATCATCTCGAAAGCCGGGATCTTGGCGTCGCCGTACGCGGGGTGCGGCCGGCGCTGGAACGGCGAGGCGAAGACGCCGTCCATTTCCGGCGTGGTCAACGGAATCGGTGGCGGATTGAGCCACAGGTCGCGCTCGCCGTGCGCCTGGATCAACGCCCGCGCGTTGCCCGGATTCGATTCGACGTGGAAAGTCCGCGAGGCGTGCGCATAAAGTACCGGATCGGCGACGACCTGCTCGTACGACGGCAGGCGGATGGCCGTTCGCGTGCGCTCGAGCCTGGGCATGCGCTGATGCCGCTGGAACTGCATCTTGATCACCTGCGTGCGCGGCTCGCCAACGCTGCCGGCCGAGTGCGCAGCGCTCGCCGGGCTTGCGGAGTTTTCCGCTTTCGACGCACACACCGCCTCCTTGCCGGGCTCCGGAGTCATTGCGTAGGGGTCGGGATGGCGGATCAGCGTCCCCGGGGTGTCGACTTCGGAGGAATCGATCTCGGCCCAGTCGCTGCCCGGCAACCAGCCGCGCGGGGCCATGAATCCGGTCCCGCGCAGGTCGCGGATGTCGGCGATATTTTCACCGGCGGCCAGGCGATGCGCGAGCTCGACGATCGCCCGCTCGGCGCTGCCGAAGATGAGCAGATCGGCTTTCGAATCCGGCAGCACCGAGCGGCGCACCTTGTCCGACCAGTAATCGTAGTGCGCGATGCGGCGCAGGCTGGCTTCGATCGAGCCGATCACCACGTTGGCCCCCGGGAAGGCCTCGCGACAGCGCTGCGCATAGACGACCACCGCGTGATCGGGGCGGCGGTGCGGTTCGGCGTTGGCCGTGTAGGCGTCGTCGGAACGCGGCTTGCGGTCGGCGGTGTAGCGATTGACCATCGAATCCATGTTGCCGGCCGTCACGCCGAAGAACAGATTCGGCCTGCCGAGCGCCTGGAAAGCCCTCGCCGAAAGCCAGTCCGGCTGGCTGATGATGCCGACGCGAAAGCCCTGCGCTTCGAGCAGACGGCCAATCAGCGCCATGCCGAAACTCGGGTGGTCGATGTACGCGTCGCCGGTGACCAGGATGATGTCGCAGGAGTCCCAGCCGAGCTCGTCCATCTCGGCCCGCGACATCGGCAGGAAGGGCGCACTGCCGAAACGGCTGGCCCAAAATTTCCGGTACGCAAAGAGGTTGCGGGGTGCGCTGCGCGACGCGTCGATGCTGACAGTGTTCATGGGCACGCGATTCTACAGGAAGCTTCCCGGGTCACCCTTTAATTGCTGCACTGCAGCTTGCTATTCTGCGCATCCGCCGCTAGCTTGAACGGGAACGTTTATATCGTATACGATATTCGGAGGCTCGCTCATTGCCCATTCCGCCCGCGCTTGAACTGATTCCCGCCGCGAGGATCCCGCGCCTGAGCGCGTCGGACCATGTGGCGCAGATGCTCAAGAAAGCGATCGTCGACGGTGTGCTGCCGGCCGGCGAGATGCTCCGCCAGGACGAAATCGCCAGCCACTTTCACGTCAGCAAGATCCCCGTCCGCGAAGCGTTGAAGCACCTCGAGGCCAAAGGCCTGGTCACGTTCCTGCCCAACCGGGGTGTGGTGGTCGCCTCGCTGTCGGCTGCCGAGATCGGCGAATACATGGAAATCCGCGCCATGCTCGAAGCGCGCGCGGCGCGCCTGTCGGCGCCGCTGATCGACGACGAGGCCATCGCCGGCGCGCGCCAGCATCTTGAAGGTTTTGCGCTGGCCACCGACGCCGGCCGCTGGGGCGAATTGAACTGGCTGTTCCATTCGACGCTCTACGCGGCAGCCGAGCGACCGATCCTGCTGGCTGAAATCCGATCGCTGTACAACAAGGTCGAACGCTACGTGCGCGCGCTCTTGTCGATCACCACCGAACTGCCCAAGACCGTGCACGAACACGCCGAGATTCTCGAAGCCTTCGTTCGCCGGGACCCGGACGCGGCGGCAGAACTCACGCGGGCACACGTGCTCGATGCGGGTGCGTCACTTGTCCATTACCTGAATTACCACCGTGGCAAAGGAGGAAACAAATGAGAAAGTCGATCCTGACGGCCAGCTTCAGTCTGCTGGCTCTCGCCGGCGGCAGCGCTTACGCCGACATTCTGGTGGCCATCGCCGGCCCGATGACCGGTCAGTACGCGTCGGCGGGTGACCAGATCCGCAAGGGGGCCGAAATGGCCATCGCCGACATCAACGCCAAGGGCGGCGTCCTCGGGCAGAAGCTGCAACTGGAAGTCGGCGACGACGCCTGCGACCCGAAGCAGGCCGTTTCGGTGGCCAACACGATGGTCAACAAGCAGATCGTCTTCATGCACGGTCACTGGTGTTCGAGTTCGACGATCCCGGCGTCCGACGTGTACAACGAGTCGCAGATTCCGATGGCCACGGTGTCGACCAACCCGCAGGTCACCGAGCGCGGCCTGAAGAACATTTTCCGCATCATGGGTCGGGATGACCAGCAGGGCCTGGTCGCCGGCACCTTCCTGGCCGAACACTTCAAGGGCCAGAAGATCGCCGTGGTCGACGACAAGAGCGCCTACGGCAAGGGCCTCGCCGACGAAATCGCCAAGGCCATGGAAGCCAAGGGCGTCAAGCCAGCGCTGCGCGAATCGATCACCGCCGGTGAAAAGGACTATTCGGGCCTGGTCAGCAAGCTCAAGTCGGCTGGCGTCGGGGTGATGGCCTTCGGTGGCTACCACACCGAAGTGGCGCTGATCCTGCGCCAGGCACAGCAGGCGGGCCTGAAGCTGATGGTGATGGGCGGTGACACGATGACCAACTCGGAACTGGTGACCGCTGCCGGCCCCGCCGCCGACAACGTCTTCTTCACCTTTGCGCCGGATCCGCGCAAGAACCCTTCTGCCGCCGCCGTCGTCAAGAAATTCCGTGACGCCAAGGTCGAGCCCGAGGGCTACGTGATGTACGCCTATGCGGCCATGCAGTTGTTTGCCGACGCCGCCACCGCCGCCAAGAGCACCAAGTACAAGGATATGGAGAAGGCTCTGCGTTCCGGCAGCTTCGACACGGTGATCGGCAAACTGAGCTTCGACGCCAAGGGCGACAACAAGCTGCCCGGCTTCATGGTCTATCAGTGGCAAGGTGGCAAGTACGACTACGTGAAGAAGTAAGCGAGGGACAGCAGGCAGGGCAGGCGCGCGGGGTGGCATTGCCGCCCGGCACCCTGCCCGCAGTGAGAACGGCCGACGGCGTCCGCCCCGATGGTGAACACGGCGGACATTTCGACAACGCGACGCGACACGCAGTGAGCGTGTCGGGTCGCATCGACCGGGAGGCAGGATGAGCGTGGCCACACCCCAAGCACTACGCCAGCGTCTGCGTGACTATCACCGCATCGACGAGGAAACGCTCGTCGCGGAACTGATCGCCAAGGCACGCTTCAGCCATTCCGAACAGGAGGGCATCCGCCAACGGGCGACGCCGCTGGTCCAGACGGTTCGTGACCGGCGCCTGAAAACCGGCGGCATCGACGCCTTCCTGACCACCTACGACCTCTCCTCCCGCGAAGGCGTGGTGCTGATGTGCCTGGCCGAAGCGCTGCTGCGCATCCCCGACGCCGATACCGTCGATCGCCTGATTCGCGACAAGATCGGCAGCACCGAGTGGCAGAAGCGACTCGGCGCCTCGCACAGCACGTTCGTCAATGCCGGGACCTGGGCGTTGATGCTCACCGGCCAGATCGTCAACCTCGACACCGCGCAGCGCAGCGTCAGCGGCATTCTCAGGCGCCTGGTATCGCGTACCGGCGAACCGGTGATCCGCCAGGCGGTGACCACCGCGATGCGCATTCTCGGCAAGCAGTTCGTCATGGGGCGGAACATCCATGAAGCACTGGAGCGCGCGCGCGGCGCCGAAAAAGCCGGCTACCGGCACTCGTACGACATGCTCGGCGAGGCCGCACGTACCAGCGCCGACGCGCTGCGCTACTTCGATTCGTACAGCAAGGCGATCGCCGCCATCGGCGACGCGGCCAGCGGCCAGCCGCCGTTCATCGCGCCATCGATCTCGATCAAGCTCTCGGCACTGCACCCGCGCTACGATGTCGCCAACGAGGAGCGCGTGCGCCGCGAGCTGCTGCCGGCCATCAAGGCGCTGGCGGTCAGGGCCAAGGCCAGGAATATCGGCCTGACCATCGACGCCGAGGAGGCCGAGCGACTCGAACTGTCGATGGGCCTGATCGAAGCGCTGGCCACCGATCACGAACTGGTCGGCTGGAACGGCCTCGGCCTGGCCATCCAGGCCTATCAGAAACGCGCCCTGCCCCTGCTCGACTGGCTCGCCGACCTTGCGCACCGCGGTCAGCGGCGCTTGCTGGTCCGCCTGTGCAAGGGCGCCTACTGGGACGCCGAGATCAAGATCGCGCAAGAGCGTGGCCACGCCGACTACCCCGTCTTTACGCGCAAGGTGACCAGCGACGTCTCCTACCTGGCCTGTGCCAGGCGCCTTTTTTCCGACCCGCAGGCTTTCTACCCGGCGTTCGCGACGCACAACGCGCACACCCTGGCCGCGGTCGCCGAAATTGCGATCAGCTCCGGTGGCAGCGACGAATGGGAATACCAGCGCCTGCACGGCATGGGCGAAGAACTTTACGACCAGATCGTCGGGGCCAAGAAGTGGAACCGTCCGTGTCGCGTCTACGCGCCGGTCGGCAGTCACGAAGACCTGCTTGCCTACCTCGTTCGTCGCCTGCTCGAGAATGGTGCCAACTCGTCGTTCGTCAACCGTATCGCCGACGCCGAGTTGCCCATCGACGCGCTGATCGCCGACCCGGTCGAAAGGCTGGCCGCGCTGGCGGTCAAACGCCAGCCGCGCATCCCGCTGCCACGTGAACTCTTCGGTGCCGAACGCGCCAACAGTGAAGGACCGGACATGAACGACAAAGCCGCACTCCAGCACCTGCACCAGGCCATCCAGCAGAGCCGCAACGTCAACTATCTCGCCGCGCCGCTGATTGGCGGCAAGCAGGGCTCCGGCGCCAGCAGCCGGCCGGTCTGTTCGCCGGCCAACCAGCGCGAAGTCGTCGGCCAGGTGATCGAGGCCAGCGTCGCCGACGTCAGCACCGCAATGGCCGTCGCGCAGGCGGCTTTCCCGGCTTGGGAAAGCACCCCTGCCGCGACACGCGCAGCCGCTCTCGACGCTGCCGCCGACCTGATGCAGGAACGCCTGCCCGAACTGGTCGCGCTGATCGTTCGCGAAGGCGGCCGGATCCAGGTCGACGCGGTTTCCGAGGTCCGTGAGGCGATCGATTTTTGCCGCTACTACGCCGCGCAGGCGAAGGAAAAGTTCGCCGCGCCGATCGAGCTTCCCGGCCCGACAGGCGAGCGCAACAGCCTGTCGCTGCACGGCCGCGGCGTTTTCGTGTGCATCAGCCCGTGGAACTTCCCGCTGGCCATTTTCGTTGGCCAGGTCGCCGCCGCGCTGGCCGCCGGCAACACGGTGCTCGCCAAGCCCGCCGAGCAGACGCCGCTGGTCGCCGCCCTGGCCGTGGGCATGCTGCACAGTGCCGGCATCCCGGCGCATGTCCTCGCCTTCCTGCCCGGAGACGGCCGCGTCGGAGCGGCGATGGTCGCCGCTCGCGAGTGTGCCGGCGTCGCCTTCACCGGCTCCACCGAGGTGGCGCGCATCATCGCCCGCACGCTGGCTGCAAAGGATGGTCCGCTGGTGCCGCTGATTGCCGAAACCGGCGGCCAGAACGCGCTCATCGCCGACTCTTCGGCGCTGCCCGAACAGGTCGTCCGCGACGTCGTGGCGTCGGCGTTCAATTCGGCCGGACAGCGCTGTTCGGCGTTGCGCGTGCTCTTCGTCCAGGCGGACATCGCCGAGCGCGTCAGCACCATGCTCGCCGGCGCCATGCAGGAACTGCGCATCGGCGACCCCGCCGACCTGCGTACCGACGTCGGCCCGGTGATCGACGAAGCCGCGCGCAAGGTGCTGGTCGCCCACGCCAGCTGGCTGGACAGCTTCGCCAAACCGCTCTACACCTGTGCGCTCGACGAGCGGGCGACCAGCCACGGCAGCTTCTTTGCCCCCTGCGCCTACGAAATCGACAGCCTGTCGCGCCTCGAACGCGAGGTTTTCGGGCCCATCCTGCACATCGTCCGCTGGCGCGGCGAGGACCTCGACAAGGTCTGCGACGCCATCGCCAGCACCGGCTACGGCCTGACGCTGGGCATCCACAGCCGCATCGAGGACACCGTCCGGCGGATCACCGCCCGCCTGCACGTCGGCAATACCTACGTCAACCGCAACGTCATCGGGGCGGTCGTCGGCGTACAGCCCTTCGGCGGCGAGGGACTGTCCGGTACCGGACCAAAGGCCGGCGGCCCGCACTACCTCTACCGTTTCGCCAGCGAACGCACGCTGTCGGTCGATACCACCGCCGCCGGCGGCAACGCCAGTCTGATGGCGCTGGACGCGGGTGACGACTGATTCAGGACGCTGGCCAGAGCGGAGTGACACCCGGAGCGGCAGGAGCGCCCACACCTGACGACACGATAATAATCAGCGCATTTCGCGCCCGCAGCAAAGGAGGAAGGTGATGGCTCTTGCACTTCAGCAACTGATCAACAGCCTGACGCTTGGCGCCGTCTATGGCCTGATCGCCATCGGTTACACGATGGTCTACGGCATCATCGGGATGATCAACTTTGCGCACGGCGACATCTACATGGTCAGCGCTTTCATCGCCGTCACCGTGTTCACCCTGCTGGCTTCGTTCGCCATCAGCTCGGTGCCCCTGGCGCTGGTGCTGGTGCTGATCATCGCTGTCCTGTTCACCTCGGTCTATGGCTGGGCGGTCGAGCGCATCGCCTACCGGCCGCTGCGCGGGGCGACGCGGCTGGCGCCGCTGATCTCGGCGATCGGCATGTCGATCTTCCTGCAGAACATGGTGCAGCTGACGCAGGGGGCGCGCGTCAAGCCGATCCCGCCGGTGCTCGTCGGCGGAATCGATCTGATGACCGTCGACGGCTTCACCGTCCGCCTCGCGTACACGCAGATTCTCATTGTCGTCGTCACCGTTGCGCTGATGGCCGGTTTCACCTGGCTGATCACGAAAACATCGTTCGGGCGACAGCAACGCTCGTGCGAGCAGGACCGGACGATGACCGCGCTGCTCGGCATCAACGTCGACCGCACGATCTCGCTGACCTTCATGCTCGGCGCGGCGCTGGCCGCAGTGGCCGGGGTGATGGTCACCGTCTATTACGGAGTGGTCGACTTCTTCATCGGCTTCGTCGCCGGCATCAAGGCCTTCACGGCGGCCGTTCTCGGCGGCATCGGCTCCTTGCCCGGGGCCATGCTCGGCGGCCTGCTGATCGGCATGATCGAAGCATTCTGGGCGGCCTACCTATCGGCCGAATACAAGGACGTGGCGACCTTCAGCATCCTGATCCTGGTCCTCATGTTCCGCCCGTCCGGCCTGCTCGGCCGCCCTGAAGTGGAGAAAGTCTGATGGCCGCTTTCGTCCTCGCCCCGCACGCCCTCTCGCCGGCAACGCGCCTCAAGGACGCCGCGGCAGTTGCCTTCATTGCCCTGCTGCTGGGCATTCCGATGATCGGCCTGACCACCGTCGACAGCGGCGGCGCGCTGCAGATTGCCACCCGCTGGCCGACCCTGTTCATCTTCGTCGGCGTCGCTTTCGCCGGCCGGCTGGTGCTGCGTTACGGCATCGACCGGTTCAAGGCGCACCAGCTGACGCGCGAGCGCTCGGCTGCGGCGACCGCCGCGGCGGCACTCGCCGAGAGCAGCGGACGATCCGGCAGCCCGCTCCTCACCTGGGTCGCCTGGGCGGCGCTCGGCATCGCGCTGACCCTGCCGATCTTCTTTGCCGACAACCGTTACGTCGTCGATACCGCGACCACCGTGCTGATCTACGTCATGCTCGGCTGGGGTCTGAACGTCGTCGTCGGGCTGGCCGGCCTGCTCGACCTCGGTTACGTCGCCTTTTACGCCGTCGGTGCCTACACCTACGGCATCCTGGGAACGCAATTCGGCTGGGGCTTCTGGGAGGCGTTGCCGGTCGCCGGCGGCATGGCGGCATTCTTCGGCGTCCTCCTCGGCTGGCCGACGCTGCGTCTGCGGGGCGACTATCTGGCCATCGTGACGCTCGGTTTCGGCGAGATCGTCCGCGTCATCCTCGTAAACTGGACCGAGCTCTCCGGCGGCCCGAACGGGATCGCGTCGATCCCGCGCCCGACCTTCTTCGGTCTGGAGCTCAAGCCGCCGGGCGACGATCCGACCTTCGCCTCGTTCTTTGGCCTCGAGTATTCGCCCAGCCATCGGGTGATCTTTCTCTACTACCTGATCCTGGCGCTGGCCCTGATCACCAACCTCTTCGTCTCGCGCATGCGCAAGCTGCCGATCGGACGCGCCTGGGAAGCGATTCGCGAAGACGAGATCGCGTGCAAGGCGATGGGCATCAACGCCAGAAACGTCAAGCTCTCGGCCTTTGCCATCGGGGCCATGCTCGGCGGCTTTGCCGGCGTCTTCTTCGCTGCCCGGATGGGCTTCATCTCGCCGGAATCCTTCACCTTCAGCGAGTCGGCGATCATCCTGGCGATCGTCGTTCTCGGCGGCATGGGCAGCCAGCTGGGCGTCGTCCTGGCGTCGCTGGTGCTGGTCCTGCTGCCCGAGCTGGGACGCGACTTCGCCGAATACCGCATGCTGCTCTTCGGTGCGGCGATGGTCATGATCATGGTCTGGAGGCCGGGTGGCATCCTCTCGCACCGCGAACCGACGCTGCGCTATGCGGCCGACGGAGAAGGCAAATGAGCGCCACCACCGCTCCCCTGCTCAGCGTCGAGCGCCTGACCATGCGCTTCGGCGGCCTGCTGGCCATCGACGACATGTCGCTCGACGTTGCCGCGCGCCAGATCACCGGCGTCATCGGACCGAACGGCGCCGGCAAGACGACCTTCTTCAACTGCCTGACCGGTTTCTACAAGCCAACCGAGGGCAGTGTCCGCCTGAACCACCCGAAGCGCGGGCTGATGCGCCTCGAAGCGCTGCCCAGCCACCAGGTGGCGCACAAGGCGCAGGTCGTGCGCACCTTTCAGAACATCCGCCTGTTTCCGAAGATGACCGTCCTCGAAAACCTGATGGTCGCCCAGCACAACGCCTTGCAGCGTGCGTCGGGTTTCTCGCTGGCCGGGCTCTTCGGCCTTGCCGGCTACCGGCGCGCCGAAGCGGCGGCGATGGACAAGGCCATTGGCTGGCTGCAGCGCCTGGATCTGATCGACAAGGCCAATACCGCCGCCGGCGACCTGCCCTACGGCATGCAGCGGCGCATCGAGATCGCTCGCGCGCTGTGTGTCGACCCGCTGCTGTTGTGCCTCGACGAGCCGGCCGCCGGCCTCAATCCGCGCGAATCTGCAGAACTCAACGAGCTGCTCAAGCATCTCGCCGGCGACGAAGGAATCGCCATCCTGCTCATCGAGCACGACATGAGCGTGGTGATGAATGTCTCGGACCACATCTGCGTGCTCAATTACGGGCGCAAGATCGCCGAAGGCACGCCGACGCACATCCAGCAGGATCCCAACGTCATCAAGGCCTACCTGGGCGAGGACGACGCCGACGAACAACTGCACGCGGAGACTGCGCCATGATGCTGCAACTGTCGGGTGTCCATGCCCACTATGGAAGCATTCACGCCCTGCACGGCGTCGACGTTGCCGTGCAGGTCGGCGAGGTGGTGACCCTGATCGGCGCCAACGGCGCCGGCAAGTCAACGCTGATGATGTCCATCTTCGGGCAGCCGCGCGCCTCGGCCGGGCGCGTCGTCTTCGACGGCGAAGACATCACCGCCCTGCCGACACACGAGATCGCCCGCCGCGGCATCGCCCTGGTTCCCGAAGGGCGGCGCATCTTCCCGCGCATGACGGTTCTCGAGAACCTGCAGATGGGCGCCGTTCTCGGCGAAGAAATGAACTTTGCCGTGGACCTGAAGCGCATGTACTCGCTGTTCCCGATTCTCGAAGAACGCTGCACGCAGAGTGCCGGGACGCTTTCCGGCGGCGAACAGCAGATGCTGGCCATCGCCCGCGCGCTGATGAGCCGGCCGCAACTGCTGCTCCTCGACGAACCGTCGCTGGGCCTGGCGCCGCTCTACATCAAGAAGATCTTCCAGATCATTCGCGAGCTCAACCGCGAACACGGAATGACCATCCTGCTCGTCGAGCAGAATGCACACCACGCCCTGCGCGTGGCGCATCGCGGCTACGTTCTGCAGCATGGCCAGATCATTCTCTCCGGTACGGGGAGCGAACTGCTGGCCAGTCCCGAAGTACGCGCCGCGTATCTCGAGGGCGCCCAGACGGAGACTGCTGCCTAGCCGGAACGGGACGCGGGGCGTGGAAGAACGCGGACAGGAGAGCGAAGCGCCGCCGCGCTGGCTGCCCTTCGTGGTCCTCGGCATCGGACTGCTGGCGATTTCCTTCGGCGCCATTCTGGCGCGCCTGGCGCAGGGCTACGGCCTGCCGTCGCTGACCATCGCCACGCTGCGCCTCGGACTGGCGGCGTTGATCATCACGCCGATTGCGCTCTGGCAATCGGGCCACGTGCTGCGCGCGCTGAGCCGGCGGCAGGGCCTGCTCACCTGCGGCGCCGGTTTCTTCCTGGCGCTGCACTTCGCGACCTGGATCACTTCGCTCGAATACACCTCGGTGGCCAGCAGCACGGCGCTGGTGACCACCAACCTGCTCTGGGTCGGCATTGCGTCGTTTCTGCTCTTCGGCGAGAAGCCGAGCGCGGTGATGGTCCTGGGCATCGTCATCTCGCTTTCCGGCAGCCTGCTCATCTTCTGGAGCGACAGCCAGAGCAGCGTCGCCGGCAGCGACCCCTTGCTCGGCAACTTCCTGGCCATCGTCGGCAGCTGGTGCTTTTCCGCCTACCTGCTGATCGGGCGACGCCTGCGCGCCAACCTGCCGCTACCGGCCTACGTCTGGCTGGCCTACGGCAGTGCCTCGCTGTTTCTGCTCGTCGCCTGCCAGTTGAGCGGCTCGCCGCTCGGCGGCCATGCCGGCGCCGCCTATCTGATCGCGCTGGGCATGGCGCTCGGCCCGCAGCTGCTCGGCCATACCGCCTACAACTGGTCGCTGAAACACGTCTCCGCGACCTTCATTGCCGTGGTCACGCTCGGCGAACCGGTCGGCAGCGCGGCGCTGGCCTGGATATTTTTCGCTGAGGCCTTCGCCCTCGTGCAGGGAATTGGCTTTGTGCTGCTGCTTTTCGGAATCTATCTGGCGGCGCGCGGCGAAGGACGCTGAGTCAGCTTGGCGCTCGCTGTATAAGGGGTTTGAGGTGCAGTGGAACGGAAAACCGGGTTAGGTGTTTGTCATCGTCAGACTAGGCATGGCTACAGCCCTACGCTTCCGCCACTTCGTCCCCAAGGTATCTGTTGCCCCAGATCCGGGCAAGCGCGCTGCCTATTCGTCGTCTGAGGGATTGCGCAAGGGTCGCAATTCGCCTGTACCTGTGTTCACAGCAAGCAAACCTGGTTGGTGAGCTACGCCCAGTTGTCCAGGATTAGCGGTGCAGCGATCCGCTCGTAATGGCGGCTATTGTTGGTGACTAACACCGCACCGGCTGACAACGAGTGCGCGGCGATCATCATATCCATTTCGCCGATCGGTTGTCCCGTGCTCACGAGTTGGTGGCGGATTTCGGCGTACCAGTCCGCTGCATCGGCATCCCACGGCAGGATGCGGACGATCTTGAAGAACTGGCGCACCGCCAGATGCAGACGATGATCGCCCGCCAATCGCTTCAGGCCATATTGCAATTCCGCCCGCGTCATCACCGAGAGGCAAACCATCGACGGCATGAGGGCCGCCAGTTTGGCTTCTATCGCGCGCGATTTCCCCTTGATCAGGTAGCTTGCCGTGTCGGTGTCCAGCATATGCAGCATCGCTAGCGGCTCACCTTGTGGTTCGTAGAGAGTTCGTCGTCGAAGATGCCTCGTTCTTGAGGCAACACATTCAGCGGGCGCTCGGCCATGAAATCTGCGGGAACGTCGACTTCATGCAGCAACTCGAAAAATTCGTTCCAGGTTTTGGCCCCCGGCCGGTTGGACAGCACGACATCGCCGGTTGCATCGTCGCGCGTGACATAGACCTCGTCCCCTTCAAAGCGGAAGTCCGAGGGGAGACGCACCGCCTGACTGGCACCGTTCTTGAACAGCTTGGCAATACGCGTCTCGATCATCACGGTTCTCCCTGGTGCGGCACAAAAGTATATGCGCAAGTATATACAATCTGCCGACGCAGGCCAACTTTTCCTCGTTCCTAGCCAATTGGGATGGTCAAATAGACGCTGGCCAGCTTACATTGCCTTTCACATTATTGGCTACTTGATCTATAGTTGGCCAAGTTCCGTATACCCATCTTGGCTAGGCCTCATGAAAGTCGCCCGCATCTATCTCCGCATCAGCACCGACGAACAGGACCTCACCCGTCAGGCCGAGATCGAGCACAGTACCCGGGCGGCCGATTACTACGTCGCCGGCGTCTACCGTGAGAAAGCATCCGGTGCCCGTGCCGACCGGCCCGAGTTGCTGCGGATGATCGCTGATCTGCAACCAGGCGAGGTGGTTGTCGCCGAGAAGATCGACCGCATCAGCCGACTCCCATTGGCCGAGGCCGAGCAACTGGTCGGCTCGATCCGGGCCAAAGGGGCGAGGCTGGCCGTACCGGGTTTGGTCGATCTCTCCGACTTGGCGGCTGACGCCGAGGGTGTTGCCAAGATTGTGCTGGAGTCGGTGCAGGAACTTCTGCTCAAGCTGGCCCTGCAAATGGCTCGCGACGACTACGAGACACGCCGCGAGCGGCAGCGTCAGGGCGTGCAACTGGCCAAGGCGTCCGGCAAATACACCGGTCGGAAGCCGGATGCCACCACGCACCAACGCATTGTTGCCCTGCGCCAGGCGGGCCATACGATCCAGAAAACCGCCAAGCTGGCTGGGTGTAGCGAAAGCCAGGTCAAGCGAATTTGGGCCATGCACCAAGGCAAGCCGTAAGGCTGTAGCCGCCGTTCTCCGGAAGCACGCATGCCGGTCAGCTTTCTGTCCAACGAACAGCGCGAGAACTATGGTCACTACACAGGGGCACCGTCACCCCACGACCTCGCCCGTTACTTCCATCTCGACGATGCCGACCACGCGCTGATCGCGCAGAAGCGCGGCAAGCACAACCGGCTCGGTTTCGCCGTTCAGCTCGGTACGGTGCGTTATCTCGGCACGTTCCTTGAAGACCCTCTGGCTGTGCCGGTGCCGGTGCTGCAGTCGCTGGCCAGGCAATTGCGCATCGAGGTGGGCAGCCGTGTGTTGGCTTATCGTGCGGGCGAGCAGCGTTGGCAGCACAGGACGGAAATCCGCCGCTCCTATGGCTATGTCGAGATCACCGAGCGCCAGGTCGGCTTTCGCCTGACCCGCTGGCTATACGCGCTGTGCTGGACCGGCACCGATCGCCCAAGTGTCCTGTTCGAGCGAGCCGTCACCTGGCTGGTGACGCACAAGGTGCTGCTGCCCGGCTGCAGCACCCTCGAACGCTATATCGCCCGCCTGCGCAGTCGGGTCGAGGAGCGGCTGTGGCGCCCTCTCGGCCGTGGTATCAGCGGCGAACAGCAGAAAAAGCTGGAAAACCTGCTGCTCGTCCCAGCTGGCAGCCGAACTTCGCCACTGGATCGCCTGCGCACCGGACCGGTGATGGTCAACAGCCGATCACTGGTCTTGGCCCTGGTGCGGCTGAGCGCGGTGCGCGAACTGGGCATCAGGCTGCCAGCCGCGGCCCGCATCCCGGCCACGCGTGTGGCGGCCTTGGCGCGGTATGCGGGTACTGCCAAGGTCGGTGCCATCCTGCGCTTGCCGCATCCGCGCCGCTTGGCGACGCTGGTCGCCTACGCGCATTGCCTGGAAGCTAGCGCGCAGGACGACGTACTGGAAGTGCTGGAGACGATCCTGCGCGAATTGTTCGGCGACGCCATCAAGGCCGACAGGAAAGCGCGCCTGCGCTCGCTGAGGGATCTGGATCAAGCGGCCGCGACCCTGGCCGGCGCCTGCCAGATGCTGCTGGATACCGGTTTGCCCGATGCCGAGCTGCGCACCAGATTGTTCGAGAAGATTCCACGCACCACGCTCACTCAGGCGCTGGAAGGCGTCAATACCCTGATCCGACCCGCCGACAACGTGTACTACCGGGAGTTGGATGCCAAGTATCGAACGGTGCGTTGCTTTCTGCCGGCTCTGGTCGAGAACATTCGCTTCGGCGCGAATGCCGCCGGCGAGCCGGTTGTCGCTGCCTTCGATTGGTTGCGGGTCCACATGGGGCGGAAGAAGCCAGGCAACGATGCTCCGCGCGAAGTCGTCGGCAAATCCTGGCGGCGGCATGTTCTGCGCGACGATGACAGCGTCGATTTCCACGCCTACATCTTTTGCGTGCTGGATGAATTGCACACGGCCCTGCGCCGACGTGACGTGTTTGTGGCGCCAAGCTGGCGTTATGCCGATCCGCGCACCGGTCTACTCGATGGCGCCGAGTGGGAAGCCACCCGTCCGATCATCTGCCGGACCTTGGGACTATCGGCCGATCCCGAGCCGACGCTGACCGCCTTGGCTAGCGAGCTGGATCACACCTATCGTGCGGTGGTCGACCGGTTGCCCGACAACCCGGCGGTGCGATTCGAAACGACTGGCGACAAACACGACCTGGTGCTCAGTCCCTTCGACAAGCTGGATGAGCCAGCCTCGTTGGTCGCGTTGCGCGAAAAGGTCGCCGGGTTGCTGCCGCGCGTCGACCTGCCCGAACTGATTCTGGAAATTGCCGCACGGACAGGATTCACCGATGCTTTCACCCACATCTCGGAGCGTACGGCCCGCGCCGCCGATCTCCCGATCAGCCTGTGCGCGGTACTGATGGCCGAAGCCTGCAATACCGGACCGGAGCCGTTGATTCGCGGCGACATCCCGGCGCTCAAGCGCGAGCGCTTATCCCGGGTAGACCAGAATTATGTCCGCGACGACACGCTGACAGCGGCCAACGCGATGCTGGTCAATGCGCAATCCCGTCTGGTTCTGGCAACCCTTTGGGGTGGCGGCGAGGTCGCATCGGCCGACGGCATCCGTTTTGTGGTGCCGGTGCGCACGGTGCATGCCGGCCCCAATCCAAAATATTTCGGGGTCGGTCGCGGCGTCACCTGGTACAACCTGATCTCTGACCAGTTCTCTGGCTTGAACGACATCACCGTGCCAGGCACCTTGCGCGACAGCCTGATCCTCCTGGCCGTGGTGCTCGAACAACAGACCGACCTTCAGCCGACGCAGATCATGACCGACACCGGTGCTTACAGCGACGTGGTGTTCGGTCTTTTCCGGCTGCTCGGCTATCGCTTCAGCCCGCGATTGGCGGATGTTGGCGGCACACGTTTCTGGCGAATCGACCCGCAGGCTGACTTACGGCCTGCTCAATACCGTTTCGGCACACCATGTCAGCTTGCAGAAGATCGTACCGTATTGGGACGATATGTTGCGCCTGGCCGGTTCGCTCAAACTCGGTCGGGTGCCGGCCGCCGGAATCATGCGCACACTCCAGGTTGGCGACCGGCCAACACGGCTGGCACTGGCTATCGCGGAATTTGGCCGGATCGACAAGATCATCCACACGCTGACCTACATCGATGACGAAGCCAAGCGGCGCGCTACGCTGACGCAGCTCAACCGAGGCGAGGGCCGACACAGCGTTGCTCGAGCCGTGTTCCATGGCAAGCGCGGCGAGCTGCGCCAACGTTACCGCGCAGGGCAGGAAGACCAGTTGGGCGCGCTCGGCCTGGTGCTGAACATGATCGTGTTGTGGAACACCATCTACATCGAGGCGGCCTTGAAGCAACTGCGCTCGGAGGGCTACCCGGTGGCAGACGAAGACGTGGTGCGCTTGTCTCCATTGCTACACGAACACATCAACATGCTGGGGCGCTACTCGTTCTCGGTGCCGGAAGCTGTGACCAAAGGCGAATTGCGACCCTTGCGCAATCCCGCAGACGACGAATAGGCGGCGCGCTTGCCCGGATCCGGGACTACAGATACCTTGGGGACGAAGTGGCGGAAGCGTGCGGCTGCTGTAGCCATGACTGGTCTGACGATGACAAACACCTAACCCGGTTTTCCGTTCCACTGTACCTCCGACCCCACTTTCAGCCGAGCGCGAATGATGTCCATATCTGAGTTTGGTGTGGGGATCCCCCTCTTGCTCTTCTTCTGGAAGCAGTGCAGGACGAACACTGCTTCCGCGTACTTCACCGTGTAGACGCCCCGGTACGGTGCCGCCCGCATCGTCCTCGACAACCTCAAGCACGCCGGCTCCGCCGAAGCCCTTGAGCACCTTTGCCGCGTCGTCCTGATCGCCCATCTGCGCCAACGACAGTGCGTAACCGAAGCGCCTGCGCACGTCAGGTGGCAACGCCATCAGATCCTTGTAGCTGCTCGCGATCCATTCTAGCGCTTTCTCTTTATGGGTCATGGCGGCAGTTCATACCTGTTCCGGTAAAATCCAAAGCACGATACCAATAGAGCCGATGTCGCAAGACAGATGTTTTCCGACACGGCTAACGCTCTTACTCAGCGTTGAACGAATGCATTCGTTTTAGTAAACTAGATGCATCGAATGCATTCTTATGAGGTGCCGCTATGGCGATGCTGACAGTCCGCAATTTGCCCGACGATGTACACCGCGCGTTGCGGGTGCGTGCCGCTCAACATGGCCATAGCACTGAGGCCGAGGTCCGCGAGATTCTGGCGATCGCGGTCAAGCCAGAGACGCGCGTTCGCCTGGGTGAGGCCCTTGCAGCATTGGGCCGCAAGATCGGCCTCACGAACGAGGATTTCGAGGTCATCCACCAAGAGAGAGACAAGACGCCGGCCGCGCCGCTGAGGTTTGAATGATCGTTCTCGATACCAATGTCGTCTTCGAGGCGATGAAACCAGAGCCGCATCCGGCCGTGCGGGCCTGGCTGAATGATCAAGTCGCCGAAACGCTGTATCTGTCCAGCGTGACGCTGGCAGAGCTTTTGTTTGGCATCGGGACGCTCCCAGCCGGCAAGCGCAAGGACATGTTGACACAGACTCTTGACGGTCTGATGGGACTGTTCAGGGATCGGGTGCTGCCATTCGACATCGATGCAGCACGGCGCTATGGCGAGTTGGCCGTGAAGGCCAAGGCCGGCGGTAGAGGATTCCCAACCCCTGACGGCTACATCGCCGCGATCGCAGCCTCGCGGGGGTTCATCGTGGCGTCACGCGATACAAGTCTCTATAAGGCCGCCAGCGTCACCGTCACCAATCCGTGGGAAGCGTAGAGATGCTCAGATGCCGGCGGATGACACAACTGCTCGTTCTATCCGCCTCAGACTGACCGAACTTTCGGCGGTTCCGGCTTACAACCCCAGCTTGCCCTGCGCCCGATGAGTCGGGCAAAAGAACACCGCCGACCGCGTGGCGCAGAGAATTCCGATTGCCAGTTCCCCGCCACCCGGCCGGTCGTTCATCGCTATCCGCTTTCTCGGGAGCCCGCCAGGAAAGCATCGAAATCGGCGACCGGCAGCGGCCGGCTGAACAGGTAGCCCTGGTAGGCATGGCAGCCCTGCGCCGCCAGGGCGTCGCGCTGCGCGGCGGTTTCGACCCCCTCGGCGATCACCGACAGGCCAAGCGTGCTGGCCAGGGCGATGATCGTGCGCGCGATCACTTCGTCATTGGGATCGGTGAGCAGATCGCGAACAAAGGACTGGTCGATCTTCAATTGATCGAGCGGCAGGCGCTTGAGATACGACAGCGACGAATAGCCGGTGCCGAAATCGTCCAGGGAAAAGCCGACGCCGTGGTCCTTGAGCGTACCCATCCGGTCGATCATTCCCTGTACGTTGTCAAGCAACATGCTCTCGGTCAGTTCGAGCTTCAGGCGTTGAGGATCCGCACCGCTGCTGGCCAGAACGGCGAGCACCTGGTCGACAAAGTTCGGCTGCCGGAACTGCCGCGCACTGACATTGACCGAAACGGTAAATCGCCTCGTCCCCACCTGCTCCGCCCAGACGGCCAGCTGCGCACAGGCGGATTCCAGCACCCACAGCCCCAGCGGCAGGATCAGACCGGTTTCCTCGGCGAGGGGAATGAACTCGGCCGGCGAGACGAATCCGCGCTGCGGATGCTGCCAGCGAACCAGCGCTTCGGCGCCGATGACCGCACCGGCGGCGTCCACCTGCGGCTGGTAGAAAAGACGCAATTGATTCCTCTGCAAGGCTTCGCGCAGGTCTTTCTCGAGGCTGGCGCGAGCGGTCACCACCGCCTGCATCTGCGGGTCGAAGAAACGCAGGGTATTGCGGCCCATGGCCTTGGCTTCGTACATCGCCAGGTCGGCGCGCTTCATCAGTTCGTCGATGCCTTCCTGCCTGTCCCCGAACAGGGTGATGCCGACGCTTGGCGTATTGTGATACTCGTGCCCGTCCAGATCGTAGGGGCGATTGAGTGCGGCGAGGATCTTCTCGCCGATGCCGCGACTCTGGCCAGCCGCTTCCTGCGGCTGCCGGGCGAGGTCCTCGAGCATGACCACGAACTCGTCGCCGCCGAGGCGGGCAACCGTATCGCGTTCACGAACGCAGGCCGACAGTCGCTTGCCGACCTGTTTCAGCAAACGGTCGCCCATGTCGTGTCCGAGGGTATCGTTGAGCGTCTTGAAATTGTCGAGATCGATGAACAGCAAGGCCCCCTGTCGGTCTCTGCGCGTGCTCGCCACCAGCGCCAGGCGCAGACGGTCGTGCAGCAGGCGGCGGTTGGGCAGGCCGGTGAGCGCGTCGTAAAAGGCCAGATGGCGGATCTCTTCCTGCGCCTGCTTGCGCATGGTGATGTCGGTCAGCGTCGACACGTAGTTGGTGACTTTTTCGTCGCTGTCCCAGACCGCGGAAATGGTCAGCCATTCGGGGTAGGTCTCGCCGTTCTTGCGCCGGTTCCAGATCTCACCCTGCCAGGTTCCCGTGCGCTGGAGTGTGTCGCGCATCGCCGAATAGAAGGTGGCGTCGTGGCGGCCCGAACTGAGCAGCTTGGGCGTCCGACCGACACAGTCGGCAGAGGAGTAGCCCGTGATCTCGGTGAACGCCTTGTTCACCCGCAGAATTACGCCGTTGGCGTCGGTAATGAACATTCCCTGCTGCGACTCGAAGGCCGTCGCAGCGATGCGTTCCCACTGCTCGGCCTGCTTCTTGTCGGTCACGTCGTGCGAGACGACAACCACACGCATCACCTTGCCGCTCTTGTCGTTGATCACCTTGCCGGTCGACGCCATGTGCCGGACGCTGCCGTCGTGTCGCACCAGGCGGTACTGCAGTTCCTGACCGACGCCGGTTTCCGCGGTCTGCCTGAACGCGTCGATCACCCGCTCACGGTCATCCGCATGCACGTCGGCGAATGAATCGCTGCCCTGCAGGTCTCTGCTCACGCCAAAGAACTGCCGATACGAGGGACTGTTGTAGAGCCGCCGCCCTTCGAGATCGAGGACGGCGATGTGTTCGCCGATGCTTTCGGAAATCAGGCGGAAGAACTCGCGTTGCTCGCGCAGGCTGGCTTCGAGTTCCTTGCGCTCGCTGATCTCCTGGGTCGTACCGACGGCGCGCAGCGGTCGGCCCGAGTCGTCGAACTCGACCTCGGCCCGCTGCGCGATCCAGCGCACGACGCCGCCGATGACGACGCGCAGTTCGACGGCCAGGGGCTCTCCGGCCAGCGCCATGGCGCTGGCTTTCTTGAGCGCCGGCCGATCATCCCGATGCACCAGTGCCATGAAGCCGGCAATGCTGCCGCTACTGCCTTCGGGAAGGGCAAAGATCCGGCGGGTCTCGGCCGACATGCGAACCTGTCCGCTGGCCAGGTCGACGACCCAGCTGCCGACACGAGCGACCGCCTGCGCACGCTCGAGTTCGGCTGCGCTGGCCTGCACTTCGGCGGTGCGCTGCGCGAGAGCGCTGCCCAAACGGCTTATGTCATCGATGTGCTGCCGATGCGAGCGCGTCAGGAAAGTGATCAGCAGCAGCGCGACGACAACGCAGACGATTTGCACGAGGCCGTAGAGCATGGCCGGCGTAGACGGTTGCGGCGGCAGCAGGGCCGACCGCTCGGCGACCACGAAGCCGGTTATCGCGGCCACGGTCAGCGCCGTGAGCAGGAGCGCCGTGCGCCTGCCCAGCAGCCAGCCGCCCATGAGAATCAGCAGCGGGTAGGCGATGATCAGCAACGCCCGCACCCCCCCGAAGAACGGCGACAGGCTGGTCACGGCCAACCACAGCCCCCAGACCAATACCGCCAGTGCGGAACGCACCCGACCACTGTCGAGCAGGCGCAGGGCGCTCGCGGCCAGCAGCACGATGGCGACCGGCCCGACCGCCCGCCAGGGCTGATCCGGGATGATCAGCAGCATGGTCAGCAGCACGCATGCCGCGGCAACGAGAATGGACCAGGCGGTGTAATTGAGGAAGCGTCGCGAAGGGAGCCAGCTCTGCGCCTGGCCGTCACCCTGTTCGAGCTGGTCTGCGGAGGCAGCGCCGAGCACGGCGAGGCCCTGCACTCCGCCATCCATAGTCGATGCCGCCGGGCGGTTATCCGCGCCTTCCGGCGGTTGCTGCGTCTCCACCAAGCTAGGCCCTTGTCGTTTCGGCGAGTTCCCGGAAGAAACGGTAGCAGCTGCGGCCCGCTTTCTTGGCGTGATACATCGCCGTGTCGGCGTTCTTCAACAACCGGCTGACGTCTTCGCCGTGCTCCGGATAGACGGCAATTCCGATGCTCGTCGAGATGTCGATGCGGTGCGGACCGATGGCGAAGGGACGCTTGACCGCAGCGAGGACCTTGCGCGCGACGACTGCCGCATCGGCGGCCTTGTCGATCTGCGCCAGCAGAATCACGAATTCGTCGCCGCCGACGCGCGCGACGGTGTCCGAACTCCTCGGCGCACAGCCGCGCAAACGGAGCGCGACCTCCTTGAGCAGGAGGTCGCCGACATCATGACCGAGGGTGTCGTTGACCGGCTTGAAGTCGTCCAGATCGAGGAACATCACGGCCAGCGTCCCATGCTCCCTGCGCACCTGTGCCAGCGCCTGGAACAAGCGGTCGCTGAGCAGCATGCGATTGGGCAGGTCGGTCAGCTGGTCGTGGTGGGCGAGGTGCTGGACGCGCTCGTCGGTGGCCTTGCGTTCGGAGATATCCTGCATGATGGCGACAAAGTGTCGAATACTCCCGTCGCCGCCGGTGACCGGGGAAATGGTCAGCGCCGCGTCAAAAAGGCTGCCGTTCTTACGCCGGTTGACCAGCTCTCCGGTCCACACCCGCCCGGCCAGAATGGTCTGCCACATGCCCTCGTAGAAGTGCCCGTCCTGCTTCCCCGAGTTGAGCATTTCGCCGGGATTGTGACCGACGACTTCGGCGGTCGCAAAGCCGGTGATTTGCGTGAACGCCGGATTGGCCCATTCGATCGCTGCCGACAGATCGGTGATCACGATGCCGCTGGCCACGGCGTTGAGTGCCGCATCGAGCAGGTGCAGGCGTGATTCGAGTTTCTGACGGACCAGCGCATGCCGAATCGCTCGCCCCAGCGCATCGTGCTGGAACAACTGTGCCTTGGGCAGATAATCCTGCGCGCCTGCCTGCAAGGCCGCTTCGGCGAGTTGGTGGTCATCCTGACCGGTGAGAACGATGATCGGCACCGTCGGCGCAGCGGCTCGCATACGTTCCACGGTGGTGATTCCGGCGGAATCCGGCAGCGACAAATCGAGCAGCACCACGTCGGGCTTGTTGAACGCAGCGGCCGCAATCCCGTCGGCGAGCGTTGACGCCCAGATCACCGGATCGTCTTCGCCGATGCGCTTCAGGCCGGCCAGGCGAACATTGCTTCGAATCAGGCCCAGATCACCGGGGTCGTCCTCGATCACCAGGATCGAGATCCGCCTGCGGGTCGACTTTTTCATGCGCTACCCCCGTCTCTCCCTTGCCGCCCACCGCCGGCCGACGCGAACACCAGGCCAGGCACGCCGCACGCCCGGACGGCTGGCCTGCTCCCGCCGACGCGTTCGGCGCCGATTTCGCTGGCTCCCGTCGGGCCACCAAGGCGGCTCCCCTCGAACAATAGCAGCACTTTCCCTCTGCCGCGCATCGCTGCCATCCGCGTCAGGCGCAAGATCGAGCCAATGCCTTGATGGCAGCGTTTCGCACGGGCTTGCTCACGGCTCTCCTCGCTCATCGGTTCTCGGGCAACCTTACCAGAGAGATCCAATACTCACTCAGTTGACGTATCTCGACGATGAATTCATTGACGTCCAGCGCCTTGGTAATGTAGCCGGAGGCACCGAGGCGGTAGCTGTCGCGTACGTCACGATCGACTTCCGAAGTACTCAGGACGACGACCGGAATGTCACACAGGGCCGGATCGCCCTTGACCACGGCGAGAAACTCGCGGCCGTCCATGCGCGGCATGTTCAGATCGATCAGGATCAGGTCGGGACGCACGGCCATGGCAAAGCGCCGACCTTCCCGCTGCAGGTACTCCAGCGCCTCGCGACCATCGAGGACGTGCTGCAGGTCGACGTGAAGGCGGTTCTCGGTCAATGCCCACTTGACCAGGTGCGCGTCAGCCGGCTCATCGTCGGCGAGCAGAACAACAAAGGGCGACAGGCGTTTGCCGATCATCTTCGTTCCCGGCGAGCAGTCTGGCAGCGCGCGAAGCAGGCAGCAGCCCCGAGCAGGCGCTTCGACCGCGGCGTGAGCATCGTCAAGCGCTTTCCCGGGGCAGCGGCAGTGACACGCAGAAGCGGCTGCCCTGCCCCTCTCCGGGCGAGTCGGCCCAGATGCTTCCACCATGGTGCTCGGCAATCTTGCGACACAGCGCCAGGCCGACGCCGCTGCCCTCATAGCTGGCGCGGCTCTGCAAGCGCTGGAAGACCTGAAAAAGGCGGCCGATCTGGCCGCGGTTGATGCCCACCCCGTTGTCGCTAACGGTCAGGCACCACTGCGCGCGCGCGACCCGGCTCGCCACCCTGATCTCCGGGCGCCGCCCGGCGACGCGGAATTTGGCCGCGTTGGCGATCAGGTTCTGCAGCAGGCGCAGGATTTCGTCGGGGCGCACCCAGGCGCGTGGCCAATGGCCACGGACGCTGATCTTGGCCTGCGCCTCGGCGATCGCCGGCTGCAGGAAGAGCAGTGCCTCGTCGACGATGGCCCGGGTTTCCAGCCAGGTGGGCGGCTCGCCGAGGCGACCGACGCGCGAATACTCGAGCAGCGCAACGAGCATTTGATCGAGACGGCGGGCACCTTCGATGGCGAACTTGAAGTGCTCGCGCTGCTCGTCATCCAATTGCCCGGCAAGACCGATGCCGAGCAATTGCAGGTAACTGGCGACCATTCGCAAGGGCTGCCGGAGATCGTGCGAGATGGCGTAGCTGAACTGCTCCAGTTCGGCGTTCGAGCGTTTCAGCTCCTGCTCCGCCTGCTTGCGTTCGGTGATGTCCTGGGTCGTCCCCAGGCAGCGCAGCGGCGTGCCATCGGCGGCGCGCGTCAGATCCGCTTGCTGGCGGACATGGCGCAGCGTCTCGCCGACAATGATCCGATGTTCGTGCTGGAAAACCGCGCCATCGGCGAGTGCAGCTCGCCAGACCTCCTCGACCGCCTGGCGGTCGTCGGCGCAGACGCGCTCCAGGTAACTGCGGTAACTGCCCCGCGTGCCTGCAGGCAGGCCAAAGATGCGGCAGGTTTCCGCCGACAGGTGCATTTCGTCGCTGGCCAGCTCGTAGGTCCAGCTGCCCACATGGGCGACCGACTGGGCGCGGATCAGCTTGTCCTCGCTCTCGCGGAGAACGACCAGCGTCTGGTCCAACTCGCGCACCTTCTGCTGCAGGTCGGCCTGCAGGCTTTCCTGCTCGCGCATCAGCCGACAGGTGCGGATGGCCGAGTGCACCGCGACGAAGACCCGCTCGGCGCTCAACTCCGACTTGAGCAGGTAGCCGTCGATCTGGTAGTCGCTGACCACCTGTCGCTGCGGCGCGTAGCCCGGTTGCCCGGTGATCAGGACGATCTGCACGGTACGCCGCGCCAGCTCGTCGCGGATATGGCGCACCAGATCGAGGCCCGCGCGGTCGGTTTCCATGACCACGTCGAGCAGGATCAGGGCGATGTCCGGATGGGCGGCGAGCTCGTGCTTCGCTTGTTCGGCCGAAAAAGCATCGATGAGCCGCAGCCCTCGCCCGTCGATGTGCAGCTCGTGCAAGGCCAGGCGAAGAACGTGGTGCACGTCGGGCTCGTCGTCGACCAGCAGGACCTTCCAGGGGTCGTTGGCGAATTCCACGTCGACCGACGCCGCGGCGGACAAGCCGGCGAGCAAGTTGGCATCGTCGATCATCTCGGGCATAACGAGAACTCCTGTGCAAAATCCTTTTGGCTGCGATGAACCGCAGCCGCGACAAGCGCGCATCGAGCGCAGAACCGATCCCGGTTCGCCGAGCGCCGTCGATCACAGCGCCTCGGCCGAGGCAGATAACAGTCTATTACGACAGCAGCGCCGACTTCTTTAGGCCTGGCAGGCAAATGTCGGAAGTCAGGGCTCCCGGAGTCGAGGCGGGTGCTGAAAGCTCGCCGCAAGCGCGGTCTGCGGCGGCAGCAAGAACCACCTCGGCAACCCCTGCACGCAGCGCTTGCCTGCTGCCGGCAAAAAGACACTCTGCTACAATCCCGCTCTTCTTCGACGCCGGCTGGCAGCGCTTGGCCAAGCCCGTGATCAGCGGTTTCCTTCTCCCGGACAGAGGCAATGATGCAACCCACAGCAAAACCCAACAACCCCAATTTCTCGTCGGGACCGTGCAGCAAACGCCCCGGTTATGACGTCAACGCTCTGCAGCTCGATACCCTCGGTCGCTCGCACCGCTCGGCGCTTGGCAAGAAGGCGCTCGCGCTGGCCTGCTCGGAGACGGCGCGCATCCTCGGCTTGCCCGCGGGCTACCGTGTCGGTGTCGTCCCGGGATCGGATACCGGCGCCGTCGAGATGGCCATGTGGTCGCTGCTTGGCGAACGTGGCGTCGATGTCCTGGCCTGGGAGTCCTTCGGTTCGGGTTGGGTCACCGATATCGTCAAGCAGCTGAAGCTTGCCGATGTGAAGGCGCTCAAGGCCGACTACGGCGATATCGTCGACCTGGCGCAGGTCAACTTCGCCAATGACGTGGTGTTCACGTGGAACGGCACGACCTCGGGCGTCAAGGTACCGAATGGCGACTGGATTCCGGCGGACCGCGCCGGCTTGACGATCTGCGACGCAACCTCGGCCGTCTTCGCCATGGACCTGCCGTGGGACAAGCTCGACGTGGTGACCTTCTCGTGGCAGAAGGTCCTTGGCGGCGAAGGCGCCCACGGCATGCTGATCCTGAGCCCGCGCGCCGTCGCCCGCCTCGAGTCGTACACCCCGCCATGGCCCATGCCCAAGGTCTTCCGCCTGACCTCCGGCGGCAAGCTCAACGAAGGTATTTTTCGCGGCGAGACGATCAATACGCCGTCGATGCTCTGTGTCGCCGACTACCTCGACGCCTTGCAGTGGATCGAGGGCATCGGTGGCGTCAAGGCGGCGATTGCGCGCAGCGAAGCCAACCTGGCGGTGATCGCCGATTTCGTCGCCGCCCATGACTGGATTTCCTTCCTCGCCAGTGATCCGGCGACGCGCTCCAACACCAGCGTCTGCCTGAGTCTTGAACTCGACGCCGAGCGCGTGAAGAAACTCGTCAAGCTGCTCGACAGCGAAGGCGTTGCCTTCGACATCGGCTCGTACAAGGACGCGCCGGCAGGAATTCGCATCTGGTGCGGCACCACCGTCGACAGCGCCGATCTGCGGGCGCTGATGCCGTGGCTGGCCTGGGCCTACGCGCAGGTGGCGGCGTGAGTCGCCGAGCACTGCAGCAGGCAAGGCGCTGGCTGGCAAGCCGTTCAGCGTCATCACACAACCTCTCAATTTGAGCGACACTTTCATGTACAAGGTCAGAACCTACAACAAGATCGCGCTCAGCGGTCTCGATCGTTTCCCGCGTCAGGCGTATGAAGTCGGCAGCGACATCGCGCATCCCGACGCCTTCCTCCTGCGCAGCCAGAAGCTGCAGGGAATCGAAGTGCCGCAGTCGCTGCTGGCCGTCGCCCGCGCCGGCGCCGGGGTCAACAACGTGCCGGTCGCCGAGTACGGCAAGCTGGGCATCGTCGTTTTCAACACCCCGGGGGCGAATGCCAACGCGGTCAAGGAACTGGTCATGGCCGGCATGCTGCTTAGCTCGCGGGCCATCGTCGACAGCATGAACTTCGTGCAATCGCTCGGCGACCTCAAGGATCCGGCGGAAATGTCGCCGCGCGTCGAAAAGGAAAAATCGCGCTTCGCCGGCAACGAGCTCAAGGGCAAGACGCTGGGCATCGTCGGCCTCGGTGCGATCGGCTCGATGGTCGCCGAAATGGCGCTGGCCATGGGCATGAAAGTGGTCGGCTTCGACCCGGTGTTGTCGATCGACGCCGCCTGGCGCCTGTCCAACGAAGTCAGCCGGATGGAGAACCTGCAGTCGCTGCTGGCGCGTTCCGACTACGTGTCGATGCACGTGCCGGCCGTCGATGGCACCCGGCACATGATCAACAACGACACCCTGGCGGCGATCAAGTCCGGCGCCGTCCTGCTCAACTTCGCTCGCGAGACGATCGTCGACTCGGCCGCCGTCCTGCAGAGTCTCGCTGCCGGCAGGCTGGGCAAGTACGTCTGCGACTTCCCCGAACCCTGTCTGCTCGCTCACCCGCAGATCATTGCCATGCCGCATATCGGCGCGAGCACTGAAGAATCCGAGGAAAACTGCGCGGTGATGGCCGCCAATCAGCTGGTCGACTACCTGGAGAACGGCAACATCGTGAACTCGGTCAACTTCCCGACGATCAGCATGGAGCGCAGCCCGGGCACCTCGCGTATCGTCTTCTCCAACGACAATGTTTCCGGCGTGCTTGGCCAGGTGCTCTCGGTACTCGCCGAGAACAAGGTCAACGTGGTGGACATGATGAACAAGAGCCGCGCCGAACTGGCGTTCAACATCGTGGACGTCGAAACGCCCCCAGGCGACGACGTGGCCCGCGCCATCGGCGCGGTCGAGCACGTGATTCGGGTGCGCGTGATCTGATCGCAAGACCCGCCGGCAGCGCCGGCGGGTCCCCACGCCCCCTGCCGGCGCTGACGATCGGGGCCGGATCAGGGCCTCCTCAGCGCCCCTTGGCCAGCCTCCTTTCCAGCTTATCGACCAGTTTTCGCAAAGCCGGTTCGGCGATCAGGCGCTTGGCCTTCTTCACGTCCAGCCAGCGCCGCTCGCGGTGACTCTCCTCCCACTCGTCTTCGGGAACGCTTTCACTGACCGCCATCGGGAAGACCGCGACAGTGCACACGCCACCCCACTTCTTGTAGTCGTAATCACCCATCGGCTCGTCGTCGAGACGGCCACGAATGCCCGCCTCCTCCAGGGCCTCCTTTTCGGCCGAATCGCGTAGCGACAGCTCGGGTTCCTTGACTCCCTTCGGAATCACCCAGCGCGTCGCCTTGCGCGAGGCAATGAGCATGATCTGCAACTGGCCGTCGACCAGGCGATAAGGCAGAACCGCCGACTGCGTATAAAAATGATCCGGAACCGGGCCGCGTTCGTCGTCCTGGCTGCCGCCATTCCCCTTGCCCTTTTCGTCCCTTGCGTCCCTCTCGTCGGGCAGCTCGTCGGGAACCTGGCCGGGTCGGGTCACCGAGACCAGCGTCGCGCAGCCGCGCGCCAGCGTCGGCCAATCGGCGAACACTTCCAGATGCGCCAGCGCCGAGGTCGGCAGGACCTTGCCGTCGTCGGGGATTTCGAGCTCGCCCTCGGCCAGGTAGGCAAGCAGATCCTCCAGGCCGGGATTGTGTCCGACCAGCATCACTCGCTCGGCGCCCTGCGGGCAATCAGCCAGCGCCGCGAGCAGGAACTCGGCCGGTGCGGCATAGATGCGCTCGTCCCAGCGCACCTTTTTCAGCGACAGCCCCATTGCCTCACAAGCCGCCTCGGTCGTCGCCCGGGCGCGCTCGGCTGGCGAGCTGAGGACGACGTCCGGACGCAGCTTGCGGTGCCTGATCCAGGCGCCCATCTTGCGGCTACCGAGACGACCGCGGCTGACCAGTGGGCGATCGAAGTCGTCCTCGCCGGTGGTCCAGTCCGATTTTCCATGCCGCAACACCAGTAATGTCTTGCCCTTCATTCTCAAACTCCTTCTGCGCGCAGCGATTGGTGAACAAACGGGCTGCAAAGCGAACCCCGAAAAGCACCACGCGGTGGCGCCGGTGGAACAGCAATGATAACGGAAGGTGCCGCCGCTCCGCAGGGGCGCAGCGTGGCTGCGGCGTGTGGCTGGGCGTGGTCAGCTGCGCGCAGCCTCACGCGCTGCCGGCGCGCAGCGTTTCCAGCGGCGCGCTGTGCAGCAGTCGCGAGGCGGCAAACCAGCCGGCGCCGGTGACCAGGATCGCGCCGCCGACAACGGCCGCCAGCGGCAGCCAGAAATTGATCGCCACCTCGAACTGGAACGCCTCACGGGCCAGAAACTGCCCGATGGCAATGGCTCCCAGCGCGGCAATCAGACCGGACAGCGCGCCAATCGCTGCAAACTCGGCCAGCAAGGCGCGCCGCAGCTGTTCCCGACGGGCGCCCAGGGCACGCATCACCGCCAGTTCGTAGCGCCGCTCCTGTGCGGCCGAGGCCAGGGCGGCGTAGAGCACAACGACGCCGGCGGCAAGCGTGAACAGGAAAATGAACTGCACCGCCTGCGCCACCTGATCCATGATCGACTTCAGCTGGCGCAGGATGGCGGCGACGTCGATGACCGTCAGATTGGGAAACTCGGCCAGCAACGGGTTGACCAGATCCGCCTTCTCGGCGGGCAGGTGAAAACTGGTGATCCAGCTCGCCGGGTAGCCTTGCAGAACTGCCGGCGCCGTCAGCACGAAGAAGTTGACGCGCATCGTGTCCCAGTCGACCTTGCGCAGGCCAACGACGCGCATGCTGACCGTCTCGCCAGCGATGTCGAAATCGATGCGGTCGCCGACGGACAGGCCCAGCGTTCGCGCCAGACCCTCCTCCACCGACGCCGCCGCTTCACCCCTGCCCTCGAGATCTGCCGCCGAGAACCAGCGTCCGTCACTCAGGTGGTTGCCCGCGGGCAGGTCGGCACGCATCGACAGGTTGAACTCGCGTTCGATCAGGCGTTGCGCGCGATCATCGCGGTAGTCGGCGGCGCTGACCGGGGTCCCGTTGATCGTCGTCAGACGCCCGCGAATCATCGGCGCCAGTTCTGGCAGCAATCCGCGTGCGGCCAGCGCCGCGCGCACCGGCGCCACCTGTTCGGGCTGGATATTGACCACGAAACGGTTCGGCGCATCGGGCGGAACGGCACTCTGCCAGGCGTCGAGCAGATCGCCACGGGTAACGGTCAGCAGGATCAGGGCCATGAAACCGAGGGCCAGGGCGACGATCTGCACGACGCTGGCCGACGCCCGCCGTTCGAGGCTGGCCAGGCCATAGCGCCAGCCGATGCCACCGGAGGTGCCGGCGCCGCCGCGTGCCGCCGCAGCCAGGCGGATCACCAGGCGGGCAATCAGCGAAAACAGCAGCAGCGCCGCGCTGAAGCCGGCGACGACGTAGGCGCCAAGCGCGATCTCGCCGGCAACCCAGAACATCAGGCCCGTCAGAACCAGAAAACCGATGAGATAGCCACCCAGCAAGGCTGCCTGCGGATTGCCCAGTTCGCCGCGCAGGACGCGCAGCGTCGGTACTTTCTTCAGTTGCAGCAAGGGCGGGACGGCAAAACCAAAGAGCAGCAACATGCCCACCGCCACGCCCTGCACCACCGGCAATAGGCCTGGTGGCGGCAACGGCGTGGCCAGCAACTGCGCCAGCCAGGCGTGCAGCGCGAAATGCGCCAGATAGCCGATGGCGCAACCGACGCCGGCAGCGAGCAGGCCGAGGACGGCGAACTGCCCCAGATAGAGACGCAGGAGAAGCCCCTGCGTGGCACCCAGACAGCGCATCACGGCACAGGGATCGAGATGCCGCTGGACGTAGCGCCGGGCAGCGAGCGCCACCGCCACCGCTGCCAGGACGACGGTCAGCAGGGCCGATAGACCGAGGAATTTCTGCGCCCGGTCGAGGGCGATGCGAATCTCCGGGCGGCCGTTCTGCGGGTCCTCCAGGCGCTGACCACGCACCAGGCGCGCTTCGATCTCACGCTGATAGCGCTTGACGAGCGCCGCGTCGCCCGCCAGGAGCAGGCGATAGCCAACGCGGCTGCCGACCTGCAGCAAGCCGGTGGCCGGCAGATCGTCGAGGTTCATCAGCAGACGCGGCGCAACGCTGAAGAAGTTGATGCCCCGATCGGGTTCCAGGGTGAGCACCGCCGCAACCCGCAGTGACGATTGTCCGACGGCGATCTGATCGCCGACACGCGCTGCCAGCGTCGATGCCAGACGCTCGTCGACCCATAGAGTTCCCCTGGCCGGGATGCCGTCGGCGGGTGCATCGGGAGCGTTCAGTGCCGGTGCAACGCGCAGCGAGCCGCGCAGGGGATAGCCGGCGCTGACCGCCTTGACCTCGGCCAACTGGGAACGCATGTCGGCTCCCCGGCCACGACTGACCATGCTCGGGAAGGTTTGCGTCTCGACCACCTGCAGGCCGCGCGCGCGTACCTCGTCGGCAAAAGCCGCCGGCCACGGATGATCTGCGACCAGCAGCAGGTCGGCGCCGAGCAACTGGTGCGACTGGCGTTCGAGCGCCTGGCGCACGCGATCGGTGAAGAAGCCGACGGCGGTCAGCGCCGCCACAGCGATGACCAGCGCCGCGGCCAGCAGGCGCAACTCGCCGCCACGCCCGTCGCGGCGCAGCATTCGCCAGGAAAACGACAACAGCGAGCCAAGGTTCATGTCAACACGGTACAAGATCCACCGCTCCCGGCACAAGAAAAAGCCATCCGCATCTCGCTTGCTGCCTGGCGCGCTGCCCATGGCCGAGGGCCTGTCGCCGCGGGCCATTGGCAACCAGGACGGTCGGCGATGTTAGACTGGCACCCTGCGACATCAAGGGGAGCGCTGTGAAGGCCCGGACACCTAGCCAGGCGTGCTGCTTACTGCTTCTGGGACTCGCCGCCGGCGTGCTGGCACACGCGGGTGAACGCGTCCTGCGCGTCGCCATCCTGACCAACTCGCCACCGATGTCGTACACCGACGCCAGCGGCAAGCCGGCTGGTTTCAACGTCGGCGTGGCGCGCGCCTTGTGCGAGACCATGAAAGTCCGCTGCGAGTTGACCGTTGTCGAACTTGCCAAGGTCGTCGATGCCGTGGCTGCCGGTGAGTTCGACTTTGCGGCGGTCAGCCTGCTCGCCACGCCGGCACGCCAGGCCAGGGTTCTCTTCTCGAAACCGTATTACCGCTCGAACAGCATCTGGTTTTCCCAGCCGGGCGTCACGCCAGGCGCGACCAGCGCCCGTGTCGCGGCGGTCGCCGGCAGCGCGCAATATCGCTATGCCAGGGCGCAAGGCTGGAACGTCGTCGCCGTCGACCATCACTCTGAGCTCCCTGCCTTGCTCAGCGCAGGCAAGGTCAACGCGGTGCTGCTGCCGATGGCCACCTCCCTGAGCTTGCGCGCCAACCCCTTGATCCAGTCGCTTGGCCTGGAGACGACGGTCTTGCAAGCGCCTGAGTTGAGTGGTGACGTTGGCTTCAGCATCGATCCGCGAAATCCGCAATTGCGCGACCACATCAACGCCGCCTTCGATCAGATAAAACGCGATGGGCGCTTCGATCGCCTGAACACCGAGTACCTTCCCTTCCGCTTGCAGTAGTCGAGGAAACGACCGTTGACCGCTCTCCTGCGCACTCTTCGCGGCGCCCTCGCAGTGGACTGGCGAGCATTCCTGCGTGCGCACTGGACGCAGCGCAGCTGGCCTGCAGGAAAGGCTCTTGGCTGGCTTGGCGCGCTCTTCGGCGTGGCCTTCCTGGCGCAGATTCTGTGGCTGGCGAGCGACCAGCGCCAGGTGCTGGAGAGCTCCGAGCGCCTGCTGGAACGAACCGTCCCGAGTACGCTGGAACACTTTCGCGTGGCGCGTAACCTCGAACAGCTGCGCCTCGAAGGCGAGCGCGTTTTTTCGGGCCGCACGCCCGTCGCGCGCCAACAGGCCCGGTTCATCGTCAGCCTGCTGAGCAGCCACCCGGCGATGCTCGCCGACAGCAGAGTCGCCGCGCTGGCCAGGGAGGTTGACGCTTTTCTCAGCCAGGCCGCGCGCCAGGGCATGAGCGAGCAGCACTACGCCGAATGGGAAACACTGTCCAGTCGCTTGAGCCTGTTGGCCGACGATATCTCGACCGAAGGCGTCAATCTGGCCAGCGCCGACCTGCAGCTGATGTCGACGACCATGCTGCGCAGTCAGGTCAAGCTGGCGCTGGTTCTGGCGCTGGTCGCCCTCTTTGTGGGCGGTTTCCTCTTCCTCATCCACCGGCATTTGATTCGCCCCTTGCAGGAAATGGACGATGCGCTGCGCGAACTGCGTTCCGGGCAGGCGTTGACGCCATTCTCGACGACCGCGATGGCCGAGATCCGGGCCGTCGAAGGGGCTATCGGCCAGTTGCGTGAGGTCATGCACGAGAACGACGAGGCGCGCCGGCAACTGCACTTCCTGGCCACCACCGACAGTTTGACGGGGATGTTCAACCGCCGCCATTTCATGGCCCTCGCCGAGGACGAGCTCAGACGCGCTCACCGCTATGGGCGGCCAATCTGCGTCGGCATGGCCGACCTGGACAATTTCAAGGGCATCAACGATGGCCATGGGCACGCCGTCGGCGACCGGGTCTTGCAGTCGCTCGCCGAGTTGTTTGGCCACACCTTGCGGCAGTCGGACTGGGTTTGCCGCTACGGCGGCGAGGAGTTCGCCTTCCTGTTTACGGAAACCACGCTCGACGAGGCGCATCGCCTGGCCGAGCGACTGCGTCAGCATGCGGCGGAAACGTCGATCGACGTCGGCGATGGCAGCGGCGGGCTGCAGCTGACCCTGAGTCTCGGCTTGGCGGACGCCTCGACCGGGTCGCTCGAGGCGGCTCTCGGACGTGCCGATACGGCTCTTTACGCGGCCAAGGAGGAAGGGCGCAACCGGGTCGTCATCGCGGCTTCCGCCAAAACGCCGAGACCCCCGCCGGAGGAAGGCAAGGACCTGGATTCACCGACAGGCGAACGCGGGCGCAAGTGATCCGCGCGCGGCACCCCGCGAACCTGTCCTCGGGCCGCCCGACCCGCTCGCCAGGCGCCCGGGCCGTGGCGTCGGAAAAGCCGGCAAGCGCTCGTCGAGGCAGCGCCTGCTGCGCCGGCGTGCCCGCCGGGAGCACGCTTCACTCGGCACGCAAGACCACCTCGACGAGGTGTTCGCGATGGTCGTCGACGAGCGGAATTTTCCGGTCGTTTCGTTCGTCGCCGTCAACCGTGACGCTCATCGACCCGTGCCCACCGTGCTCGCCAATGCCCTCCTGGGAGACGGCAATGTGATAAACGGTTTCCCTGTAGCGGTAGTGGATCTTGAATGACGGCCAGTTCGCGGGCAGGCACGGCGCGAGATTCAGCCGGTCCCCCTCCAGCCCGAGGCCGAGAAGGGATTCGACGATCAGCCGATACATCCAGCCGGCCGAGCCGGAGTACCAGCTCCATCCGCCGCGCCCGGTGTGCGGGGCGAGCGCATAGACGTCGGCAGCCATGACGTAGGGCTCGACCTTGTAGATGGCGACGGCTTGCGCCGATGTGGAATGATTCACCGGGTTGATCATCGCCGTCAGTTCCCATGCCCGCCGAGCGTCGCCCAGGGCAGCAAATGCCATCGCTGCCCAGATCGCACCGTGCGTGTATTGCCCGCCGTTCTCGCGCACGCCCGGCACGTAGCCGCGAATGTAGCCAGGGTCGAGAGTCGACCTGTCGAAGGGCGGATCGAGGAGCTGGATGAGCGCGTGCTCGCGGCGCACGAGGCGCTCGTCCACCGCCCGCATGGCCATCCGCGAGCGCAGCGCGTCGCCCGCCACGGAGAGCACCGACCAGCTCTGCGAGATCGAATCCAGCTGGCATTCGGCGTTGCTTGCCGAGCCGAGCGGCGTACCGTCGTCGAAGTAGCCGCGGCGGTACCACTCGCCGTCCCAGCCATGGCGTTCGAGATTCTGGCGCAGCCGCGCGCCCTCCGCCGTGCAGCGCTCGGCGAAGGCAAGGTCGCCCTTCGCCCGCGCCAGGGTGCTGAACTGCCCGAGGACGTCACACAGGAAGAAGCCGAGCCAGACGCTCTCGCCCTTGCCGCCGATCCCCACCAGATTCATGCCGTCGTTCCAGTCGCCCGAGCCGATCAGCGGCAGGCCGTGCTCGCCGAAGCGCAGTCCGTGGCCGATGGCGCGCACGCAGTGCTCGTAGAGGCTGGCCGCCTCGGCGGAGCGCCCGGGCAGGTCGTAGTAGGAATCGTCGCCCGGGTTTACCGGGCGGCCGTCGAGGAAGTGCACCTGTTCATCGAGCACCCCGGTGTCCGCGCTGCTGCTCACGTAGCGGCACACCGCCAGCGGCAGCCACAGGTAGTCGTCCGAACAATGCGTACGCACGCCGCGGCCCGACGGTGGATGCCACCAGTGCTGGACATCCCCCTCCTGGAACTGACGGCTGGCACAGAGCAGCAGGTGCTCGCGGACCAGCCCGGGCTCGACGTGGATGAGCGCCATCACGTCCTGCAACTGGTCGCGGAAGCCGAAGGCGCCGCCGGATTGGTAGTAGCCGCTGCGCGCCCAGAGGCGGCAGGCCAGCGTCTGGTACATCAGCCAGCCGTTGCTCAGGACATTCACCGATGGATCAGGTGTTTCCACCTGCACCGCGCCGAGCGTGTGCTTCCAGTACTGCCACACCGCTTCGAGTGCGCTGCGCGCGGCCGATGGGCCGCGGAAGCGCTGCACAAGCCTGCCGGCGTCATCGGCGTTGCGCCCGACGCCAAGCCGGAAGACGATTTCGCGCGCCTCCCCGTCGGCCAGTTCGAAGCCGACCTGGATCGCGCCGCAAGGATCCAGGCCGGCGCCCACCCTGCCGGACAGGTGCGAGCGTCGCATGGCGGACGGATTTCTCAGCGTGCCGTTGCGGCCGAGGAATTCCGTACGGTCGCCGCTCAGGTTGCGCTTTAGGTCATCGACGTCGAAGAAGGCAAGGCGATCGGCAAATTCCGCGCTGTAGGGATTTCTGGCGAACAGGGCGCCGCTGCGCGGATCGATCTCGGTAACGACATGCATGGCCGTTTTCGCGGGCACATCTCCCAACACCCACTCGACATAGCCGGTCGCGGAGAGCTTGCGCGGCCGGCCCGATTCGTTGCGCACTTTCAGCACCGAGAACTTGACGGCGGCGTCGATGGCCACGTAGACCCACAGTTCGGAGCGAATGCCGCCGGAGCAGTGTTCGAAGACGCTGTAGCCGAATCCGTGCCGGCTCACATAGGGCGCCGCTGCGCGCACGGGCAACGGCGTCGGCGACCAGAACTGGCCGCTCTCTTCATCGCGCAGGTAGAGAGCTTCGCCGCTGGCGTCGCACACCGGGTCGTTGTGCCACGGAGTGAGACGGAATTCGTGCGCGTTTTCACTCCATGTGTAGCCGACGCCGTTCTCCGAGACGACGCTCCCGAAGTTCGGATTGGCCAGGACGTTGACCCACGGCGCCGGCGTCACCTGGCCGGGCGCCAGGCTGATCACATATTCCCGCCCATCCGGGGTGAATCCCCCCAGCCCGTTGCACAGGATCAGATCGCCGCGCGGCGTCTCGCTGGCGCCGGTCGTGTTGGGCAGCTCCTCGCTGCGCTGGGCTCGCCTTGCCACCATCCGGGGCACGCGCGGCGCGGCGAGCCGACGATAGTCGAGCTGTTCGGCCAGCGTTCCGCGGCCGTCCGAGATGACCGCACGGGCGACCGACTGGAGCAGGACGCGATCTTCGCTGGCGATGTGCTCCGCAGACCTGACGAAGATGCCGCCCGGCCGGTCGATGACGCTCGCTTCGATGCCCGAGGCGATGAATCCCATGATCTGTTCCTGCAATCGCTGCCGATAGCCGGCGTGATCCTCGTTCCAGATCACCAGGTCCACCGCCAGTCCCTTCAGGCGCCAGTAGGCGTGTGCCTGTACCAGCTGGCGCACGAGATCGATATTGGCGGCATCGCCGATCTGCAGCAGCACGATCGGCAGGTCGCCGGAGATGCCGTAACCCCACAGTCCCGACTGCCCGCGGCGATTCGTGCTCAGCAAGGCCGCGTCCGCGCGCAGCGAAGCGTTGGCGTAGATGACGGAACTGGCCAGGCGCGCGTAGAGCTGCGCATCGGCCTCGCTGGCGTTGAGCTGCCGCAGCACCACCTGGCTGTGCGTCCAGGTCAGATCGAAGACGCGGTCGCAGAGGTGCCGGTCCTGGTATTTCTCGATCAGGCTCAAGGCCATGTCGCGCGAGCTGCCGATGCCTGAAACCATGTCGATGGTCGCCGTCTGCTCGGGATCGAGGACCAGCGAACAGCGGATGGCGACGATTGGATCGAGCACCGAACCAGCGCTGCCGGAAAGGGCCGCGGGGTCGCTCATCGCCAGGGGCGCAGCAGAACTTCTCCCCCGGCCGATAAAGCGCAGGCGATCGGTCTCGTAGGACATCTCGCCGATACCGGCCCCCTGCACCGTCAGCAGGTGGAACATCCAGGGCGCCTGCTCGCCGAGCGAGCGGGGCCGGCGGGCGCACAGGATGGCGCAGCATTCGCGCAGGATCTCGGTCTGCACGAACAGGTTGCTGAAGGCCGGATGCAGGACGTCCGCGGCCGGCGGCGCGATCACAACTTCCGCATAACTGGTGACGTCGATTGCCCGGCGTTGTCGCGATCGGTTGGTGATGCGCACCCTGCGCAACTCGATGTCATCCTCCGGCGAGACGATGATCTCGGTGTGCGTTTCGAATTGGCCGTCGTCCGCGCCGTCGCCGGCAGCCACGGAAGCAACGGAGGCAACGGAGGCAACGGAATCACGGCGGCGAAACTCGGCCCTCCCCTCGGAAAAGATCGCTTCGTAGTGCTCCGGCCGCTTGTCCGTCGGCTGATAGGCGGTTGACCAGAAAGCAGCACTCCGCGTATCGCGAACGTAGCAGACGGTGCCCCAGTGATCGCAACTGGGATCTTCGCGCCAGCGCGTGACGGCGAGATCCTTCCAGCGGCTGTAGCCGCCGCCGGCATGGGTGACCATCACGTGATAGCGGCCGTTGGACAACAACTGCACCTCCGGGACCGCGGTGTCGGGGTTGCCGAACACCCGGATCGGCGTTTCCGCCGCCAGCGACGGCGAGCGCACCGCCGAGAGTTGGGCGGTGTGCGTAAACAGGGCCGTCGTCCGGGGAATGCGCTCCTGGAGCAGCAGCATGATCGCCTGGAACAGCGGCTCCGATTCGAATCGCCGCTGCATCGGACGCTCGAGCACCAGATACGCCAGCGCGAGCAGGCTCATGCCCTGGTGATGGGCCATGTGCGAGCGCACCACGACGTGCGCTTGCCCGCGTCGCTGCCGTGCAGGCGTGTAGTCGATGGCTTCGAAGAAGCCGAACTTGCCGATGAAGCCCTCGGCCGCCAGCCGCTGCAGATTGAGGCACGCCTGCTCGGGCGCCACCATCAGCGCCAGGGCCGAGGCGTAGGGTGCAATCACCAGGTCGTCGGCCAGTCCGCGCTTGAGTCCCAGGCCGGGTACGCCGAAGGCGCGGTACTGGTAGTTGAGATGCACGTCGACCGTGTTATAGCCCGATTCCGACATGCCCCAGGGCACGCCACGCAGCTGCCCATACTCGATCTGCCTGGCCACGGCCGCCTTGCAGGTCTGGTCGAGGAGCGTATTGTCGTAGGTCGGCATCACCAGTAGCGGCATCAGGTACTCGAACATCGAACCGCTCCAGGAGAGCAGAACCGGTTCTCCGTCGCTGCCGGTGAGCAGGCGCCCGAGGGCGAACCAGCTCTCCTGCGGCAGTTGCCCCTGCGCAATGGCCACGAAGTTGCACAACCTCGCTTCCGAGGCCAGGAGATCGTAGTAGCCCGCGTCGACGCGCCGCTCGGCGACGTTGTAGCCAATGCTCAAGAGATGGCGTCGCCTGTCGTACAGGAAGTCATACTCCATGCGCGCGAATTGCAGGCATTGCAGTGCCAGACGCTCGATCGCGGCCATCCTGTCGCCGGCCGGGCCACTACCGGCCTGGGCCAGTTCGCGCAGCGTCGGTACGGCAGCGCCAGCGGCGAGCCCCTCCTGCGCACCCGCAGCCGACGCCAGACCTTGCCGCGGAGCGAGGAAGCAAAGCTCGTCGAGCGCCTCGCGGCATTGACGCGCAAGCGCCTGCGCCCACCCCTCGTCGCGACCTTTTCCTTCCTGCCCGGGCGTCGTGACCTCCCCGCCATGCGGACTTTTCGCCACCTGGGTGGCCAGTTCGGCGGCGCTGGTCGCCAGACGCGCGAGGCATGCATGCGCCGCCGTGAGGCTCTCCGGACGGGCAGCCGACGCGGATTCCAGTTCGTTCCGAAATGCCTTCGCCTGCTCGACACCAGCTTCGCCCGCCGCGTCGAGAAAAATCCGCAGCGTGTCGCCCAGGCCTGCGAACAGCTGTGCCGGCAGTATCCTGTCGTCGGCAAGGGCGAGCAGACCGGCGCGCAGGGTGAGCAAATGGCCGGCAAGGTTGCCGCTGTCCACCGTCGAGATATACAGGGGCAGCAGCGGCTGCAGCGTCTGCGTGTCGTACCAGTTGTAGAAGTGCCCGCGGTGTCGTTCCAGCGCGTCCATCGTGTTCAGGGTGTTCGCCGTGCGCTCGAGAACCTGTCCGGCGACGATGTAGCCGAAGTCGTAGGCGGAAAGATTCGCCAGCAGCGCCAGCCCGATGTTGGTCGGCGACGTGCGATGCGCGACCGCGGCAACGCGATACTCCTGAACATTGTCCGGCGGCAGCCAATGGTCGTCCGCGCCGACGAAGTGGTCGAAGAACGCCCAGGTGCGGCGCGACAGCGCGCGCAGAAAGAGCGTCTGCTCGCCGCTCAGGGTCGCCTTGCGCGGCGCCAGCGGACGGCTGACCCACCAGGCAATGAGCGGCGACGCAAACCACAGGAGGAGGATCGGCCCGGCCACCGCCAGCACCGCCGGCCTCGCTGCCGCCAGGTGGATCGCCGTCACGGCAGCCACGGCCGGGGCCAACCACATCGTCCGAAAAGTGGCTGCGAGCGTACCGCGGTCGCGTTCGCCCGCCTCGCGATCCGCCTCCGCGGACGGATTCCATTCGAGCAATCGCGAGCGGGTCGCGAGCATCCGCCAGACGGTGCGGGCGATCGCCTGCAGACTGAAGTACGCCTCGTACGGCAGACAGGCGAGTTCGAACACCAGCTGCATCGAGTGCCGGTAGGCCGAGCGCGTGATGCTTGCCAGGTGCTGCCTCACGAGCGCCTCCTCGGGCTTGCGGAAGACGTCGAGGAGAGCGGCGCACAGGGGCGGAAGCAGCATGATGCCGATCGCCGCCAGGGTCCACAACCAGACCGGCGCCAGCAGCGTCCATCCCGCCAGAAGGAGCAGCGTCAACGCCGCGGGGACGAGACTTCGCCGCAGGTTGTCGAAGAGCTTCCACTGCGACAGCAGCGAGAGGGGATTCCTCTGCCGCGTGTTGTCTTCCCCGACAGGCGCGCCTGGAACGCGCCGGCGTAGCCATCCCGCCAGTTGCCAGTCGCCACGGATCCAGCGGCTGCGCCGGCTCACATCAGCGCTGTAGCGGGTCGGGTAATCCTCGTAGAGGTGCACATCGCTCAACAGTCCCGCGCGGGCGTAGCACCCTTCGAGAAGATCGTGGCTAAGGACGCGATTTTCCGGGAAGCGCCCGCCAACTGCCTGCTCGAAGGCATCGACGTCGTAGATTCCCTTGCCGATGAACGATCCTTCTCCGAACACGTCCTGGTAGACATCCGAGACCGCGCGCGTATAGGGGTCGATGCCCGGCTCGCCCCCATACAGGCGCGCATAGCGCGAGCGGTTGGTCGCCGGGAGGCCGATCGCCACGCGCGGCTGCAGGATGCCGTAGCCCGCGCTGACGCGCCGTTTCGCGGCATCGTAGCCGGGGCGATTCAGCGGGTGCGCCATGGTGCCGACGAATTTGCGCGCCGCATCGCGCGGCAGTTGCGTATCGGTGTCCAGCGTTATCACGTATTTAACGGACGAGAGGACCGCGCTATCCCCGACGACGAGCGCAAAGCCGTCCCTGGCGCCACCGCGCAGCAGCGCATTCAGGTCGGCGAGCTTGCCGCGCTTGCGCTCGTAACCCATCCACAACCGGTCCTCGGCGTTCCAGCGCCGCGGGCGATGGAAGAGGAAGAAGAGGTCATCCCTGATGCGGCTCCCGTCAGCGCCGTACTTCTCGTTCAGCTCGCCGATCCTCTTGCGCGCCAGTTCCAGCAGCGATGCGTCCTCGGGGAGCGATTCCTCGCCAGCGTCGCGGAAATCGGTCAACAGGCCGAAGTGCAGGCGTTCATCGCGATTCGCCAGAAACCTGACTTCCAGCGCCTCGATCAGCTCCTCCACTCCGGACGCGCTGGTAAGCATCGTCGGGACGACGACCAGGGTGCGTGCGTGGGCCGGGATGCCTTCGCTGAAATCCATTCTCGGCAGGGGGTGCGGCGCCACGAGCAGCGTTGCCAGCCAGTTCACCAGCGCTACGCCCAGTTGACTGGCAGCCAGCAGAGAGACGATGCCGATCGGCACCAGCAGCCAGTCAGGCGCCCCGGCGGCAAACGCCTGCGCCAGCAAGCCTGCCGCGACGATCGCCGTGATCAGAGCGATGCCGCCCAGGTACGCGAGCAATGGGAAGCGGCCTGCCGTCGCGCACAAGGCCTCGGCGCCGGTACGGCGGACCTGCGCTGCGCGCTCGAGTTGCGGCAAACCCTTGTCGATCAGGTAGTAGCCGACGTGCCCGGCACGATCGCCAGCGCCGCTGCCAGCATCGCTCGCCACTGCACCCATGCGCGCCAGGTCGACCGCCTTGCGGGCAACCTCGACCTCGGATAGGGCCCCCTGCTTCGCTATCCTCTCGATGGCATGGCGATAGCGATCGCGGGTGGCAAAATCCATCCGGCCATAGGTAGCGCCCGGATCCTCTCGCAGCGTGTTCTCGACGACACTCTGGGTCTCGACGAATGTGCGCCAGTCCGTCGCGCCGAGAACCCGCAGACTGCCGATGCTGTTGCTGATCGAGACCTGATCGGCGGCCTGCTGCTGGTTCTCCGCGTGCACGAGGTGCTCGATGGTCAGACCCGATTCCGACAGCCGCTGCTCGATCCAGGTCAAGGGCAGTGCCAGCGTGGGACCGCGTCCCTGCAAGCGCCGTGCGAGTTCCGCGACGAAGCCGCCGACCATCGGCGGATCCGAGCATGCCATGTCGGCGATCACCAGGATCAGGCTCTTTGGATCGCTGACTGCGGTCTCCGTCATCCGCTCCGCCCAGGTCGCGGCGAGGTTTCGCTCGGCCCAACCGGCTGCGATGCGCACGCCGACGCGACGCAGATTCTCGATGACTGCCAGCCGCAGCATGATCGGGATCGCCCACAACTCGCCCAGCTTCATCGGGCTGATGCTCTGGTAGGACGCCACGAAGCCGCTCAAACTGTCAATATCCACGCGACCATCGCCGTGCGCAATGGTCTCCAGCGCGATGTCGTACACCCGCGGACGACCGGCCGACGGCCCGTGCGCCAGGCGCGGGAGTTCGCGGCTGTAGCCCTCTGGCAGGTGCCGCTTGGCGGTGCGGATCTGCTCTTCGATGAGATAGAAATTATCGAGCAGCCATTCCCCGGCCGGCATCATCCGGCGGCTCTCCGTGGCCGCCGTCGTCAGCAGTTCGCACACGTCGACCAGGGTGCTTTCGTTCTCTGCCAGCCGAGCCAGGAGCCGGTCCGGTGCCTGCCCGGCAATCAGCCTGTGCGCGGCCGCGAGCGCCTCGCCGTGCAGCGCCATTTGATCGGCGCTGTACAACTCGGAGCGCAACGGGGGTTCTGCGTCGGGTAAGGCCCTTGGCCCCCCGTCACCGCGAAGCGGGGCTTTCAGGGACCGAATATAGCGGCTGCGCTTGCTGTCGACGTTCAACTGAAGGGATCCTTTTCTGAAAACGAAATCGCCAGGCAGGGCGGCACGGCGACGAATGTGTGCCGCCTACTCCCCCAGCAGTTCCGCCACCGGCTCTAGTTGCTCGACATGCTGAGCCACCACTTTAAGGATGACCGTGATCGGGATGCTCAGCAGCATTCCCCAGATGCCCCACAGCCACGCCCAGAAAAGCAGCGAGACGAATACCGCTGCCGTGTTCATCCTGGCGATCCGGCCGGTCATCCAGGTAGTCACGAAGGTTCCGACGAAGGTGGCGACCGCCAGCGAGGCACCTGCGGGCAGCAGCGCCATCGACAGGGTATCGAACTGCATGAAGGCGGCCATGCCGATGGCGGCGGCGGTCACCGCAGGACCGAAGTAGGGAATGACATGCAGCAGGCCTGCGGCGACGGCCCAGGCGCCAGCGTTCTCGAGGCCGATCAGACGCAGTGCGAGCCAGGTAAGCAGCGCCACCAGCACGTTGGTCGCCAGGAGCATGGACATGTAGCGCTGGACCGATGCGTTGATGTCATCGAGGATGCGCACGGTGATCTTCCTGTTCGCAAGCGTCGGACCCGCGAGTCGCACCAGCTTCCTCTTGTAGGTGTCGCCGGACAGCAAGAGAAAGAAAGTCAGGAAGAGCACCATCGCCGCCTGGCCAATCAAACCCACGGCTCCGACCGAGTTGGCCAACAGGAAGTCGCCGAGTTTGAAGCCGGGAGTGTCGATGACGACGCGGGTTGCCGGCCGTCTGGGCGTTGAGTCAATACCTGCCGCCTGGCTGGTCGCCTTTTCGATCTCGCTGGCAGCGGTTTGCACCTTCTGCATGGTACTGGTCTCGCCCTTGTGAACACTGGCGAGACCGGCCGACACCTTGCTCACGCCCCCGGGTACCTGATCGAGGATGGTCTGAAACTGCCCACGCAGCGAGTAGGCGCCCAGGGTGAGCGCACATACGACCCCCGCCATCACCACGGTGCTACCCAGCGCGCGCGGTATTCTGATCTGTTCCAGCCAGACGACCAGAGGATTCAGCGTGTAGGCGAAAAGTAGTCCGAGCAGCAGGGTGATGACAAAGAGCTGTGCCCATTCCAGTGCGAAGACCACGCCTATGGTGGCGAGGACGGCCAGCGACACGGTTTGCGTGCCCGGCCTGATACGAACCGTGGGCGGCACGTCGAACGCCGCCGCGGTCTCGCCGACCGGGGGCTGGGCATCGCGACTCGCGGAGGGTCGCTGGGCAGGGACGCGCAAAGGCATCGCTATTTCGCCGGCTGCTGCGGGTGATTGGCGGCTGACCGCACGCTATTCACGCATCGGCTTGGCTGCGCGAGTTCTTTCGCTCGCGGCAGGCGCTTCGCAGCCACCACCGGATTGCAGGCTCCGGCGGTGGCCGCGAATGGTCATCTTGCCATCGCTCACTTGACCCGCATGTCGTTCTTGACGGAGGTGACGCCACCGACGGTGCGTGTCACCGCAACCGCCTTGCTGATCGCCGCCTGCGAACTCACGAAACCGCTCAGTTGAACCGCGCCCTTGAAGGTCTCGACGTTGATCTCGGCGGATTTCAGACTGGGCTCGTTGAATATGGCGGCCTTGACCTTGGTGGTGATGACGCTGTCGTCCACATACTCGCCGGTCCCCTCCTGCTTCGAGGTTGACGCGCAACCCACGGCGGAGACCAGCGTTACCGCCAGGAACAGTGCGGAAAGATACTTGCCAAGTTGTTTCATGATTGATTCTCCTGATTGAGGTTGAACAGAACTTCCAGATTCCGGCGCTCTATCGATACGCCGCGCATCGACACTGACCTTCGCTCGGACTTTCGGCCTAGCGAAGGCCGCGCGAAAGCGCGTGGTACACCAGCAACAGCACGCTTGCGCCGACGACGGCCACCAGCAGGCTGTAAAGATTGAATCCGCTTACACCGGCCATCCCGAAGGTATTGAAGAGCCAGCCGCCGATGACTGCGCCGACAACACCGAGCACGATGTCCATGACGGCACCCTGCCCGGTGCCACTCACCATCTTGCTGGCGATGAACCCGGCGATGAGCCCAAGTACGATCCATGCGACTAAGGACATGATTGCCTCCTGTATCTGCAGCTTTCGGGCCTCGGCTATTCAGTATCACGCGGCAGGGCCCGACCATCGCTGCCACATCGCCCCACCCGCTCGCGCGCTTATCAGCCGTGCGACCGTATGACGCCCGCCGCGAAGGCGTTTCCCCAACCGACACGCGAACCTGCTGCTGCGCGGCTCACCCACTGGGTCGAATGCTCAGCAGCAGCGTATTCAAAATGCACAATTCGGTCTGTACGGTGGCGCACATTAGTTAGTGCGGGAGGCCATCCCTGCGCGCGGCGGGGTGATGTCACGCCCGGCCGCCTTCCGCAGTGCAGTCGACGGCAGCTGCCTCGTGCCGCCTTTTCGCTTCTCTGCGCGGCGCGTCGACGATAAGCGGGGCGAAGCCCGCAGGAGGCGTCGCAGCGCCCTTGAGCGGAGGCGGCGGCATGACACCGATGAAGCGTCTATAGCTGGTCATGATGTGGGTCCTTTACGAAAGCCCCCGCCTCGGCGATCCTGACGCAGTGCGCGGCGCCGAGCTGCGCATTGCGGCAATCTGATCAGGAGGCGTTCGGCAGTGGGTAATCCGACAATTGGTAGTCCTTGTTGCGCTTTTCGAAGCGTCTGATCTGCGCGTCGGCTTTTTCCTGGGTGATGCCGTAGATCTCCTGGATCTTGTCCGAGAGCTCGGCCCGCTTGCCGGCAATCACAGGTTGGTAGTCCCTGTTGCGTTTTTCGAAGCGTTTGATCTGCGTATCGGCCTTGTCCCTGGTGAAGCCGTAGACCTCCTGAATCCTGCCCGAGAGTTCGGCCCGCTTGCCGGCAATCACCGTCAGTTGCTCGTCGGTGAGCTTGCCCCACTGCGCTTTTACCTTGCCCTTGAACTGCTTCCAGTTCCCTGCGACGATATCCCAGTTCATTTCAAGCTCCTTGTGTTCGTAACCCGAACGGCGGAATTGCCAATCGGACATCCTTTGTTGCCGCCGGTTTTTCGCCACCAACGCTCCGCACATGGCGACAGACGGAGGAAGTGGAGGAGTCGATGCACCGACCACGTTCACCAGTGGACGGATTACCAGGAAACGCCAGATGTGACTGCAGCTTGGGCGCATGACCCGGCGCAGTCTGTACGCTAGCGTACGCAGAGCCGCACTCGCGCACGGTCGACGAGGGCCGTGATGGGCTGGCCGCGGCTATCGGGAACCCGGCTCGGCCCGCGCAGCAGAAGCTGCCTTCGCTCCCGGTTTCGGTTCGGGCGCCCTGGATTCGGAGTTTTGGCTTCCATGACCGGAACCCCTTGCCGCGCTGCCACCCCTTATCCCCGATCATCGTGAGTCGGTCGATGTCGGCCTGCCCGGACTGCTCTGCCGCAAACTGCGCCACGCTCAGTCCTTGGTCTTCGATCAGGTGAACGACCTGCCGCTTGATGCTCGGGTCGAAGGCCTTGGGTTTTTGGCTCATCAATTCCCTCCAAAGGTGGATCATCCCCCTATCGAGGTGTCCGAACCCCTGGAAAGTCGTCGTGCTTTCCGCGGCGCTGGGGCTCGCCGTCGGCATCATGGTGGGCCGGCGTTGATTCATGCACCGGGGAGCACGACATTCCCCGGATCCATTGCCCGCGCGAGCAGCGCAGGCACCGGCAGAAGGCTCCGACCATACACTTCCAAAGCAGCCGATCATGACCATGTCCCTTGCACAGCACAGGTGGGCACCGACACCCGCGCAGGCGCCTATGTCGGCTAGCGCACAGAACCTGACCCCCGTTCGATATTAGAGTCCCTGCATCGACACCGGGCATCGCCTGTTTGATGACCAGGAGTCGCAGGACGAACCGTAGCGGGCTCGACTATCCGACGTATCAGCCATAAGTCAGGAGTTCACGATGAACAAAGATCAAGTCAAGGGCGCGGCGAAAGACCTGGGCGGCAAGATTCAGGAAAAGGCCGGCAAACTGGTAGGCAGCACTGAGCAACAGGCAAAGGGACTGAAAAACCAGGCTGAAGGCAAAGTGCAGGAACATGTCGGCGACCTGAAAGAGAACCTCAAGGACGCCAGGGACGCGGTCAAGGACGCCTTGAAACCGTAGCCCCAATGGGCATACCTGCCCATCGCTTTGACGAAGCGGCCGCCAATGGCGGCTGTTTCGTTTCCTGTGCTCATAGGCGTGGCGCTATGCTCCCTTCCTCGCAGCGAGTGACATCAGCTTCAACGCATCGCGCATCGTCGGCGGGCACTTCCCCGGCGACGGGCAACGCGTCTTCCGCATCCCTGCTGAACTTCACCTCCTGGCACCAGCGCCGGAGCAAGGGCACACGCCGGGTGTTTCGAGTACTTCCAGAACGGGTCTGGTGATCTCTTGCGGTCACCAGCCAGCACTCCGGAGCGCCAGAGCGACTTCCATGTCGTGACCTGCGAGCATGGTGGCAACCGCATCCCCACCGCCTACGTCGACCTCTTTCACGGCTGGCAGGCTCGCTTGAACAGTCGGCTGAACGACGCCGTGGTGCCTGCCCACCTGATGACCGATCCCGGGGTAGCACTGGTTGCCTGTCGCGACGGCTTCGGAAACTGGTGTAGCCGAATCGTCGCGCCGATCGGCGACATCCGTATCTTTGCCGACGGCGTCGTTCACGATGGGGGCCGGGTGGACGACGTCGCTGCGCAGGCGCAACAGATCGCCCTCCAGGATCTGCCGGAAGAGACGCTGGTCTTTCTGCTCGGCAGCCGCTATTGCGAAACCGATCGACTGTCCGCCGAGGCATGGCGTCTGTTCGCGCACACGCCGCCCGGCTCGGCACGCGTGCAGGCGATCTGCGATTTCGTCCGCCAGCGCATCCGCTTCGGCTACCAGTTCGCACGCCCGACCAAGACGGCCTGGGAGACCTACAACGAGCGCGCCGGCGTTTGCCGCGACTACGCTCATCTGGCCATCACCTTCTGCCGCTGCATGAACATACCGGCCCGCTACTGCACCGGCTATCTGGGCGACATCGGGATCACGCCGGGGCCCGGTCCGATGGACTTCTCCGGCTGGTTCGACGTCTATCTCGGCGGCCGCTGGTACCCCTTCGACGCGCGCAGCAACGTTCCTCGCATCGGACGCATCGTTCATGGCCCGCGGCCGCGACGCCGCCGATGTCGCGATGGTCACGACCTTCGGCCAGAGCGTCCTCAAGAGCTTTCTCGTGCGCACCGACGAAGTGTCCACGGCCTAGTGGAAGGACGGCGCAGCCATGTCTGGCATCGTATCGTTGACCTGCCCCGTCCGCCGGCAGGGACTGGAAGGTGCAGCACTGCATTCGCGACATTCAAGAGGGGGAAGCGGCAATGACGGGAGCACTGTGGTTCCTGCTGGTGGGCGGGCTGTTGCTCGTCATGGGTCTGACCCCGTCGTTCATCAAGCGTCTACCGGTCACCTCGGCGATCATCTATCTGTCGATTGGCCTGGTCGTCGGGCCGACGCTGCTCAACGCCTTTCACTTCAACCCGCTCCGAGAATCGGCACTGCTGGAAGTGCTGACCGAAGTGGCGGTGCTGATTTCGCTATTCGCCGCCGGCGTCAAGATGCCTGCCCCGATGCGGCTCGATCGCTGGCGCACACCCCTGCTTCTGGCATCGGCATCGATGGCACTCACGGTGGCCATGGTTGCCGCCTTTGCCCACTTCGTGCTCGGGCTGTCCCTCGGCGCCTCGGTTCTTCTCGGCGCCATCGTGGCGCCAACGGATCCGGTCCTCGCCACCGACGTCCAGATCCGTCATCCCGGCGACCGCGACCGCCTGCGCTTCGATCTCACCTGCGAAGCCGGCATGAACGACGGCAGCGCCTTCCCGTTCGTGATGCTCGGCCTGGGTTTGCTCGGTTTGCACGACCTTGGCGAATTCGGCCTGCGCTGGGCGCTCGTGGATGTCTTGTGGGCGACCGTAGCCGGGATCGCGATCGGCGTTGTCCTCGGTTCCGCTCTCGGCCGGCTCGGCTGGACTCTGCGCAGCAGACGTTTCGACCACGAGCTCATGGACGATTTCCTGGGCCTGGGACTGATCGGCGTCGTTTACGGGGTCAGCGAACTGGTCAATGCTTGGGGCTTCCTTGCCGTATTCTTCGCGGCCGTCTCGCTTCGACAGACCGAAGTCAGGCTGATCAACGCCCGGGCCGACAACCTGGAAAAAGGGCTTGCCGGGCACGACCCGGTCGCTACGTCAGGGGGCGGCGATCCGGTGGCGACGGTCAGCCAAGGGTCACTGGTCTTCAAGGAGCATCTTGAGCGGATCTCGGAACTGCTGCTGATCCTGCTCGTCGGGGGCTCGCTGTTCCTCGATTCGTGGAGTTGGCGCGCGGTGAGCCTCGCCCTCTTCCTGTTCCTCGTCGCACGCCCGCTCAGCGTGGGCATCGGGCTGCTGGGCTCGCGCACGCCAGCGCGCGTTCGCGGCATGGTGGGCTGGTTCGGGGTGCGTGGGATCGGCTCGCTCTACTATCTCGTGTACGCCATTGAACACGGTCTCCCGGAAGATGTGGCGCTGGAGCTCATCCACATGACCCTGATCGTCATCACGATGTCGATCCTCGTCCACGGCGCCAGCGTCAAGCCCCTGATGAACCGCTTCTGGCGAGCGGGCTGATGGACGCGATCGCTGCCGATATCGCCCGGGCAGCGAAGAAGGAATGAAAAGTCTGGCGCTATGTACGGCAGCGAACAGTGTTTGTGGAATTTTTCGCCCAAGCTGCACTTTGGATTCGAAGTTCGTGCATGCCTGAATCACTGTTCTGGATTGGCATATCCGTACCGCTGAATCCCTGTTTTCATTCCCCAAAGGAGTAACACATGCTACCTACCAGCCCGAACCTGACCGCCACCGCCGAGATCAACACCAATGCCTTCATGACTTTGTCGAAGCTGGCATTTTCCAACCTTGAACGTCTGGCTACCCTGAACCTGAATGCGACTCGCGCTGCATTGGAGGGCGGTACCGTCGCCGTCGGCTCCTTGAGCCAGAGCAAAGACGTGAAGAATCCGTCGAAGCTACTGGCCGGTGCGGCCGAGACAGCGAGCAACAACGCCACCGAATACCTCAAGGGCGTGCAGGCGATAGCCGCCGAAACGCAGAAAGAGGTGACCAATCTCGTCGGTTCCTACTTCTCTCCCCATGGCGAGGGTGGAAACCCCAGCGCGGGCTGGCTCAAGGGCTTCGAACAGTTCAAGGGCTTTGCGCAGCAGATTACCGACATGACTGCCGCCAACGCTAAGGTGGCCCGTGACGCAAGCGCCCGAATCGCAAGCTCGGCGGCCTCGCTTTCAAAGAAAGACGCCTAAGCACGCAGACCGTGGTGTTGATGATAAACCCCGCCATGCCGGGGTTTTTTTTGGCCAAAGCCGTTCGTGGGGCGCCTGCCTCCGGGATGCTTGTGCCGAAACCTCTCGGGTGCGCTGGCGCACAGACCTGGTTCGCTTGCCAGCCCATGCTGCAAGTAGCCAGCTATCCCGCGAACCGACAATACCGGCGAAAGCCAGGCGTTTGAACACGCTTGATGACGGCGCACCAAGGAGAGTGAAGTGACGGAGAACTACCCAAAGATCCTGCCATGGGTTGCCAGCAAGGCGGGGGTTCGTGGCGCCAAGGCGGAGATCTTGTGGATGGAGGCCCTGCGCGATGCCAGCGACCGGTGCTCCGTACGCGAATCCTCCGAATACTGGAAGGTGGCCGTTGATCACCTGCTCGCATCCTTGGCGTTTCATGTGCGCGCCTGGTCGCGAACGCAATCATCTAGTACAACTCAGCCATCCTTTCGCGGCTGTCGACGAAGTTCGAGGCAGGCGGCAACGCCAAGACACTGGCACTGATCACACAGATATGACCAAGTGATCGACCTGAATGCGCTCGTCGCCGGACTGGAGTTGGGGTGACAGAAGGTGCTGCGGTTCGGGCTGACACCGGCTTGACGTAATCTAATTTCACCAGCCACCGTCATTGCGAGGAGGCGTAGCCGACGCGGCAATCCAGTGCCATTCTCTGACTCCTTGTCCGCCACACCAGCCAGGCGAAAAACAGAATTTCTGGATTGCCACGTCGGCTACGCCTCCTCGCAATGACGTGCGGGCTGGCGGGAGCGCCGCAGTTAGCCGGCGCCCTAACCCGACGATGCCACACGCTCGTTCAGGCAATGTTCCATCGGCTGAAGACCCAGGCAGGCAGGACGGGCGCGCGACGCCCTACACAAGCAGGCGGACGAGCCGGTGTTCGGAAACATCGACGCGGTGACGGGCTTTCGTCGCTTCTATTTGCGCCGGTTGAAGAGGGTCAGCGGCGAGTGGACGCTGGTTTTCATGGCGAGAAATTTCAAGCGCCTGGCCGTATTGGCCCACAGCCGGGTGGATAAGGGGGACCCTCGGAAAAGCCGGAGAATCAGGCAAAACCGGCTTTTCCCCACAGGGTGAAACACGCCAGCTTTGCCGACGTTCAGTCCGGCCGGCTGCTAGAGCTGCGACTTGAAGTACTTGAATGAATGAACGAAGGCGTCGCGAATCTTCTCCATTTCCGCAACCATGCCGTCCCAGGAGTCTTCGCCGGCAGCCTTCAGTTCTTCGAGCTTGCTGAGGGCCAGCTGGGACTGGTGGCGCAGCTTGCCCATTTCCTCCGCGTACTTCTCGCGCGCCTCGGCCTTCGCTTCCTTCGCTTTGGCTTCCAGCTCGCTCATTTTCGTATTCGCTTCATCGAGTTGAAGTTTCATCTTCTCGATGTAGTCGTCTCTCTTTGACATGGCAATAATTCCCGTGGTTGAAAAGCGTGAAAGGATTTGGCGTGAAGGCGGTCAGGCAAGCTGTGAATGGCCCCGATTCGTGCGTGCTGACGCACTTGAGCACCATGGTCAGCCTAACCGGAAAGGAACAGGGACTCTGTGCGCTGGCGTACAGACCGGGGCGAGGCGTGGCGTCTGATCCTGACCCGGGTCGCCCCAGAAAACGGATCGCAAAGTAGGCCACGGCAGGTTTTTCGTTCCCGGCGGTGGGAGTGACTGGCCATCATTGGCATCCGTCACTTGATCCGCATGTCGTTCTCGACGGAGCTTGCGCCGCCGACGGCGCGTGTTAGCTGTTTCACGATTTCTTCTCCAGATCGAGGTTGAACAGGGCTTCCCGTACGCCGCACAGGCTGGCGTGGTACACCAGCAGCAGCGTGCTTGCGCCGACGACGGCCAGGAGCAGGCTGTAGAGCTTTAATCCCCCACCGCTGGCCATCCCGAAGCTATTGAAGAGCCAGCCGCCAACGACTGCGCCGACAACACCGAGAACGATGTCCATGACGGCGCCCCGCCCGCTTCCGCCAACTATCCTGTTGGCGACGAGCGCGGCGATGAGTCCAAGTCCGGCCCATAGTAGTAACGACATGATTGCCTCCTGTATCTGCAGCTGTCGGGCCTCACCATTTCCGGAGTCCAGCGACGCGGCCCAACAGTCGCTGAAGCATCACCACACCGGTTCGCACGCCTGTCAGCGGCACGCGCCCCTATCGGATCAGGCGAGCGGTCTACGGTCGCTAATCCTTGTTGCGCTCTTCAAAGCGCTTGATCTGCGCCTCGGCCTCGTCTTTGGTTGTGCCGTAGGTCTCCTGAATCCTGCCCGCGAGCTCGATGCGCTTGCCGGCAATCAATTCCAGCTGCTCTTCGGTAAGGCTGCGCCACTGCGCTTTTACCTTGCCCTTGTACTGCTTCCAGTTCCCTTCGACGATATTCCAGTTCACATCAAACTCCTTGTGTCCGTGACCCGAACAGGCAAACGGCCGATCGGGCAAACTGCGTCGCCGCCGGTTTTTCGCCCCCGGGGCCCCGCACAGCGCGACCAGTGGGAAGGGACACAGAGTGCCGAGCGCACGCACCGGTGGACGGATTTCCTGGCAACGCCAGCCAAGACGGCAAGTCTGGGCGCATGGCCCGGCGCAGTCTGTACGCTGGCGTACCCTGAGCCGAACTCGGCTATCGTCGACGACCGCCATGTTCCGCTTGTGGGGGGCAGGAACCCGGCGTGGCCCGCCACGGGCCAGCGCGTCGCCTGTCAGGTGACTAGATCATGCGGCCTTGCGGCGACCGCGCTGGCACCATTATTCCTCGGCCCAACGGAAATCTACCGTTTTGAGCGCTGTCGCGTCGACGGCAACGGAGCGCTCGATCGCCTTGCCGGCGTAACTGGCGACCACCCGATATTCGCCTGCCGGCAGTTTCGCCAGGAACCACGGTCCGTCGGAGATGGCCTCCACAAGCGTCTTGCCCCTCGCGTCAGCGACGGTCACCCGCACATTGCTCAGATATGCCCCGGAGGTCATGGCGAATACCAGCTTCAGGTTGAATTCACTGACGCGTTCCCTGAGACTCTGGAGCGACTCGTCGCCGACACCGCCCGACACATAGGACAAACCACCCGCCTGGTGGACAATGGGTCCGTCATCGGCTCCGACATCGGTCACGAATGACGCAAAGGTCATCGCAGCGATCAGCAGGCCGGGGACGAGAAAGTTGTTCTTCATGATGGAACTCCTATTTGCGGGCCGAGGCCCTGATGTGCAGCCCAGGAGGAAGCCTGCGCAGCGTTGCCGCTGACAGTCGGCCTGGCCGAATCCGATTGAGTGCCATCCTATGGGGAAGAAACCCCTGTCGTCTGTTCGCTAGCACACGGAAAACCGAGGAAGCTCCAACGCAGGAAGATCGACTGTCACGCCGCGTGGCGGCGACCAGCTTCAGCTTGGCCGCGACAGCCCAAGGCCGGAGGCCGCGCGGGTACCGCCGTGGCGCTAAGCGTTCCGCGGGCGGGGGCGTTGCTGGTGATGAGCACCAAAGGCGCCTTGCGGGTCACGATGGCTGGCCCGAGCGGGAAAGAGCGGGAAATGGCGGCAGCGTGGCGCGCACGACGCATTGCTGTGTACGCCAACGTACAGAGCGCGTGGCCCGAAAAGAGTAGCGTGGAAAGCGGTGACCTCGAGTCGACCTGTCTGTGCCATTCGGTCACCTCACCCCTTCCAAAGGAAAGTACATGAACAGCATCATTTACCTCGTCGGCCTAGTCGTCATCGTCCTCTTCGTCCTGTCGTTTCTCGGGCTTCGATAAAGGGTCAAGGAGTTCGCCCGAGCTTGGACAATCCGGGCACGTGACGGGACGCGCGCGTTTGCGACATCCTACTTCTTGTCGCCCTTGGCAGCGTCCTGGATGGCCTCGCCGGCCTTCTCGACCTGCTGTCCAGCCTTCTCCACCACCTTGTTGATTTCCTCGCCAGCCTTCTCGACCTGTTGTCCAGCCTTCGCTACCACCTTGTCGATTTCCTTTCCTGCGTGCTCTGCCGGGCCTTCGCTTTCGTGCTTCTGGCAAGCGGACAGTGCCAAGAGCAGTGCGCTCACGAGCAAAGTCGCGCGGATTGATCCACCTGCTTTCATCTCTGATATCTCCTGGTAATTCTGCTCAATCGATTGGCCCGCAACGGGAGCGACCATGAGGGTCGCGTCGCCCGCGGGATCAGGGTAACGAGCGGGCGCGAGCTATCTGCCGGGGAGGCAAGCTACCTCGCGCAGCGCATCACTTCTTGCCGACGTCGTGGCCGATCACGCCTCCGACCGGGGCGCCGCCGACGGTTCCGACGCTGCTGCCGTCCGGAAGAGTTTCTACTCCGAGGGCGCCGGCACCGGCGTCGATGCTGGTCGCCTTGTCCTGCGCAACCATGTCCGCGCAGGCACCAAGGCCGAACAGAACAGCCGCAGCGAGGGCGCTGAACGTGACTCTACGAATCGTTTTCATGGGCTTTCCTCTTCCTCAAACAAGGTTTTTTTGGCACGTTTTTTACGGGCCCACCAGGGCTGCGACATGCGCAACAGGCAGTTCGTTCGGCCACCGGTACGCTGCCTGCAAGTGTCGCGCGCCGCCAGGGCGCAGTCGCTGCACTCTGGCCGGCCCCGATCACTGCAGGCTAAGCAGACGCGCTTTTGCTGTCTGTCTGCCAGCGAACATAGGCGCAAGCGAGGCGGGTGCCGGCTTGTGCGACGCCGCCCAGGGTTCCGGGCGACCGGCCAGCCCACCCATCAGCCAGCGAACGCAGAACGTTCTCTGTACGCCGGCGCCCATGGCGGTTGCTCAGTGGCTACAGGCGATCAGGCGAGTTCGTTGATCGCGCTCTGGATGGCGTCGTCCACGAGTTGCCGGGCAGCGGGGCCGTCGCCGAGGATGGTCTCCCACTGAAGGCGCACATAGCTCGAACGGCTGCGGCTCTTGAGCACCAGGGTCTGCCGTCCGCGGGCCTCGCCGACGGCAAAGTCGGTGGCGTAGCCGAGCAGGTCGTGCACCCCGTGCTTCCACATTCCGGCCTGGACGGCCGCGATAATCGCCGCCACGCGCCGATGAAACTCGAGAGCCACTTCGGTCGTGAATTGATCCTTGTCCATGCGGGTTCCAGTGACTGATTGAGCATTGAAAACAGGCGGCTGTGGGACGCGTGAGGCCGAACCACCGCTTCTCGCCATGAGCCTGCACCGGCTGCGCCGAACGCCCGGGTGCGTCTGTGCGCTGCTGCACATAGCCAATACGCAGCGTGTATAGTCAACACACCTCGAAGCTTCAATTCGCGTGCGTCGGCAAGCTCGTCCGATCGCTGCTGGTGACGGAATCAAGCGCCATGCCCTTGCCTCCCCTGATCTCTGCCACGCATGACCCGCGCCAGAACCACCTGCTCGCCGCCTTGCCGGCGGACGAGTACGCACGCCTGTTTCCCCGTCTGGAACTAGTCCCGATGCCGCTCGCCGAGGCGCTCTACGAGTCCGGCATCCAGATGCGCCATGTCTATTTTCCCACCACCGCGATCGTCTCCCTGCTCTACGTCATGGAGGATGGCTCATCGGCTGAAATCGCCGTCGTCGGCAACGAGGGGATCGTCGGCGTGTCGCTGTTCATGGGCGGCGAAAGCACGTCGAGCCGGGCCGTGGTGCAGAGCGCCGGCCACGCCTACCGCTTGCAGGGCCAACTGCTGAAGGATGAGTTCTATCGCGCCGGCCCCATGCAGCGCCTGTTGCTGCGCTACACGCAGGCGCTTCTGACGCAGATGGCGCAGACGGCGGTGTGCAACCGCCATCATTCGCTCGACGAGCAATTGTGCCGCTGGCTGCTGCTCTCCCTCGACCGCCTGCCCTCGAACGAACTGGTCATGACGCAGGAACTGATCGCCAACATGCTCGGCGTGCGCCGCGAAGGCGTTACCGAAGCCGCCGGCAATCTGCAGCGGGCGGGCATGATCGTGTATCAGCGCGGGCGCATCACCATACTCGACCGGGCGGCTCTGGAGGCGCGCTGCTGCGAGTGCTACGCGGTGGTCAGGAAGGAGTTCGAGCGCCTGCTCCCCGAGGTGACTGCACGCTAGTGTTCCTTACAACAGCACGTGGCCGCGCTGCTGTGTGCGCTACCGCCCGGACGGTCGTCGAGTTTCGCTGCACACTCTGCGCAATGAAGTTCTCACTCGGGCGAAATTGTTCGCTCCTGGTTCGCATCCGACACCGGCATAGCAGCACCTCTCCGGTTGCCGGTTACTTCTTTGCATCGTGAGGAGCGACGTGCCAACACCGGTCCCTGCCGCCGCCAATCGACTCATCGAGGCCCTGCCGCACAAAGACCGGCGGCGTCTCCTGGCCGGCTTTGAGCTGGTCGAACTGACCTTTGCCGACGTTCTCGCCGAACCCGGTGAACGCATTCGCCACGTCTTCTTTCCCACGACGAGCTACATTTCGCTGATCACGCCGATCGACGGCTGCGCCAGCCTGGAGGTGGGTCTGGTCGGCGACGAAGGCATGCTCGGCATCTCGCTCATCCTCGGCGTGGATATTTCGCCGCTCAGCGCGCTGGTACAGGGCGCAGGCCTTGCGCTGCGCATGGACGCCGCACCGTTTCGTCGCGAACTCGCTTTCAGTCCGGCGCTGCAGGGGCTACTCAAGCGCTACCTGCATGTGGTGATGGGCCAACTCGCGCAATCCGCCGCCTGCGCCCGCTTTCATGTCGTTGAAGCGCGTCTCGCCCGTTGCCTCCTGATGACGCAGGACCGGGCGCAGTCGAATGCCTTTCATGGCACGCACGAATTTCTGGCCTCGATGCTGGGAGTGCGTCGGGTCGGTGTGACGAAGGCCGCGACCGCACTGCAAAAACGCAACCTGATCGGCTACAGCCGCGGGAACATCAGGATCCTCGACCGCGGCGGCCTGGAAGCCGCTTCCTGCGGCTGCTACGAGGCCGACAACGCCACCTACGCGCGAGGGATGGCTTAGCCGGCATCCTGACCCCGGGCTGCACGCGGTCGCGCACGGAATCGACCTGGCGAGGCAAGCGGCAACTCGCCGCGGGACTGCCGGCTATGTGCCCCAGCAGACAGACAGCGAAAGAACCTGGAAGTACGATAAGCCATCCGAGTCAGCCGGCCGGCGATGTCCGCAGGATGGCGGTCCGGACCGCCCGCAATCGCGCCCGGGGAAGCCGAGTCATGAATCGTACTCGAGCGGGCGCGAAGAACCGGTAACAGCACGTTCAGGAAAGAGGTAATACCATGGAAAAGACGCAAAGAATCACCTTCGGTGCAGTTGCCATAGCCATACTGTTCGCCCTCGGTGGTTGTTCGGGCATGTCGACGCAGGGCAAGAACACCGCCGTTGGCGCTGGCGTCGGTGCCGTTGGCGGTGCCGTCCTTACGGGCGGCAGTGTGCTCGGAACAGTCGGCGGCGCAGCCGTTGGCGGCGTCGTCGGCCACGAAGTCAGCAAATGACGATCGACCTGCCATACGCCGTCCCTGCCGGGCCGGCGCACATCACTGGCTCATTGTCGTCGGCCCGCCACGACCTTGCGCCGTGGGTCACACCCGTGACAGCAACTGCAGTGTTGCCACGCTGTATGGAACAAATAGCCTCCGCCTACCCCGAGGGTTTCGCGCCGCTGTCAGGCTTGCTGAAAGCCGCGTCGGGAATGCGGCGCCACCCCCCAGCCCACACGTCATTGCGAGGAGGCGCAGCCGACGTGGCAATCCAGTTCCATCCTCTCACTATTTCCCCGCCGCCTTCATTGATAACGCGAAAAGCCACACCTCTGGATTGCCGCATGGGCTTCGCCTTGTCGCCATGATGGCGGGTGTTGGGTGTTGGGTGTTGGGTGGTTGCCGAAAGTCTCATCAAGGATGCAGCACTACAACTAGATGGTCCACCAGGAGAGCGCAGCAATGAAACTCGGAAAAACTGTCAGCACGGCCTTGCTCATCGGCGTCAGTGCCCTGCTGCTGACCTTGCCTGCCTGCCAGAAACAGGAAGGCCCGGCAGAGAAGGCTGGCAAGGAAATGGACAAAGCGGTCGAGAAGGTCGGCCAGCAGATCGAAAAAGCAGGTGAGAGCGTCCAGGACGCCGCCAAGGACGCCAAGAAATAGACGTCGCTACCAGGGCCGACCTCGCTGAGCTATCCGCATGACGGCATCGAGGTCTCCAGCGTGATCCGGAAACCGGAGAGTGGAAAGCTGCTAACGCGATTCGTCGCGCCAGGGCCAGCGGGCGCAACCCGTCAGCCAGCCCTAGCGAACGCTTGCTCAGCTCTGCGGACAGGTTCCGGTGACAGCAGCGCTCAGCGACAGGTCGCGGCGCTCGACAAACTTGAGCAGCAGCAACAATAACGTACCAACGGCCATCACTGCGGCCGCCAGGTGCAGACCAGCGGCGTAGCTACCGAGGCTGCCGGCGAGCCAGCCGGTGACCGCCGGTGCGATGATCTGCGCGGCCCCGTAGGAAAGCGTCATCTTGCCCATCATCTTAGCCGGGCGCGTCGGATAGTAGCGCCCGGCCATGGTCAACACCAGGCTCACCATGCCGATGAAGGTGCCGCCAAAGAGCAAGGCCCCGGCCAGCGCCGCCACCAGGCCGTCGCCCATCACCGGCAGGAGAATGCCGACGATCTGCAACACGGCGGCGAGGATCAGGGCGTTCAACTCGCCGGTCCGTCGGGCGATCAGGTCCCAGACGATGCACGCCGGCGCAGCCGCCGCACCGAGCGCCAGGAAGACCAGCGTGCCGCGTCCCGCCAGACCGGGCAGGTGGTCGATGATGGCGACGATGAAGGTCGCGCTGACCACGTAGCCGAAGCCGGCGCAGAAATAGGCCGCCATCAGCAGGCGCATGAAAGCCGCGCTCGGAGGATTGTCGAGCATCTGCTGCCCGCCCTTGGTAAACGTGCTGCGGTCGGGTGCCGGCAGCCAGCGCAGCGCCGGGATGAGCAGCAGACTGCCGATCAGCGTAAATGCAAACCACTGTTCGCGCCAGTCCAGCCAATGACTCATCAGCGCCACCGCCGCCGCACAGCCGGCAATTCCCAGGCCGATCCCCGAAAAGTGAATACCGAGTTCGCTGCGATGATTGTGCCGAATCAGCCAGTTGAGGATCAGCCCCGTGCCCAGCAGCATGCCGGCGGCGCTGCTCAGGCCGGCGACGAAACGCGACAGCGCCCAGATGGCCACGTCGGTGGTCAGGCCCATGAGCGCGGTGCTGAGCACGGCGACGACCAGGCCGATCCGGTAGAGGCGATCCTTGAGCACCAGGTCGCTGATCAGTGAAGCCACCACGGCGCCGCTCAGGTAACCGGCATAGTTGATCGCCGCCAGCCAGGCGGCCGCCCCGACGCCCAGTCCCGCCTGTTGCTGCATCAGCGGCAGCAGTGGCGTATAGGCGAAGCGGGCGACGCCGAGGACCAGCATCAGGCTGCAGATACCGGCGCCCAGCACATGAAAACGTTCCAGGCGTTCTTTCTGCTCGTTCATGTCCAGACGTCCTTTTGAGTTGATGGCCAAACGATAACTGCTATAAACTATCTCCACAAATGAATAGTCTAGATTAGTCAATTCTGTAATGGAGATATGTCGATGGAGCTGATCGCACTGCGCACCTTCACCGCCGTCGTCGATGAAGGCGGCGTTCTGGCCGCCTCACGCAAGCTGAACACCGTCCAGTCCAACGTCACCAGCCGCATCCGCAGGCTCGAGGAAGAACTGGGCGCGGCGCTCTTCTTCCGCAGCGGGCGTGGCGTGGCGCTGGCTCCCGCCGGCCGGGTGCTGCTCGATTACGCGCGCCGCATGCTGCACCTCGAACGCGAGAGTGGCGCCGCCGTTCGTCTGGTCGGCGACGGTGTCGGCGAACTGCGCATTGGCAGCATGGAGACCTTTGCCGCGCTGCATTTGCCACTGGCCCTGAAGGCGGTCCGCGCCAGGCATCCCCGCCTCGAACTGCGCATCGAGACCGACACCAGCGCAACGCTGGTCAACAAGGTGCTGACCCACAAGCTCGATTGCGCCATCGTCGCCGGTCCGATCGAACACCCGGATCTGCGCTTCGATGAACTGGTCATCGAGGAACTGGTGCTCGTTCATGCTGCCGACACCGATCCGCGGTTGCAGCCGCTGATCCTCTTCCGCGAAGGCTGCGCCTATCGCACACGCGCCCTCGCCTGGCAGCGCGCCAGCGGCCACGCCGTCGCCGAGGCCATGGAGTTCGGAACGCTGGACGGGATTCTCGGTTGTGTTTCCGTCGGCCTGGGATGGACCCTGATGCCGCGGCGGGTCGTCGAGCAATCGGCGCATACCGCCGATCTGGTCGTGCAGACGCTGCCCGAAGAAATCAGCCAGGTGCCCACCGGCATGATCTACCTTGCCGAAGCGCCGCCGATGGCGGCGCTGCAGACGCTTGGCGAGGCTGTCGCCAGCGCGACCACATAGCGACCCCGGTGTGGTGCTGCATCCTTGATGGGGTCAGCTCACGAAACGTGAATATACCGAACGCGACGCGCCTACTTTGCGACGTCTGCAATTGGCCAAGCTCGTCGAAAGCGTCTCTATTGCGCGCTGCGGCAGCGATTACTGCTCGTGATCTGCGCCGGAGCGTCACCTCTTGACGACCCACAAGAAACACTCGGCGGCACGTGGATCGAGCGACCGCTGCCCTTCCAGAGGCGGTCGCTCAAGCGGTCGGCTCATAGAACCGAATCAAATTGCGACCTGCCTCCTTGGCTTGATACATCGCCTTGTCCGCCCACTTGAGGATGTCGTCCCGGCTGGCGTCACGCTTGCTGAACAACGCCACGCCGATGCTCGCGGTGCATTGATGCTCGACGGTATTTTCCGCTGTTCCCTTTTGCCGCCCTTGAAGCACGAAAGGCCTGTCCAGCGCAGCACGGATTTTTTCCGCAATCACGCCGGCTTGGGCAGTGGATTCTGAATTTTCCACACTCAGCTCGCTGAGCATCACCACGAACTCATCGCCGCCGAAGCGGGCCACGGTGTCAATCTCGCGTACACAATGTTTCAGCCGATCCGCCGCCTCAATCAGCAGCAAATCGCCAACGTCATGCCCACGCGTGTCATTGAGCGACTTGAAGTTATCCAGGTCGATGAACATCAGCGCGGAGTAACGACCACTACGCTGGCTTGCGGCCATCGTCTGACCCATTCGGTCGTTTAACAGGCGGCGATTGGGCAGCCGCGTTAATGAGTCATACAGGGCCAGATTGAGAATTTCCGCCTGTACCTGTTTGTGTTCCGTAATATCGCGCGCTGCCGCGAATACCCCCTGGAGCCTCCTGTCCCGGTCGTAAAGGGTGGCCGCGTTGTAGGACACCACTGTTTCCTTCCCGCCCCTGTCGCGTGCGGTGAGCTCATAATTGGTGACCTTCTTTTTGAGCAGCACCAGCTTGATGCCCGCCTCGGCCCGCTTCGGATCAGTGAAATGGCTTTTGAACGGCGCCCCGATCAACTCGTCGCGGGTGCAACCGGTGAGCGCCTCCATCTGCTTGTTGACGTCGGTGATGACCCCTGACGGATCGGTGATCATCAGCGCGTCGATATTGGACTCGAACAGGGAGCGCGTGTAGAACTGATGGTCACGCAGACGTTGACCGAGCAGTTGTTGTTCGGCCTCGATCTCCTTTCGGGCGGTATTGTCAGTGCCGACCAGAAGGTAGCCGATGATCTCGTTTTGATCATCGCGAAGGGCTGTTACCGAAACGACCGCCGCGAAACGGCTGCCGTCCTTGCGGATGTAGGTCAGTTCATAGATGTCCTCGATGCCACGCGAGGCTTTGAACACCAGGGCCTCGAAGCCCGGCGTAATCGGCGTATCGAGTTCAAGGCTCAACGCTTCTGCGCGCGCGATGACTTCCTGCGGATCGGAAATGTCGGCTGGCGTGATGTTGTTCACCACGTCAGCTGCTGCGTAGCCCAGCATGCGTTCGGCGCCGACGTTGAAGATTTGAATGACGCCTTTCGCGTCCGTTGCAATAATCGAGAAATTTGCGCTGTTGAAAATTGCGTTCTGCAGGGCGCCGGCCTTGAGCAGTGCCTCCTGGTGCCACGGTTCCATGACGCCGCTCAGGCCATCTGAAACATCGGTTCTCGGCGTCACCTGTTCCGCATGCGAGCTCATTGGAATACCTTCTTCCGATAGCGTTGGACGGCAAAGTTTTTCACCGCTCCGTCTTCCCCGGAACCTCGCAGTATTGGCTTTCTTGCGCTGGCGTTCTGTGCGCCAAGACACGTAGGTCGCCTTCGCACGCAGCTGAGAGGGGTCGGACGAATGGCCGTTCAAAAGGGAATGAACGGTCAATTCCCCGTGGGTAACGGCCAAGACGCTGGATCAGCACTCACACCGACCCCGCTCCGGCGGGGCTGATTCTGCGCTCATCCCCCCTGCATCAGCGTTGAGGCCGGAATCCATTGATGGCGTGTCGGCACCGACGGCCAAGGCTTTCGGCCAGGTCGCGAGGCGGCACGCCGGGCTACCAGCCATGCCCCCTCGGGGGCCCTCAAGCGTTTTTCAGCAGCGCTGAATGGAGACGACTCAACTGTGCAGTTCGTCCCGATCGCGGAAGTACGCCAGCGCTTCCGGGTTGGCCAGTGCCTCGACGTTCTTCACCGGCCGGCCATGGACGACGTGGCGCACGGCCAGTTCGACGATCTTGCCGCTCTTGGTGCGCGGAATGTCGGCGACCTGCAGCACCTTTGCCGGCACGTGCCGCGGCGTCGTGTTCTGGCGCACCTGCTGCTTGATACGTTCGATCAGCGCGTCGTCGAGGCTGATTCCCTCGCGCAGCTTGACGAACAGCACGACGCGCACGTCGTGCTGCCATTCCTGGCCGATGACCAGCGACTCGACGACTTCCGGCAGTTGCTCGACCTGGCGATAGATCTCGGCGGTGCCGATACGCACGCCGCCGGGGTTGAGGACGGCGTCGGAGCGGCCGTGAATGATCATCCCATCGTGGGCCGTCAGTTCGACGAAGTCGCCGTGGCACCAGGTGTTCGCGAAGCGGTCGAAGTACGCGCCGTGGTACTTGGCGCCGTCCGGGTCGTTCCAGAAACCGATCGGCATGGCCGGGAACGGCGCGGTGCAGACGAGCTCGCCGCGCTCGCCACGGCCGGCAGGAATCGGCTGGCCGTCGTCGTCGAAGACGTCGACCGCCATTCCCAGGCCGCGACATTGCAGTTCGCCGCGGAAAACGGGCAGGATCGGGCAGCCGAGCGCGAAGCAGGAGAGGATGTCGGTGCCGCCGGAAATCGACGCCAGCAACAGGTCGGCCTTGATATCGCCATAGACGTAGTCGAAGCTTTCCGGCGCCAGCGGGCTGCCGGTCGAGAACATTGCCCGCAACGCCTCCAGCCGGTGCGTCGCGCGCGGCTTCAGGCCGGTCTTGGCAAGCGCGTCGATGAACTTGGCAGAGGTGCCGAAGTGCGTCATCCGCTCGGCGTCGGCGTAGTCGAAGAGGATCGTTCCGGCCTTTCCCGAAGCACCGGCAATGAACGGCGAACCGTCGTAGAGGAGCAGCGTCGCCTGCGAGGCGAGGCCCGAGACCAGCCAGTTCCACATCATCCAGCCGCAGGTGGTGAAGTAGAAGACTCGGTCGCCCGGCTTCACGTCGCCGTGCAGCTGGTGTTCCTTGAGGTGTTGCAGCAGCGCGCCGCCGTGGCAGTGCACGATGCACTTGGGAACGCCGGTGGTTCCCGAGGAAAACATGATGAACAGCGGGTGCTCGAAAGGCAGTGGCACGAAGTCGATCTCGCCGGCCTGGCAGGGCGCGATGAAGTCGGCGTAGCGCTGGCCGTGGCGGATCGCCGCCACGTCCGGGGCAGCGTCGAGGTAGGAAACGACGACGCAACGCTCGACGGTCGGCATCTCTGCGGCGATCTGCGCGTTCCTGGCCATGCAGTCGACGCGTTTGCCGTTGTACCAGTAGCCGTCGACGCAGAGCAGCACCTTGGGCTCGATCTGGCCGAAGCGGTCGAGCACGCCCTGGACCCCGAAGTCGGGCGACGCCGACGACCAGATGGCGCCCAGCGAAGCCGTGGCCAGCATGGCGATCAGCGCCTCGGGCATGTTCGGCAGGTAGGCAGCGACGCGATCGCCGCGGCCGACGCCGACGGCTTGCAGCGCCTGCGCGCACCGTGATACCTGCGCGTACAGCTCGGCATTCGGGAGACGCCGCCTGACCTGGTCTTCGCCCCAGAAGACCAGCGCGTCGGAGTCGTCCCGGCGGCGCAGCAGATTCCGTGCGTAGTTGAGGCGGGCTTGCGGGAACCAGCGCGCGCCGGGCATGCGATCGCCGTCTTCGAGAACCGTCTCGCCGCGCTCGCCGAGGGCTCCGCAGTCGTCCCAGACCGAGGTCCAGAACGCTTCGGGATTGGCCACCGACCAGCGCCAGAGGCTGGGGTAGTCGCTGCAGCCAGCGTTCCAGCGCGCATTGACGGCGGCCATGAAAGCGCTGAGCCTGGCGCTGGCGATACGTTCGGCGCCTGGGCGCCAGAGAGCCTGCTGATCCATCACCCCTCCTCCTTGCTGCGACTGGAAAATGCGTTTACGACAGCTGCGCCCGCCACTCGTCCGGAATCGGCGCCGACTTGCCGCTGGCCACGTCCATCCAGACGATTTTTGCGTCGCCTGTGGCGTAGAGTGTTTCATTGTCTTGCAGGCGAATCTCGTAATGCGTCTGCACGCTGCTGCGCCCGGGATGACCACAGAACATGCGTACTTCGAGCATTCCGGGGTAGTTCAGCGGTACCAGGAAGGTGCACGCGGCGTTGATGATCACCGGCGCCGTGCCCCGCGGCAGCACCTTGAAGCCCAACGTTTCGAGATACTCGACGCGGCACTGCTCCATGTAGCGGAAATAGACGGTGTTGTTGACGTGTCCGTAGGCGTCCATGTCGCCCCAGCGAATGGACATCAGGCTGGTCTGGACGAGCTTGCGTTGGCTTGTTGGCATTGCGTTTCCTGTGGTCGGTCGAACCCCGGCGGCTGATGATCGGGCGCGCCGACGATCGACGATCGCCGGCGCCTGCGCAAGGCGGTCAGCCAGCCGGCCGGCTGGCTCGCTGAAGCTGCTCAGAACATGTCTTCCGGCAACGCCATCACGCCGACGGCGCCGTCGGTGATGCTGCTCGCCAGGCCGCCGGCGCGCGACAGGATGTGGTCGGCGTAGAAACGCGCGGTGACCACCTTCGCCGCGTAGAAGGGATCAGCGTCGCCGCCGTCTATCCTGCGCTGGGCGATCAGGGCCGCGCGTGCCATCTGCCAACCACCGGCGACGATGCCGAGCAGGGTCAGGAACGGGACGGAACCGGCAGAGGCGGCGCGAACGTCGTCACGATAGGTGGCGACGATCCAGTCGCCGGCTTCGGCCAGCGCGTCGATACCCGCCGCCAGGCGCTTGCGGATGGCGACAAGATGACTTCCTGGCTGGCCGGCGGTTTCGGCCAGTTCGGCGTCAAGCGCACGCATGGTGGCAATCAGCGCCTGCAGCGTCGCCCCCCCCTCGCGCCCGATCTTGCGCCCGATCACGTCGTTGGCCTGAATGGCGGTGGTGCCTTCGTAGATCGTCGAGATCTGCGCGTCGCGCAGGTGCTGCGCGGCGCCGGTTTCCTCGACGTAACCCATGCCGCCATGGACCTGGATGCCCATCGAGGCCATGGTCACCCCGCTCTCGGTGCTCCAGCCCTTGACCACCCCGATCATCAGGTCGACGAAAGCCTGGTTGCGCTTGCGCTCGTTGGCGTCGGGATGGTGGACGGCGGCGTCGTGTGCCGCGGCGACGACGTAGGCCAGGGCCCGTGTCGCTTCGGCGTGCGCGCGCATGGTCATCAACATGCGGCGCACATCCGGATGGACGATGATCGGCACCTTCGGGCCGCCGCGTACGCCGACATCGGTGCACTGGATACGGTCGCGGGCGTAGTCGCGCGCGCGCTGATACGAGCGCTCGCAAGCGGCAACGCCTTCCAGGCCGACGCCGAAGCGCGCGGCGTTCATCATGATGAACATGTACTCGAGACCGCGATTCTCCTCGCCGACCAGGTAGCCGACGGCGCCACTATGGTCGCCGAAAGCCATGATCGCCGTCGGGCTGGCGTGAATGCCGAGCTTGTGTTCGATCGATACGCAATAGGCGTCGTTGCGTTCGCCGAGGCTGCCGTCGTCGTTGACCATGAACTTCGGCACGACGAAGAGCGAAATGCCCTTGACGCCTTCGGGCGCAGTCGGCGTCCGTGCCAGCACCAGATGGACGATGTTCTCGGCCATGTCGTGGTCGCCGTAGGTGATGAAGATCTTCTGCCCGAAGACCTTGTAGCTGCCGTCGACCTGCGGCTCGGCGCGGGTGCGCACGGCGGCCAGGTCGGAGCCGGCGTTGGGCTCGGTGAGATTCATCGTCCCGGTCCACTCGCCGCTGACCATCTTCTCCAGATAGTCCTTCTTCAGCTTCTCGGAGCCGGTGAGCACCAGCGCCTCGATGGCCCCGTTGGTGAGCAGCGGGCAAAGGGAAAACGAGTGATTGGCCGACTTCCACATCTCGGCGACCGCCGCCGCCACCACCTTGGGCAGGCCCTGGCCACCCCACTCCGGCTCGCAAGCCAGCGCCGTCCAGCCGCTGTCGGCAAAGAGCTTGTACGCCTGCTTGAAACCGGCCGGCATGGTCACCGCCTTGTTGTGCCACCTGGCCCCTTCCAGGTCACCCGGGATATTGAGTGGTGACAGCACTTCCTCGGCAAACCGGGCAGCCTCCTCGAGAACGGCGTCGACGAGATCAGGCGTTGCTTCTTCGCAGCCCGGCAGCTGGGCCACCTGGTCGAGCCCGGCGAGCTCCTTGAGCACGAACTGCATATCGCGGATGGGGGCAATGTATTCACTCATTTCATTCTCCTTTGACTTGCGAGGACAACGATCATCAGCGTCATGACCGTCTTGGGGGGTGCTATTCAAGCGGGCAGGGGCTTGCGCGCACTGCCCTGATCTCAATCAAAAAAACCGTTCTCTTCGCCCACCGGCAGGCCGCCGCTTGGCCGCACTTCGACTCACTCGCGCGTCCCCCACGGCGCCATGCTCGCCGACGCTGCGGCCTCCCTGGCCGTCCGCGACGGCGTGGCCCGCTTCCCGCCGTGCTCGCTTGCCGCCTGGCGCGACGAAGCGCGTCTTTGCCGGGCGGCACGCCGACGGCGGAAGAACCACCCGCTGGCCAACAAGCCGAGTACAGCCAGGGCAGCGTACAAGGCCCAAGCCTCGACGCCCACTGCCGCTTCCGCTGGCCGCTGGCCAGCCGTCGCCGGCGCTGCGGCGGGCGTCGCCGGCGCTGCGGCGGGCGGCGCAGACTTCGCCGCGGGACGCGTTGCCGGCGAAGCACCCGCTTCAGCGGCGAGGCGGGCCTCCACCCTCTTCAGCTCGGCAAGATCCGCCTCCAGCCAGACCAGCTTTTCGGTCAGCGCCTGTGGCGCGTGATCCCGGTCGCCGAGCATCTGCAGCGTCCTCCGTTGCAGTCGCAGCAGGTCGCGACCGAGCTCGCTGGTCGAAGCGCGTCCCGCCGGCAGGGACAATTCCCTGCTCAGGCGCAAAGTCAGGCCTGCGTCAGCCGGCGCCTTTCGCCCCAGCGCCGGGCTCTGTTCCGGCACTTCACTGCCATCGGCACCGGCAGCCAGCAGGATCAGTGCCGCCACCGCTGCGGCGTTCAGGCCGCGGCAGTCCCAGGGGCAGCGCTTTCTGCCGGCGCTCAGCATGGCGCAGCCGTAGCGTATGCGGTGCGATCGGAAAGGCGTGTCAGACGGCAATTCATTTTCGTCCGAGGAACTGCGCATCGTCGAAATCGGCGAGAAGTTCCGGTCTGAAAACGGCAAACAGCGTGGCCATCATTCCCGACAGCCAGGCCTCGGAAAAACCGAGCAGCAGAAAATACGGCAGATACTCGCCAGCCAGGTAATCGGCCGAGTAAGTCCCGCTGAGCACCAGCAGCGCGCACGCGCTCAGACCGACCGCGATCAGCGCCAGCGCCGAGGCAAAGAAGCCCTTGCAGAAGATGTAGACAAAAATATGGCGCGGCAGCAGCCGATCGACGAGACGATGCAGCACATGACTCACCGCGACACCGACGCCAGCCATCAGGAGGGCGTTGACGGCAAACGACTGCCAGCCGGAAAAACCGTTCAGCCCGACCCCGACCAGCACCAGGCAGAGACCGATGAAGGCCAGCGCCCAGCCGAAGCACAGGGTGAACACCGTTGCTCCGAGCAGGTGCAGCGAGAGACCAGGCCTGACCCCGGCCTGCAGGTGCCAGAGGACGATAAGGGCAACGATCGTCGCCAGGAAGGCGTTCAGGCGTGCGCTGTCGGCCAGAACCCGCCATGGCGCCCGCCGCACGGCAACCAGCGCGACCCCGACGAAAAGGAGCCAGGAGAGCAGAATCCAGCCTCCGCCCAGCAGGCCGTCCGGCAGGTTCACGCTGCCCGCCGCCCGCCTTTGCTCAGCCGAGTTCGGCGAGCAACGCCGGCAGGACCTCGAAGAGGTCGCCGACCAGACCGTAATCGGCGACCTGGAAGATCGGCGCCTCGGCGTCCTTGTTGATGGCCACGATCACCTTGCTGTCCTTCATCCCGGCCAGATGCTGAATCGCACCCGAGATGCCGACGGCGATATAGAGCTGTGGCGCGACGATCTTGCCGGTCTGGCCGACCTGGTAGTCGTTGGGAACGTAGCCGGCATCGACCGCCGCGCGCGACGCCCCCAGCGCAGCGCCCAGCCTGTCGGCCAGCGGCTCGAGCAGCCGATGGAAATTGTCGCCGTTGCCCATGCCACGGCCGCCCGAGACGATGATCTTGGCGGCGGTGAGTTCGGGCCGCTCGGACTTGGTCAACTCGCGATTGACCAACTTGCTCTTTCCGAGATCGGCAGCAGCCGCCAGGTTTTCCACGGCCGCGCTGCCCCCCTCGCCCGCTGCTTCGAAGGCGGTCGCACGCACGGTGATCACCTTGATGGCGTCGCTCGACTGCACGGTAGCCAGGACGTTGCCGGCGTAGATCGGGCGGACGAAGGTATCCGGCGTTTCGACGGCGACAATCTCGGAGATTTGCGCCACGTCGAGCAACGCGGCAACGCGGGGCATGAAGTTCTTGCCGACCGTCGTTGCGGCAGCGACGATGTGACCATAGGCCGCCGCGTTGGCGACCACCAGTGCGGCAAGATTCTCGGGCGACTGGTCGGCGAACTGCGCAGCGTCGGCAAGCAGGACCTTGCCCACACCGGCGATCTTTGCCGCTGCGTCGGCCGCCGGCGCGCAGGCGCTGCCGGCCACCAGCAGATGCACCTCAGCACCGATCTTGCTCGCCGCGGTTACCGCGTTGAGCGTCGCCGGCTTGATCGAGGAATTGTCGTGTTCAGCAATGACGAGTATGGCCATGATCAGATCACCTTCGCTTCAGTCTTGAGTTTCATCACCAGGTCAGCGGCGTCAGCCACCTTGATGCCCGCGCTGCGCTTCGGCGGTTCGGCGACCTTGAGGGTTTTCAGACGCGGCGTGACGTCGACGCCCAGCGCTTCCGGATTGGTCGTTTCGAGCGGCTTGCGCTTGGCCTTCATGATGTTCGGCAGCGTCGCGTAGCGCGGCTCGTTCAGGCGCAGGTCGGAGGTCAACACCGCCGGCAGGGCGACTTCGATGGTTTCCAGACCGCCGTCGATTTCGCGGGTGACCGTCGCCTGCTCACCGGCAACGACGATCTTGGAGGCGAACGTCGCCTGCGGCCAGTTCATCATGCCGGCCAGCATCTGTCCGGTCTGGTTGGCGTCGTCGTCGATCGCCTGCTTGCCGCAGAGAACGATCTGCGGCTGCTCCTTCTCGCACAGCGCCTTGAGCAGCTTGGCGACGGCGAGCGGCTGCAGCTCGACATCGGTCTGGATCAGGATGCCGCGGTCGGCGCCAATGGCCATCGCCGTACGCAGGGTTTCCTGGCAGTTGGTCACGCCGGCCGAAACGGCGACCACTTCGCTGGCGATCCCGGCTTCCTTGAGACGCACGGCCTCTTCAATGGCAATCTCGTCGAAGGGGTTCATCGACATCTTGACGTTGGCCAGATCAACGTTGCTGCCGTCGGCCTTGACGCGCACTTTGACGTTGTAATCCACCACTCGTTTGACTGGAACGAGAATCTTCAAAACCTTCTCCTTTATCACTTCAAGGTAATCGACAGCAAACGCAGCCGAGGGACCAGCCCGCGGATGACAGTGCCGACCGTTGACCGGACAACAGGCCATACTCTGTCGTATGGATGGCGTACGGTACCGTATGGCAAAACGGCTGTCAATAGCGGCGGCGACGCCAGAGCAACGCTAGCCAGCAATATTGCCTCACTTGAGCCATTCAGAAAAGCCCCGCTTTGCAGTATGGTCACGGCGGGTCGATCGCGCCGTCAGCGTTTGACATTGCCGAACGCTGACCGGACAATACGCCATACCTTGTCGTATGGATGACGTGCGCCAGGCTGTGCCGGACCGCGGCCAGCGGCCCGGGCAGGGGAAGTTGACCCGTCGCGCTGGCGCGCCGCGCGAGACCAGAGAAGGAAGCAGACAGCGATGAAAGCCGACAAGAGCAGCGCCCGCGTCACCCTCGACCGCAACGAATGGATCGAAGCGGCCATTGACGTTCTCGCCGAACAGGGCGTGCAGGGTATGCGCATCGAAGTCCTGGCCAAGAACTTCGGGGTCACCAAAGGCAGTTTCTACTGGCACTTCAAGGACCGCCAGGATCTGGTCGACGGTGTCCTCCAAACCTGGCGCGACGGGCGCATCCGCGACATCGACAAGCAGACCGGAGCCAGCCCCGGCCGCGAACGCGAACAGCTGCTGCACCTGATCGACGTCTATGGCGCGACGCGCAACCGCAAGGGAATCTCGATCGAGCTGGCGGTTCGCGAATGGGCCCGACGCGACGCCCAGGCGGCCGCCATCGTCGAGGAAGTCGACAGCTGGCGACTGCAATGCACCCGCCAGTTGTTTGTCCGCCGCGGCGTCTCCGACGAAGAGGCAAAGAGCCGCAGCCTGCTGCTCTACGCCTACGTCTTCGGGCAGAGCCTGATGGCCTGCGAGCGCTACGACCCGGCGATCGGCGAGCTCAAGCGCTGGATCGCCGAACTGATCGTCAAGGAGTAGGCAGGCGCAGCAGCAAGCACTGCCAGGACCTTCGGCGTTCTTGCGCAGCTTGGGGTCGTCTCTGAGAATGAAGAACAAAGCACGCCAGCAAGGCTCAGTGCTTCTGGCCGTCCTCAGAGTCGCCCTGCAGGATTGTTTCAGAGTTGGCGGCAGGGGGGCCTGTCAGCGACCCTCTCGGGTGTGCCACAGCCGCAGCACGTAGATGGTGGTTTCCGTAAGTTCATAGCGCATCTCGTAATGCCCCACGAGAATCCGGCGCACCTCGCGCGGCTCGAACTCATCAATCCGTTCGCCGATGCGTGGGTTGGCCAGCAAGGCAGACGGCGCGGCCGCTAGCGCCTGTACGGTGCGCGCAGCCGCCGGCTGGTTTACCGGGGCCATGAAGTCGTGTAGACGAGCCAGGTCGGAGAGCGCCTTGCTGGTCCATTTCAGGTCCATCAGCGCGGCACCGGCGATGGCGTGTCGGAGCTGAGGCTATCCGCCCATGCCTGCACGGCTTGGTGGTCGATGACCCGGCCGGCATCCACATCGGCCAGTGCCTCGCGGGTCAGTCGACTGCGCTCTTCCTCCTGGTCGATCCAGGCCGACAGCGCTTGTTTGATGATCCAGCCGCGCGACCTTTCAAGCCGAGCGGCCATCTGATCGACCTTCTCGGCCAAGGGGATGGGAACGTGTGCGGTCAGCACTTTGGTTTCGGTCTGTGCCATTGCGAAATCTCCTTCGTTTGCCGGACAGCTCGATCTACTTGTGATTGAAATGTAATCATAGTTATTTACAACAAGTCACTCAAGCAAGGTATCACCTTGGGCCATACCCTCACTGGTCGTCAAAGCCAGCGCCTGAAATGCGTCAGGATAGAGCTGCTGCAGACCGCTACCGTGGTCGCCCAGTCCGGGCAACCGTTTCCCAGCCACCGTCATTGCGAGAAGGCGTAGCCGACGCGGCAATCCAGTTCCATTGTCTGACTGCTGGTGCGCTCGATCAGCGAAGCGAAAAACCAAACCTCTGGATCGCCACGTCGGCTACGCCTCTTCGCAATGACGTGCAGCTTGTTGTGGCGCAGCGGTGCCAAGATCGGCGGAGGCACGTTCAGGCCCCTACGGCCTATGCAAACGGATTAACGTGTTTTATTGTCCGTCTTCTGAAGCGACTCCGGCTTGACTCCGCCGCCCTGATCGACGAGGGATTACCCGATGAAACCGACCGCCCGCCAACAATACATTCTCGCACTCGACCAGGGGACAACCAGTTCCCGCGCCATCGTCTTCGCCCGCGATGGCGGCATCGTCGCCGCCGCGCAGCAGGAATTCACCCAGCACTACCCGCAAGCGGGCTGGGTCGAACACGACGCCAGGGAAATCTGGCAGACGCAGCTCGCCGTCGCGCAGGCGGTGCTGCGCGACAACGCCATCGGCGCCAGCCAGATTGCCGCCATCGGCATCACCAACCAGCGCGAGACGACGCTGCTCTGGGACCGTCTCAGCGGCGAACCGCTGCAGCGGGCGATCGTCTGGCAGGATCGGCGCACGGCAGGAACCTGCGACGCCCTCCTGCGCGCCGGCCATGCCGAACTGTTTCGGCAACGAACCGGACTGGTCATCGACGCCTACTTCTCGGGCACCAAGTTGAAATGGCTGCTCGACCACACCCCCGGCGCGCGTCAGCGCGCCGAACGCGGCGAGCTGGCTTTCGGCACCATCGACAGCTGGCTGGCCTGGCAACTGTCGGGCGGTCGAGTCCATGTCACCGACGCGTCGAACGCCTCGCGCACCCTCCTCTTCGATATCCGGCGACAGTGCTGGGACGAGCAACTGCTGGCCCTGCTCGACATTCCGCCCGCCGTGCTTCCCCAGGTCGTCGACAGTAGTGGCGTCATCACGCAGATCGACAGCGCACTGCTCGGCGCGCCGATTGCGCTCGCCGGGATCGCCGGCGACCAGCAGGCGGCGACCTTCGGCCAGGCGTGCCTGGCCCCCGGGATGGCCAAGAACACCTACGGAACAGGCTGTTTCGTGTTGCTGAACACCGGCCAGCAGGCGATGGACTCGGGCCAGCGCATGCTGGCGACGATCGGCTGGCGGCAACTCGGGCAGACCACCTACCTGCTCGAAGGCAGCATCTTCATGGCCGGCGCCACCGTGCAGTGGTTGCGCGATGGCCTCGGGCTGATTTCAAGCTCCGACGAAATCGAGGCCCTGGCCGCTTCGGTTCCCGACAGCGGCGGCGTCTACCTGGTCCCCGCCCATGCCGGCCTCGGCGCGCCGTACTGGGACCCTTATGCCCGCGCCGCCCTGCTCGGCATGACCCGCGGCAGCACGCGCGCACATGTCGCCCGCGCGGCGCTCGAGGCGATCGCCTTCCAGAGCGCCGACGTGCTGCAGGCCATGGAGACGGACGCCGGCAATCGCCTGCGCGAATTGCGCGTCGACGGCGGCGCTGCACGCAACAATCTCCTGCTCCAGTTCCAGGCCGACCTGCTCGGAGTACCGGTCGTCCGCCCGCAGATCACCGAGACCACGGCGCTGGGCGCCGCTTACCTGGCAGGGCTGGCGGTGGATTTCTGGCACGACGAAGACGAGCTGATCGCGCTCTGGCGTGCCGAACGCTGCTTTGAACCGGGCATGTCCGACGACCAGCGCGCGACGCTGCTCCATGGTTGGCGCCGGGCGGTCGGACGCTGTCGTCACTGGGTCGAGGCGGACTGAGAGCGCTGCAGCGCGGCAAGCCCTTCGCCGCCATCGGGGGCTGCACAGGGACTCGCCATTGGCGACGGCGTCGCCGCCCGCCAGCTGCTGTCCAGATCGTCGCAGGCCAGCGCCACGAGGTCGCCATCGAGCACCCCTTTGGCGACGAAATCGCCCAGCAAGCGCGAAATCTCGGCGGCTGGTTGGGCGCCGCGGTAAGGACGCTCCTGCGCGAGCGCCTGAAAGACATCGGCGACGGCCACGATACGCGCCTCGATCGATAACTGGTCAGCGCCGCGGCGGAACGGATAACCCTGACCGTTAAGCGCCTCGTGATGAAAAGCCGCCCACTCGGCGACCTCTTCGAGGCCGGGAATGTGGCGCAGGATCTGGTAGGTTTCGAAGCTGTGCCGCTCCATCACGGAAAACTCCAGCGGCGTCAGCTGGGCGGGCTTTTCGACGATCTCGTCGGGAACGCAGAGCTTGCCGACGTCGTGCATCAGCCCGGCCACCTCGACCTCGGCCAGGGAATCGCCCGCCAGGCCGACGCGATCGCCGAGATAGCGGGCAAGCTGGGCAACGCCCAGCGAATGCGCCGCCGTAAAGTGGCTCTTGGCGTCAACAATGCTCGAAATCAGGCGCGCCACGTGACCAAACTGGGGGAAGTCGATGGTCAGCCGCCAGTCGCTCAGCGGCACATCGAGCAGATAACGCTGCACATGACGCGGCACCAGCGCGATCCAGAACGCCTCGCGGCCAGCCGCGGCGAGAAACGCCTCGACCACCGCCGGCGACAGTTCGCGGCCGGCGAGCGCGGCAATTTCCTCGCTGATCCCCGCACGCCTGAAGAGCGGATTGTCCAGCCCGCGGCTGAGGACCATCGCGTCGACCCGATCGGCGAGCAGGATCAGATTGGCGTCCAGCGCGTCGGCCTCGTCGAGGTCGCCGGGCAGATCGACCCAGCGCGTATGGTGGTAGCGGATGGCTGGCGCCAGCTGCGCCAGATGCGCAAACGGCTGCAACAGGCGATAGCCGGTTTCGCAGTGCGCATGCCGGTGGTCCCAGTCGGCTTCACGCAGCAGGCGCCGGTGTTCGGCGGTCGACGAGACGCCGATATCGTGCAGCAGGCAGGCACAGACCAGCCGGTCCAGGCGTCGTTCCGGAAGGCCGAGCAGCAGCGCCGTCTCGCGAGCGATCATCGCCACCCGTTTCCCGTGCTGGAAGTCGTTGACGCCGACCAGATCGAGGGCGTCGGAGAGCGCCAGAATCGCGCTTCTTAGGTCGATTCTCAGAGTCATCTCTTGTCGAGCTGCCTTCCTGATAAGACTTCCGGCGACGCCTCCTCGCAACGACGTGCGGGCTGCTGCGGCGCCGCGTTTCCAGCGCGATTTTCAGCAAACCGGACAGCCGCTTGAAACCACGTCGTCGGTGGAATTCTTCGGTTCCCTGCGACGTGCAACACTACACCACCTGCGACCGCCACCGCCAGCGTCTTGCCGCGACCAGGGCGCCCGGCAATGCTAAGCTTGCGGGCAGATTTGCAACCGCTGGCCCAGGAGAGTCCATGAACGCTTCAGCATTCCCGTCGGGGGGCGAACCCTCACGCATCGAGATCGACGCCCTCGAAGAACCCACGATCATCGAGTTCGGCGCCGCGTGGTGCGGCTACTGCCGTGCCGCCCAGCCCCTGATCGCCCAGGTCCTGGCCGGTCATCCACAGCTCGGCCACATCAGGATCGAAGACGGCCCCGGCCTTCCCCTGGGACGTTCGTTCCGCGTCAAGCTCTGGCCTACTCTTGTCTTCCTGCACCGTGGCAGGGAAGTCGCGCGTCTCGTCCGGCCTGCCGACGTCGGCGAGATCGAACACGCGCTCGCCCGGTTTTCCGAGACTGCGTGAAGGATTGCCGCACGCGCCCTTGTGCGGAGCAGCCCTGTCGAGTTCCCTGATCTAGAGTGGTCCGGAGCGGACGCGGCGACGCCTCGCGAGAGCGGCCAGGCCGATGGCAAGCAAGCCCAGGGTGCTGCCTTCGGCGACCGTCGCGACTGCCGGCGTGCCGACTCGCACGTCCGCAAAACAGACCGGGCTGCTCGTCACTTCGCCAAACTCAAGCGTATTGCTGGTGCCGTCGACGATGCGTCCGACGCTGACCTGGCGGAAACAGACATCGAAGCGCGAGTTCTCGCCGAATTCGATCGTGTTGCTGGTCCCGTCGACGACGGCGTTACCGACGTCGATGATCGCGGTTTCGCCCGAAAAACATCTCCTGCCAGGCTCGTTCTCGCCGATGAAGATCGTGTTCGACGTGCCGTCCTGGATGTTGCCGATCGGCTGATAGGCGAGCGACTGCCCGACCTGCAGGCTCAGGAACATCGAAGGTCCAAAGATGATCGTGTTGCTGCTGCCGTCGACAATCGAGCCGAGCGGCGCATCCCTGCCGATGACGCCGTCCAGGCAGGTGGCGACGCGCGTCTGTTCGCCAAAGCGGATGGTGTTGGAAGTACCATCCGTGACGAAGGTGGCGGTACCACTGCCGAACCCGGTCAAGTAGGTAGTGCCCGAGGGAATAACGTCCGCGTGAACCACCGGCAGCGCTAGAACCAGCAGACCGCAGGCCAGCATGAGCCGGCGACTTGCCCGATCGACGATGGATTTCAAGGTGCTTCTCCTGCGAGTTCGAAATGAAGAAATGACTCCAGACTGGAGAGATTCGGCCCATCAAATCCGGGCCAGGTCTTGCGGAAAGGACGCGGCTTTGACCCTCGCAGCGGTGGCCACTTGTCAATCGCAAGGCGCATTCGCATGGACGGCGCCTTCTTCCGTCTGGCGAGCAATAAGCAAAACTTGGGCCATGTCGCTGGAGGAGTCAAAGTATTCAATTGAAACAGAAGCATGACGCGCGTCACGTTGACGCGCGCCGGACCGAGTTCAGCGCCGTGTAAGATATTCCGACACCACGATACCGAAGGGATGATCGCGTTGGTTTGGACCGCACACCCGGCTTGCCCAGTGGCGCCCTGCAGCTTACGCTCGGCTGACCGATTTCTCGTGCGCTGCTGATTTTGCGGGATTTTTCTCCAGAACGGATGGCGCCCGCTGGGCTCGTACGCCACGAACTGAGCGCAGGCGGGTGCTTGCTGCGGCGACGCTGTCGCTGCCTTGGAACACACCAATTCGTGACCGACGCCTCTCCCCAGTCCTTCGACGAAGAAGTTGTCGCCACAGCAGCCACCGATTGCGCTATAAGGGGTTGCCGATTGTCGACGACAATGGCGAGAAATCGCCGGCCAGAAGGAGAACTCCATGAGCTACACCGCCTTCGCTTCGCTGATCAGCCTTGTCCTGTTCTTCGGCATGGTCGCGCTGCTCGAAATTGGTCGACGGATTGGCGTTCGCCGCCGCTCCATCGATCCGGACGGCGCACAAGCCGGTACCGGCGCGGTCGATGGCGCGGTGTTCGCCCTCCTCGGCTTGCTCATCGCCTTCACTTTCTCGGGCGCGGCGACGCGCTTTGACGAGCGTCGGAACCTGGTCGTCCAGGAGGCCAACGACATTGGCACCGCCTACCTGCGGCTCGACCTTCTGCCTCCCGGCGCGCAACCGGCGTTGCGCGATCTCTTCCGGCGCTACGTCGGTTCCCGGTTGGAGGCCTATCGGAAACTGCCCGACATCGCAGCGGCCAAGGCCGAACTGGCGCATTCAATCAAGCTGCAGGGAGAAATCTGGAACCAGGCGCTTGCCGCCAGCCAGATGAACGACGCGCCACCCGCCGCCACGATGCTGCTTTTGCCGGCGCTGAACCAGATGATCGACATCACCACCACCCGTACCACAGCGACGGCGATGCACCCCCCCGTGGTCATCTTCGTGCTGCTCTACGGACTGGCGCTGATTGCCGCACTGCTCGCCGGCTACGGCATGTCCGCCGCCAAGGCGCGCAGCTGGCTCCACATGATCGGCTTTGCCGCGAGCATGGCCCTGGCGGTGCACGTCGTCATCGACATCGAGTACCCACGCCTGGGACTCATCCGCGTCGACACCTTCGACCAGGTGCTGGTCGACGTGCTCGAAAGCATGAAGTAATTCCGGCGCAGTAACGGCGATTGCCGTTGGCTGAGCGGATCGCCGCACGGCTGATCCTGGCGAACTGGACGTGGCTGACCCGCGTCTCGCGCGGTATGGGTAATCATTGCGACCTTGAATATCCACAAGTAGCCGGAACAGACCGAGCAGCCCGACCTTGCGCGCCATCAGGTTGCCGAGCAGTTCGACCAGATGCTTGAGCGAGCGGCCCATACGATCGAGTTTCCAGATCACCAGCACGTCGCCGGCTCGTAGCTGATCCAACAATTTGTCGAGCGCCGGGCGTACGGTCTTCGCGCCACTCGCCACATCCTGGTAGATGCGTTTGCACGCGGCGTGCTTGAGTGAATCCGCCTGCAAGTCCAGGTGCTGGTCGCGCGTGCTCACCCGCGCATAGCCAATTATCATGGGAATGTTCCGTTTAACTCCTTGTGTTGCCTACTATTTCACTTTGATAAAACGTACCGCTAGTTCGGACCGCTTATCCGTCCATTCCTGGCGTGCCATGGAAGATCCATTAAAGCGCTGAAAAACGATCGTTTTACTGCACCGACTTGCATGGCCTATCGACAAGCGTACAAACATCTATACACACAAACACCGGAGAGCATCATGAATTCAGTCCGCTGGAACATCGCCGTGTCGCCGGACACGGATCAGTCCGTGCGTATGTTCATCGCGGCACAAGGCGGTGGCCGCAAGGGAGACCTGTCGCGCTTCATCGAGGAAGCCGTGCGTGCCTACCTCCTGGAGAGGGCCGTCGAACAAGCCAAGACAGCGACCGGCAAGATGAGCGAAGCTGAGTTGGCCGACCTCGTCGATGAGGCGGTGCAATGGGCGCGTGAGCACTGATGCGCGTCATCCTGGACACCAATGTCCTACTCGGTGCACTGATTTCGCCGCACGGCCCGCCTGACACGATCTATCGCGCCTGGCGCGCGGCCAGGTTCGATCTGGTGACATCGACGGCGCAGCTTGACGAACTGCGACGCGTAAGCCGTTACCCAAAACTCAAGACCATACTGCCTGCCCACCGCATCGGCACAATGGTGAACAACATGCAGCGCGCGGTCGTGCTGGGAGTCCTGCCACCTCTCCCGGAGGGTGTCGATGTGAGCGATCCGAATGACGCGTTCCTGCTCGCGATGGCTTTGACCGGCGATCGCCGCGCCGGGCTGCTGCAACTGGGCAACCTTGGTCGCGCGCGCATCGTCACCCCCACCGTCTTCTGCGCCGAAACACTTTGATGCAATGCCGGTCAGCTTCCTGTCCGCCACACAACGGGAACGCTACGGCCGGTATCCAGCAACCCCCTCCGCCGAGCAACTGGCGCGCTACTTCTACCTGGACGACGATGACCGGGCGGGGATCGCCCGCAAGCGGCGCGACAGGAGTCGCCTGGGTTACGCGCTTCAACTGGCGACGGCGCGCTTTCTGGGTACCTTCCAGGGGTTGTAAGCCGGAACCGCCGAAAATTCCGTCATCCCGGGGTTTGAGGTGCAGTGGAACGGAAAACCGAGTTAGGTGTTTGTCATCGTCAGACCAGCCATGGCTACAGCAGCCGCACGCTTCCGCTACTTCTTCCCCAAGGTATCCGTGGTCCCAGTTCCGGGCAAGCGCGCCGCCTATTCGTCGTCTGCGGGATTGCGCAAAGGTCGCAATTCGCCTTTGGTCACAGCTTCCGGAACCGAGAACGAATAGCGCCCCAGCATGTTGATGTGTTCGTACAGCAGCGGAGACAGGCGCACCACGTCTTCGTCTGCCACCGGGTAGCCCTCCGAGCGCAGTTGCTTCACGGTTGCCGCGATGTAGATGGTGTTCCACAACACGATCATGTTCAGCACCAAGCCGAGCGCGCCCAACTGGTCTTCCTGTCCTTCGCGTAACGTTGGTGCAGCTCGCCGCGCTTGCCATGGAACACGGCTCGAGCAACGCTGTGTCGGCCCTCGCCTCTGTTGAGCTGCGTCAACGTAGCGCGCCGCTTGGCTTCGTCATCGATGTAGGTCAGCGTGTGGATGGCCTTGTCGATCCGGCCGAATTCAGCGATAGCCAGTGCCAGCCTTGCTGGCCGGTCGCCAACCTGGAGTGTGCGCATGATTCCGGCGGCCGGCACGCGACCGAGTTTGAGTGAACCGGCCAGGCGCAACGTGTCGTCCCAATACGGTACGATCTTCTGCAGACTGAGATGGTGGGCCGAAACGGTGTTGAGCAGGCCGTAGTCAGCCTGCGGGTCGATTCGCCAGAAGCGTGTGCCGCCGACATCCGCCAATCGCGGGCTGAAGCGATAGCCAAGCAGCCAGAAAAGACCGAACACCACGTCGCTATAAGCGCCGGTGTCGGTCATGATCTGCGTCGGCTGAAGGTCGGTCTGTTGTTCGAGCACCACGGCCAGGAGGATCAGGCTGTCACGCAAGGTACCGGGCACGGTGATGTCGTTCAAGCCCGAGAACTGGTCAGAGATCAGCTTGTACCAGGTGACACCGCGACCAACCCCGAAATATTTGGGATTGGGGCCGGCATGCACCGTGCGCACCGGCACCACGAAACGTATGCCGTCGGCCGATGCGACCTCGCCGCCACCCCAAAAGGTTGCCAGAACCAGACACGATTGCGCATTGACCAGCATCGCGTTGGCCGCTGTCAGCGTGTCGTCGCCGACATAACTCTGGTCTACCCAGGATAAGCGCTCGCGCTTGAGTGCCGGGACGTCGCCGCGAATCAACGGCTCCGGTCCGGTATTGCACGCTTCGGCCATAAGTACCGCGCACAGGCTGATCGGGAGATCGGCGGCGCGGGCCGTTCGCTCCGAGATATGGGTGAAGGCGTCGGTGAAACCCGTCCGTGCGGCAATTTCCAGAATCAGTTCGGGCAGGTCGACACGAGGCAGCAACCCGGCGACCTTTTCGCGCAACGCGACCAACGAGGCTGGCTCATCCAGCTTGTCGAAGGGACTGAGCACCAGGTCGTGCTTGTCGCCAGTCGTTTCGAATCGCACCGCCGGGTTGTCGGGCAACCGGTCGACCACCGCACGATAGGTGCGATCCAGCTCGCTAGCCAAGGCGGTCAGCGTCGGCTCGGGATCGGCCGATAGTCCCAAGGTCCGGCAGATGATCGGCCGGGTGGCTTCCCACTCGGCGCCATCGAGTAGGCCGGTGCGCGGATCGGCATAACGCCAGCTTGGCGCCACAAACACGTCACGTCGGCGCAGGGCCGTGTGCAATTCATCCAGCACGCAAAAGATATAGGCGTGGAAATCGACGCTGTCATCACCTCGCAGAACATGCCGCTGCCAGGATTTGCCGACTACTTCGCGCGGTGCATCGTTGCCTGGCCTCTTCCGCCTCATGTTGGCCCGCAGCCAATCGAAGGCAGCGACGACCGGCTCGCCGGCGGCGTTCGCGCCGAAGCGAATGTTCTCGACCAGAGCCGGCAGAAAGCAACGCACCGTTCGATACTTGGCATCCAACTCCCGGTAGTACACGTTGTCGGCGGGTCGGATCAGGGATTGGACGCCTTCCAGCGCCTGCGTGAGCGTGGTGCGTGGAATCTTCTCCAACAATCTGGTGCGCAGCTCGCCATCTGGCAAACCGGTATCCAGCAGTATCTGGCAGGCGCCGGCCAGGGTCGCGGCCGCTTGATCCAGATCCCTCAGCGAGCGCAGGCGCGCTTTCCTGTCGGCCTTGATGGCGTCGCCGAATAATTCGCGCAGGATCGTCTCCAGCACTTTCAGTACGTCATGCTGCGCGCTAGCTTCCAGGCAATGCGCGAAGGCGACCAGCGTCGCCAAGCGGCGCGGATGCGGCAAGCGCAGGATGGCACCGACCTTGGCAGTGCCCGCATACCGCGCCAAGGCCGCCACACGGGTGGCCGGGATGCGAGCCGCGGCTGGCAGCCTGATGCCCAGTTCGCGTACCGAGCTCAGCCGCACCAGGGCCAAGACCAGTGATCGGCTGTTGACCATCACCGGTCCGGCGCGCAGGCGATCCAGTGGTGAGGTTCGGCTGCCGGTTGGGACGAGCAGCAGGTTTTCCAGCTTTTTCTGCTGTTCGCCGCTGATACCGCGGCCGAGAGAGCGCCACAGCCGCTCCTCGACCCGACTGCGCAGGCGGGCGATATAGCGTTCGAGGGTGCTGCAGCCGGGCAGCAACACCTTGTGCGTCACCAGCCAGGTGACGGCTCGCTCGAACAGGACACTTGGGCGATCGGTTCCGGTCCAGCACAGCGCGTATAGCCAGCGGGTCAGGCGAAAGCCGACCTGGCGCTCGGTGATCTCGACATAGCCATAGGAGCGGCGGATTTCCGTCCTGTGCTGCCAACGCTGCTCGCCCGCACGATAAGCCAACACACGGCTGCCCACCTCGATGCGCAATTGCCTGGCCAGCGACTGCAGCACCGGCACCGGCACAGCCAGAGGGTCTTCAAGGAACGTGCCGAGATAACGCACCGTACCGAGCTGAACGGCGAAACCGAGCCGGTTGTGCTTGCCGCGCTTCTGCGCGATCAGCGCGTGGTCGGGATCGTCGAGATGGAAGTAACGGGCGAGGTCGTGGGGTGACGGTGCCCCTGTGTAGTGACCATAGTTCTCGCACTGTTTGTTGGACAGAAAGCTGACCGGCATGCGTGCTTCCGTAGAACGGCGGCTACACCCTTACGGCTTGCCTTGGTGCATGGCCCAAATTCGTTTGACCTGGCTTTCGCTACACCCGGCCAGCTTGGCGGTTTTCTGGATCGTATGGCCCGCCTGGCGCAGGGCAACAATGCGCTGGTGTGTGGTGGCATCCGGCTTCCGACCGGTGTATTTGCCGGACGCCTTGGCCAGTTGCACACCTTGGCGCTGCCGCTCGCGGCGTGTCTCGTAGTCGTCGCGAGCCATTTGCAGGGCCAGCCTGAGCAGAAGTTCCTGCACCGACTCCAGCACGATCTTGGCGACGCCGTCGGCGTCAGCCGCCAAGTCGGAGAGATCGACCAAACCCGGTACGGCCAGCCGCGCCCCTTTGGCCCGGATCGAGCCAACCAGTTGCTCGGCCTCGGCCAATGGGAGTCGGCTGATGCGGTCGATCTTCTCGGCGACCACCACTTCGCCCGGTTGCAGATCGGCGATCATCCGCAGTAGTTCAGGCCGGTCGGCGCGGGCACCGGATGCTTTCTCACGGTAGACACCGGCGACGTAGTAATCGGCCGCCCGGGTACTGTGCTCGATCTCGGCTTGGCGGGTGAGGTCCTGTTCATCGGTGCTGACGCGGAGATAGATGCGGGCGACTTTCATGGAGCCTGGCCAAGATGGGTATACGGAACTTGGCCAACTATAGATGATATGGCCAATAAAGCGAAACACGATGTAAATTGTCCACTAACCATTTGGCTATTCAAGTTGGCCAGATTCGCCCCGGAGTTGCGCCGGTCATTGACCGTGTTGCACTAAGTGATACAATGAGCCATGAGAGTTTTCAAGACACGGGTATTTGATCGTTGGGCTGGGAAAGCTGGCGTCACCAACACCGCCTTGTTTAAGGCCATCGCCGATATGGAACGTGGGCTGATCGATGCGGATCTGGGGAGCAACCTGTTCAAGCAGAGAGTAGGGCTCCCTGGGCGAGGCAAAAGCGGTAGCACACGCACTCTGCTGGCCACCCGGTTCGCTGGCACGCTGTACTTTCTTTTTGGGTTTGAGAAGAAGGACCGCGACAACATTACCCAGCGCGAGCTGGGGATTTACCAGAGCCTCGCGAGCAATTTAGTCATGCTCAGTAACGAGCAGATTGAAGCTGCGTTGAAAGCTAACGAATTGATGGAGGTGCAACATGAGCCGAATGATTAACGAAGCACTGGAAACGATGCGTGGTTTGCATGACGTTGGCGCTGTGAACAAGCAAACATTGCGTGACTTTGAAACGCAATGCCTGCCACCTCCGGCCTACACGGCGGAAATGATCCGGCGCTTGCGAGAGAACCTGCACATCAGCCAGGCTGTATTCGCCGCCTACCTCAACGCCAGCATTTCTACCGTTCAGAAGTGGGAAAACGGCGATAAGAAGCCCAGTGGTGCTGCGGCACGATTGCTTTCTGTGATTGAGCGCAAGGGGCTGGAAGTGCTGGTCTGAACAAGTTTCTTGCTGTAGCGATAGACACAACAACCGATCAACCGATGGAACAGGCATTTGTCATTTTATTGCGGTGGGCAGCTGACGGCCAATTGCGGCCGGTCGCCTATCCCCCCTATGCACAGTTTGAAACTATGTGCAGTTGGTGCGACGAGAATCACTGAGGCGCCGTAGCGGCAGTGGATTTGGCGACGCGGGGTGATGTAGGTCTCGACATAGTTTTCGCTGCAAGGTGCAGTGATGGTCCCACACAAGGAGACCATCATGGCAAACGAACGAACATCTCGACCCGACCGAATCGACTGGCTCGCCAAGGGGCCGTTGGCGCCCTACGTTGATGCCTACAAGCAGTACCTGACTGACCGCGGCTACGCTGCCTCCACGTTCAAAAACTGCCTACGCGGCATTGCCCATTTCGCGCAATGGATGCACCGTCGGCGTCGATGCTTGCGACGCATCGACGAATCCGTTGTTTACGAATTCCTTGATAGCCATCTTCCGCGATGCCGCTGCACCGGCCCAACCCATCGTGATCGTCGCAACCTGAGCGCCGCACTCGGCCATCTTCTGATGGTCCTTCGTGCTCCCGGTATCGTTGCGCCGCCAAAGGCAAAGACGACGCCGGTGGATGAGCGGAGCGTGTCAATGACTTTGAGACACCGATGCACATTAATTTAGTGAGCAATGATCGTCTATTTTCGTCGGCGCGTTCTCCTGCTTGGGTGGGTTGATCCAGGCGGCGATGGGCAGCTTGGGAGGTTGCGGGCAGTGGCCCTTGAAACGCCGCGTGCTTCGATCTCGAACGGTTCATCCATCGGGGGCCTCGGGTGCTAAAGAATCGTGTTTATCAGCCGCCGCAGTGGCCCCGGTCGAAACGCTAACGACTCGTGGCAGATAAACGTTGTTGGAATGAATCGTCACAATGACGGTCACCATGCCGACTGTAGGGCCGGCCGGCCGGAAGTAAATCGCTTGGCATGAGGCCGGCAGCAGATCGATGGTCGCCGACCGGCAACGGTGCCGCCAGAACGCCGACCAGCCGAGAGGCGCCACCACGGACCCACCCGGCCGCACACTCACATGCCTCCACCGCGCCGTCGCCCTTCCCTTGCACAAACCCCCTGCCCCGCACCGACAGACCCACCCCCAGGTCGGTATAGGCCCGGAAGCCCGCCCAGAACGCAAAAAGCCCAGCCTTGTGGGCTGAGCTAAGCGCTTGTACTACTAGGAATTTTCTGTGGCTCCCCGACCTGGGCTCGAACCAGGGACCTACGGATTAACAGTCGAACTCACGGCGATTTCTATGGCGGCCAAGCTACTGGCCGTGGTGGCCGAGCGCATCGTCGATGGGGGGATTCTGCACCTCATCAAGCAATGGCTCAAAGCCCCGGTCATCGGCGAAGACGACAACGGAGTGAAGAAGACCGTGGGCGGTGGGAAAGCCAATCGTCAGGGGACGCCGCAAGGTGGTGTGATTTCCCCGCTGCTGGCCAACTGCTACCTGCATATTCTCGACCGACTATGGCAACGGCGGCACCTGAAGGGCAAGTTGTCCGCACATCTCGTGCGTTACGCGGATGACTTTGTCGTCATGTGCCGAAAAGATGTAGAGAAACCGCTGAAAGTGGTGCGCTACGTACTGGAACGTCTGGACCTCAGTCTCAACGAGGCGAAGACCCGCATCGTGGACGCCACGCAAGCAAGCTTCAATTTCCTGGGTTTCACGATTCAGATGAGTCGAGGGGCCAAGACTGGAAACCCGTACCCGAACGTCCGGCCAGCCGATAAATCGCTGACGAAGATCAAGGCGAGGCTGACGGAACTGACGGGCCGGAATCTGACCCCCATCCCTTTGAGTGGCGTCGCGGGAACCGTGAACCGCAGCCTGCGAGGCTGGGCAAACTACTTCCACTACCGGAACTCAAGCCAGGCGATGAACAAAGTGAGATACCACGCGGAAGACCGGTTGCGGATCCATTTGATGACGCGTCACAAGGTGAAGGACCGAGGAACTGGCTTCCGCCTGTTTCCATGTGCTCATCTCTACCGGCGTCACGGGCTGTACAAAGTCCCTACCAGGGCGGGCTGGAACTCGGCGCATGCCTTGGCGTGAAGAACATCGGAAAGCCGTGTGCGGGAAAACTGCATGCACGGTTTGATGAGGGAGGGCAGGCGAAAACCTGTTCTCTACTCTACCCGTGTTTGCCCCGGGAAAGACCTGACCCCGTTTGGTGCTTCCGCAACCCGGGCCTACCTTTTTTTCTGGCGACGACCAAAGCCTATACCCACCAACCCCAGCCCTAGCAACACCAGGGTCGCCGGCTCTGGCACGGTCGGAATGGTGTCGGCCTGGACCGCGAGGTCAGTGCCAACGCCAGAACCAGCGTTGTTTCCGACATTCTGGATGATTGCCCCGGTCGTGCGATCGATCTGGTACACACCGCCGCTATCGCCTGATGCGTAGAGGTCGCCGGTCAGCCGATTGTAGGCCAGGCCATCGAAGAGTGCCGCATTCCACGACGCGAACGCGTCGACGTAGGAATACACGTGGTTGTTGCCGGTAAGTACCGAGGCGCCGCTTAGCCGGTAGGGAATGAAAGCACCGCTGCCGTTGGTACCCGTGCCAATGAGATCACCGGTAAGCGGATCGAAGGCCAGATCGGTGTAGAAGGAATTGACGCCGCTGGGACCACCGTTGCCGGCGAATGTCCCGACGAAGTCGGTCATCGCGGTGCCCGGATCGAAGCGAAACAGTCCGTTGCGCGCGAAAGCGCTATGGTCGTTATCGTAAGCCGTGAAGTAAAGTTTGCCGTCGGGTCCGGCGGTCAAGCCGTCGAGGTTGCCGCCCAACCCGGTCGAACCCAGGCTGACGACGTTGGTGATAATGCCGGCGCTGACCTGGATGTTGGTCGAGTCGAGGCTGAAGATGTGAACATCCGACTGAAATCGCCGCATGAAATACAGCGTCTTGTCAGGTGTCTCGGCAACCGTGGACCAGCCAGTGCCCACGTCGCCGAGCACCGGGTCCTTGAGTGCACCGATCAGCGTGGTGGTGTTGGCACCGACATCAATGGTCCACAAGTTTCCATCGCCACTATTGGACATCGCCCACAGATCGACGACTCCATTGGCAAAAGCCGTGCTGGCCGCACATGACCCGGCAACGGCGATCGCCACCCCAAGTTTTCTAAGCATCGCGTTCATCGAATTTCCTTCAAGAGTCGTAAGACGCCGGCTGGCCGGCCCACGGGCGTCAGGGATATAAGGGCAAGCACCGCAAATATCGCCCACGCCACAATGGAAGCAAATTTCACACCATAAAATGCAACTCATTGACGTAATGTGATTTGCAATCGCAAGAAGATCTCGCTTCGCGACGCTGTGTAAGTTTTTTCGACAGCTTATCCAGCCGCGTTGGCTTGGCTTCGGCCCGGCGAGAGGTCTCAGCCGGATGGCGCCGGCGGCTAGCACAGAGCACGCGGAAAAGGACGAAAGGTCGTTTTGTCGCGGTCAAGCTGCAACGGCTCGCCATCAGCCGGCGTGAAACTGGATTTCCCCCGCTGGGTGCTGATCAATTTCTCGGTCTGAAGTTTGTCAAGCGTTGGCTCACTGTGCTCGCGTGCATCCGGATCGCGAAGAGGCGATCTCCGCCGCCTTCGCAAGCGGTCGCTACACCCTCAACGAAATCGGCGACTATTTCCGCTTACAACTACTCGCGGGTAAGCAAGATCGTCCGACTACGAAGGCAAGCGCCCGCGGAGGAAAAAGGAAAGACCTGACCGTTCGCAGTAACAGCAGTAAGTCTAGCGGGTTGAAGTCCCGTCCGGGGAGTTGTCCGTACGCCCCGCGGTAGCATGAGGAAGCGGCGTCGTGGTGACGCGGGGTCGTGAGTTTTCAAGCAGCAAGGGAGCAGGCCGTAACGCAAGTGAACCTATGAGTAGCCTCGTAAATTATGCGGAGAAGCCGACCCTGTGGCCAGAAGGGGAAGGCCGTTGGATGGACGCTGGAATAACGGAAGTGGCGTCAATCGACTCCCGGGGTAGCAGGGATGGCATGTTCTCGAAGACTTATTGCCCAGTGCTGGAGACCTGTCTGTGGGGGTGGGGAGACCACCGACCGCTGCGTATAAGGCAACGAAAGCGCAGCGGCTGCGGGCGGGAGTCGGAGGGGTTCATAGTACCGATCGAGATCGCGGGACAACATAACCCCGGTCGAGGGAAGGGACCCTACTTTGTTTGCGCAACCGAAGAGCGGAGGATCGAGGGATTGCCATGTCGCTAACCACCCCAGATACGATCAGGACGCTACAGAGGAAGCTTTACGCCAAGGCCAAGCAAGAACCGGCCTACCGCTTTTACGCGCTCTACGACAAGATCAGCCGGGAAGACATCCTCAGTCATGCTTGGCGGCTTGTCCGGTCCAACCGAGGCAGTCCTGGTATTGATGGGGTCAGCTTCGAGGCCATAGAAACCGGCATTGGGGTAGAAACGTTCCTGCAGGACCTGGCCCGTGATCCGAAAGACAAGACCTACCGAGCCCAACCGGTGCGGCGCGTCATGATCCCCAAAGCGGATGGCAGTCAGCGCCCGCTCGGGATTCCGACGCTCCGTGACCGAGTTGCGCAAATGGCGGTGAAACTCGTCATCGAACCGATCTTTGAAGCCGATTTCTGCGAGCATTCGTACGGATTCCGGCCGAAGAAATCGGCCCACGATGCGGTGGATGACATTGCCAATGCGCTCTGGGCCGGCTACACCCAAGTCATAGACGCCGATCTGTCGAAGTATTTTGATAGCATTCCGCACGCCAAGCTACTGGCCGTGGTGGCCGAGCGCATCGTCGATGGGGGGATTTTGCACCTCATCAAGCAATGGCTCAAAGCCCCGGTCATCGGCGAGGACGACAACGGAGTGAAGAAGACCGTGGGCGCTGGGAAAGCCAATCGTCAGGGGACGCCGCAAGGTGGTGTGATTTCCCCGCTGCTGGCCAACTGCTACCTGCATATTCTCGACCGACTATGGCAACGGCGGCACCTGAAGGGCAAGTTGTCCGCACATCTCGTGCGTTACGCGGATGACTTTGTCGTCATGTGCCGAAAAGATGTAGAGAAACCGCTGAAAGTGGTGCGCTACGTACTGGAACGTCTGGACCTCAGTCTCAACGAGGCGAAGACTCACATCGTGGACGCCACCCAAGCAAGCTTCAACTTCCTGGGTTTCGCGATTCAGATGAGTCGAGGGGCCAAGACTGGAAAACCGTACCCGAACGTCCGGCCAGCCGATAAATCGCTGACGAAGATCAAGGCGAGGCTGACGGAGCTGACAGGAAGGAATCTGACCCCCATCCCTTTGAGTGGCGTCGCGGGAACCGTGAACCGCAGCCTGCGAGGCTGGGCAAACTACTTCCACTACCGGAACTCAAGCCAGGCGATGAACAAAGTGAGATACCACGCGGAAGACCGGTTGCGGATCCATTTGATGAAGCGTCACAAGGTGAAGGACCGAGGAACTGGCTTCCGCCTGTTTCCAAGTGCTCATCTCTACCGGCGCCACGGGCTGTACAAAATCCCTACCAGGGCGGGCTGGAACCCGGCGCATGCCTTGGCGTGAAGAACATCGGAAAGCCGTGTGCGGGAAAACCGCATGCACGGTTTGATGAGGGAGGGCAGGCGAAAACCTGTTCTCTACTCTACCCATGACAGCCCCCCGACACCGGTCAGAACCTCTTGAACACGAACCTTGGCTTGGCCGTATCGCCCCACGGCGCTCTCAGTGCCCTCGCTCATACTGCGGCAGGGTCTTCAAAAGGCACAATCGTTCTGAGTAGCCCACCCCTTGCAATTTCCCGACGGATGTCGAATCGACCGAGAGCCTCCACGGGATCGATGGCCTTGAGGTTGGCGAAGTTGATGTCAGCGAAGTCGCGCCGATTGACCCGAACCGAATACACGTATTGATCCTGAACTTCACCGGTGGCCTTGTCAGGGCGCTGAGTGCAGCCGGATAGGACGACCTCCTCCGCCTTGGGCAGCACGAAGAATACCTCGCCGATGATTCGGAAGCCGATGCCATGGACGTGCCGCATGTAGAGTTGCTGGTGCCGAGTGCCGGGAAGTTCCTTGATGGATAACTTGTAGCCCCTGGCCGGCACAGCTGCTGTCTTCCTTGGTAGGTCCTCGATCTCCGGCAGATCGACATCAATCATCACTACCCGACCATGGTCCCGAATATCTGAGGACAGGGCTGTTTCACGAGGCCAGACGATGTCCATCAGGCTCTCCTCTAGGACGATCTCCATAGCCGGCAGTTCAGTGAGCACCCTCTCTTCGATGATGGCCTTGCGAGCAACCTCACGTGCCTCGTGCTCTTGCCGGTGTCGGTTCCAGATCAGAAGGCTGGCGTTATAGGCTGCCTCCGCCTCAACGTTCTCCTTGTCGACCCCGGCGCGTCTGGAGCTGAGCAGCCTGTCGAGCAGGCCGTACTTGCGCGGTGGCGGCCTCGCAGGCTTCGGTTCGCCATACGGTTGGGGCTCGTAGGCGGCACGCCAGTCCGGCGATGGCGTGGCATGGTGAATCTGTTCGAGAGTCTCTACCTGGCTGTTGATCTCATCGCAGGCGCGCTGCATGAGCTCCTGTATGGCGTCCTTGGCCTGCTGCTTGGCCCGCCGTGTGAGCCGGTCGTCGAGGACGCTGCCTTCCTCATCCCGGAACACCACGGTTCCGTCATTCTCGACCGTGATAGTGATGGAAACGGTGCCGGTACCGGAGCTGTTGGTCGCTGGGGAAGTAGCGGGGCTGAGGGGTTGGGCGGTGGCGCCGACGCGTTGGCGAGCGTAGAGGCCTGTTCCCGGTATACCGGTGATCATGTAGGCGCCGCGCCGCCCGCCAAATGTCATCGAGGCGCCCCTGGGACCAGCGGAAAGACTCAGCCCGCTGCCACTGACGTTGAGATGCAGACCCGGCGCAAGCTTGATGCGTCGGCGGAACCTGATCGCCATGATGCCCCTCCCGTTATGGGCCGCTACTTGGCCGGGTGGCCTATTGTGGGAGATATTCTGCCGGAATGCCGCGGATACGTCCACGAGCGCTCCTGTGCCAAAACGTACCGCCACCGAGCCCTTCCCTTGCGCAAGCCCCCTGCCCCACACCGCAGACCCACCCCTAGGTCGGTATAGGCCCGGACGCCCTCCCAGAACGCAAAAAAGCCCACTCCGAAGAGCAGGCTAAGCGCTTGTACTACTAGGAATTTTCTGTGGCTCCCCGACCTGGGCTCGAACCAGGGACCTACGGATTAACAGTTCGCAAATAATGGCATATTTCCGCGTTGATCGATATGCACCGAATGCAGCTACAGCGCTGTATTTAAAGTAGTAGTAAGAAATAGAGATTGCTTCACGTTGAACAGCATTGCTATAATTTGGCTACATGGTGGCTACATGGATTTCCCGTGTAGCCAAGACAGGAGCCAACAGCATGAACCGCGAACGCCTGACGCCCGACCGTATCCGCCGCCTGAAGCTGCCCGCCAAAGCCGCACAAGCATTTCTCTGGGACACCGACGCGCCGCGCTTGGCCGTTCGCGTTACTGCCGGCAGCAAGGCCTTCATCTTTGAAGCCAAGCTGAACCGGCGAACCGTCCGCACGACGATAGGCGACGTGCTCGCGTGGAATCTCGACGACGCCCGCAACGAGGCGCGACGACTCCAGACCGTCGTTGACCAGGGGATTGACCCACGCGAGCAAAAACGCGACCAAGTAGCAGCCGCCGACGCCAAGCGGGAAGAAGCGAAACGCATCGAGGCGCCGGCCCTTGACGCCTGGCAAGCGTACCTCGTGGCCCGTGCGCCGAAGTGGAGTGCAAGAAGCCTGCTTGACCATCAGCGGCTTGTCGATCCTGGCGGGAAGCCCAAGACGCGAGGCCGCCGGCCTGGCGAGGGCGACACGACGATGCCCGGCGCGCTGCTGACCCTGCTGAATCGCCCGCTGGAACGGATAACCGCCGACTGCGTGCGCGCCTGGCTGAAAGACGAGGCCACAAAACGACCGACACAAGCAGCCCTTGCTTTCCGCCTGCTGCGAGCCTTCCTGAACTGGTGCAGCGATCGCCCCGAGTACCGCGATCAGGCGCACGTCGACGCCTGCGGCAGTCGCATGGCGAAGAACGAGCTGCCGAAGAAGATTGCCAAGGATGATTGCTTGCAGCGCGAGCAGTTGCCGTCGTGGTTCGCCACTGTGCGCCAGATACAGAACCCTGTCATTGCCGCCTATCTGCAAACGGCGTTGCTGACGGGAGCGCGCCGGGAAGAAGTGGCGGGCATCCGGTGGAAGGATGTCGACTTCCAGTGGAAATCCCTGACCATCGGCGACAAGGTGCAAGGCAATCGCACAATTCCGCTGACGCCCTTTGTCGCTTCGCTGCTGGCCGCCCTGCCCCGTCGGAATGAGTGGGTATTCTCAAGCCCTGCCGCCGCGTCTGGCAGACTGCAAGAGCCGCGCATTCAGCACAACAAGGCACTGACAGCCGCCGGCCTGCCAAACGTCACCATCCACGGCCTGCGCCGTTCATTCGGCACGCTGGCGGAATGGGTGGAATGCCCCGCCGGAGTCTCTGCGCAAATCATGGGACACGCGCCGAGCGCGACCGCCGAGAAGCATTACCGCGTTCGCCCGCTCGACCTGCTGCGCAAGTGGCACACGACGATAGAGGCCTGGATTCTGACCGAAGCGGGTATCGAGCAGTCCGGCGAATCCGACGTGGGATTGCGTGTCGTGCGGAACAGCTTGTAAAGCGGCGATATACAGACTATGATTACTTCGTTCCGCCACAAAGGGCTGGAAGCGTTCTTCCGCGCTGGCACGCAAGCCGGCATTCAGCCGATTCACGCCAAGCGCCTACGGGAAATGCTGGCCGCCCTGCACGCCGCCGCCGCGCCTGAAGACTTGGCCCGCCCTTCCTGGCGCCTGCATGGCCTGTCCGGGAAACTCGCCGGCTTCAATGCGATGACGGTTCAGGCGAATTGGCGGCTGGTTTTCCGGTTCGACGGAACGAACGTGGAGCTACTCGACTACATCGACTATCACTGAGGCCCGACACATGGACATGCACAACCCCGCGCCACCCGGAGAGCTGCTTGCCGGCTGGCTGGAAGACCTTGACATGAGCGTGACCGCGTTCGCGGCACACGTGGGCATCAGCCGCGTCATGCTGTCTCGCATCCTGCACGGGCACGCCGCCATCACGGCCGACATGGACCTGCGCTTGCACGAAGCCTTGGGAACGTCACCCGGCTACTGGCTACGGCTGCAAGCTCAACGCGACTTGTGGACCGCAGGTGAGCGTGCCAAGGAACGCGCCCCGGTGGCACGACTCGCCGCCTGACCGAGTTTTGCCGCGCCTATCCCGACGGGGAGAAAACCGGGCACCTTCCCCGGCTGGCGCGGCACCACCCCGAAGGAGCGCAGAGAAGGAGCGTTAACTATGAAAGTGGCGTTCAAGGCCGACAGCCCCGCACTGCTGAAGATTGCTGAGATTGGCGAATTTCTTGCGGAAACGAATGATCTACTTCGCAGAAACCTTGTCTTCTCCGTCCTTGCCGCGGTGCGCGACGGAGAGATTCCGCTGCGCAACAAGGCTGGGCTAAAAGTTTCCTCGGATGCCCTGAGGGATACCAAGCGGAAAGCGCGTCTGGTCGCGAAACAAAAAGCCGAATCAAGAGCGAGGAAAGCGTGTCTCCTGGATTTTAGGCTGGCGGATTTGCGCGATGAGAAGCGACGATACCTTGCGTCCGAAGGCCCCGTGCTGTCAATAGCACATGGAATTCGCATTCCAGAGTATGACAAAAAAATAGTCGATCTTACCAGGGAAAAACAACTTCTCGTTGAATGGGAACGCGAACAACGTGACCTAGACAAAGCAATACAACTGAACAACTTCAACCGCAGGAGGTATGTCTGTCTATCCGACTTGGCCGGCTGGTTGCGCGACGACCAAGGCTTTGATGTCACGATTGGCTCACCGGACCGTGCGGCCAACCTTCTAGCACGAGCGTTGGCAGAGCCCGCACAACAGACGGCCGACCAACAAAAGCAACTTGATGATACTCCATCTGGCACGCTAGAGAAGGTTGCTCCAGATACAACCGGAATGGTTGCATGGCAGGCAGTGACACTCAATAACTGGAGCAAGATCGAAGAGGCCCATGGGAAACGACCGGCAGCAAAAAACGTTATGAACTGGCTAGAAAAATTCGGGCCACGGGATACGATCCCCAAAGAACAGCCTAACTTTAGATCGCTGCAATGGATAGACAACAGCGGAAACATGAAAAGTGTCACGACCAGGCGGATAGGCAACACCCTTTCGGAGTGGCGAAAAGACGGGATTGTTCCCACGTAAGAAGAAGGAAGATTTCACGCACGTCTTCACGCACGTGTTCACGTTTCACGTACGGGAAAATCACGCTGATGTATTGATATCGAATGGTTATGTTGCTCTCTCTTAAGGACATAGCCATGCAGCAAATACCCCTCGCACCGAGCACCCGCCCGGCTTCGAAGCTCTCAACGGAAGAAGTAGCCGCCGCGCTTCTCGTTCTTCCGCAAACCGTCCGCCGTAGTTTTTGCACCCTTGGCCATTTCCACGGCTTGCGCCCGACCAAATTGGCAAGCAGGCGCTTGGCCTGGGACGCCGCCGAAGTCGACCGCCTCATCGCTGGAGAGGCCGCCAAGGCGCCCGACCCTGCCGACATCGCCGCGCACCAAGCACGGAAAGCGTCCAGTCCCGCGAAGCTCCCCGCTCACATCGCGCGCAAGGCCGCTGCCAAGGCCAAGCGCATGGCCGCCGCCGGAGTCGAGGAACTGACCACCGGCGAGGTGGCGTAAATGAAGACGCTCCCGAACCAAACCGCATCCGAGAGCGCCGTCGACAAGTGCGATCATAACCCAAGCAGCGCAGCCCCTGGCACTTCGCGGCCAATCGTTACCGGTCAATGCGCACAAGTGCTCGGAATCATCCGCGAGCAAGGCCCGGTTCTAAGCTTCGTCATGACGGCCGACTGCGCAATTCCCGAGGCGGCCGCCCGAGTCCACAACCTTCGGGCCAAGGGCTTCAACATCGTCACGCAGATTCATTCAGCGATCGAGTTTCGCGGCAGCATCAGGCGGAATGCGGCGACCTACTCGATGGGCGTGCCGGAATGGCCGGCGCCGGGCTTTCTTGCAGCACCGGCATCGGAGCGCCAAAGGGGGCTTTTCTGATGGCCACTAAATCGACGCAGCCCTTGCAATGGATGAAAGTCTGGCTGGACGAAAATTCGCGCAAGACGGCCAGGCTTTCGACTCTCGAATTCGGCGCTTACATGCTTCTGGAGCGTGCCTACTGGATGGCCGGGCCACCCGACGACGATAACAATCTGCTCGCCCGTATCACTGGCCTGTCGATTGCCGAGTGGCGCAGGATTCGGCCGGCAATCGAACCCCTGTTTGTCGTCGCTGGCGGACAGTGGGTGAATCCGCAGATCGACGCAGACATGGAAATCATGTACGCGGCGAGGCAGAAGAACCGAGCACGCACGGCTGCCGCGACAAAGGCCAGACGGTCGAAGGGTCAGCGTAACGGTATCCGTAACGGAGAACGTAACGATGTCCGTAACGATGTCCTTGACGATAACGTCGACGTTCACCAAGACTTTAAGGGCGCACCCCAAAGGCCCCTAGCCAAGCGAGAGCCTGTTTCTGCGCCCGTTGCTACTGACTCAGACGGGGATCATTCGGCCGGCGATTCCTTGCCGGGGTGGGAGGGTTGCCATGTCTATTGACCTGCGCCCCTACCAATCCTCCCTGGTCGACAACACCCGCCTTTCCTTGGCTGGGGGAAATCGCCGCGTGGTCCTCTATCTGCCCACGGGCGCGGGCAAGACGCGCACCGCCGCCGCGATCATCTGCATGGCGCTGGCCAAGGGCCGCAAGGTCGTGTTCGTCGCCAACCGCAAGCAGCTTATTCTGCAAACGTCCGGGGTGCTTCATGGCCTGGGCATCGAGCATGGCATCCTGCAGGCGGACAACACGCGCAACCTGGACGCTCGCGTGCTGGTGGCGTCGATCGACACGGTGCACCTGCGTGGTCTGCCCGACGACATCGGCCTGATCATCATCGACGAGTGTCATTCCGTCGCTGGGAGCTTGAAGCTCAAGCAGATCATGTTCTCGCGCAACCTGGTGCCGGTGATCGGCCTGACAGCGACCCCGTTCGCCGCCGGCATGGCCAAGCCCTACAAGGAGCTTGGCGGCGCGCTGTTCGAGGATTTGGTGATCGGCGCGACGGTGGCCGATCTGATCGCTGACGGCCACCTCGTCGATTGCGACATCTACGCGCCGAGCGAACCCGACCTGAAAGGCGTGCGCAGCTCGAAAGCCATCGACGGCGAAACAGACTTCCGCCAGAGCGATCTGGCCAGAGCAGTCGATAAGCCGAGCCTGATCGGCGACATTCGAGACCACTGGTTCCGGCTGGCCAGGGGCAAGCAAACGGTCGTCTTCGCCACCGACATCCCGCACAGCAGGCACATCGTCGAGACGTTTCAAGCTGCTGGCGTCGCCGCCGAGCACATCGACTACCGCATGGACGACGAGGAACGCGCGGCCATTCTGAAGAGCTTCGCCAGCGGCGCCACAACGGTGCTCAGCAACTGCGCCCTGCTCTCAGAAGGCTGGGACTGCCCGACTGCCGAGGTGATGCTCCTGGCGCGCCCGACACGTTCCTTGATTCGCTACATCCAGATGGTGGGGCGAGTGCTCAGGCCGGCGCCCGGCAAAGAGCGTGCATTGCTGCTCGACCACAGCGGCAGCACTGCCCGTCTTGGGCATCCGTGCGATGACTTGCCGCTGGCGCTCGACGACGGGAAGCCGAGAACATCCGGCAGCAAGAGCACCGAGCGCCGGGAATCACTGCCGACAAAATGCGCGAAGTGCAGCCTCATGAAGCCGGCGAAAATCCACAAGTGCCCGGCTTGCGGATTCGCTCCCGAGCGGCAGAACAAAGTCGAAACGATCGACGGCACGCTGGTCAAGCAGTCGCGCAAGAAGCCGGCGACGAAGGCCGTCAAGCAACACGTCTATTCGCAGCTTCTGTTTCTTCAGCAGAAGCGTTCCTATCGTCGCGGGTGGGCCGCGAACCAGTACCGGACCATGTTCGATGTCTGGCCGAAGGGGTTGGCAGAAGTCGCGGCAACGCCGACGCAGGAGGTCATCAACAAGGTTCAAGCGAATGCGATCGCCTTCGCCAAGCGCAAGGAGGCCGGCCATGCAGCGGCATAGCGTGCGGGAGGCGGCCGCCGGCAAGTGGCCGGGCATCCTCGCCGGAATGGGCCTGAGTGATCGTGCGCTGTCAGGGAAGCACGGGCCGTGTCCGATCTGCGGGGGAAGAGACCGATTCCGCTTTGACGACAAGGAAGGCCGCGGCACCTGGTTCTGCTCGCAGTGCGGTGCCGGCGATGGCGTCAAGCTGGCGATGCTGGTGACGGGCCAGGATTTCCGGGCCGCCGCTCTGGAGATCGAGCGTGCTGCCGGCGTCGTTCAGCCGCGCGTGAGGCAGCCGGAGCAGGATGAAGCGGCGAAGGTCCACAAGTTGCTTCAGACCTGGGCGGAAGGCGACAAGCTGACGCGCGGCGACGAGGCCATGACCTACTTGGCTGGGAGAGGGTTGGACATCGAGACGGCGCCCGACTGCCTGCGCCTACACCCGGCGCTGCCCTACTACGACAATCGCGTGCTCGCGGGCAAGTTCCCGGCAATGCTGGCGCGCGTCGTGGCAGCTGACGGCCGGGGCGCGACGCTGCATCGGACGTACCTGCAGGGCGGGCACAAGGCGCCGGTCAGTTCGCCAAAGAAATTGATGGCCGGCAAGGCTGTTGCAGGGGCCGCTGTGCGCCTTTTCCCGGCGGCGGAATGTCTGGGTATAGCCGAGGGAATAGAAACGGCGCTGGCGGCCTCGCAGCTCTTCGGCGTTCCGGTCTGGTCCTGTATCAGCGCGGCAGGCATCCAGAGCTTCGAGCCTCCCGCTGGCGTGCGTGAACTGATCGTCTTCGGCGATAACGATGCCAACTTCGTCGGGCAGGCGGCAGCGTACGCGGCAGCACATCGGCTGAAGCGGAGAGGCTTGGCCGTGACGGTAAAGATTCCGTCGAGGGCCGGTGATTGGCTTGACCAGCTCTGCGCGGGGGCTGGGCCACGAGGCGCAGGAAATTGCCGGGACGTGCCACGGGAGCTGCCAACTATCGGCGGGTACTCGACGCCATGCCGCGACGTGCCGGCCACCGCGGGTGATGACGCAAAAACAGGCGCCGGAAAGTCGGTCGATGTGCCATGCTGAGAACAGAAAAAACCGCAGCGCACAATGCCGATGGCAACAGCAAGCATGAAGTGTGCCCCGCCTTTCTGTGTATGGTATGTGGTGAGTATGAAGTGCTTTTGGCTCGAAATTTGCTATTCGCGCAGTGCACAATGCTTACGGCAAGCCTCCCGCCGCGGGCTGCTGGCGTGATTTTCTGCCCCCGTGGTGCGATGAATGCCGGGGCGCAATGAACCAACTTCCAACGATTTGACAAACAGGCGCAGCAACTGCGCGAAAGGCAAGAGGCAACAAGATGAGCATGATCAACGAGTACGGGCTGACCCCGCAGCAGGAGAACTTTGCACAGAAGGTGGTGAGCGGAGAAACGCTTTCCGACGCCTATCGCGCGTCGTACAAGACTGGCCGCATGACGGCGAAGACCATCCACGAGGCTGCAAGCCGGGTCGCTGCTGACAGCAAGGTAGCTGCAAGGTTACGTATGATGCAGGCGGCAGCCGCCGAGATTGCAACGCTGAAGGCCGGGGACATTCTTCGGGAGGTCAAAGCACTGGCCCTGGCAGACGTAGGAGGGATCATGAACGAGGACGGATCATTCAGGCGCCTGCACGAGCTACCCAAAGAGCTTCGCCGAGCGGTGGCCTATTTCGACATCGACAAGGACGGGGTGATCAAGTACCGCTTTTGGAGCAAGCTCGATGCGCTTGAGAAGGCGATGAAGCACATTGGCCTGTATGAGCAGGACAACCGGCAGAAGGCCGACCCATTGCGCGAACTGCTGGATTCGCTCGGCGGCGCGGTGATCGGGGTATCGAGCGGGAAGCCGCGGAGAGCCGGAGAACGGTAGTTTCTACCACGGCAGCGGGCCGCGCTGAGTAAGGTTTAGGGGAGGTTTGGAGGTCCGCATCGAAACGTGGACGAGGTTGCGTTGCACCCTCGAACAGCCAACAGCCGGCCGCGTGAACTATGATGGAACTGGCGAAAACCAGCACGGAGAAAGCGGCGATTGAAGAACTGAAGTCGAAGGCAGCGGCGCACTGGCGCCAGCGGATACCAAGGAGTACATTCTGCTGAATTCGGAGGTAACGGCGAGGGCGCGCGAGGAATTGCGTCACGACGGAAGGCGGATGGGGGGCCGCCACAGCCATGATTCCAGAGTTTGACGGGTACGGCTTGCTGCCGCCCGGCATCCACGACTGCACGCTGACCGAAATCCGCGGGCGCCTGTGCTGGAACCCCCGGCGCCAGGAGATTTTTGACGGGCTGTGCGCGTTCATCGTGCACGAATGGGCGCCGCTCGGAATTGCCGCGCCGCTTCTGGTTGACGGAAGCTTCGTCAGGGACAAGTCCTTGCCGGCTGATGTCGACGTGGTACTAGATTTGAGCGCAGAAGCCCCTGCGCAGGCGATCAGCTTGGCGCTCTCCCTGCGCTTTCGTCACGACGAAATTAAACTGACCTACAATGTGGACGTATGGACAAGACACCCTTTGATACCAAACGATCTGGTGCAGTTCTTCCAGTACCTGGGCGACAAAGCGGCGGCCGAGTTGTGCATCGACTGCAAACACCTCAAGGGAATTCTGAGAATTCAGCCATGATATGGGACGGAACGCCGACAGATACGATGCGCGTCTTTCTCGAAAACATGGTCGCTGAAGGGCTTTTGGCTCGCGAATCCGGGTTGAACGTCACGCCACAGCAGATTGTCGCTGCGACGATCGGGCAGATCGACAAGATCGCCCGCGAGAGCTACCCTCTCCACCAGGTCATGAGCCAATCGGACATCGTTTTTCACGCCGAAGGCCCGGGCGCCGCCAGCGGCATGCCTTGGTTGTCGGCCCTCAACTGGCTGGGCCGCACAGCTGACGGAAACCTGCGCAAGCTATCGGCGGCCCTGTTCGACATTCTCGGGTCGGAGGGCGCGTCTCTGGCCAAGCATCTCGACATACGGCTATCAGGGCTGGCGCCTGGCAGCCTGTGGATGGGCGTGAAACTGCTCCCGGTAGCCGCCGACATGCTGCCCGCCGACGAACCGCTCATGCGCACGCTGGCCGACAACATCGGCCGCCTGCCGGAGATCATCCGCTTTATCGACGACGAGGGCCTGCGCCCTGGCTACGAAGAGGCCGTGCCTGACCCGGCGCTGCGCGACGTACAGCTCGCGACGCTTTATCGGTTTGCACCGACCGGGCGGATGGGCATTCATACCTTGGAAATCTCTTCTACCGGATCTGGATCGGCATCGCTGTCGCAGCGCGAGCGCGTGGTGTTGAAAGAGGTAATTGCCAAGCCAACCACCAAAGGCAGCCACGAGGGAGCGTTCATCGGCCGGATGCAAGAAGCAGACTTGGACAAGTCCAGGATGCATCTGCGCGGCGTTGATGGCGTTGGAACGTTGCGCTGCGTGATGCCAACCCTCACGAAAGAGCACGCCCGCCGGATGTTCGGCGGCATGGTGCGCGCCAAAGGCCGGTATCAAGTAGGGTTAGACGGCCGGCCGCGGCTCTTGTTTGTAGAAGACGTCACCCCGATAGAGCAGGGCACACTGCTGCCCGCCGAACAAGCCGCGCGAAACCTCGCCGAGGAAGCAGCGGTCAATGCGGCCAACACCGCATTGAGCAAAGCCGTGCGGCTGAAGGATCAAGCTATGAGAACCAAGGGAACATCCAAACCGCGAGACTGAGCATGCAACAAATTGAACAGAAATCCCACGTGCCACCGAGGCCGATTCCTCTGCCCGCACCGCCCGCGGCGCCGCCCACGAGTTAAGGAGCGGCACATGCAAACGAGAGAACAGCTGCAGGGCACCATTCGCTACGCAATTCGCCTCTGTGAGCGCACGGCGCGGCTCTATCGCCGAATTGGCACAGCTGGAACGTTTGTCGCTATTACTGGCGGCAGCGCCACCATGAGCGGCGCTCTGGGTGATTTGCCAGGATGGGTGACTGTGTCCGGCAGCGTATTGCTGACGCTTGCCGGCGCGGCGCTTATCGCCATTCGACCCGCGGACAAAGCCGCGCAGAACGAAAGCGACATCCGGCGCTACCAAGCGCTAATGACCAAGTCACACGCGATGACAGTCGAGCAACTCATCACCGCCATCGAGGAAGCGCACCACGGCGATGCGCCAGATGTCGAGCCTTTGCGCAATGTGGCCTACAACGATGTCCTGTTGGAAATCAATCGCGATGACCAGCTCGTGTCGTTGTCGCCGATCGAGAAGCTCTTGAAGGCGCTTGCGTAGGGCCTACTACCCCCCTTGCGCTCCGGCTTCACCGACACACCGAGAGCTTCTTCATCCCATTGGCTGCCGACTTCAGGCGACCCTTTACTCTTGTCAGGCCATTTTCCAGCGGCGCGCTCTGCGGGACAACTCCGCCGGATCTGAGCAGGACCAAAACAAGCAAGGCTCAGAAAGGCCTACTGGCCTCTTCGAGGCACGGCTGTTCCAAACGCCTCTTCATCCGAAAGGCTCCGGCGAGGCACGGCTGTTCCAAACGCCTCTTCATCCGAAAGGCTCCGGCGAGGGGCAGATGTTCCGAGTGCCTCCTCATACGAAAACATCCTCTGCTCCTTCTTGAAAGCCCGCTTGTTAAAGGCGGCAATGGTCAAAATGCCAACCAGCATAACGATGCTCAGCGAAGCCCCAAGCAAGAACCTAAACGAGCCGATCCCGCCCTGCTCAACCGTCGTTTCAACTCTCTTATCCCAAGGCGTGCTGCCAGTTGTCTTCAGGATTCTATGGCCCCTCCACCAGAAGAGGATTGACGCTCCGGGGAAGAGAAGGTAGCACCCGTTGCCACTGGCCCACACCCAAAACGCCCGACGGAAAGCGCTCTTGGCATCCAAGATACCGCCTTGTTCGGGTTTGATGCGAAGTCCGAATACGGCCTTGCCTATCGTGGTTCCAAATTCGGAAACGGAAATTGCCTCGTATGCGAGTAAAGCAATCCCAAAGACCAGAAACCCCAGCAGCGCAGCCGTCCAAGCTCCAAGCGTCCAACTTGGTAGCGATAGTTCCATCGCCACCCCTGCAGAAAACACCAATGCCGTGACAACGCCGAGATCGATGGTCCTGGCAAAAAACCTGGCCCACGGCGAAACCTGGCCAATCTGGCGGGCAGGCGGCGCAACTTTCTTTTGGATATTGACTTCGGGGGCGACATCAGCCGCAGCAGGCGAAGCCGATGATTCGTCTCGGCGCCCGCCGCCGTTCCTGTTGCGCTTGAGAAATGCCACACGCTCCCGAATATACCGAGCTTTGGTGGCTCGCTCGTCACCGTTTTCAAGAGCGAACGCCATCGTCCAGAGGCCTTCATCCCGACGGCTGATGGATAGTTCCTTGGCAACAACCGCATAGAGCTTGGTATCGTCGTCGCTTTGCATTTCGCCGCACCCCCCTGTCCGCTAATCTTACTGCTTTATTCGCGGCCTCGACTGAGGACGATGCCGACAAGCGCAGCGCGCAAGAGCCCTTGACGCACTGCTGGCGTGTGGCGACGACTGACGTCGTCGCTGCACATCAGCGATGCGGGTTTGGAAGCCCGGAGAAAGTTGGCGGACGAGCCGCCCTGAGCGGCGTTTCTTTTCTGTCGCATGGCGTCCAAGTTTTGGGCGGTCGTGCGGGAAGCCTTCGGGCTCGCCGGTGCCAACTACCGGTCTTCCAACCTGCGCGATCGCCCTCCCGTTTGGAAGCGGGAAGGCCGTTTGATAACCGCTTAGTTGGAGTCTTGCCATGCCCAATATCCCCGGCGCATCCGCGCACCTTGTCTTGCTTCCTTCCGCCTCAAATCCGCCAGTCGTCCAGGCCCCGCGCCGTGGCCGCTACCCTCGTGGTGTCATCAGCCTGCGCCAAGCGCGCGAGAACGTCGCTCGCCGTGAGCGCTTTGCCAGCTCCTTGCACGAAATGGAAATGGAAGTCGCCATGCTCACCGGCAAGGTTGCCGGGATGCACTACGTGCTTGGCGACATGATTGGCAAGGGCGAGATGGCATGAGCGAGCCGACCATCCCCAGCGCCGACGCACCCCCATCCCGCACGTTTCCAAACCTCGATCGCTTCTCCCCTGACGGAATCAACGCTCTGGCTACCGTCGGGCTGATGCTGCTTGACGCGCTCAACAGGGCGCACCTTGCCGTCAACGAGGCCCGGCTATCGCATGACGTGGCCGTGGCGTATCGGCGCAAGCTCGACGACCTGTACAACGTTCAGGACGTGCTGCACGGCGACGCGAGCAAGCTGCCGGCCGCCCTGGCCGGGTTCCTCTCGATGGCGGAAGAGAGACAACGAGCAGCTTCAGAAGAAATGCCGGTAGGCGCGCAGCGAACTGGCCAGCGGGATCAGGCGCCGGCTCGACTTGCTGCCAGCGCTTCAGCGAAAACGGACACCAATGCTCATGGCGACTCACAGCCAGCACCCTACTTCACCGCCGCCGGCAACCCTGCGCTGCTCTTCGTCGTTAGCGACGACATCACGGCCGAGAACACACTTTTGAGGGGGGCCTCGATGTTCCTGCCCAGGGCCGTCAGCGTGGGTAACGACCCGGAAGCGCTGGACGATGACGGCCGGTGGGCCGCGGTACACCTTCGGGAAATGGCGAAGGCGCCTGTCGACACCGTCGTCAATGAGCAGCTGGAAAGCCACTGGCTATAGCAACATGCCAGTAGGCCGAGGAAACCGGAGTGGTAGTGGCTGAAAAATGCTTAGTTTCGCTGATGATCGTCGTCAGCGTAACATGCCTCTGGCTTGAAAGCCCAAACGAGCCGAGCCGACAAGTCGTCACGAATAGGGGGGGCGCTACAGGCAACATCCCAAAACACGGAAATGTTGTTTACCGGCCGCTATCCATGGCTATCATTGTCGCCAGTTCGGCACCCCATTGGAGCAAGGAACATGACATGAATGCCACCAAACCAGGAAAGCGAATTCACGCTGCTCGCCTAGCGAAAGGATACGGGCTAAGAGAATGTGCTCGTTTGACTGGAATGAGCCCGTCCGCTCTAGCCAGCCTGGAAAGCGGCGGAAGCAATCTACCAAGCTTGGAGAAAGCGATAAAGCTGGCCGCCGTGCTCGACAAGACTGTCGGCTGGATTGTCGACGGAGAGGACAACCGCGGAGCAGTGACTAAGGAGCAACAAGAGCTGTTAGACGCAACAACTGCGCTAAGCCCGCACGCTGTAGCCTCCCTGATCGCCATGATAAAAGCATTGACGGGGCGTTGAGGCGTCCGCACCCCTTGCGGAGCCCATCTGATTGACTACGCACATAGCATCTGCGCTCGGAAGCTCCGAGCACCACAGCGCGAACGCGTGGGCAGCGTGCAGTTCCAGACGAAACGAGATGGCACCCCTTTCAGGCCAGACCGCGATCGCGCCCGGTAGAAATAAGTTTTGGAAAGATCGTGCCGTGAAGAATGCAAGAATCGAGGACCGTGTCGAAGAATTCGCTTGGAAACGATTTGTCTTTCTGGATAGCATTCGGAACCTCAGCCATGAAGGGCAGCATGGCGTCGTTACACATAACGTGTATATTTACTCCTTCTCGTCGGGGTGAGCCACACCCCACCAACACACTACTTTGTCATTATGGATGAAACCGCCAAACGACTGCTGGAAGCCGGGCAAAAAAAGGGCTACCGAGACTTTGCCGAAATTGCGCGCGCCATCGACGCCACCGATCAAACGATGACAAACTGGAAGTCTCGCGGGGTATCAAAGCAGGGAATCATCAAAGCTGCTGTGCTTCTGGGGGTCGATGCAACATGGCTCGCGGGACTCCCTCACGGAGCACCACCGACCGTCGTCAGCGAAGTCGCTGCGCGCGACTGCGCGTCGCAGGCATCAGACCGAATGGAAACAAGGCGCCTCGCGCTACTCGATCTGATAACTATATGTGTGCCCGAGAGATTTGCCAATGCGCGGACAATGGCGGAAGCGCTCGGGTTCTCCCCTGCGCACTTTTCGCAGTTGAAGAGTGGTAACCGGCCAATTGGCAACAAGTCCGCTGACAAGATCGAGCAGGGATTGGGGCTATCGCGCGGCACCTTAGATGTAGCCACTCCTACCCAACCGATAGCCGCGGAGTCGCCTGTTCTCGGTCCAGAACCAGAGCCCATTTCGGATGCAAGTGAACAGCAACTGCGGGAAGGCTACCGGGTAGCTAACGCTGGAATGCGAGAAGCCATGATGAGCATCGCCCGCGCGGCTCTCAGCAGCTATGCGAAACGCGCCAAGAAGAACCCCTAATCCTACCCCTCGGACGGTCTACCAAAGCAAGTTACTAATCGGAAGCGAAGATTGAAACGGCTTTTCCCCATCCGCTCCACGAGGGAAGTCCGCGAGGGCAGGAATCCAGCTTTCCGAAAGGAGGCTTTTTAAACGAACTGCTCAGATCGTGCGAAGCTACGATCTGAGCAGTTCGTTGGACGATATAGCAAATTTGTAGCTCATTTGATTAACTCAATCAAGCGCAGAGCTTCCATGTCTGAGGGAAATCCGCGATCCACATCAGACAGATAAAGAAGAAATTTTGCCTTTGACATAGGAGAGAGCTTAATCTTATGCCTTGAGACCATAGTGTCGATGAATTCTATGGCCTGCGCCAGGCGAGAGACATTGACGCTTGAAACGGCGACGGCCGAGCTGTCTATCCCTAAAAGCTCATATGGGTTGCATCCAAGCACAAGAGATGCCTTGAGAAAATTTTCGGCGCTGATGTTTGGTGCTTGGCCAGTCTCCCATAGGCTCACTGCTGCTTTTGTAACGCCAACACAAGCTGCGACCTGATCGAGGGTGAAGCCAAGAGCTTTACGCCGCGCGCGGATGCGCTGCCCCATCTCGATACTCTTGGCGCTAGGCAAGGCCATAAGTATGTTCCCCTAGTTTGTAATCCTGAGCGGTTTTCCTGAATAAGATACAGCGTAAGATACAGCGCCCGCTCCAAAAATCGACGTCGCTATGATCCGTGTTGGCCGTCAGTCGATTCGTTCATCCGTCTTGGCAGTCCACGTGTTTCACCGTCCAACCGCGCAAGAAACGCTCATCTTCTCGATGGGGCTGGCTCAGCCATTGCCGCGGGATTCACGGCGCCGAGCTACCGCTTCCGAGGCGCGTTCGCGAGAATGGCAATGGTATCAGCCACGCGATCCGCTCACCCCACATTTGTGATATTTCGGCGGACCCCTGCCGGAAACGGGGTCAGTCCTCGAAGCGAGATATTCACCGCTGAGAACAGAGTGTTATCAAGCAGGCCGTAGGGCAAATACGCCACTAACAGACGCCGCCTCTGCTAGCAGCGCGAAAACAGCGGCGAAGGTCAGTCTTCCGCAGTACCTGCTAGCAGATAGAAAACAGGTGACGCGGGCTACCCCTCACCGGGGCAGGCGGCAGACCAGATGCTCGGCAAGAGAGAGTTTGCCAAAGAAATTGACAGCAAAGGCGCGGTCAGCCAGCTGGCGGTGATGGCGCAAAAACTCGCAACCATGAAACAAGGGGCCAGGACCGACATTGAACCTTGCGCAAATTTGCGGAATGTAAGCCAAACGCAAGCCGCAGAGCTGCTACAACTTTTCCCGCGCTCCGTTGCAACTGCCGCCAACGTCGAGTGCAACCGGAACGCGACGCCAGAAATCTCGCAAGCCGTCCGATCTGAAGTGGTTTTTCTGGCTCTTGCCGTTCAAGTGCCCGAGCATTCATAGAAAGGGGACAAAGAAGCGTGGCCAGACTTGCCCGACCAGAGGTTCATATCATGGATTAGGAGAGCCTGCCCAAGCCTTGGATTCGCGCAATCAATTTGTCGTGCGCTGATATACGGAGCGTGCGGATCTCCTGTAAAAGTGGAGCATCTATAGGAGGGGAAGGCATTCCAGAACCTACGTGTTCACCAACGAAATCGTTGAGCTTCTTGGAAAACGACAACAGTTCACTGTGGTCAACGGTCGACAGAAACATCTCTGCATGCGAATGGGCAACGTCGAAGGCGCGCAATTCATCAAATACCCTTGAGGAGTGTTCTTCCTGCTTGTGTTGTACCGACACCATGCCGAAGGCCATTACACGGCTGCTGATCTGGGTCAATAGCAGATCAAGTGCAACCAGACGCTCAAACTCGATTTCGGAATACCGGAGGGCTATCGTCTTCTTCACTTCGCTTTGCGCCTTCGCAGCCTCCGCCTGCGCGATCAACCCGACCTTGTATGCCTCCAATTTCTGATGGAAATCGTGTTTAACTTGCTCGAACTGAGGAAGCAGTTTGGCTGCGTGCTCGGCGTTGTCGCGAGCAAGCTCAGCCTTGAGGCGCTCTAGATCGGATGCCAGTGACTTCTGCAATACCTGCTTCCATTTCTCGCGGAACATGAACCCGACCAAAGCCAAGAGGACAGCAACTACCCCGGCCCCGCGGGCCACCCAGTCCAACCAGCCCCAAAATTCGGTCAGTGCCATTGCGTCTCCAGATGCCGCAGACGTGCAAGCGTAGGTTAGAGGCCTAGCGTATTGCGTCTCTTTGCCACGCTGACAGCGTAGTCCCACCGAATGACCTCGTGGGACTGAAGCGCTCACCAGCGCGTCCATAGGGAAGCTGTAAGCGCGGTGAGCGTCCTCAACCCGCTGGCGCACCACGCCAGCGTAACGCCTGCGCCAATCAGGCCCTGACGCGGCTTTTTCTTTGGCGGGATTGATGCGGATTGATCGCATCTGGCTACATGGTGGCTACACAAACGCCAGAAAGCAAAAAGCCAACTCCGAAGAATTGGCTAAGTGCTTGATTTTTCTGGCTCCCCGACCTGGGCTCGAACCAGGGACCTACGGATTAACAGTCCGACGCTCTACCAACTGAGCTATCGAGGAACACGAGAGGGCGGATTCTAGCCACTCGCATGCGGTTCGTCAACTCTTCCGAACGGCAAACGGGCATTTTCCGAGACGCCGACCAGGGCCGCGCCGGCAACTCCGCGGCAGGCCGCTGGCATCGGCGCCAGCCACCGCCAGGCCGTCGACACCCCCGTTGGCCACTTCGAAATCCCCCACTTATGGTCACCCAAACTCCCCCAGGCAGGACC
>JEMY01000007.1 GCA_000585075.1 Candidatus Accumulibacter regalis | reverse complement strand
GGGCCGGCGCCAGCTCGCCCAGCGCCGCGACCAGCCGCGGCCAGTCGCCGATCCCGGCGACGCCGCTCAGTGTCGCGGCGTTATTCGCGTCGAGCAGCACGACGGGCCGGTCGTCCGGTGAGAGCAGGACGGCGGCGTCGCCGGTTTGGTCGCCGGTTTGGTCGCCGGTTTGGTCGCCCTTTTGGTCGCCCTTTTGGTAGCCCGCTCCGTCGCCCGGCACGACGTCGAGCGCCTTGCGCGCCGCTTTCGCGATGCGCGCCAGCGCACGACTCAGCGTCGCGCGGAAATCGCCGGCAGCGAAGAACGGCGGCCGCTCCGGCAGGACGCGCAGCAGCGCTTCGGAAAGCTCCGGCACGAGGGAGAAATCGAGCCCGTCGAGCAGCCTGGTATCGGCTTCGGTTCGCTCGTCGCCGGTCGGCAGCAGCTCGCCCAGCGTCGGCAGCGCGGCGCCGGCATCGTCGTCGAGGTGAATGCCGTGTGCCTTCAGCGCAGCGGTGAGGTCGACGCCGCGCAGCGAAAAGACCAGGAAGGGATTGCCGTCGATCTCCCGGCTGAGCAGGTAGATCGCCGCCGCCAGGTGCTTGCACGGCACCGCCCAGTCCGGGCACGAGCAGTCCATCGCCAGATCCTGCCAGCGCGTCGGAAAAACGGCGACGCCCAGTTCGCCGGCCAGCGCCAGCAGCGCCGGATCGAGCTTGCCGTTGAGCATGCCGGCGATCAGCGCCGGGTCGGCGGCAATCCGCTCCAGCAGGCGAGTGACGTCGCGCGCGGCCATCGGCGGCACCGCGATGCTTACCCGGTACGGCCGCACGCGCGAACCCTTGACGCTCGCGGCGATCGTGCCGCCGCTCACCGTCAGGTTCTTCACCGCCCCCTTGTTGACGTAACTGCGCCCGCGCGGCAAGCGGTTGTCGTAGTCGATATGGGTCAGCGCGTCGAGCCACTGCTCGCCCCACCAGGTCTGGCCAAAGGCTGCGCGGCTTACCACGGGCTTGGCGCCGGCGTCGGTGCGGCAGGAAGGGAGGCGCGGGCTTTGTCCATGGTGGAATTCTTCTCGTGGCGTTTCTTGCGCGTCGCGCAGAAATCAGGGCGTGCGGCAGCGGGGACAGTCGATTTCAAGCTCCCGGCATTTTAGCGACGCAGTGCACGAACGGCCAGCGCCGCCACGGCGGCACGCGCCGTCATTGCGCGCGCAGCGCAGCAATCCAGGGCGAGGCAAGGCGCTCGAGGTGGCCATCGGCATGGTTTCCGCTGCGGTTCCAGGACAACCCAGTCGCAATCGCGGTTCATCCCCGCGCCTGCGGGGAACGCGGCCTACACGTGCAGCGGAGCGTCTACGTATTCGGTTCATCCCCGCGCCTGCGGGGAACGCTTTCGCGCGAGGCATTTGGCCCACGTCGCGCGCGGTTCATCCCCGCGCCTGCGGGGAACGCTCGTCGGCCTCGTACGGGGGAACGTCGCGCTCCGGTTCATCCCCGCGCCTGCGGGGAACGCTGACGACGTTGGAATCTCTCCTGATGAATCTGCGGTTCATCCCCGCGCCTGCGGGGAACGCCACCCAGGTAGCCACGCCTGCCAGATCGACCGCGGTTCATCCCCGCGCCTGCGGGGAACGCCAGGCCGTTATCTCTCAGGAAATGACTACCCCACGGTTCATCCCCGCGCCTGCGGGGAACGCCAGGGCGCAGATTTAACGCAAGCTCTATCACCCGGTTCATCCCCGCGCCTGCGGGGAACGCTTGTGGCGTCTCGTCTTCTGCCTCTACTCCGGCGGTTCATCCCCGCGCCTGCGGGGAACGCATCATTAGTGCTCAGTGTTTAGCCTGAATGCTCGGTTCATCCCCGCGCCTGCGGGGAACGCCTTTGCGCAAGAGCCTCAGCTACCGATAAAGACGGTTCATCCCCGCGCCTGCGGGGAACGCCGGTACTCGGTGCCTCCTGCGTTGACCGTGCTCGGTTCATCCCCGCGCCTGCGGGGAACGCCTGCGTCGCAAAGCCTCCCGCACCCGCGCCCGCGGTTCATCCCCGCGCCTGCGGGGAACGCGGCCATGGGGCCGTATTGTCCTGCGGGTAGCACGGTTCATCCCCGCGCCTGCGGGGAACGCTCTGGTGCCCTCGATGGGCATTTTCGCGGCGGCGGTTCATCCCCGCGCCTGCGGGGAACGCTTATGCGCACCGTCGCCGAAGAAACAAAAAGGCGGTTCATCCCCGCGCCTGCGGGGAACGCGTTAACCACATCACCGCGAACCCCGTCCACCACGGTTCATCCCCGCGCCTGCGGGGAACGCCGGACTTGCGCCGAGCAAGAACGCGCTTTCTGCGGTTCATCCCCGCGCCTGCGGGGAACGCGCCCCTCAAATCGCGTGAAAAATATCCGCCGGCGGTTCATCCCCGCGCCTGCGGGGAACGCGTGTCCGGGGCAGAAGTGGCGCATAAGTCAGCCGGTTCATCCCCGCGCCTGCGGGGAACGCGGTGCCGACAAGGCGATGCTGAGCCAGTTCTACGGTTCATCCCCGCGCCTGCGGGGAACGCCGTTTCGCCGTCATGCGGCAGGATTATTTCAGCGGTTCATCCCCGCGCCTGCGGGGAACGCTGCTGGAAAATGCGGGTTGTCTCGCCAGTTGGCGGTTCATCCCCGCGCCTGCGGGGAACGCTGAAGGGGTCCTCCGACCACAGGCGGAGATCGCGGTTCATCCCCGCGCCTGCGGGGAACGCCCTGCGGGTTTTCTCCCCCTACGGCGAGGTTACGGTTCATCCCCGCGCCTGCGGGGAACGCAAGTCCAGCGCCCGGCGAGCCAGGGCATTGACCGGTTCATCCCCGCGCCTGCGGGGAACGCGACTGCCTGTAATCTGCCGGCATCGGTTCACTCGGTTCATCCCCGCGCCTGCGGGGAACGCGCAAACACATCCGGCGCAACCTCGAACCAGGGCGGTTCATCCCCGCGCCTGCGGGGAACGCAAGACCGCGAGCCGTGAGGTGGTCTGCACCAGCGGTTCATCCCCGCGCCTGCGGGGAACGCCCCCACGTAGAAAGAGCATTCGCCCATTCACTCGGTTCATCCCCGCGCCTGCGGGGAACGCACTGGCGGCAATCCTTCGGCAAGGTCGTTCAGCGGTTCATCCCCGCGCCTGCGGGGAACGCCAGGCGCGCCGCGCGTTCGGCTTGCTTGGTGGCGGTTCATCCCCGCGCCTGCGGGGAACGCGGATTTCTCGCGCATAAGATCATTGGCCCGGCCGGTTCATCCCCGCGCCTGCGGGGAACGCGGATGCAAAAGAGCCTGACGGAAGCGATCAGGCGGTTCATCCCCGCGCCTGCGGGGAACGCCCAGGGCCGGCTGCGAGGGTTCCCGGGTGAAACGGTTCATCCCCGCGCCTGCGGGGAACGCTGTTCCCGGGGCATGCGGGTGCTCTCCTGCGTCGGTTCATCCCCGCGCCTGCGGGGAACGCCTCGACAACCTGGCGCTGCTGTCTCGCCGGGACGGTTCATCCCCGCGCCTGCGGGGAACGCCGTCGTCGCCTCTCTCGTCACCGAAACCGCCCCGGTTCATCCCCGCGCCTGCGGGGAACGCGTTGGCCTTGCGACGGACGACAATGCCCCCGTCGGTTCATCCCCGCGCCTGCGGGGAACGCGGTAGCCGGGTCCTGATGCAGCGTTTGGCGTTCGGTTCATCCCCGCGCCTGCGGGGAACGCAGCCCATCTTGTGCCGGTAGCCGTCGAGAAGCCGGTTCATCCCCGCGCCTGCGGGGAACGCTTGCAAACCTCGACGTAGGCGTTGATGGCCAGCGGTTCATCCCCGCGCCTGCGGGGAACGCGCCGAGTAGGCCGACGTGACCCCGATCTGAACCGGTTCATCCCCGCGCCTGCGGGGAACGCTTCTCCTGGTTGGGAACGGTGACGACCACTGTGCGGTTCATCCCCGCGCCTGCGGGGAACGCTTATCGATCTCGAAATCGCCCCCTGTGGCGTGCGGTTCATCCCCGCGCCTGCGGGGAACGCGAGGCTTGACGGATCACGGAGCGCTTACCGGGCGGTTCATCCCCGCGCCTGCGGGGAACGCCCGACATGGACATCAACGGGCGGTGCGTTCATCGGTTCATCCCAGCGCCTGCGGGGAACGCCACCAGCGTCAACCCCATGAACGCGACCGTGCCGGTTCATCCCCGCGCCTGCGGGGAACGCCTGCCGTAACAGCGGTGATAGAGATCGAGCACCGGTTCATCCCCGCGCCTGCGGGGAACGCTGGCCGCGCAGCTCTTCGGCCTGGATCGTGCCCGGTTCATCCCCGCGCCTGCGGGGAACGCGCACCTCCTCCATCTGTCGCAGCACGCGCAGCGGGTTCATCCCCGCGCCTGCGGGGAACGCTCCGGTGAAATCGGCAAGTACGAGGACATCCGCGGTTCATCCCCGCGCCTGCGGGGAACGCCGGCATGCAGACTCTCGCCGATCGCATTAAGGCGGTTCATCCCCGCGCCTGCGGGGAACGCAAATTGATAGCGCCAAGCGCCACAGCTTGCGCCGGTTCATCCCCGCGCCTGCGGGGAACGCGTGATCGACACACATGGGAAGGGCAAGGACAACGGTTCATCCCCGCGCCTGCGGGGAACGCTGGCACTCTGGCAGGTTCAGCGGGTTCGTATACGGTTCATCCCCGCGCCTGCGGGGAACGCCGAAAAATTCGACTGCGCGGCCGACAACCCCGCGGTTCATCCCCGCGCCTGCGGGGAACGCGCCAAGGGTGTGTTCGGTGATGAAACGGTGGTCGGTTCATCCCCGCGCCTGCGGGGAACGCTTATCGTTCGGTTTCGCAACGGTTCGTTGCTCCGGTTCATCCCCGCGCCTGCGGGGAACGCGGCGACGCATCCGAACACGAACATTGCTCGATCGGTTCATCCCCGCGCCTGCGGGGAACGCGCACATCCCGCCGCGCCGCGGCCGTCTTTCCGCGGTTCATCCCCGCGCCTGCGGGGAACGCAGCGTCCCGATGTCTGCCAGCGAATCTGTCGTCGGTTCATCCCCGCGCCTGCGGGGAACGCCGATGAAACGCTGCGCGCTGGCCTTGCTGTTGCGGTTCATCCCCGCGCCTGCGGGGAACGCGGTAAAGCTGTCGATCCTCCCCTGAAGGAAAACGGTTCATCCCCGCGCCTGCGGGGAACGCTGATCCACAGGCGGACACGGCAAATGCTGCACCGGTTCATCCCCGCGCCTGCGGGGAACGCCTGCGCCTGAATCGAAATCTGCCGCTCATCCACGGTTCATCCCCGCGCCTGCGGGGAACGCGAATTGATAGAGGAATTGAAACGACGGGAGAACGGTTCATCCCCGCGCCTGCGGGGAACGCGAATACCGACGCTGGATATGAAGAGACGCCGACGGTTCATCCCCGCGCCTGCGGGGAACGCCAGGGTCCTGCCGGCGACTACTGGCGAAGCCGCGGTTCATCCCCGCGCCTGCGGGGAACGCGAAGTGGCGAATGGTGCTGCGCCATTCCACGGCGGTTCATCCCCGCGCCTGCGGGGAACGCTTCTCGGCGTTCTTGATCTGAGCATCCGTGCGCGGTTCATCCCCGCGCCTGCGGGGAACGCGTACCGGATATCCGCTGGCCAATCGTCATCGCCGGTTCATCCCCGCGCCTGCGGGGAACGCGTTGAGCACGCACACTGCCCGCAGCAAGCTCGCGGTTCATCCCCGCGCCTGCGGGGAACGCGGCGGCGCGGTCGGTGTCCGCGGTCAGCGTCACGGTTCATCCCCGCGCCTGCGGGGAACGCATCGGCGGGCAGGTCGCCGCTCGCTTTCATGGCGGTTCATCCCCGCGCCTGCGGGGAACGCGGTCTCGATCGGGATCGCCGGGTTATAGTCGATGGTTCATCCCCGCGCCTGCGGGGAACGCGCGTCGGCCAGACCCTGATAACCCGGAACTCACGGTTCATCCCCGCGCCTGCGGGGAACGCTTGAGGATGGTGAACACGGCCTTTTCAGTCACCGGTTCATCCCCGCGCCTGCGGGGAACGCACGCCCGCGGCGTGCTGCTCGCCAGGCAGCGCGGGTTCATCCCCGCGCCTGCGGGGAACGCGCCGAACATAACGGTCTGGTCGCCGTAGACGCCGGTTCATCCCCGCGCCTGCGGGGAACGCGCGTATTGATAGACTTCCGAAGACCTCATCGCCGGTTCATCCCCGCGCCTGCGGGGAACGCCGCGCCGCCTCGCGCGAAATAGACGGGCGCCTCGGTTCATCCCCGCGCCTGCGGGGAACGCCGATCGGCGCCCAGACGGCGGCAGCGGAGCCGCGGTTCATCCCCGCGCCTGCGGGGAACGCTCGCCGGCCTGGCGATGGCGGCGGCGCGCCGGCGGTTCATCCCCGCGCCTGCGGGGAACGCCTGCCCATGCACACCCACGCTCGCGCGCGCGCCGGTTCATCCCCGCGCCTGCGGGGAACGCCTCTGGCAGAAGCTCGGAATAGCCAATCGTCTCGGTTCATCCCCGCGCCTGCGGGGAACGCGCGCGCGGTGGCGCGGACGATCTGCTGGCAGGCGGTTCATCCCCGCGCCTGCGGGGAACGCTGGCAAGAGCGCGCAAGCAAGGCCGGCCAGGTCGGTTCATCCCCGCGCCTGCGGGGAACGCCGTGCCGGTTTCGAGCGCGAAGCCTCGGAAGCCGGTTCATCCCCGCGCCTGCGGGGAACGCTTCTGCCGTGTTGGGCATGGGCTTTCGTCCTTCGGTTCATCCCCGCGCCTGCGGGGAACGCCAGGTTTTGGCGGTGCGGAGTGTGTCCCATGGCGGTTCATCCCCGCGCCTGCGGGGAACGCACCCTCTGTGAACGGGCCGAAACCCGTTAAAACGGTTCATCCCCGCGCCTGCGGGGAACGCTCGCGGCCGGTGGAAAGGGGGCGCGCTTCATACGGTTCATCCCCGCGCCTGCGGGGAACGCTGGACAACTACGGGAAGGAATGTGCAGTCCATGCGGTTCATCCCCGCGCCTGCGGGGAACGCGTTAATCAAGTGACATTATCTAGTGTCACTCGCGGTTCATCCCCGCGCCTGCGGGGAACGCCTGCGCACCGAAGATAGTCGCCACGACTATAACGGTTCATCCCCGCGCCTGCGGGGAACGCCTCTCGCCTTCGATTGCTTCCTTTTCGGGAAGCGGTTCATCCCCGCGCCTGCGGGGAACGCGTCAGCCCACGAATAGACCGGCTCAGGCATGGCGGTTCATCCCCGCGCCTGCGGGGAACGCTGTGTAATTTCTGCAAGAACCATCGCAACCCCCTGGTTCATCCCCGCGCCTGCGGGGAACGCGCATTGGTCAGCGTATTAGCAATGGCGCTGGTCGGTTCATCCCCGCGCCTGCGGGGAACGCCTCGATCTCACGCCGGACGCACTCAAGCATCACGGTTCATCCCCGCGCCTGCGGGGAACGCGTCTTGGTCTTAGCCTTGGCCTTGGCCTTGGCCGGTTCATCCCCGCGCCTGCGGGGAACGCTGAAAAGAATGGCGTCTGTGTGCCCTGGGGCGCGGTTCATCCCCGCGCCTGCGGGGAACGCATCATCACCACAGCAGAAGCTAGCGCCTCAGCCGGTTCATCCCCGCGCCTGCGGGGAACGCCTGCGATTGTTGAGTCGTCTCGTGATGATGTTCGGTTCATCCCCGCGCCTGCGGGGAACGCTTCTCGACAGGCGGACACGGCAAATGCTCGACCGGTTCATCCCCGCGCCTGCGGGGAACGCGGTGGAGCGGGAGCGATCGCGGCGCGGTGGTTCGGTTCATCCCCGCGCCTGCGGGGAACGCTTCTGCTGAGCGGCGTGGGCTTCCTCGTTGGCCGGTTCATCCCCGCGCCTGCGGGGAACGCCATTTTTGACTTGCTGCTAGATGATGCTACCTCGGTTCATCCCCGCGCCTGCGGGGAACGCAAAAGAGCGTTGAGGGTTAGACCCTCGTTCAGCGGTTCATCCCCGCGCCTGCGGGGAACGCATACGACGCCTGCAGCCACTGCCGTTTTCAGGCGGTTCATCCCCGCGCCTGCGGGGAACGCGCTGCCCGTTTTTCCGACATGCGCCTGCGTGGCGGTTCATCCCCGCGCCTGCGGGGAACGCAGTTTGCCGATGGTGCCACCAATCTCCCCGCCCGGTTCATCCCCGCGCCTGCGGGGAACGCGGTCAGGCGGTCGAGCGTACGTACCAGGTCGTCGGTTCATCCCCGCGCCTGCGGGGAACGCTACAGTGCTGCCCGTTACACGGTGCGCAGTGCCGGTTCATCCCCGCGCCTGCGGGGAACGCCGGCTCGTTCCTGGTTAGTCATTCTGAATATCCGGTTCATCCCCGCGCCTGCGGGGAACGCTCACTGGCACAAAGCGCCCTCCCGACAAATGGCGGTTCATCCCCGCGCCTGCGGGGAACGCGCCGCGGCAGGTGTTCGGTTTGTACAAGTCCGCGGTTCATCCCCGCGCCTGCGGGGAACGCGCTGGTGCCGTCGCTCGTCAGCCCGAGTGAAACGGTTCATCCCCGCGCCTGCGGGGAACGCGCGCGCTATCCGGGCAGCGCGACCAGTACAACCGGTTCATCCCCGCGCCTGCGGGGAACGCTCGTTTGTGACGTTGTGCAGAAACGCTGGCAGCGGTTCATCCCCGCGCCTGCGGGGAACGCGTGACCAGAGCCAACCAGCGGAATGGCGATTCCGGTTCATCCCCGCGCCTGCGGGGAACGCTGTGGGAGCACAGCACGGCTGCCATCAAGCACCGGTTCATCCCCGCGCCTGCGGGGAACGCTTGACGATGGTCGCCGCGGCGGCGTTTATCTTCGGTTCATCCCCGCGCCTGCGGGGAACGCAACGCGCTCCGACTCGCCGGTGATGTCTCGCTCGGTTCATCCCCGCGCCTGCGGGGAACGCGCGGCCGACAGACCATACTCGCCGACCAGCCGCGGTTCATCCCCGCGCCTGCGGGGAACGCGGCCAGACGATTGACGACATCCCGCAATCGGTCGGTTCATCCCCGCGCCTGCGGGGAACGCAGCTGAATACAACGGCAGCGTTCTGATTACCGTGGTTCATCCCCGCGCCTGCGGGGAACGCGCAGCCTTTCCCGATATGGGATGACGTCGCCACGGTTCATCCCCGCGCCTGCGGGGAACGCCGATCGCAGCAAGCTCCGCTGCGATGTTGGCTCGGTTCATCCCCGCGCCTGCGGGGAACGCCGCGCTGGCCGCGACGGTTTCGACGCTGCGCGCGGTTCATCCCCGCGCCTGCGGGGAACGCTGGTTAAAGGCCGTCGTTTAGACTGTGTAGTACGGTTCATCCCCGCGCCTGCGGGGAACGCTCCAGAATCTCCCCGCCCGCCCTGATCACTCGCGGTTCATCCCCGCGCCTGCGGGGAACGCTCCGGGCGGGTAGCTGCCGAGAGAATAGAGACCGGTTCATCCCCGCGCCTGCGGGGAACGCCCGGGCCGGAGCACAAGGCCTGGGTGAGGGCCCGGTTCATCCCCGCGCCTGCGGGGAACGCGTCGTGTCGCCGATCTTGCGCACCCGGCTGAACGGTTCATCCCCGCGCCTGCGGGGAACGCTCTTTGACGCGGTCTCACGCTTCCCTGGCGCCCGGTTCATCCCCGCGCCTGCGGGGAACGCACCCCGGCTACCGTCCCCTGTAACCCGCGTGGCGGTTCATCCCCGCGCCTGCGGGGAACGCCTGAGGTCACGGTGCAGGGTCTGGATAGCGATCGGTTCATCCCCGCGCCTGCGGGGAACGCTGCTAGTGGTGAGTCTCGGGACGTGAACGGTTCGGTTCATCCCCGCGCCTGCGGGGAACGCTCCTGCAGAATGCCGAGGGTCGGCAAGGTGTCCGGTTCATCCCCGCGCCTGCGGGGAACGCGAACCCGTCGCGGCCAGCGCTGGCCCGAGCAGCGGTTCATCCCCGCGCCTGCGGGGAACGCGTCGAACCGGGCCGCCTGATCGCAGATCGGATCGGTTCATCCCCGCGCCTGCGGGGAACGCTGGCTGGGCGCAGCCCGGCGTTTCCTGTTTCACGGTTCATCCCCGCGCCTGCGGGGAACGCGACGAACGCCTGAAGCACCTGACCCGCCAGCGCGGTTCATCCCCGCGCCTGCGGGGAACGCCAATCCGCTCGTATGCGTCTCGAAAAGCCATCCGGTTCATCCCCGCGCCTGCGGGGAACGCTCAAGCCGGTTGTTCTCCTGCGTGCGCGGGGCCGGTTCATCCCCGCGCCTGCGGGGAACGCCCAGGAGGCCGGAATATTGAACAGCGGCGACAGCGGTTCATCCCCGCGCCTGCGGGGAACGCGCCCACCATCCCCGCTTCCCTGTCTAATGCCGCGGTTCATCCCCGCGCCTGCGGGGAACGCGGTGGCTGCGTATGCGTCCGGTCTAACTCTCCCGGTTCATCCCCGCGCCTGCGGGGAACGCGACCTGCCCCCTCTTTTTGAACAGCGAAGCCACGGTTCATCCCCGCGCCTGCGGGGAACGCAAAACCGGCATGTGCCCCGAGCAGTAACGCTTCGGTTCATCCCCGCGCCTGCGGGGAACGCACTTTCCGTAGAAGAAATACGGAGATTACTGACGGTTCATCCCCGCGCCTGCGGGGAACGCCCGACGTCGTAGAAAAATTCTGTGCTCCATTCCGGTTCATCCCCGCGCCTGCGGGGAACGCTGGCAGGGCAGACAAGGGGGATTCGTGACAGGCGGTTCATCCCCGCGCCTGCGGGGAACGCTTTCAAGGCTCTGGCGCCCCTCCTGCGGGCGGCGGTTCATCCCCGCGCCTGCGGGGAACGCTCATCGCCGAGCAATTCGGGCGGGATCGTGCGCGGTTCATCCCCGCGCCTGCGGGGAACGCTTCTCTGCTCGTAAAGGCAGCGGTTCGTTTTTCGGTTCATCCCCGCGCCTGCGGGGAACGCCTGCCGATCAGATTTGACGGGTTCGATTGCTGCGGTTCATCCCCGCGCCTGCGGGGAACGCGCGCTATACCGGCGCGAGAATGTCGCATACTCGGGTTCATCCCCGCGCCTGCGGGGAACGCTGTGCAGCGGCTGAAGAAAGCGGCGCACCGTTCGGTTCATCCCCGCGCCTGCGGGGAACGCTCCCATGTCGCCATGACCACGAATCGGCCAGACGGTTCATCCCCGCGCCTGCGGGGAACGCGGCTGCCGCGCCGCGCTCAAGCGCCTGTTGGCCGGTTCATCCCCGCGCCTGCGGGGAACGCCGGGATCGTGCGCTTGATGCGCTCCGCGATTTCGGTTCATCCCCGCGCCTGCGGGGAACGCTCTACGTGCCCGAGAACAACCGCAAGGCGGGCCGGTTCATCCCCGCGCCTGCGGGGAACGCGCGTCTGCCAGCATCGCCCCTGCGTCGTGGCACGGTTCATCCCCGCGCCTGCGGGGAACGCGCCTTCGTCGCCCTCTTCGGGCTTCTCTGCGGCGGTTCATCCCCGCGCCTGCGGGGAACGCCGTGACGCCGAATGGCAGTTCTATCAGGTCGTCGGTTCATCCCCGCGCCTGCGGGGAACGCTTGCATGCTCTGCATGAGCATCGCAATCCAGCCGGTTCATCCCCGCGCCTGCGGGGAACGCGCCTTTTCCGCGTCCGTCGCCCCGGCCGCGTACGGTTCATCCCCGCGCCTGCGGGGAACGCCGACAGAAATTACCGGCAACGAGATGAAGATGCGGTTCATCCCCGCGCCTGCGGGGAACGCGGTCATCCAGTAGTCGTACATCACTGACGGGCCGGTTCATCCCCGCGCCTGCGGGGAACGCTTATCGCCGATGACGCGAATCTGACCAATGCTCGGTTCATCCCCGCGCCTGCGGGGAACGCTTGGAGAGAAGGTGTTTTTCGTCAGCGTCATCCGGTTCATCCCCGCGCCTGCGGGGAACGCCTCGAACGGTTCTGGCGCGTTCTGCGCTTCTGCGGTTCATCCCCGCGCCTGCGGGGAACGCCGCAGAACCGGGATAATCAGTAGCTGGTGACTCGGTTCATCCCCGCGCCTGCGGGGAACGCGTGTCAAGTCAAAAGCTCGTTGCGTGCTCCTTCGGTTCATCCCCGCGCCTGCGGGGAACGCGTTGTCTCGTAGAAATTTGCTACCCCATTTGCCGGTTCATCCCCGCGCCTGCGGGGAACGCTTTGAAGTTGGGCGTTATATCCGGTCGGATTTCGGTTCATCCCCGCGCCTGCGGGGAACGCTTCGGGTTGTAACACTCAGAACTTCCAGACTCCGGTTCATCCCCGCGCCTGCGGGGAACGCTGATGTCGAACGGTACGTGCGCCCTGGTAGTACGGTTCATCCCCGCGCCTGCGGGGAACGCACTTCTTCCATCCCCATGATTTTCCATGGAAATATCAGCCCTTCAAAATCCACCAACGAAACGGCATGCAAACGCCATTTCCCGAGTTGTTAAAGATCACCTTCCGTGGCTTCGGGAAAAAAGCTAACCAAGCGCACGCCATCAATCTCCGCTGGTACCCGACGATTCGCTCCGAGCGTTTCAAACTCGAATCCTGATTCGGTGTTGGCGCGCCAAACCATTACCGCATTCCCGTCTTCGAGCCCTTGCCCGACTTGCTCCCAGATGACCTCCCGCACTCGTCTGGAATAGTTGCCTACATAGACACCCGCCCGCACTTCGAGCAGCCAGATTGCCAATCGGCCGCGCAGGCGTGGTGGCGCGTTTTCAAGAACGATGACCAGCATCGCCCAGGCTCTCGGGGTTGGGAATAGCGGGAGCAACCGCGTCGGCTGGCGCTGCCGGCCGCGGAATCTCGCCGGCAGCGAGGATCATCTCAATATCCGGAATGATGCGGTCCAACAACTTTGTCTGCCGGAACATGTCGCGGCACGCCAACCGCACGGCACGCTCGGCATTCGGCGGCGGGTGGGCGGCTACCTGGAAGGCAGCGGGCACTACGGTCTCAAACTTGTAGATGTCGGCGACGTCGTAGACAAACGATAAGGGTTTGCCGGTATGGATGAAGCCGACGGCAGGCGCGTAGCCGGCAGCCAGGACAGCGGCTTCGGTCACACCGTAGAGTGCGGCAGTTGCGGATGACAAACAGCGGTTCGGTAAATCGGACACATCCCAGTTCTCCGGGTTGTAGTCTCGTCCGCTCCACTTGACGCCAAACTTCTGCGCCAGCAACTGATAGCTGCGCCGTACGCGCGCGCCTTCAATACCGCGCAGCTGTTCGACGCTGCGCCGAGCTGGCGGCTCCTCGCCAAAACGAATCGCGTACATCTTGCGAACTACCTTTAGCCGAAGGACCTCGTCAAGCGCAAGCTTGGCCTGATACAGCAGGCGGTCAGCGCGGGCGCCGCCGGGTTGTCCCGCCGAATAGAGGCGCACCCCCGCTTCGCCTACCCACACCAACAATGTACCAACCCGCGCTGCCAAGGCGGCGGCCGCGTGCGACACACGCGTGCCTGGCTCCAGCATGATGCAGGCGACGCCGCCAATCGGGATATGCGTCAGCACAGGTCGTACACGCAATCCTTGCTGATCCACTCGCACGAATGCTCCATCAACAACGTCGATCTCGCCCCGTTCAACGAAAACGACTGACAAGCGCTCCTTGATGGGGATGGGCTTAAGGGGTGGCAGCATGGCGGAAATTCGACACTACCCGCGACGAGTCGACATAGCCGTTGCCGGGGTTCGGGAGCGCACCACTGGGCCTTGGCTGTTCGCAGGCGCGACATGCCGGCGCACCGTAAAGTCAGCTGGCGAGTTCCTCAAGCACGAGCAGCCAGCCGACCGCAGATCGTTAGCGTCGGTCACGTCCCGTGGCCCAAGCGCGTTTGGTCGGAGAACCAAACCGTCATGCACCGCGTACCAGCAAGAGGCCGCAGCCAAACGCCTTCGCATGCCCGATCCCCGCGCACAAGGTAGCCGAGAACGCCTCGGGATCAGTCACTCGCAACTCGCCAGAGAAATCTACGGTACTGAACCGTAGGCGCCCGCGCTTCTCGGAGTGTTGCGCATAACTCTCCACCAACAGGCTCTCCATCGCGATTTCGAAACCCGAACGTGGCCCCCTGGCGAGCAGCCATTGCCGACAGCAATCGCTAACCAGCTCATAGAGCGCCGGCTTATCTTGGCCTCGCCACTCTTGCCAACGGGCAAGGCCACGTTCGGCAAGCAAGATTTTCTTCCGCTGCATCACTACATCATGACGGGCAGACTTGCCATCCGAACTGATCGTTACGACCGGATTGGCACGCAACTCAAAGCGCCAATGCGTGCCGGTAGCGGGTCGGGGTGCATATTCCCGAGTTTGGACAAGCCATGCGTCGTTCAGGAGTTGGGGAGCACGTTTCGATACAACGTAGAAACGTGGGAAGCCATTTGTATTCATCCGGCGAAATAGAAAGTCTCTTGGCGAGCCTTTCTCGGCCGGGAAAAAGCGCCACAACCATTGATGCTCCGAGTACGGACCGGCAGCCCACTGCTGTGCTGCCTCGCGCTCTTGGCCGGCCGAAGGCGAAATCATCGAGAAATACATGGTCAGCCCCCTTCCTTCCGCAGCCAGACATGCTCGGTGCGATCGCCAAATTGCCAGCCCTTGCGACGGATCACACGGTCTTTACGTGTTGCGCTTAGATCTGGACTTACACCGGTAGTGACGCCCTCTGACCATGCGATTCGCACTACCGGAGCGATGTCCTCGAAAGGCGGGCGGCCGCGCTTATCAGAATGTGCCACCCGCTCCTGTTCAAGCCGCGCCAGATATGCGTCGAAAGCAGCCCGCGCCGAGTCGGCATTGATGGCTTGCGGATGTAGTGGAGCGGCTGGCGGGCAGGATTTTCGCCCCAGATAAAGGACGTAGCGCGGTGATCGCAAAGCGTCGGCCAAGGCACCCAGGGTATATGGTGCATCAAGCAGCGCTTGAACCGCTACCAGGCACGCGGCATCTTGCCGGTAGTCGCGCGTTGACAGGATGGTATTCAACTCATGCTTTGGCACAGCCAATTCCTCACGTCTCGTCGCCTGCGGCCGACCCTTCAGCGTGCTGCGCCCCGGTACCTGCGCGGTGTGATAGTCCCGGAGCAAGCTGCCCCCGTCTTGCACGCCGACAGCGAAGCCATAAGCCTGCTTGAGTGCCGTCAGGGTCGACTCGTCCTCGCGCCGGATGCCGAGTGCGGCCGCGAGCAGGCCGAGCAAGGCCGACTCGCCGGGGTACTCATGACTGCCACGATGCTCGCCCACCGCAGTGCCACCCCAGGACGCCAGCGGTGCCTGCAATTGAAAGATCAGGAACTCCACGGCCGTCAACTCTGAACAAAAGCAATTAGTTCTGGCAACGTACCTTCTCCGGCCTCGACGTCAATCTCGTAGCGCAGCTCCGCGCATTCGCCATACACCTTGTCGAAGTTCTTATAGCGCGTCCTGATGGCTTCCACCGCCACTCCCAGCATGTTCTGGTCGCCGTACGGAGTGATTGGCTTGAGGAAGGCTTGCGCGAGTGAGCGCGGTTGCTGATCACCTTTTTCGGCCAGAACGTAACTGGCATAGGCGCGTGACGCAAAGCTGTTCTGCATCCCCGTTGGCGATACTCTGGTCACCGCGTTGAGCAGGGCGTCCAGCGCTTTGTTTGTCAGCGCCTCGTCGCCGCCAAGGTTCTCTTGCAGCAACTCCCGGTTGACGCACAGATAGAGGTAGAAGAGGCCAGCGCCATAGCCGCGCTCACCAATATGCGAAGCGCCACTGTCCTCCTGCCCGTCGTTCAGGTCATCGACAGCGACGAAGTAGTCGTCCTCGACAGCGGCTTTGTGTACCGTAATCGCATGCGAAACCTGCACGGCTGCCTCGACGTTGAATGCTGGCGAATCGGCCAGCATGCGGCCAAACATGGCGATGTCGACAGCATGCCGGGGTTTGCTCAGCAGGGCCAACTCGCTTTCGGCAGGGGCGCTTCCACGCGCGGCACACGTCGCAGCAAGAGCGTTTATCGCGGCTATTTCTTCAGGGCTGAAATGGGCGAGTTGTTCGATTTCCAGATCCTCGTCCTTCTCCGTCTTCTTGTCCGACTTGAGCTTCCCGAAGCGAGCGGCGATGGCCTTCGTCCATTCCCGCGCCGGTTTTTCAGCAATGCCGGATTTCTTGAGTTCTTGAAAGACTTCCTTGCCCATCCATTTGGTGCGCGTACCCAGATTTCCGGCGAGAGAAGTTTCGAAGATATCGGATGTTCGCCACGCTCGCTTCTGACTTTGCGACGAGAGGCGCAAGCGCATCGCGCCGCCCATCAGAGCGGTTTTAGGGCGACCGGTGTCGTCGCGATTCAGGTTGGACGGTGGGTAGCTGGTCAGTACGTGAAGCTGAACAAAGCGAGACATGATGTGGTTTCCTGGAAAGAGTTGAGGACGAAATCAGCGAACGGTTTTTTCGGGCCAGTCATAGCCGTAGGCCCACTTTTTTTTGACCGCATCACCCCAGTGGATCAGGTCGTTGGCCAGTACGATGACGTCGACGCCGCCCATCAGAGGCAGCACGCGGCGAACGCCCGAAAATAGCGAATCAGGATCAGGCGACTCCAGCAGTCGCAGGAAGCGCAGCTCACTGACGGGCGGACGATCCTCGCCCGGAGCACGCTGGCTCATGGCCAGGGCTGGCGGCCGAACGTCGTGCGTCTTGACATGCGCCAGTACGCCAACGACGAGGGCAAAGCGATCCCTCTCCCAGTCCTTCCAGTTCAGCGCGCCAAGCCGCCCGCACAACCGCTGGTACGCAGGGGTAAGCGAGATCTCGGTTAGCGAGGATGCCCGCCTCAGTACCGCTCGGCTCGCGCGGTCTTTCTCCAAGCCTTGCCACCATTCGAACAAGGCCTGCCCGAGTCCTTCGCCTACCGTGAAGTAGATAGCCATGCCGTTCTCCTTAGATGGCAGCCGCTTCTGCGGCCGGGTTTCGTGACGTTGGTTTTTCGGTAGCCAGTGCCGGCAAGGAAAGTGCCTGCCGCACCTTCGGCCCGCGCATGTTTTTCTTCAATTGTCGGAACGCTTTGGCCACGCGTTGCGGCCTTTGCCGTTCGACCTGGCCGGCACCAACGAAGATGGTGTCGAACAACTTGTCGACTGTGATGATCAGAACCCGGTGCCAACTTTCACGAACGGCGAGCATATCGCCTTCGAGATTCTGACGAGCGAGATCGATAAGGTCGCGCAATTGGTCATAGAACGCCGCTTCGGTGCTGCTCCAGAAAGTCGCATCGATCGCGCTGAAATTCCCGCGCGCTTCTGAGCTGAACCAGGCATCTTTGACTGCCGAGCGCAGGTACGACGCCGCCAGGTCTGCGCCCGCAATCCAGATGTCCACTTGTGATCCAACCCAGCCCTGGGCATCCGCATCGCAGTCAGCCAGTCCGTAAAGCGGCAAGGTCGCTTCGTACCAGCAGCGCGCTTTCATATTGTCCATGTCGTAGCCGAAAGCCCACAGGCGCAACTGCCCGCGACGGTCGGCAAGCGCATGTTGCACAACGCTGGCGCAACGCTGTTTCTTTTTGTCCGCCACTTGGCCGAGCGCCCAGCCCAACCAGTGGCGAAAAGCGAAGCCACCAGGCTGCGGATGCATCGGCAGCCATCCCTGCGTGGCCTCGTAGTACGGCGACAGCGGGTGATTCCAGGGCCCCTTGTAGTTGAAACCGTAGTTCTTGCTGACATAGCGCTGAACGAGTCGCTCGGAAGATCGACCGCAAACATCACAGTCACCGCTGGCAACCGTTTCAAAGTCCAGACGGATTCGCCGTGGCATTGCCCAGAAGACATGATGCGGGTGCACCTGCACCGGCGCGGTCTCGCCACCAGCGCGCTGGATTGCGGCTATGTCACTCATCCACGGGAAGCGGAAGTGAAGAGCTGACTTCCCGGCGTCGCCGCACAAGGCCAGAAACCCGCGCTGATCGCGTACGTTGAGCCACAAATCGTCCCACAAGGAGCGAGGCTGCCCGTCGAGCGGCATGCTTAGCAGCAATGTGGTCAATGGCCCGCCCCCGCGCAGGCCTGTGCGATTTCCAACTCCGCCCGCTGGCGCGTTGATCTGCAGGGTCAACACGGCGCTCGCCGCGCAATGTGCGCACATCCCCGACACGCGGCCACGCTTGACGAAATGGTCGCTATTGTTCTTGAGCGCGTTCTCGCCGGGCGCGTCGATCAATAAGGCACCGATCTCGTTGAACGAACCTTCGTCAGCGGTCAGGCTGAAATCCTGCATGAAGCGGGCTCCCTTGGCATCCAACTCGAACGCTTCTGCAAATGGAGCAAACCACTCGCTCAGAACAACCGCCGAAGGGGGGTTCTCAAACCGCTCGTCCCATGCCACCCCGCTGTCCACCGGCGTGCTGGTCTGAAGCAGTCCCACAGAAAACTGAGCCAGCGCGCCGTTGAAATCGGGCCGATCAGCGTCGAAGGCCAGAATGTCGGGATCCGACAACTGGTTCGGCGCAATCCACGCCCGACTGCCGTCACGGCGCCGCACTGGCATCCAGGGTTCATGCAATAGATTCATTCGTTATCCTCCCCGTCCTGCTCAATCTGGCACAAGCCGCTGAGCGAATCGTAGACCCACGAGAGCCTCTGCTCTGGCCTTTGCGCCGTCGTCTTGCTCCAGGCAGCCCCGGTCCACCCTTGATGACCTTTCTCGAGCGGTAGTAGTACGCACCACTTTCCCCCGCCGGGCAATGTCAGCAGCGCCTGCTCCAGCGCTGCTTTCCGCGCCGCGCCCTCAGGCTCTGCGCTCTTGGCGATCAGTCGCTCAGCGACGCGAACCGTGCTGTAGGCCCAGGCATGCCGTAGATCTTCGTGCTCACACCAGGGCAGCAAGCGCTCCAGATCCCAGCGCGCCAGGACCACGTTGATGCTCGCCTCGCCCAAGCGGGAAGGCGTCTTGGCTTCGCTCCACCAGTCGATACCGCCACGCACATATCCCGACCCCAGTTTCACCGTGTTCTGCTGTGCCTCGCTGGCGTCACTGTAGGACTTCCCTTCCGCCTGGTTGGCGTTGTGTTCAAGCTTTTCCGGAATCTCTGAGTCACCAGCAAACACGCGTTCGATCAGGCTTCGGGCATCGGCAGGCATGGCAAAGCAGCCAGCTTGCAGCGCTTTGGCGGTCAACCAGAGTTGGCTGTGGTGCGCGTAGACATTGGCCGCCTTCGGAAAAGCCGCCTTGAACCAGTCGGCCTCAGGCGAAGCGGTCCACCGTGGGCCGAACACGTATAGACGAGCTTCACCGCGCTGATCGCCTGCCGTTGGGTCCTGCAAACGCTCGCCATGCCGATCTCGCACATGACGTTGCAAGCGCCCTGCGCGCTGGATGAGGCGATCGATGGGCGCGAGGTCACTGACAACAACGTCCCAGTCCGCATCCAGGCTTTGCTCGACCACTTGCGTGGCGATGACCAACTGGCCCTGCCGTTGGCTCGGCGTGCTGTCCTGGCCGAACAGATCGAGGATTCTACGCTCGGTCAGCAAGCGATCACGCAGGGAAAAACGGGCGTGAAAAAGGGTGAGCTTGTCGGCAGGCACTCTGCCCCGGAAAAGGGCAAAAGCGTCGAGCGCGTCAGCGACGGTATTGCGCATCCAGCATACGCACTGTCCGGCTGCAAGCGCTGCGTCGATGACGGCCTCGACGCGCGATTCTTCAGTCAAGTAGTCGACGGCGACCGTACGCTGAACGTCTTTGCGTGTGGCAATGGGCGTCTCCTCCGTGTCATCGGGACGAGCGCTGTGCCAGGACGTCACCAGTGGGAACGCCGATTGGCTCGCCAAAACCGGCGCGTCGCGTTGGCAACCGACAGCGAAGGCTCGTAGCAGCGCCTCCTTCATGGCTTGTGGCAGCGTTGCCGAGAGCAAGATTGCGCTGCCGCCCGCAGCCGCGTGGAAGGCAAGCAGGTTTTCGAGAATGCCTTGCATGTACGCGTCGCAGGCGTGCACCTCATCGACGACCAGAACCTTACGGAAAAGTCCAAGCAAGCGCAGCGACTGATGTCTGCTGTGCAGCACGGCGAGCAGCGCCTGGTCGATTGTGCCTACGCCGGCCGGGGCCATCAGCGCACGCTTGTTGTGGTCGGCCAACCATGCGTTGCAGCGGATGCTTGCGCTTTCATCCAACTGCTGGTCGTCGTCGGCAGTTGGGCCGCTCGGAATCACGGATTCGGCGAATGCTTCCACCAGGTTGCGTTGGCCGTGCGCCAAAACGAGGCTTGCATTGCCCGCAAACAGCCGCGCATAGACTTGTGCGATGCGGCCGTACATCGCATTGGCCGTGGCCATGGTCGGCAAGCCAATAAAGAAACCATCGGCCTGGCCTGCCGCGATCAAGCGATGAGCCAGCAAGACTGCCGCTTCGGTCTTTCCCGCGCCGGTCACATCCTCCAGGAGGTAAATCTGCGGGCCGCGCGAAAGCACTGTCGTTGCAGCCCAGGATTGCAGTGGGGATGGCGTGGTGATTCTCGGGAAAAGGGACTCGAATGGCAGCGCACCGCCAGGGTGCAGCGGCAAGACCCCGGTATGATCAAGTGCAATAGCCGCTTGCTTCTTGGCATGCGCCCAATATTCTCGCAAGGGCAGTGGGTCGTCAGGCTCGGCGCGATACGCGAAGTAGTCCGTATTGGACCCTAGCCAGTCAGCGAGGACGGCCAAGCCCGCCATCCACCACGACAACTCCTGGCTGGCGTGCTCAAAAGCGTCCGGGTCAAGCGTCGTGGGGATGCTCGCCTCCCGACCCTCAAAGATCAGTTCTCGAAGGTCGTCAGCGAACTGGAAAATTGCCGGCGGGTCATCTTGCCAATGGAAGTGATTTTTCCACCGTCCACATGGTTGCGGTTCTGGCGGTTGGCCATGATGGCCGGTCACGGCGCTTACCCAGTAGTTGATTCCGCGCGCAGAGGCTTTGGTTGGAAGGCCAAACCATGTGTTGTCAACGGCGTACCGTTCGAGCTTGTCGTTCCAGAACAGCATGCCGAGACCGTCATGGCGAAGCGTATACACCTTGCTCGCGTCTGGACGGCGACCTCTCAGTTCTTCAAACAGATCAGGGCGCTGGCTTTGAAAACTTTCCGAGAATTTTCCAAGATCATGCATGGCCAGCCAGAACGCTATCCATTGCTCTTGCGCAAGCTTATCGTTGGCATGCATCCGCGAACCGAGAAAATCACGAAAGGCCGGTGCCCTGCGCAAGTATTGCAGTCCAACCGCCGCAACATCCAGGCAGTGATACGGCAACAAATGAAGCTGCACGCCTCCGCAGTCTTGCGGCCGGGCCTTGCCCCAGTAGCGAAAATATGATTTTGACGACATGGACCTGAACAGATCGTGGTTAATGAGAGCTACAAAAAAAGGTTCGCTGGCTGCTGGTTTCAAGGACAGGCGAGTTCTTGCGGCACAGGTTGTGAACTCGATTATTCCTTTTGGCGAAAACTTTAGACGCTTCACAGTTTGCGCCCTTCGGTAGCTCACAGCGTGAGCTACCCTTCGGAATATTTTTGCGCCATGGCATCGAGCTCTTCTCTCAATCGGCGACGCAGAGCGAGAGGCTTTTCGATAAGGACATGGGCACCGTGCCGCATGATATCCATCAGCAGTTCGCGTTCGTCCGAATAGGGCACGCTCAGCCGGTAACGGCCGTCAGGAAGATCTTCGCCGCGCTGGTCGGAATGCCAGGTCTCGGAGCGTACCCAGCGCGCGCGCTCAGCTGAAAAGAGCAGGCTGGCTCTCTCGGTAGGAACGCCAGCGAAGATCCCGTAAGCGGCTGCGTAGTGCGCGTCCATGGTTTCGTCGGCGATTTCTTGTGCGGCTTGTGGCAGTACGGCAACTCGGAGCAGCGTTTCGGCAGCGAAGCTGCGCAGATCCGCACGCAAGTGACACCAGGCATCGAGGTACCAGTTGTCTCGATAGTGGACCAAGCGCTGCGGTGATAGCGTACGCGTGGTGACTTCGTCATGCCGGCGGCTCCAGTGGTCTACCTTGAGCTGCCGCCGCGACAGTAGTGCCGATGCCATGTCTGCAAAGTGGCGCGGTTCGAGTTGTCGCTTGGCAACCGAAAGCAAGCGAACGCGCTGACTCACCTCGCTCGATGAATGACCCGCGGTTTCCAATAGTGACGAGAGGCGAGCCTGTATCGGAGCGACGCGAGCCGCGAGGACCCCGGGTTCGATATCGGCGAGCAGTTTTTGCGCTGCCAGCAACGCAAATAGCTCGTTGGCGGAGAACCACAGCCCGGGTAGCTCATAATGCGGCCCGGTGGCACTGGTTTCGTCAAAAATATATCCGCCGGCGGCGCGATCCCAGAGGATTGGTGCGTGCAAACGATCGCGCATGTAGTCGAGATCACGTTTGAAAGTCGCAGATGAAACTTCCAGTCGGCAGAGGAACTCGTGCATTGGAACGGCGCGTCGTGAGCGAAGCAGTTGGTCGATGATGTACAAGCGTTCAGAGCGGTTCATGCGACCTCATTTCTAGAAAACAGCGACCATGAGTACACCTGTGGAACGGGTAGGTCGGTTTGATGGTGTGTAGCTTGCCGGAATGGGTGACCATGACGAGTTTTCTTCGCCTACCCTCGAATAGGTCCGTCTCGCCAAGAGAATCGCTTTTGGGCAGCACAAGGCATGCCATTGTGGGCCAAGATTCGAAGGGCCGCAGGTTATCTTCTTTCTCTTCGCACGCATACGACACGTAAGCGCTGCCCATCGAAACCCCTCCCGTCGGGTTTGGTGGAAAACCGGTCCTTGATTTTGGGGACCGGCGTCTGTGCGCCGTAGTGCTGCCCGCAATCCCATACCAGCGGTGTCGTATCGGTGGCCGTGGCATGCCAGTCAAACGCCTGGCCAGGAGAAGGCCGTTATCAGGCTACAGTGGTCGCCGACAGCTGCGCCAGCAAATGCCCACGTGTTCGCTCCCGGCAGGGCGCCTCGTTGGTCGCCGTGCCAACGGCTGCGGTGGAATCAGTCGGGGAGTCGTGTCGCGTTCAGGTAATTCCCGACGCCGTAATGTCACTGCTGAAACGCTGTCTCCACGTCACGAGCGCTGTGCAGGACGCGCGCGATGCGGACAAGGTTCTCGTCTGGGCGGTAGAAAATGAGGTACCGCCCGTGCGGCAGAACTCGCACCCCATCGCCCAGCTCGGGGCGCGGCGCACCGATGCCCGGCTGAGTGACGAGCCTGCCGCAGTCCGCTTCAAGCTCATCCACGAACGATTTCGCACGAGCCGGATTGTCCTGCGCAATGAAGGCGGCGATTTCGATCAGGTCGAGCTGGCTTTCGGGCGAGAACTCCAGACGCGTCACTCCGCGTTACTCCCCCTCACCGGCGGCGATCTCGTCGATCCGCCGCCGCAGGTTCTCGAATACCTGGCCGGCAGGAATGCCCGGGCCACCTTCCATGCCTCTCTGCACTTCGGCTCGCAGCGCCTCAAGCTTGAGGGCTTGCAGCTTTTCCTGGTCTTCGAGCATGCGCAGTCCTTCGCGGATGACCTCGCTGGCGTTGTTGTACCGCCCCGACGAGAGTTGTGCCTTGACGAACTCTTCGAAATGCGAACCGAGCGCGACACTGGTTGGCATGGTAGACCTCCAACTAATAGTTAGTAACTACTGTTTTTATCCTGTCGCCGAAGGCGTGTCAATCGCCGTCCGCTTGCGCCATTACCAGGGAGTCAGGCAGAGCAGCGGCTGTTCCACAAACGTTTCTTTGTTCCACGCGACGCCGACTACCCCCCAACGCAGGGCCGCGCGTCCTTGAGCATTGTTGGACCCGCGTGCGTATATCCAGAATGCCGCACCCTACTAGATCCCGGTGATCAGCAAATCGAGGGCGGCGACGATCTCGTCGCGATGCTGTGTGAGGTCGGCGACCTTTGTGCCGAGGCGCCTTACCGGAATTCCCGCGAGTTGCGGAGTGAGCATGGCGTATTGTTCTCCCGCGACTTCGAAGACGGGAGTGAGCGTCCTGAGCAGCTTGCCCTTCGTTGCCTCAGCCGGGCAGAGGGGTACTACCACGCGGGTTCCGAGTTCGGCAATCAGGTCGCTCTGCACATCCAGTAGCAGCGGGTAATCGGCGGTGGTCTCCGGGTTCGGATTCCGGTAGACGGCGAACTGAGGCATCAGAAGGACCGCAGCCCATCGCTGAACACCCCATGTTTCTCGACGTGATCGTTGTAGGCGGCGATGGCTGCCCTGTTTTCGAGCAGCCATTGTTCACGCAGTCGTTTCCTTAGCGCTTCGAGCAAAGCCTGTTCCAGGGTGGCGGAGAGATTGATGTCCATTTCCCTCGCTTTGCTCAGCAGGTCCGCGTTGATGCTGAGATTTGTTGCCTTCTTGGGAGCCTGGGTGTTGTAGGCGGCGTGCATGTCGGGCGTCCTGTTCGTGAGCATGCGCATAGTCTATACGCATCACGATACGCAAAGCGAGGGCAATGCCCGAGTTTTGGCCAGGCTCCCGCTGCCTTCACGCTCAAGGTCACCGGCGATCTCTTCCCGCTGCAGCCCATTGTGGCGTTACGCTACCCAACCGCGCATCAGTGACCTGTTGCGTGAGCGCATATATGCGCGCGCTGATCCGCGCCGACGAGAAACGCAAAGCCGAAGAACAGCTTGAAGCGAAGCTGTTGGAAGGGCTGAGTGGCGCCGAGAGTGAACTGACCCCGGCGGACTGGAGCTCGATCCGCAGGGAAGCCCTGGCCAAGGTCGAAGCGCGCAAGAAACCGCGCTGATGCCGGCGCCACGCCGCAAGTGTATGTCTTGCCAATACTTCTTGTTTGAGTGGAAAACGTCCGGTTGAAAAGCTGGACAGAAAATTCGCTGGAGCACTGATTCATGCCCGAGATCGCCCCGCTGCCCGCTGACTACGCCGCCTGGCTCACCGAACTCAAGACGCGAATCCACCAGGCCCAGCAGCGCGCGGCGCTGGCGGTCAATCGCGAGCTGGTGCTGCTCTACTGGCAGATCGGGCAGGACATTCTGGAGCGCCAGGGCCGTGAGGGTTGGGGCGCGAAGGTGATCGAGCGCCTGGCGCAGGACCTGCGCAATGCATTCCCCGAAATCAAGGGTTTTTCGCGCGCCAACCTGATGTACATGCGTGCCTTTGCCGAGGCCTGGCCGGATGCGGCAATTGTCCAACAGGCTGTTGGACACTTGCCCTCGGGCCACAACCTCGTGCTGCTCACCAAGCTGAAGGCCCCAGCGCAGCGCCTCGCCTATGCACACGGTGCGATCGAACACGGCTGGTCACGCAATGTGCTGGCGATTCATATCGAGCGGCGCCTGCTGGAACGACAGGGGCAGGCCATCACCAACTTCGGCTTGCAGTTGGCCAAGCCTCAATCCGACCTGGCTCGCGAATCGCTCAAGGATCCCTATCTGTTCGATTTTCTCGGGGCAGGAGACGAAGCCGGCGAGCGTGCCATCGAGGACGCCATCGTCGGACACATCACCCGTTTTCTGATTGAACTCGGCGCGGGCTTTGCCTTCGTCGGCCGACAGGTGCTCCTCGAAGTGGGCTGCGACGTGGGGTGGGCGAACGGGTGGCACGGCTACGGCGCGAGCCGTCATTGCGAGCGAAGCGAAGCAATCCAGGGCCAGGCACCGTGCCCGAGGGTGGCCATCGGCATAGCTTCCACTGCCGTTCCAAGTTATCGTTCGGGCCTTGCCTGACCTTCCTCGACACCCCGTCCCCGGAGTCCGACTTGACCTTGCCCGCCTTGACCCCCGGCCTGATGCTCGTGCATGGCAATCAACCCGAGATGTTGCGCGATCTGGTCGTCGAATGGATGAAGCGCTATCCGCTGGCGCCGCTGGAGAACGAGATCATCCTGGTGCAGAGCAACGGCATCGCGCAGTGGCTGAAGCTGGCGCTGGCGGCCGACGCGAAGGACTTCGATCAGGACGGCGCTCAGGACGGCGCTCAGGACGGCGATCAGGACGGCGATGGGCCGGGCGAGCATGGCGGTTGCGGCATCGCCGCGGCGCTGGAGATTTCGCTGCCGGCGCGTTTCCTGTGGCAGGTCTATCGGGCGCTGCTTGGGCGGCAAGCGGTGCCGGAGAATTCGCCGTTCGACAAGGCGCGGCTGCTGTGGCGCCTGATGCGTTTGTTGCCGCAGGTGATGAGTGCGCCGGAATACGCGCCGCTGCTGGGTTTTCTGGTGGCGGACAGCGACCGCCGCAAGCGCTTCCAGCTCGCCGAGCGCCTGGCCGACCTCTTCGACCAGTACCAGGTGTACCGCGCCGACTGGCTGGCGGCGTGGGCCGCGGGCGACGACGTGCTGATCGACGCGCGCGGGCAGCAGACGCCGCTCCCGGACGAGCAGCGTTGGCAGGCGGCGCTGTGGCGGGCGCTGCTGGCCGACGTGCAGGGCGCTGC
>JEMY01000006.1:93338-132649 GCA_000585075.1 Candidatus Accumulibacter regalis | reverse complement strand
GCCGCGACTCCGCCGACGCTGCCAGCGAGCAGGCCGACGCCGGCGCCGACCGCTGCGCCGCTCGAGCCATCGATCGCGGCGCCCACGGCCGCACCGACGACCGTGCCTAGCGCAGCGCTGGCGACGCCGGCGTTGGCGGCTGAAGTTGCCGGCGTTGCGCCACCAATCGCCTGATTCGCGTAGTGCCGGCAAAATCCGTCGTCGCCGCGGAACTTGGCGAACGACTGCCCCGATCCGGGCAAGGCCATCACGCTGGGCCCGTCCGGCGGAAAGCTGGCGCAGGCGGCAAGGAAGATGGCGAACAACGGTGTTAATTGACGTCGGCTGGGCATGGCTGAACTCGGCAAGGGGTTTTGCGCTGCACGCGGAAGCGATGAGCGTGGGCGATAGTGAATGTAACGCAGTCGCCGCTTGCGCGCTGACCTGCGCGCTGAATGCGCCGCTCTCGAACTGGGCAGGTTGGCAGGCGAACGTCGGTTTCTGGTACGCTGCAAGCAGTCGCGCCGGGCTCGGCGCTCAATTGATCGTCGAGCAAGCGCGATCCCGCTGCGCGGCGGGCCGGCACAGGAATTGCCAAGCCGGCCGTGGTGGGCGAATCGCAGGGCGCTCGCCACGCCGCGTCGCGTCGCCAGCGCAAACGGGGAAAGCCTCTGCACCCAGCAACCGACCTAGAGCTGAATGCACGATGACCATGCCAGACCAACCGAAAAGTGCCATCGGCAATCTTGCCGACCTCGAGGATGGACAGATCGCGTTGTCGCGCTATATCGTCAAGCGGGCGGACGGCCTGTTTGTGACCTTGTCGCGGCTCGATTCGCCGGTTGATTTCGTCGACTTCGTCGATCGCACCTTTGCCTTGGGGCTCTATTTCCGGGGCCTGGATTATGCGCAATTCCAGTCGCTCCTGTACGACGATGCGGCGAGTCGCGACAAGGCTGCCCCCGACGAGGTGTTCCTGGCGCTGGATATCGCCACCTTTCAGCCGCAGCGCCAGTCGCTCTACAAGGAGCTGCGGATTCAGCGCGGCGAGGCGGCCTATCTGTTCGAGCCGATCTATCGCGACGCGGCGCCCGATGAGGCGTCGACTGAAGGCAGCGGCAACAGCCCGCAGGGGATGCTCGCCGGCTCGCCGCAGGAGGTGCGTGTCTGGCTGGATTTCGACGAGTTCGTCGCCAGCGCGTGGGGCAAGGGGGTGCGCTTCGGAATCGACGTTGCGGCGGTCCAGGAAGGCATCCAGCTCGACAGGCCAGAGCGGCGTGTCGTGGCTCGCGGCAAGCCCTTCGTGGCCGGCAAGGACGCCACGATTACCGAGCAGGCGCCTGGCCTGCGCCGCAACAACGCACCGCGTCGCCTGTTCGGTGACCGGGTCGATCTGCGCCAGTTCGAGACGCGTTATCCGCAGGTCGCCGCCGGGCTGCGTCTGGTGAAGAAGACGCCGCGTACTCCCGGCGTCGACGGGCGGGACGTCACCGGCGAGGCGCTGCCCGCGCCCTTGCCCAAGGATTTCGACCTGCAGCGCATGGCCGGTGCCGGGACTCAGCTGAGTCGGGAAAAGGACGGCGAATACCTGCTCGCCTCGGTCTGTGGTTTCCTCACCATCGATACGCGCAGCCACCAGTTCTCGGTGACCGACAAGATCGTCAGTCACGAGGGGGTCAGCGCACGTACCACCGGGGACCTGATGTTGACCGGCGAAGTGTACGAACAGCACGGTGAAATCCAGGAGAAGCGTGTCGTCACCTGTCGCAGCATCACCGCATTCGCCGATGTCTTTGGCAACATCGTGTCCACCGGCGGTACCGTGCGCTTGCAACAGAATCTGGTTGGCGGCAGCGCCAGCAATGACGACGGCGACATCGTCGTCGAAGGTGTCGCCTCCGGAGCGACGCTGATCGCGCCGCACGGCTGCGTGACCTTGAAGCGGGCGGACAACTGCGTGATCATCGCTCGCCAGGTCGTCATTGCCCGGGCGACGCTATGCGATATCGTTGCCCAGGTCCTGTCGCTTGAGCAGGCAGAAGCCTGCGCTGCGGCAGCCAGGAATATCCAGGTGCGCCTCGCCCGCGCACACCGGGAGGTTGGCAACGTGTTTCTGGTCCTGCTGCCGGACGCCTCGACCGAGGACGCCGGCATTGTTGCTTTGCGGGAAAAGCGTGCCGAACTCGAAGAGGCGATCGCCGGCCACCGCGCCAGGGTCGAGGCCTTGCGCGGTGACAAGGATGTCACCGCGTACCTGCGCCTGGCGGGCAAGCTGCGACGCGGCGAAGTGAGCCTGAGTCCCGAGCAGGAGGTCGGTTGGCGCCGCCTCTCGGCGGTCGTCGCTCCGGTCTTGAAGACGCTTTCGCTCCTGTCTGGCGCGGTCAACGAGCTGGTGGCCGAGTCCGCCGCCATGGCGGTGGAAATCGACGAAGGCCAGGCCGCTGCAGAGCAGGCGTGTGGCGAGCTGGCGTGCACGATTGACCGCGTCGAAGGCGAGACGCGGGTAAGTACCTTGCTGGTCAGGCAGGCCGATACGCCGCTGGGCGCCCTTCCGCGCAAGGAACTGAAGGTCCGGCTACGGGCGACGGACGCGGCGACCAACAAATTGTTCTTCGCCTCGTCTGGCCATTTCTCCTGGACCTACCGGGCGCCGCAAGCGCCAGCCTGACGGCCGGCGGCAGGTCCGCAGCGGCGAGAAGAGGTCGTTTCAGCCCTCGGCCAGCCGTTTGCCGATGTGTTCGAGCGCCTCCTCTATCTGATCGATCAGGATCAGGCACAGGTCGCCTGGCTGCAATTGGGCAAGGGCGGTATCGATCGCCAGAAACTCGCCATGAACTTCCTGGACTTCGGACGCGCGCGTGGCGTTGAGCAAGCCCTGCTGCAGCAGGGCCAGCACTTCGCCATCGGCGCGTCCGCGCTGGCACTGATCCTGGTAGAGAACGACGCGATCGAAGGCGCCGCCGAGAATCTCGGTCTGGCCGCGGATGTCTTCATCACGCCGGTCGCCAGCGCCGCTGATGACGACGGAGCGGCGACTGTCGGGGGGAGCCGGCAGGTTGTCGATGGCCTCGACCAGGGCCTGGATGGCGTCCGGGTTGTGGCCGTAGTCGGCGACCAGGGTGGCGCCGCGATAGCTGAAGACGTTGAAGCGGCCGGGCGCCGTCTGGGCGTCGTTGACGAAACTGGCCAGAGCGCCGTGTATCGTTTCCCAGGGGACTGCCATAGCCCAGGCGGCGGCAATGGCGGCCATCGCGTTTTCGACCTGGAAGCCGATGGCGCCATGCTGGGTGACCGGAATGTTGGCCAGCGCGATGCGGTGTTCGACGCCGCCTCCCGAGGCGACGATCGAAGCGCCGTCGCGGTAGACGACGCGCTTTCTTTGTGCGCGGTGCAGAGCCATCAGCGGATGATTGCGGTCGATAGCGAAGAAGATGACGCTGCCGGGGCAGGCGTCGGCCATCCGCGAAACCACCGGGTCGGCGGCGTTGAGTACGGCGACGCCGGTCTCGGGCCTGACGTTCTGAACGATGACCCGCTTGACCACCGCCAGATCCTCCACCGTACTGATGTAGGAGAGTCCAAGGTGGTCGCCGAGACCGATGTTGGTGACCACGGCAACATCGCAGCGGTCGAAGCCGAGCCCCTCGCGCAGCACGCCGCCGCGAGCGGTCTCCAGAACTGCAGCGTCGACATCGGGGTGGAAGAGGACGTTTCTGGCGCTTTTCGGACCGCTGCAGTCGCCGGTGTCGATGCGTCGCCCCTCGACATAGACGCCGTCGGTGGTGGTCATGCCGACGCGCAGCTCCTGGGCGGCAAGAATGTGGGCGATCAGGCGCACGGTCGTCGTCTTGCCGTTGGTTCCCGACACCGCAATCAGCGGGATACGTGCTTCGTCGCCGTCGGCGAACATGTTGCCGATGATCGCTTCGCCCACCGGTCGCCCCTTGCCGAACGACGGTTGCAGGTGCATGCGCAGCCCTGGCGCGGCGTTGAGCTCGACGATGCCGCCACCCTGTTCCTCGAGCGGCCGCAGGACGCTGTCACAGACGACGTCGACGCCGGCGATGTCGAGGCCGATGGTCCGTGCCGCGGCAACCGCCTGCGCGGCAAACTCGGGATGCACGTCGTCGGTGACGTCCGTCGCCGTACCGCCGGTCGATAGATTGGCGTTATTGCGCAGGACGACGCGCGAACCTCTGGGTGGCACCGACTCCGGAGTCAGCCCGCCGCTCGCCAGGCGTGCCAGGGCGACTTCGTCGAGGCGAATCCGGGTCAGGGAGGTGGCGTGACCTTCGCCACGCCGCGGGTCGTTGTTGACCCGCTCGACGAGCTCGCGGATATCGTGCACGCCGTCGCCGACGACCAGCGGCGGGTCGCGGCGGGCGGCGGCGATCAACTTGTCGCCGACCACCAGGAGGCGGTAGTCGTGGCCCGGGATGTAACGTTCGACGAGGACTTCGTCGCTGACCTGGAAAGCGATTGCGTAGGCCGCCTCGATCTGCTCGCGGCTGACCAGATTGACGGCGACCCCCTTGCCCTGGTTACCATCCTGAGGTTTGACGACCACCGGGGCGTCGATCTCGCAGGCTGCTGCCCAGGCGTCTTCGGCGCTCAATACCGGTCGCCCGGCGGGAACCGGGACGCCGGCCGCGTGCAGCAGGATCTTGCTCAGTTCCTTGTCCTGCGCGATGGCTTCGGCAACGGCGCTGGTGCGATCGGTTTCGGCGGCCTGGATGCGTCTCTGGCGACTGCCCCAGCCGAACTGGACCATGCTCCCTTCCGTCAGCCGGCGATAAGGGATGTTGCGCGCCATCGCCGCATAGACGATGGCTCCGGTACTCGGGCCGAGGCGGACGTCCTCGTCGAGTTCGCGCAAGCGGCTGAGCGCGTCGTCGAGGTCGAAAGGCGCATCGTCGACCGCGGTATGGCAGAGGTCCTGGGCAAGTTCGAAAGCCAGGCGGCCTACGACCTCTTCGCTGTATTCGACGATCACCTGATAGGTGCCGGCTTCCAGCGTCCTGGCCGTGCGGCTGAAGGTGACCGGGCAGCCCGCCTGCGCCTGCAGGCCGAGGGCGGCGAACTCCAGCGCCTGGGCCATCGATACCGCTTCATCATGACCCGCCGGGCGCAGCATGGCCAGTTCCGGAAAGCGCGCGCGCAGACGATCCTCGAAGCCGGGCAGGTCGTCGATACTGCGCTCGTCTTCGGCGCAACAGACAATCGCCTCGATCGCCGTGTGCCGGCTCCAGAGGTTGGGGCCGCGCAGAGCGCGGATACGCGATACTTCCATGAACAGTTTCCCTTTCTGCTTCGCTGCGGACGACGGCCAGTTAGGTCCGCGTGGCTGCCGTGTTTCCGGTTCGGCGCGCGCCGATCAAGCTATTGCGCGGCCGGTCTGTGGCTCATTTCTTCACTCCTGGTGGCTGGTCAGTCGATCATCGTCAGGCGACGGTGAAGGTCTCCAGCCCGGTGCGGATCAATTCCGGTCCTATGCCCAGCGCCCACGCCGCGGCGGTGGCGGCGAGAACGTTCTCGATCTCGAAGTCGACGCTGCCACCATCGGTCAGCGGTATTCCCTGCAGGCTGACGATGGGCGTCTCGTCGTTGCCACTGGCGAGGACCACCTGTCCCCCGCGAACGAACACCGCGCGCTTGCCCAGCGCCCGGTGGTTGACGAGCGCCGGCTGCTCGGGGTCTGTGGCAAAGAAAATGACCTCGCCGTCGCACAGGGCGGCCATTTCGACGAGCATGGGATGGCCGGCATTGAGCACCGCGGCGCCGCCGGGCAGAACCAGGTCCACCTGGGTACGCAGGACAGTGAACACCTGCTCGGGTGTTTCGATGTGGTAGCGGCCAACATGGCGGGCGGGGTCTACGTTGGTGATCACGCCGATCAGGCAGCGATCGTAAGCCAGGCCTTCGTCGAGAACGGTGTCGCTGCCATTTTCCAGCACCGCCGCGTCTACGGCCCGGTTCATCAGGATGCGGTTGGCTGCTCCCCAGGTGGCGTTGTCGCCCTTGGCGATGCAACGCCGATCGAGGAACAGGCCGTCGCTGCAGGCCAGCCCGGTATGCTTGCCGGAGAGCGTCAGGAAGCGCGCGACGAGGTTGGCGACGGTGGTCTTGCCAAAGCTGCCGCTGACGCCGATGACCGGGATGCGGCCGTCGTCACCGTTGGGGAATAACTGCTCGACGATGGCGCGACCGACCGGGCGCGGCTCGCCGCTTTCCGGTTTCAGGTGCATGAGCAGCCCGGGGCCGGCGTTAACCTCGACGATCGCGCCGCGCTGCTCGTCGAGCGGCCGGGAAATGTCTTCGCAGACCAGGTCTACGCCGGCGATGTCGAGGCCGACGATGCGCGCGGCGAGTGACGCGGTGGCAGCGGTGTCGGGGTGTACGCTGTCGGTGATGTCGTCGGTGTGGTTGCCACTGCGCACGATCAGTACTTCGCGACCGGCGGGCGGGATCGAATCACCGCTGAAACCCTGGCGCGTGACTTCGAGTCGGGCGACCGGGTTATCGCTGAGCGAGAGTATGTCCAGCGGATACTCCTCTTCGGCGCCGCGGCGGGGGTCGGAGTTGATCTGGCTGTCGATCAGCTGGTCGATGGTCGACTCGCCGTCACCCGTGACTTTGGCCGTCTCGCCGCGGGCGGCGGCGACCAGCTTGCCGCCGATGACCAGCAGGCGGTGCTCCGAGCCGCATACATAGCGTTCGACGATGACACCGCTACCTTCCGTGACGGCGGCAGCATACGCCGCCTCGACTTCTGCGGGGCTCATCAGGTTGGTGAATACGCCACGGGCATGGTTGCCGTCGGAGGGTTTGACGACCACCGGATAGCCAATGTCTTCGGCGGCTTCCCAGGCGTCGTTGGCGCTGTCGACCAGGCGTCCTTCGGGGACCGGTACGCCGCACGACGAGAGCAGGCTCTTGGTCAGGTCCTTGTCGCGCGAGATGCCCTCGGCAATGGCGCTGGTGCGGTCGGTTTCTGCGGTCCAGATACGTCGGCTGCGCGAGCCGTAGCCAAGCTGCACGAGATTGCCGGTGGCGAGCAGGCGAATCGCCGGTATGCGCCGGTCTTTGGCCGTTGCCGCGTCGACGATGCAACTGGTGCTCGGTCCGAGCAGTTTGCGCTCGGCCATGTCGGTCAAGTGCGCGACCGCGGCGGCAACGTCGAAAGGCGTCTCGTGAATGGCGGCCAGCAGCAGCTCGCGGCCGGAATACAGGCAGGCGCGGGTCACCTCGTCGTGCCAGGCGCGAACGACGACCTTGTACACGCCACGGGTGGAGGTTTCTCGGGCTTTGCCGAAACCGCCGGGCATGCCGGCGAGGTTCTGCAATTCGAGGGTGACGTGTTCGAGGATGTGCGCCGGCCAGGTGCCTTCCTGGACGCGGCGCAGGAAGCCTCCGCGCTCACCGTAGCTGCAGCGATGCTCGATCAGCGACGGAAGCAGCCCGGTGAGGCGTTCGTAGAAGCCGGGGATGGTGTTCGACGGGAAGTCCTCAAGTTCGCCGATATCGACGACCGCCTCGATGACCGGGCGGTAGGTCCAGATGTTCGGGCCGCGCAGGTAGCGGATCTCGAGGAACTTGATGTCTTTGTTTTTCATGGGGTCATTCCAGGCACGGACGGGTGGGCGCGCCTTGGCGCAAGAGGGGCTGCGGGTGATCCGCTCGGAGGTCCGAGCGAGCTTATCGTGGCTATAACGCGGCAGCTGCGAATCGGCTGACCGGGCTCAGGGTCGGATGCGGCAGTTGCCGTTGCCAGGTTCACAGGAAGCGGTCCAGAAATCGCCGGCTCGGTGCATCGAGCGCGTAGCGGTCGCGGATCAGGAAGTGAATGCCGTGGCTGTCGGCGATCAGCAGGGCCGGCGAGTCGAGGCGGCGAATGTCTTCCTCGCCCTTGAGGACGAAAGTGGTCGTGCCGCGATCGGTCTCCACCTGCCAGGTACTTGGCGTGGCAAAACTCGAGACGCTGATCAGGCGCCTGATCTCGGGGATGAATTCACGACCGCTCAGCTCGCTTTCGACCAGCGCACGCATTTCGTCCGGCAGCTCGCTGAGCTGCTCGATCCACGCCAGTTCACGGCCATGCGGGTCGACCAGGCCGATGCCGTCGTCAGGAGCGCTGATCGGGAAGGCGCGCACAGGCACCACTCCGGTGTGCGTCTCGCCGCCGGCAGTGGTCAGCTCGAGTCGTCCGAAGGCGTTGCGTTGCAAGCGATAGTCGGGCGCGGTGATCACAGGCGTTCTCCGTCGGCGGCGCGTGCGAGTTCGACGCTGCTCAAGCTGTCTTCATTGTCGACGTTGCGCGCCTGCGCCAGGTAGAGGCGGTAGTAGTGGCCCTCGCAAGCCATCAACTGGTCATGGCTGCCGACCTCGACGACGCTGCCACGGTCGAGAACGACCAGGCGATCGGCGTCGCGCAGGGTGGAGAGGCGGTGCGCGATGGCAATCGTGGTCCGCCCGCGAACCAGATTGTCGAGGGCTTTCTGGATCTCCTTCTCGGTGGTCGTATCGACCGACGAGGTCGCTTCGTCGAGAATCAGGATGGGCGGGTCGATGAGCAGCGCGCGGGCGATCGAGATGCGCTGTCGTTCGCCGCCCGAGAGTGCCTGGCCGCGTTCGCCGACCAGCGAATCGTAGCCGTGCGGCAGGCGCAGAATGAATTCGTGCGCGTGCGCGGCGCGGGCGGCGGCGACGATTTCGGCGCGTGTCGCCGCGGGCTTTCCGTAGGCGATGTTTTCGGCAATGGTGCCGAAAAAGAGGAACGGCTCCTGCAGCACCAGGCCGATGTGCTGGCGGTACTCGGCCACCGGCAGCGAGCGGATGTCCACGCCATCGATCAGGATGGCGCCCTCGCTGACGTCATAGAAGCGGCAGATCAGGTTGACCAGCGTGCTCTTTCCGGAGCCGCTGTGGCCAACCAGGCCGACCATCTCGCCGGGGGCAATGTCGATGCTGATGTCGCGGGTGACGCTGCGCGTTCCGTAGCGGAAGCCGACGCCGCGCAGTTCGATACGCCCGGTGACTTTCGCCAGGTGCACCGGCGTTGACGGCTCGGGAACGCTGGACACGTGGTCGAGGATATCGAAGATGCGCTTGGCGCCCGCGGCGGCCTTCTGGGTGACCGAAACGATGCGGCTCATCGAGTCCAGGCGCAGGTAGAAGCGGCTGATGTAGGCAAGAAATGCGGTCAGCACGCCGACCGTGATGTGGTCGCTGGCAATCTGCCAGATGCCGAAAGCCCAGACGATGAGCAGGCCTATTTCGGTGAGCAGGGTGACGCTTGGCGAAAACAGCGACCAAACCTTGTTGACCCGGTCGTTCACTTCGAGATTGTGCGCGTTGGCGGTGCGGAAACGGCTGGTCTCGCGCGCTTCCTGGGCGAAGGCCTTGACGACGCGAATACCGGGAATGGTGTCGGCGAGGACGTTGGTCACTTCCGCCCACACGCGGTCCACGCGCTCGAAGCCGGTGCGCAGTCTCTCGCGCACGACGTGGATCAGCCAGGCGATGATCGGCAGCGGCAGGAGGGTCACCAGTGCCAGTCTGACGTCGATCGACATGAGGATGGCGGTGGTCATCACGATCATCAGTACGTCGGTGGCGAAATCGAGCAGGTGCAACGACAGAAAGATGTTGATGCGATCGGTCTCCGAGCCGATGCGGGCCATCAGGTCGCCGGTTCGCTTGCCGCCGAAGTACTCCTGCGAAAGCGTCAACAGGTGTTCGTAGGTGGCGGTGCGCAGGTCGGCTCCGATGCGCTCGGAGACCAGCGCCAGGATGTAGGTGCGTGCCCAGCCGAGGATCCAGGCGACCAGGGCAGCGCCGAGCAGGCCGGAGAGATAGAGCGCGACCAGTGCCGGATCGATCGCCTGACCGTTCTGGTAGGGGATCAGGACCTTGTCCATCAGCGGCATGGTCAGGTAGGGGGGCACCAGGGTGGCCGCGGTGCTCAGCAGCGAGAGCGTGAACCCGGCGAGAAGCTGCCCGCGGTAGGGTCTCGCGAAGCGGCCAAGGCGGAGCAGGGTCCAGGTCGAAGGCGGTTGGTGAATTTCCTTGCTGCATACCGGACACTGCTCGTCGCCGGCGAGGAGTGGCGTTTCGCAGCTTGGGCACACGCCTGGTGCTGCCGGTGCTGGCAGCCTGCCAGTGAGGTGGAAATTCAACTGCCGCGTGAAGTGGTCGATCAGCCGTCCGGCGGCGACGTCCGTGCCGAGCGTGTAGCGCCAGTGCGCCAGGCGCTCATCGGTGGCACACAGTTCGAGCGTGCCGACCCCGGCGTGGTCGCTGCGCGTCAGGGTGAGGCCTGGCTGGTACGGCCAGCTGTGCACACTCTCGTCGCCAGACCCCATGGCCATCAGGCGGGCGTTGCTGACGACTACGATGCCGGCAGAAAAGCGCAGGCTTGCGTCGAGGTCGATCTCCAGCCAGGCCAGTACCTCCTCGTCAGCGGCCAATTGGGGTTGCACGCGTTCTGTCCATGCGGCGGGCAGCGGCGGTGCGGAAACCTTGGCGAGGGCGGCGCTCTGGGCGGTGGATGCGTGGTTGGCTGCGGTCATCGAGGAGGGTTTTTCAAGCAAGGCTGCCGGAGGTGTTTTCGTTGCAGGCGGCAAGTATACTCGCCTTCAGAGTGCTGCCGGCGATGCCCGCCAGCGGGGTCGTGCCGCAGCGATCAGATCGTCAAGCGATCGCCCTGGTAGCGGCGCGCGACTTGCAAGCGGGCGATGGTGGGCAGGAGATTCAGTCCGCTGGCTGCCCGGCACTGATCGGCACGGCGGATCAGTTCGTCGAAGCTGCTGTCGACCGGGTCACCGGCTGCCGCAAAGGCGATAGTATTGCCGCTGTCGCAGGACGGAAAGACGAGCGCGCGACCGTCAAATGCGTCGCTGATGCGCTGGCTGCTTGCCTGGAAGCCGCGTTCGCGGCCGAGCAGATTGACGGCCAGTAGCCCGCTATCGCTCAGGCGCGAGCGACAGGCCTGGTAGAAAGGGAGCGTGTCGAGTACGCCGGCGCGGGCCTTCTTGTCAAAGCCGTCGACCAGGATGTAGTCGTAGCGGCTGTCGCCGGCAAGCATGTGCGCCGCGCCGTCACCGATCAGCACGCGCAGGCGCAGGGGATCGTCGGGGAGTCCGAAGTGCAGCCGGGCGACGACTTCGACCTGCGGATCGATTTCAACGACGGTGATCTTGGTTGCCGGCAGCTGATGGTAGATGAATTTGGCCAGCGATCCGGGGCCCAGCCCGATCAGCAATGCCTCGCGCGGCCATGGCGGCTCGCGGAGGAGCAGTCCGGCCATCATCTCGCGCGTGTAGGGCAACTCGAGCGCGTTCGGACGCTGGATGCGCATCGCCCCCTGCACCCAGTCCGACGAGAAGTGGAGGTAGCGGACGCCGGCTCTTTCGCTGACGTCGATCAGGTTATGCGCCATTCGATCTCTTGGCCGTCGTCGTTGTCTGGGAGTTTGCCTGGCGAGCGCCGGCGGCACGCGGCGAACGCGCGCCAGGAACGCGCCTTTGCTCGGGTCCAAGGGCGGGCGCGCCGGTCTTGTCGACCGTCGGTGCCGGATGTCGGGGAGATCATGGTGGTTTCTTCTTGCTGGCGCGTTTCGCGGGTCGGGATCATGCCGGCCGGGGCTACCCGGTGCTTGCCCGGATCGTCTGGCCGGTCGACGCTCGCGCCGCGTGGCGGCCGCTGATGTCGTCAAGACGGCGATCGTCAATTGACCGGCGCCGCCCAAAATCGGTATACTACCAAAGTTTTTCTGGCCTTGGCGCGGCTGTGCGACGGGTGGACTAAGAGGTTATATGGAATATCTTTTTTCTGTGGTTCTGGCAGTGCACATCCTGGCGGCGGTGAGCGTGATCGGGCTCGTCCTGGTGCAGCACGGCAAGGGCGCCGACATGGGCGCCGCTTTCGGTAGTGGCTCATCGGGCAGCCTTTTCGGCGCGACGGGTTCCGCCAATTTCCTCAGTCGCGCGACGGCGGTGCTGGCCACCGTCTTCTTTGTGACGAGTTTGTCGCTGGCCTATCTGGCGTCGAGTGCGCCAAAAACGACTGGCAGTGTGATGGAGGATGCGGTAAGATCTGCGCCAGTTCCAGCGCCGCCGTCGGGTGGTGTTGAGCAGGGTAAAGTCCCTGCGAATCCTGATTCGAAGGCGAAGGATATTCCCCGGTAATCTGGTTTGAAAGCGGCTCCGAGAAAGGCTTTGTTCCTCGATTTTCTCGCCTGCCGAGTGTGGTAATGCCGACGTGGTGAAATTGGTATACACGCTATCTTGAGGGGGTAGTGACTTCGGTCGTATGAGTTCGAGTCTCATCGTCGGCACCAGGAATGGCCATTCAAAGTGGGTGGCTGTAAGTCTGAATCGAAGCACCTGTGGGGCGGATCATGCTGGAAGGCTATTTCCCGGTACTTGTCTTCATATTGATTGGTGTTGCGTTCGGCGTGGCGCCGGTCGTCACCGGTCTGCTCGTCGCCCCGCACCGTCCCGACAGCGAAAAGCTCTCCCCGTACGAGTGCGGCTTCGAGGCTTTTGAAGATGCGCGCATGAAGTTCGATGTGCGCTACTACCTGATCGCCATCATCTTCATCCTTTTTGACCTCGAGGTTGCTTTCCTTCTGCCGTGGGCGACGATCTTCAAGGAGATCGTCGAGACCGATTCGGTGAAGTGGTTCGGCTTCATCGAGATGCTGGTTTTCATCGCCATTCTGGTCGTTGGCTATATCTATGCCTGGGCCAAGGGCGCTCTGGACTGGGAGTGAGCGATGGGAATTGACGGCATTCTGCAGGAAGGCTTTGTCACTACGACGGCCGACCAGCTGATCAACTATGTGCGTACGGGTTCGATGTGGCCAATGAGCTTCGGGCTTGCCTGTTGCGCCATCGAGATGATTCATGCCGGCTGCTCGCGTTACGACCTGGATCGCTTCGGCATCGTCTTCCGCCCCAGTCCGCGCCAGTCCGACGTGATGGTGGTTGCCGGCACTCTGACCAACAAGATGGCGCCGGCCATGCGCAAGGTTTACGATCAGATGGCGGAGCCGCGCTGGGTGGTGTCGATGGGTTCCTGCGCCAATGGCGGTGGCTACTATCATTACGCCTATTCGGTGGTGCGCGGATGCGACCGCATCGTCCCTGTCGATATCTACGTTCCGGGCTGTCCGCCGACGGCCGAGGCGCTGATCTATGGTCTGATCCAGTTGCAGAACAAGATTCGTCGGACCAGTACCATCGCCCGCTGAAAACAATCAATTGAGAGTGTGAGTCATGTCCGCCAAGCTGGAAGCGCTTAGCCAGAACCTGCAGCAGTGTCTCGGTGATCGAGTGAAGTCCCTGAAGCTGGCGTTCGGCGAGGTGACTCTTGAGGTGGCAGCTGCCGATTACTTTTCGGTCATGCAGTCCCTTCGCGACGAGCCTGACCTGGCCTTTGAAGAGCTGATTGACTTGTGCGGCGTCGACTATTCGGCGTATGGCAACGAGGCGCGCGAAGGTCTGCGTTTCGCGGCCGTCAGTCACCTGCTGTCGATCAGCAAGAACTGGCGTCTGCGCGTGCGCTGCTTTGCGCCTGACGACGACTTCCCGTCCCTGCCTTCGGTGACTTCCATCTGGAACAGCGTGAACTGGTTCGAGCGCGAAGCCTTCGATCTCTTCGGCATTGTTTTTCCGGGTCATGACGACCTGCGCCGGATTCTCACCGATTACGGTTTCATCGGGCATCCGTTCCGCAAGGACTTCCCGATTTCCGGCTACGTCGAAATGCGCTACGACCCCGAGCAGCAGCGCGTGATCTATCAACCGGTGACCATCGAGCCGCGCGAGATTACCCCGCGCATCGTTCGCGAAGCGACCTACGGGAACGCCGAAAATGCCTGAACTGCGCAACTTTACCTTGAACTTCGGGCCGCAGCACCCGGCCGCGCATGGCGTGCTGCGGATGGTTCTGGAACTTGACGGCGAAGTCGTGATGCGTGCCGATCCGCATATCGGTCTGCTCCATCGGGCGACCGAAAAGCTCGCAGAAACAAAGACCTGGATTCAGTCGGTGCCCTATATGGACCGCCTCGACTACATGTCGATGATGTGCAACGAACACGCCTACTGCATGGCCATCGAGCGTCTTCTGCAGGTCGAGGTGCCGATCCGTGCGCAGTACATCCGGGTGATGTTCGACGAAATCACGCGCATCCTGAATCACCTCCTGTGGATCGGCTGTCACGGCCTGGACGTCGGCGCGATGACCATGGTGCTCTACGCCTTCCGTGAACGCGAAGACCTGGTCGATGCCTACGAGGCGGTCTCCGGTGCGCGCATGCACGCGGCCTACTATCGGCCGGGCGGCGTCTACCGTGACCTGCCTGATCGCATGGCGCAGTACCAGGAGTCGAAGTGGAAGAGCTCCGCCCAGATCAAGCCGTTCAACGAGGCGCGCAGTGGTTCCCTGCTTGATTTCCTCGACGATTTTGCCAGCCGCTTTCCGAAGCTGCTCGACGAGTACGAGACGCTGCTCACCGACAACCGGATCTGGAAGCAGCGCCTGGTCGACGTGGCCATCGTCACGCCCGAGCGCGCCCTGCAGCGCGGCTTCACCGGTCCGATGCTGCGCGGTTCTGGCATCGCCTGGGATTTGCGCAAGAAGCAGCCTTATGAGGTCTATGACCGGGTCGACTTCGACATCCCGGTTGGCAAGACTGGCGACTCCTACGATCGCTACCTGGTGCGCATGGAAGAGATGCGCCAGTCGAATCGCATCCTCAAGCAGTGCATCGACTGGTTGCGGCAGAACCCGGGCCCGGTGATGTCCGACAACCACAAGGTTGCGCCACCGGATCGCGAAGCCATGAAGTCCAACATGGAAGAGCTGATTCACCACTTCAAGCTGTGTACGGAAGGCATGCACGTGCCCGAAGGCGAGGCCTACTCGGCGGTCGAGCATCCCAAGGGAGAGTTCGGCATCTACATTATTTCTGACGGGGCGAACAAGCCATACCGCTTGAAGATACGTGCTCCGGGCTATGTGCATCTTTCGGCAATGGACGAAATGGCGCGTGGCCACATGCTGGCCGATGTGGTGACCATCATTGGTTCGCAGGACGTTGTTTTTGGCGAGATTGACCGTTGATGCTGACCTCAGAATCCCTCAAGAAGATCGACCGCGAAATCGCCAAGTATCCGGCGGACCAGAAGCAGTCGGCAGTAATGGCCGCTCTGGCGATTGCCCAGGAAGAGAAGGGGTGGTTGTCCAGTGAAGCGATCGAGTGCGTCGCCAACTACCTCGGCATGGCCCCGGTGGCCGCCTACGAGGTGGCGACCTTCTACAACATGTACGACTTGAAACCGGTCGGCAAGTACAAGGTCTCGGTGTGCACCAATCTGCCGTGCATGCTCTCCGGTGGTGTCGATGCCGGAGAGTACCTCAAGAGCAAGCTTGGTATCGGCTATAACGAAACGACGCCGGACGGCCTGATCACCCTCAAGGAAGGCGAGTGCATGGGCGCTTGCGGCGATGCGCCGGTGATGATCGTCAACAATCGTCGGATGTGCAGCTGGATGAATCCCGAGCAAATCGACCAACTGCTGGCGGAGCTGAAGTAATGGCGATTCTCGGTGCAATCAACCCGATGTTGAGCCTTGATCTGGACGGTGACAATGCCTGGCGGCTTACCGACTACGTCAAGCGCGGCGGTTACTCTGCCTTGCGGCGGATTCTCGAAGAGAAGCAGACGCAGGAATTCGTCATCAACGAGGTCAAGAAATCGGTTTTGCGCGGGCGTGGCGGCGCTGGCTTTCCGACCGGTCTCAAGTGGAGTTTCATGCCCCGCTCGTTTCCCGGCGACAAGTACGTGGTCTGCAATTCCGACGAAGGTGAGCCGGGTACTTTCAAGGATCGCGACATCCTGCGCTATAACCCGCATTCGGTGATCGAAGGGATGGCCATCGCCGCCTACGCGATGGGCGCGGCGCGCGGTTACAACTACATCCACGGCGAGGTGTGGGAGATTTACGAGCGCTTCGAAGAGGCGCTCGACGAGGCGCGGGCGGCCGGCTTCCTGGGCCGTAATCTCTTGGCTTCGGGCTTCGACTTCGACCTCTTTGCCCATCACGGCTACGGTGCCTACATCTGTGGCGAGGAAACCGCGCTGCTCGAGTCGATCGAGGGGAAAAAGGGTCAGCCCCGCTTCAAGCCGCCTTTTCCCGCGTCCTTCGGACTGTACGGCAAGCCGACCACCATCAATAACACCGAGACCTTTGCCTCGATCCCGTACATCATCAACCTGGGTGGCGAGACCTACCTGGAGGCGGGCAAGGCGAACAACGGAGGAACCAAGCTGTTCTCGATTTCGGGTCACGTCAACCGGCCCGGCAATTACGAGATCCCGCTCGGAACGCCATTCGCCACGTTGCTCGAGATGGCGGGTGGAATGCGCGGCGGTCGCCAGCTGAAGGCGTGCATTCCAGGCGGCTCCTCGTCTCCGGTAGTGCCTGCAGCGGCGATGATGGAGTGCACGATGGATTACGACTCGATCAGCAAGGCCGGCTCCATGCTCGGTTCGGGAGCGGTCATCGTAATGGACGAAACGACCTGCATGGTGAAAGCGCTGGAGCGCCTTTCCTTCTTCTACTACGAAGAATCCTGCGGGCAGTGCACCCCTTGCCGTGAAGGAACCAACTGGCTGTACAGGGTAGTGCACCGCATCGAGACCGGGCGCGGGCGCGCCGACGACCTCGACCTGCTGTCCAGCGTCACCACCAACATCATGGGTCGCACCATCTGCGCGCTTGGCGACGCCGCGTCCATGCCGGTACAGAGCTTCATCAAGCATTTTCACGACGAGTTCGCGTACCACATCGAACACAAGAAGTGCCTCGTGCCCGTTGACGTCCAGCGCGCCGGCAGCGGCTTCTTCACGGCAACGGTTTAAGGTACCAGACGATGGAAATCGAAATCGACGGCAAGGTCGCGCAGGTGCCGGATGGCAGCACCATCATGGACGCCGCACAGCAGCTTGGCGCCTATATCCCGCATTTCTGCTATCACAAGAAGCTGTCGATCGCGGCGAACTGCCGGATGTGCTTGGTCCAGGTCGAGAAAGCCCCGAAGCCCTTGCCGGCCTGCGCAACGCCGGTGACCAACGGCATGAAGGTGTTCACCCATTCCGAGCTGGCGGTGACGGCCCAGAAGGGCGTGATGGAGTTCCTCCTGATCAACCACCCGCTCGATTGCCCTATCTGCGATCAGGGTGGCGAGTGCCAGCTGCAGGATCTGGCAGTCGGTTACGGCGGCAGTGCGTCACGTTTTCAGGAAGGCAAGCGGGTCGTTTTCCACAAGGATGTCGGCCCACTGATTTCGATGCAGGAAATGGCGCGCTGCATCCACTGTACGCGCTGCGTTCGTTTCGGGCAGGAAATCGCCGGGGTCATGGAACTCGGCATGGCCAACCGCAACATGCACGCCGAGATCATGACCTTCGTCGGGCGCTCGATCGATTCCGAGCTGTCCGGCAACATGATCGACCTTTGTCCGGTCGGTGCGCTGACCTCGAAACCGTTCCGCTATTCCGCACGCAGTTGGGAGTTATCACGGCGCAAGTCGGTCAGTCCGCACGATAGTATCGGTGCCAACCTCGCGCTGCAGATCAAGAACAACGTCGTCATGCGCGTCCTGCCGCGTGAGAACGAAGAGGTCAATGAGTGCTGGATCTCGGACAAGGAACGCTTCTCCTACGAGGCGCTCAATTCGCCGGCACGGCTGACTCGGCCGATGATTCGTGTCGATGGCGCGCTGCGCGAAGTCGAGTGGAACGTCGCCCTGGACTATGTGGCGCACGCGCTCAAGGATATTGCCGCCAGTCATGGCGGCGAGTCCCTGGCCGCGCTGGCATCGCCGCATGCCACTCTTGAAGAGCTCTATCTGCTGCAGAAGTTGATTCGCGGCCTGGGCTCCGGGAGCGTCGATTTCCGGCCTCGGCGGCGCGACTTCAGCGCCGACGGCAAGCTTGGCGGAACCCCCTGGCTGGGTCTTCGGCTTGCCGAGATCAAGGACCTGGACGCGGCCCTGGTGATCGGCAGCTTCCTGCGCAAGGACCATCCGCTGTTCGCACAGCGTTTGCGTCAGCTGGGCAAGAAATGGGGCAAGGTGAGCCTGCTGTCGGTCAGTGCCGACGATCCCTTGATCAAGTTGCACACGCAGCTGACGGTGAGTCCTGCCGACCTGCCTGCGGCCCTGGCCAAGATCGTCAAGGCGGCCGCACAATTGAAGAGCGAGGCGGTGCCCGAGGGCCTTGAGTCCGTCGCCCCCTGCGCCAGCAGCCAGGCCATCGCCAGCAGCCTGATCGAAGGCGAGAAGGGCGCGATCTTCCTCGGCAACGTCGCTGAACAGCATCCGCAGGCGGCGCAGCTGCATGCTCTGGCCAACGAACTGTCGCGGCTTACCGGCGCCAGTTGCGGATTTATCGGCGAAGCTGCCAACAGTGTTGGCGGCTACATTGCCAAGGCCCTGCCGACGGCGCTGAATGCTCACCAAATGTTCGCCCAGCCGCGCCAGGCCTATCTCCTGCACGGGGTCGAGCCAGAGCTCGACTGCCACGATCCGCAACAGGCGTTGGCGGCGCTGAAACAGGCTGCCCTGGTGGTCATGCTGACGCCCTTCGCCGACGGCGCCGCGGCAGAGTACGCCGACGTCTTGCTGCCCATCGCCCCGTTTACCGAAACCTCGGGAACGTTCGTCAACTGCGAAGGCCGCGTGCAGAGTTTTAACGGCGTTGTCCGTCCTCTCGGTGACGCCCGTCCCGGCTGGAAGGTCCTGCGCGTTCTCGGAACTTTGCTGGCGGTGCCCGGCTTCGACTATGACTCAAGCGAACAGGTGCGTGACGAAATCGTCCCCGCGGGTAAAGACTTTGTCGACGGCCTGAGCACCCAGGTCAGTGCCGTTCCCTGCGTTTCCTGGTCGCTGACCAGTACCCCCGGAGGTCTGCAACGAGTCGCCGAAGTGCCGATCTATTCCGCCGATCCGCTCGCTCGTCGTGCTGCGGCACTTCAGAAGACCCGCGACGCGCTGGCTCCAAGCGCTCGCATGTGCGTCGAGACGCTGCAGGCGCTGGCGGTCAGCGACGGTGCCTCGGTACGTGTCCGGCAGGGGAGCGGCGAGGCCGTACTGATGGCCAAGGCCGATGCAACGGTGCCGGCGGGCTGTGTTCGGGTGGCCGCGGCGCATGTTTCGACTGCTGCGCTGGGTGAGATGTTCGGCGCGATCAACGTGGAGCGTGCATGATGGTTGATGCGCTGCAGGTGTTTCTGCAAGGTCTGTTCGGATCGGTTTTCCCATTGGTCTGGGTGCTGCTCAAGATCGTTCTGATCATTGCGCCACTGCTGCTCTGCGTGGCTTACCTGACCTTTTGGGAAAGAAAAGTGATTGGCTGGATGCAGGTCCGCATCGGACCCAACCGGGTCGGTCCGTGGGGACTTATCCAGCCGATTGCCGACGGCGTCAAGCTTCTGCTCAAGGAAGTTCTCATCCCGACCGGTTCGGACAAGAGCGTCTTTCTGATTGCGCCGATGTTCGCCTTTGCGCCGGCGCTGGCTGCCTGGGCAGTGGTGCCGTTCAACGACACGCTGGTGCTGGCCAATGTCAACGCCAGCCTGCTGTACATCATGTCGGTCACCTCGATCGGCGTCTACGGGATCATCCTGGCCGGCTGGGCGTCCAATTCCAAGTACGCTTTCCTCGGCGGTATGCGCTCGGCTGCGCAGATGATCTCGTACGAAATTTCGATGGGCCTGGCGCTGGTCGTCGTGCTGATGGTTTCCAATAGCCTCAACCTCGGCGATATCGTGCACAGTCAGGGCAAGGGCATCTTTGCCGACTACGGCCTTGGCTTCCTGTCGTGGAACTGGTTGCCGCTGCTGCCGATGTTTGCCGTCTATCTGGTGTCTATCGTCGCCGAAACCAACCGTGCGCCGTTCGATATGGCCGAAGGTGAGTCGGAGATCGTCGGTTTCCACTGCGAGTACTCGGGAATGGCGTTTGCGGTCTTCTTCCTGGCCGAATACGCGAACATGATTCTGGTCTCGACACTCACCTCGCTGCTGTTTCTCGGCGGCTGGTTGTCGCCGGTCGGCTTCCTGCCCGACGGTCTCCTGTGGCTGTTCGTCAAGATCGCCGCGGTCTTGTTTTTCTTCCTCTGGATTCGCGCCACCTTCCCCCGCTATCGCTACGACCAGATCATGCGTCTGGGCTGGAAGGTGTTCATCCCGCTGTGCCTGATCTGGTTGGTGGTGGTCGGCTGCTGGATGATGTCGCCGTTGAACATCTGGAAGTGAGAGGCTAGTCATGGGTTCGATGAAGGAAATTTTCAACAGCCTCCTGCTCAGGGAGTTGTTCAAGGGCATGTCGGTGACCGGGCGCTACATGTTCGCGCGCAAGATCACCGTCCAGTACCCGGAAGAAAAAACGCCACAAAGCTTCCGCTTCCGCGGCCTGCACGCGCTGCGTCGCTATCCCAACGGCGAGGAGCGCTGCATCGCCTGCAAGTTGTGCGAAGCCGTTTGCCCGGCGCTGGCGATCACCATTGAGTCCGAACAGCGCGAGGACGATTCGAGGCGGACGACACGCTACGACATCGATCTGACCAAGTGCATTTTCTGCGGTTTCTGCGAGGAGGCCTGCCCGGTCGACGCCATTGTCGAGACCCGGATCTACGAGTATCACGGAGAAACGCGCGGTGATCTCTACTACACCAAGCCGATGTTGCTGGCCAATGGTGACCGCTACGAAGAGCAGATCGCCGCTGACCGCGAACTCGACTCGAAATACCGCTAACAGGCCCACGCGATGGAATTCAAGACCTTCGTTTTCTACTTTTTCTCGGCGATCCTGGTGTTCGCCGGACTGCGTGTGATCACCTCGCGCAATCCGGTGCATGCGGCGCTGTTCCTCGTCCTAGCCTTCTTCTCGGCAAGCGGCGTCTGGATGCTCTTGCAGGCCGAGTTCCTGGCCATAGCGCTGATCCTGATCTACGTCGGGGCGGTGATGGTGCTCTTTCTCTTCGTGGTGATGATGCTCGACATCAACCTCGATCGTCTGCGTGAAGGCTTCTGGAGCTACTTGCCGCTGGGCTCGATCATTGCCTTGCTGATGGTCGCCGAGATGGCCTTGATCCTTGGTGGTAACTACCTCGGCCTGCTCGAAAGCAGTGTTCCGCAGGCCAGCGCCGAGGCCAGCAACGTCAAGGCGATCGGCCGCCTGATTTTTACCCAATACGTCTACCCCTTCGAACTGGCGTCGGTGATCCTGCTCGTCGGCATCGTCGCCGCGGTGGCGCTGACACAGCGCGGCAAGCGCAAGAACAAGTCGGTCAATCCATCGCAGCAGGTCTTCGTCAAGGCCGCGGACCGCCTTCGTGTCCTGCAGATGCCGGCGGAGAAGCGAGACTGAACGCAATGAACGGACGAAACGCGCCGCTGGCGCAACCACCACAAGACTGAGAATAAGAGCGGGTAGCGTAAAACGTGCTACCCCGAGCAGAAGGAATCAGGGAGGCACCTTGCTTACACTGTCCCATTTTTTGATCCTGGGCGCGATCATGTTCGCGATCAGCGTCGTTGGCATCTTTCTCAACCGCAAGAATCTGATCATCATCCTGATGTCGATCGAGCTGATGCTGCTGGCGGTGAATATGAACTTCATCGCTTTCTCGCACTTCATGCAGGACCTTGCCGGGCAGGTATTCGTCTTCTTCATCCTGACTGTTGCGGCCGCCGAGGCGGCAATCGGGCTGGCGATTCTGGTGGTGCTGTTCCGCAACCTGAAGACCATCCACGTGGATGATCTGGACAGCCTGAAGGGTTGAACATGGAAATGCAAAAGCTCTACCTGCTCGTTCCGCTGGCTCCCCTTTTCGGGGCCATCATCGCCGGTCTCCTCTGTCGCGTGATCCCGCGCTGGGTGGCGCACACGGTGACCATCGCCGGCGTGGCCATCGCCTTCATCGCCTCCTACGTGATCTTCAAGGACGTGCTCGCCGGCAATACCTTCAACGGTCCGGTATACCGCTGGCTTACCTCCGGCGACTATCACTTCGAGGTCGGTTTCCTGATCGACCCATTGACGGTCACCATGATGCTGGTGGTCACCTTCGTCTCCTTGATGGTGCACATCTACACCATTGGCTACATGCAGGACGATCCCGGCTACAACCGCTTCTTCAGTTACATCTCGCTGTTTACCTTCTCCATGCTGATGCTCGTGATGAGCAACAACTTCATGCAGCTGTTCTTTGGTTGGGAGGCTGTCGGCCTGGTTTCCTATCTGCTGATCGGTTTCTGGTACACCCGGCCGACGGCGATTTTCGCGAACATGAAGGCCTTCCTGGTCAACCGCGTCGGCGACTTCGGTTTCATCCTCGGCATCGGCCTGATACTCAGCCACTTCGGCACTCTCGACTATGCTGCCGTCTTCGCCAAGGCGTCCGCGCTTGCCGCGACGACGATCCCGCTGTTCGGGGAGGGCAGTGCCGTGGCGCTGATGACGGCCGTCTGCATTCTGCTGTTCATCGGTGCCATGGGCAAGTCGGCACAGGTACCGCTACATGTCTGGCTGCCGGACTCCATGGAAGGCCCGACGCCGATTTCCGCGCTGATCCACGCGGCGACCATGGTCACCGCCGGCATCTTCATGGTCGCGCGCATGTCGCCGCTGTTCGAGTTGTCCGACACCGCGCTGTCATTCGTCATCGTCATCGGCGCGATCACGGCGCTGTTCATGGGCTTCCTCGGTGTCATCCAGAATGACATCAAGCGGGTCGTCGCCTATTCGACGCTGTCGCAGCTGGGCTACATGACCGTCGCACTTGGCGCTTCGGCCTACTCGGTGGCGATTTTCCACCTCATGACGCACGCCTTCTTCAAGGCCCTGCTGTTCCTGGCCGCGGGCTCGGTGATCATCGGCATGCATCACGACCAGGACATCCGCAACATGGGCGGCCTGCGCAAGTACATGCCAATTACCTGGATTACCTCGCTCGTCGGCTCGCTGGCGCTGATCGGGACGCCTTTCTTTGCCGGCTTCTACTCCAAGGACTCGATCATCGAGGCGGTGGCCCTATCGCACATCCCCGGTTCCGGCTTTGCCTACTTTGCGGTGATGGCGAGTGTCTTTGTCACTGCGCTCTACTCGTTCCGCATGTACTTCCTGGTCTTTCACGGTGAAGAGCGCTTCGGCAAAGCGGCCGCGCACGGGGATCATCACGCCAGCCACGCGACCAGCCACGCCAAGGACGAGCACCACGACGACGATACCCATCACGACGAGGCGCATGGCGAGGAGCATCACGGTCTGGCACCGGGCCAGAAGCCGCACGAGACACCGTGGGTGGTCACCCTGCCGCTGATCCTGCTCGCCATCCCCTCGGCGATCATCGGCTTCATGACGATTGAACCGATGTTGTTTGGCGACTTTTTCAAAGGCGCGATCTTCGTGGACAGCGAAGCGCATCCGGTGATGAAGGAGCTTGCCCATCATTTCCACGGTGCCTTTGCCATGGCGACGCACGCGCTGACCACTGCCGTCTTCTGGCTGGCGCTTTCCGGTGTTGTCACGGCCTGGTACCTCTATATGAAACGTCCGGATATTCCCGTGGCGATCAAGGCCCGCTTTGGCGCGCTGTATACGCTGCTCGACAACAAGTACTATTTCGACAGGTTCAACGAGGTGGTCTTCGCCGGGGGCGCTCGCTTGCTCGGGCGGGGACTGTGGAAGGGCGGTGACGCTGGAGTCATCGACGGAATGATCGTCAACGGCGCTGTCCGCCTGGTCAGCTGGTTCGCGACCCTGGCCCGCTTTTTCCAGACCGGCCATATTTACCACTATGCTTTTACGATGATTATCGGCGTGTTCGTCTTGATGACCCTGTGGGTCACGCGCGCTTGAGCTAGACAAAGACTGGGAACGATATGTTAGCCACGCCGCTTCTCTCGCTTGCCATCTGGGTACCGATCCTTGCCGGTTTTGCAGTCCTGGCGACCGGTGCCGATCGCAATGCGCCCCTCGCACGGATGCTCGCCCTGCTCGGCGCTGTCGCCGGCCTGCTGGTCACCATTCCGCTGTATACGGGCTTTGACCTGAATACGCCGGCGATGCAGTTCGTCGAACTGCACAGCTGGATTCCCCGTTTCAACGTCAATTATCATCTCGGCGTCGACGGCATCTCGGTGCTCTTCGTGCTCCTCAACAGCTTCATCACGGTGACCGTGATTCTTGCCGGCTGGCAGGTCATCGATAGCCGGGTCGCACAGTACAACGCCGGCTTCCTGATCATGTCCGGCCTGTTGAACGGTATCTTTTCCTCGCTGGATGGCGTTCTGTTCTACGTCTTCTTCGAAGCTTCGCTGATTCCCCTGTACCTGATCATCGGTATCTGGGGCGGTTCCAACCGGGTTTATGCGGCGTTCAAGTTCTTCCTGTTCACCCTCATGGGGTCGCTCCTGTTCCTGATCGCGCTGCTCTATCTCTTCATCGAGTCCGGTGGCAGTTTCTCGATACTCGACTGGCACAAGTTGCCGCTCGGCCTGACCGCACAGACCTGGCTTTTCCTCGCCTTCCTGGTCGCGTTCGCCGTCAAGGTGCCGATGTGGCCAGTGCATACCTGGCTGCCGGACGCGCACGTCGAAGCGCCGACCGGAGGCTCGATCGTTCTGGCTGCGATCGCCCTGAAGCTGGGCGCCTACGGTTTCCTGCGTTTTTCGCTACCCATCGCCCCTGACGCCTCGCACGAACTTTCCGGGCTGGTCATCGCGCTATCGCTGATCGCGATCATCTACATCGGCTTCGTCGCCCTGGTCCAGGAAGACATGAAAAAGCTGGTTGCCTATTCGTCGATCGCGCACATGGGCTTCGTTACCCTCGGCTTCTTCATGTTCAGCGCACTCGGGGTTGAAGGGGCGCTGGTACAGATGATCTCGCACGGTTTCGTGTCCGGCGCGATGTTCTTCGCCATCGGCGTCATGTACGATCGTGCCCACTCGCGACAGATTGCCGACTACGGCGGGGTGGTCAATTCGATGCCCAAATTCGCCGCCTTCTTCATGCTTTTTGCGATGGCCAACGCCGGGCTTCCGGCCACGTCGGGTTTCGTCGGCGAATTCATGGTCATTCTGGCGGCCGTCGATTACAACTTCTGGGTCGCCTTCGCCGCGGCCACGACGATGATCGTTGGCGCCGCGTACACCCTGTGGATGTACAAGCGGGTGGTTTTTGGCGCGGTCGCCAACCATCACGTTGCCGAACTTACCGACATCAACGGCCGGGAGTTCCTGATTTTCGTGTTGTTCGCCGCTGGCGCGCTGGGCATGGGTCTCTATCCGCAGCCCTTTACTGAAGTCATGCACAGCTCGGTCAATGAGCTGCTGCGTCACGTCGCTCTCAGCAAGATCCAATAATTGGTAGCCGCTATGACTCTTGCCGAAATGCAGTTCCAGATACCTGACCTTCGCCTCGCGAGCGCGGAGATCTTCATGTTGTTGATGGCTTGCGTGATCCTGATAGTGGACCTGTTCGTCAAGGACCGAAAGCGGACGGTGATCTTCGTCGCCACTCAGCTGACGCTGGTCGGAGCGGCCGTGGTTACCTTCGCCACCAGTTCCGGCGAGATCGGCTACACGTTCAGCAACATGTATGTCGGCGACCTTATGGGCGACCTGTTGAAACTGCTGGTCTACCTGACCGTCATCATCGTCCTCTTCTATTCGCGCGACTACATCCTCGAGCGTGAGCAGATGGCGCGCAGCGAGTACTACGTGCTGGCCCTGTTTGCCACCCTTGGCATGATGGTGATGATCTCGGCGAACCATTTCCTGACCGTCTATATCGGTCTCGAACTCCTCTCGCTGTCGCTTTACGCCCTGGTGGCGATGAATCGTGACTCGGTGCCGGCTACCGAGGCCGCCATGAAGTACTTCGTGCTCGGAGCCCTTGCTTCCGGCCTGCTCCTGTACGGGATGTCGATGATCTATGGGGCGACCGGCACGCTCGAGATCACGGCGGTTGCCGAACGCCTGTACATGGGTCAGGCGAACAAGTCGATTCTTGTCTTCGGTCTCGTTTTTCTGGTCTCTGGAATCGCCTTCAAGCTCGGCGTCGTTCCCTTTCACATGTGGATCCCCGACGTCTATCATGGCGCCCCAACGGCCGTCGCTCTGCTCATCGCCACCGCGCCGAAGCTCGCAGCCTTTGCGATTGTCATGCGGATGCTGGTCAACGGCCTGGTCGTTCTGGCGCAGGACTGGCAGACGATGCTGATTCTGCTGTCCGTCCTGTCGATGGCTATCGGCAACATCGCCGCCATCGCGCAGACCAACCTGAAGCGCATGCTCGCCTATTCAGCCATCTCGCACATGGGCTTCATGCTTCTCGGGCTGGTGACCGGCGTCGTCGGTGGTGACGCGCGTTTCGCCCTCAACGCCTATAGCTCGTCGATGTTCTATGTCATTACCTACGTGCTGACCAGCGCCGGGACCTTCGGCATGATTCTGCTGCTCGCCCGTGGCGGTCTCGAATCGGATCAGATAGACGACTTCAAGGGGCTCAACAAGCGCAGTCCGTGGTTCGCCGCGGTAATGATGATGATGATGTTCTCGATGGCGGGAATCCCATTTTTTGTCGGCTTCTTCGCCAAGTTCTCGGTTCTGCAAGCGGTCGTTGCCGCCGGCTATCTTTGGCTCGCCGTCGTCGCCGTGCTCTTCTCGCTGATCGGCTGCTTCTACTATCTGCGGGTGGTCAAGATCATGTACTTCGATCCGCCGACCAATACCGCTCCGATCCATGCGCCGCTCGACATGAAGATCCTGATGTCGGCCAACGGACTGGCGGTTGCCGTGCTGGGAATCTTCCCGCAGGCCCTGATGTCGCTTTGCGCCTTCGCGCTTCTGCGCTCGCTCTGAGAACCACATACTTTGACCGCAACGCCCCGCCCGCCGGGGCGTTTTCATTGGGAGTTTCCGAATGCAAGACGATTATCCACACCTGCGCGAAGAGCCGCTCGAGAGCACGCAGGTCTTTCGTGGCCGTCTGCTCGACGTACGCCTTGACCGGGTGCGCTTGCCCGACGGCGAAGAGTGCCAGCGCGAATACGTTCGCCACCAGGGGGCCGTGGTCGTCATTGCGCAGTTGGACGACGGCCACCTGCTGCTCGTTCGCCAGCACCGTTATCCCCTGCGGCGCTCGATCCTGGAATTACCGGCGGGCAAGATCGATCCCGGCGAGGCCATCCTCGAGACTGCCAGCCGCGAGTTGCTTGAGGAAACCGGGCACCAGGCCGCCGAGTGGCGCTATCTCGGAGTGATGCATCCCTGCGTCGGCTATTCGGACGAGCGCATCGAGATTTTTCTGGCCCGCGGCGTTCGCCGCCAAGGCGAGCAGAACCTGGACAGCGGCGAGTTCATGGACGTCCTCAGCCTCTCCCTGGACGACGCCCTGGCCGCCGTCAAGAGCGGCGAAATCACTGACGCCAAAACGATCACCGGTCTATTCTGGGCCGAAAAGGCCATTCTCGCGGGCTGGTGAAGCGCCGCTTCAATCGTCCGTTTGGGCAGCGGCTCGCCTGCCGCTGTGTCCCTGCGTCATTCGCTGCAAGGGGCTGCCTCCCCGTCGTTCGCCTCGTCACCAAGGAGGCCACGCCGCGCGCCCTCGCTGACCGCAACGACGGCGGGGTGGGTCAGTAGTCTTTCCACGGAAATGGCGAAGAAGCGTTCCTGAACGTCGTCGGTCTGGCCAAGAGTGATCGTGCCGTACTGGCGTTCGACCTCACGGGCGCGGGCCGCCGGAGCCGGAAAGATCCCCCGGCCGCTGTGGCCGAACGCCTTCATCAGGGCGCTGTCGTCGAATTCGCCGACGATGCGCGGCCGCACTTTCTGACGTTCCAGCCAGCGCAGGAGTGGGGTCCGCAGGGCGCTGTCCTCGCCGGGAAGCAATAGCGGCGCGCCGTCGAGCTTGGCGGGGAAGCTGCCGCTCAACTGTGCTGCCAGGTTTGGCGCAGCGAGAAAGGCAACGCCACACTGCCCAAGCGGATGGCTGTAGCCCTTGACGTCCATGTTTGCCGGCAGTGGACGGTCGGCCAAAACCATGTCCAGGCGGTGAATGGCCAGTTCCGCCAACAGGCGGTCGAGCCGGTCCGCACGGCAAAGCAGCCGCACCGGCTCGGGCAGGCTCAGCGCTGGCGACAGCAGGCGGTGGGCGATGGTCTTCGGCACCGCGTCGGCGATGCCGACGCGAAACGGGAGGCGGCGCTGCTCCGGACGCCTGCTCAACATCTCCTCGAGCTCCGCACCGACCTGGAACATCTCCTCTGCGTAGGACAGCGCCAACTCTCCCGTCTCGGTCAACTCCATGCGCCGCCCGACGCGCCGAAACAATGGCCTGCCAAGCTGCTGTTCGAATTGACCGAGTTGTCCGGAGAGGGTTTGCGGAGTGAGGTGCAGGCGCTCGCTGGCGCGCGTGATGCCCCCGCATTTCGCGACGCTCCAGAAATAATGCAGGTGCCGGTAGTTGAGCATCGCCGTCCTCTTTCATTCGCTGGCATCGAACATACCCCAAAGGATAATCGAATTTCCTTGGTGTTGGCGAAAGCGTAAACTTACCTCCTGACCGAGCACGCCCCATCACATCATCCGCAACCAGTCACCAGGAACACTTTATGAAAGACATTGCCCGATTCATCGCCGGATTCGAACGTTTTCAGGAGAAATACTTCGGTGAAGAGCGTGAGCTGTTCGAACAACTCACGCTGGGTCAGAGCCCCAAGACGCTGATCGTCGCCTGCGCCGATTCCCGGGTGGACCCGGCATTGCTGACCGGTGCCGAACCCGGCGATGTCTTTGTCGTGCGCAACGTCGCCAATCTGGTGCCTCCCTATCATCCCGGCGGTGACTTCGCCAGCGTGCCGGCGGCGCTTGAGTTCGCCGTCCTTTCGCTCCAGGTGGAGCACATCATCGTCCTTGGTCATGCCCGCTGTGGCGGCATCCACGCCCTGATGCAGGGTCTTGCGTCGGAGACGGAGTTCATCGGCAAGTGGGTCAGCATCGCGGAGCGTGCGCGGGAACGCGTGCAAGCCGAATTGCCGTCGAAATCACCGGAGTTGCAAGACCGCGCTTGCGAGCAGGCGGGCATCCTCGTCTCGCTCGAGAATCTGCTCACCTATCCGTGGATCGCCGAGCGCGTGCAGGCCGGCAGTGTTCACTTGCACGGCTGGTATTTCGACCTCGCAGCCGGCGTCCTGCTGCACTATGATCCCTTGAGCAACGCCTTCGAGGCGCCCTCGTCAAGCTAGCCGGTCAGCCCGCCAGAATGCGTTCGGCATTCTGCCCGAGTGGCCTCCGACAAAGTAGAATTAGCGTCTCGCGATCGCTATGACATTTTGTCGGAGCTCCTTTGACGAGTCTTACGGCCTATCTTGAACGGTTGACCGTTTCTCGCCGCCTGTTCGCCTTGACGGCCGCGGCGGTCGTCGCGCTGCTGGCCGTCGCGCTGTCGATGTATCCGGGCGTGCAGCACCTTGATCAGGTCAACGCCCGCCTCCAGCAGCAGCGCCACGCGACGATCGCTACGGTTAGGGAGCTTGGCTACCAGCTGTTGTCCATGCAGGTGCTGTTGCGCGAGCTGATCGGTGCCGAGAGCGCCGTCGCGCGCGCCGCGCTCGACCAGGAACTGGCCGTCAGCGACAGCCGCTTCGTCGAAGGCTTGCGCCAGTTGCGCACCTTGCACGCGGGCGACGAGGAGGACGTTTCGCGGGCCGAAACGTACTATCGACAAAGTGTCGCCGATCGAGCCGCCATGCTCGAACGGCCGAAGAGCACTGCCATGCCGAGTGCCGGGCCAGGCAGGCTGGCCCCGGCGGCGAGGAATTCCGTGCTGCTTCTGAGCCAACAACTTGACCGGATTGGCGCAGCAGCGTCGGCCGAAATCCTGGCGATGGAGGTGCTGTCCGCTGAGGTTCATGAGCGCCAACGGCCAGCAGCCCTCTACCTGCTTCTCGCCTGTCTGGCCCTCTTTCTGGGTGCCGCATGGACCCTCGCTGAATCCATTACGCGGCCCCTGCGGCGCCTGGGTGACAGTATCACCCGCCTGGCGCAGGGCCAACGGACGCAGGTCATTCCCTGTCAGGATCAGCAAAACGAGATCGGCGAGATCGCGCGCTGCGTGGCCACGCTGACGAGTGCCTATCAGGGGATGGCGGCGCAACGCTGGATCAGGACCAACATCGCTGCCATTTCCGGAGAGCTACGACCGGCGACGAGCTTTACCGATCTTGGTCAGAAACTCATGGCTGGCCTGACGCCATTGCTGGGCGCCGCGCAGGGCGCCTTCTTCATCGTCACCGAGACGCGGCAGACCTTGAAAATGATCGCCACTTACGGTGTCGACCGCCACCAGGAGCGGGCCGTGATTTCGCTCGGCGAAGGGCTGGTCGGACAATGTGCCAGCTCCGGTCGCCTGCGGGTGATCAGCGACCCGCCCGAAGCCTATCTGCGCATTCGTTCGGGCCTTGGCGAGGCACCCATCAAAGCGATTCTTCTGGCGCCGGTGATGCGCGCCGAGCGAGCGCTGGCGGTGATCGAACTCGCGTCATCGCGCAGCTTCAGCGATGACGAGCGGGCGGTGCTCGACGGCCTGCTGCCGATCGTGGCGATGAACCTGGAAATCATCGAACGCAACACGCGTACCGAACGCCTCCTCGAGGCCACCCAAGAACAGGCCGAACAGCTGGAAAAGCAGGCTGCCGAACTGGCCGCGATGGAGGAGCACAGCCGCCTGATCCTCGGTTCGGTGAGCGACGGGATTCTCGGCCTCGACGGCGATGGCCGGCTTGTTTTTGCCAACCCGGCGGTCCTCCGCCTGCTCGGCTACAGTGCCGCACAGCTTTTCCGCCAGCCATTCCACGAGATGGTGCACTACGCCTATCCTGATGGCCGTGCCTTCCCCTACGCCTGTTGTCCGATGCATCTGACCGCGCAGGATGGGCAGGCACGCCAGGTGGACAACGAGGTTCTCTGGCGCAAGGATGGAACACCGCTGACTGTCGAGTACACGACGACGCCGTTTCACAAAGCGGATGCTGTGGTCGGTACGGTCATCGTCTTTCGCGACATTACCGAGCGCCGCGCTGCCGAAGCGCGTATCCGCCGGGCCCACGACGAGCAGACGGCGATTTTCGAAACCGCCAGCCTGGGGATCGCATTCATCAAGAAGCGCGCTTTCGTCAACGTCAACCGGAGGCTGGGGGAATTGCTCGGCTACGCGCCGGACGAGTTGATCGCTCAGCGGACGACGCTTTGCGTTCCGGAAGGCGCCTACCCGCTTGCCAACGGCGCCTTCAACGGCGAGCTGATGCGTGGCGACATCCTGACGCGGGTGATCGAACTGCAGCGCAAGGACGGATCGCGCTTCTGGTGCCGGATCAGCGGACGAGCGGTCGACGCGGGTTCGCTGGCGCAGGGAACGGTCTGGATGTTCGAGGATGTGAGCAAGGAACGCGAGGCCGCCGAGGCGATGCAGCGTTCGCGAGCGTTGGCAGACGAGACGGTGCGCATGAAAACGGGTTTTCTGGCCAACATGAGCCATGAAATTCGCACGCCGATGAACGCCATCATCGGCATGTCGCACCTGCTCGCCAGGACCGAACTGAGCCCGCGCCAGCGTGACTACGCCAAGACAATACAGGATTCCGGGCAGCACCTGCTGGGGATCGTCAACGACATTCTCGATTTTTCCAAGGTTGAGGCCGGCAAGCTGAGAATCGAGCGCGCCGAGTTCGCGCTCGAAGACGTCCTCGAACACGTCCTCGACCTGCTGCTTGGCAAGGCCAAGGCCAAGGGGGTGGAACTGGTCATCGCCATCGAGCCGTCGGTTCCGTCGCTGCTTGTCGGCGACTCCTTGCGCCTGGGGCAGATCCTCATCAACTACACCAACAATGCGCTCAAGTTCACCACCCAGGGCGAGGTCGAGGTTGCGGTCAGCGTTCGCGACAGTGACGAGCAAAGCCTGCTCCTCCATTTCGCCGTCAGAGATACCGGCATCGGCTTGACCAGGGAGCAGATGTCACGCCTGTTCGAGAGTTTTTCGCAAGCCGATAGTTCGACCACCCGTCGCTTTGGCGGGACCGGCCTCGGTCTGGCGATTTCCAAGAGGCTTGCCGAACTGATGGACGGTGAAGTGGGCGTCAACAGCGAGTACGGCAAGGGTTCGACCTTCTGGTTTACAGCACGGCTGGGCCGTTGCGCCCAAGAAACGTTGGGCGCCGTGGTCGCACCGACACCGGGCCGGCGCGTACTGGTGGTCGACGACAGGCAAAGCGCCGCTGCGGTACTTCGCGACCTGCTGATGCGCATGGGGTTTGTCGTGGCCACGCTGGCTTGCGGAGACGACGCGCTTGCCGAACTGCGGCGTAGCGCAGCCAGCGACGCCTACCAGATCGTCTTTCTCGACTGGCAGATGCCCGGTCTGAATGGTCTGGCGACCGCCGGCAGGATTCTTGCCCTGCAGCTGACACCCCCGCCACAGCTCGTCCTGGTCAGTGCCGACTCGTCCGATGATCTGGTCAAGCGCGCGGCCGAGGTCGGTATCCGCGAGGTTCTTCGCAAACCGGTCACCGCCTCCCTGCTCGCCGACACCGTCAGCCGCCTGCTGGGTGGCGGGGTCGGCCGGGAGCAGCCCGCGCTCTCCTCGCCGCTGCTCGAGGCGCGACTGGCTCCGATCAACGAGCAGGCGTCGAAGCGGCCCGGCGAAGTGCCTGGCGAGAGGGCGACAGCTGTTGACCAGGTGCGCTTGCAGCAGGTCTGTGGCAAGCTCTCGGCTTTGCTGGTGGACAGTGACTCGGAAGCGAGCGATCTTCTCGATGCCGAGGCCGCGACGCTACGCGCGGCCTTTGGCGCCAGCTACCCGGCGATCGACCTCGCTGTGCACGCCTACGACTACGAAGCCGGTCTGGCGGCGCTGCGGACAGCGTCCGCAGCTGCCGGAATCGCAGTTTGAACGAGACGGGTGATGGATATGGATGTTCTCCGCTTCAACGACAAGGCCACCGTCCTGGTGGTCGACGACACGCCGGACAATCTGGCGCTGATGTCGGCGCTGCTCAAGACTACCTACAAGGTCAAAGTTGCCAACAACGGCGCGAAGGGACTCCAGATTGCGGCATCGGCGACCCCTCCTGACCTGATCCTCCTCGACGTCATGATGCCGGACATTGACGGGTACGAGGTTTGTCGGCGCCTCAAGGCCAACGCCCGCACGCACAACATTCCGGTCATTTTCCTGACCGCAAAGTCCGAGCCCGAGGACGAGCAGAAGGGGCTCGAACTCGGTGCCGCCGACTACATCACCAAGCCGATCAGCGCGCCGATCCTGCTCGCACGCGTGGCGACGCAGCTGACGCTGAAGGCCAGTGCCGACTTCCTGCGCGACCAGAACGACTTCCTGACCGCCGAGGTGGCCCGGCGGACCCGCGAACTCGAGGCGGTGCAGGACGTGACCATCCTGGCGCTGGCGTCGCTGGCGGAGACCCGTGACGCCGAAACCGGCAAGCACATCCTGCGTACACAGCGCTACGTCAAGGCCTTGGCGGAAAAGCTGCGGCCGCATCCGCGCTTCTCGAGCTTCCTCACCGAGGAGAACATCAAGACGCTATTCAAGTCGGCGCCCCTCCATGACATCGGCAAAGTCGGCATCCCCGACCGCATCTTGTTGAAGCCGGGTCGCTACGAGCCGCACGAGCTGGAAATCATGAAGAACCACACCCTGCTCGGCAGGGATGCCATCCAGCTCGCCGAGGACTGGCTCGGCACGCAGGTCGAGTTTCTCACCATTGCCAAGGAGATTGCCCTCTGTCATCAGGAAAAATGGGATGGCAGCGGCTATCCGGAAGCGCGGGTCGGTGACAGTATTCCGGTCTCCGCTCGGCTGATGGCCATCGCCGACGTCTATGACGCGCTGATCAGTCGGCGGGTCTACAAGGAGCGGCTGCCGCATGAGAAAGCGGCGCAGATCATTGTCGAGGGTCGTGGCAGCCACTTCGACCCGGACATGGTCGACGCCTTTATCGAGATTCAGGACGAGTTTCGTGAAATTGCGCAGCTCTATCCGGATTCCGACCGCGACTACCAGAAGAAAATCGAGTTTCTGGCGCAGGCCGTCGCCGACCAGGCCTGACACGCGCTGCTCGCTCAGGGCTCCGCCGCTGTCGCTGGCGACGCTGGAGCGGCGCCTGTTGCGCCCCCCAGGGCCTGGATGGCCGCGCGCAGTTCAGCGACCTCGCTTTCCAGTCGCGCCACCCTCTCTTCAAGTTCCGTGTTCGTCTTTTCCGCAGCTGTCGCCTCCGCTGCGCCCGACTGGGCTGGCGCTCCGCAGAGCAGGTGCACCCAGCGATGTTCGCGTGAACCCGGCTGCTTGGGCAGTCGGCAGACCAGCGCGCCGCTGCTGCGCGCCGCCAGTTCCTCGAGATACGCTTCCACCGACGAGGCATCGTCGAAGCGGTACAGGCGTTCGCTGTTGGCGCGCAACTCGCTGACCGTTTGCGCGCCACGCAGCATCAGCATGGCCAGCAGGGTGACGCCGGCCGTCGGCAGGCCGTATACCTTGGCGAAATTCTGCGCGTAACGCAGCACGCGGCCGGAGGCACCGTAGGTTTCGAGCACCAGCAGGCGACTGCGCAGTTCCTCGAGGGTCGCCTGCAGCTCGCTGTCGCTGGCGCTGATCACTGGATCGCGCGCGGTTTTCTGGTTGCAACCGGCGCTCAAGCTGTTCAGCGTCAGCGGATAGGCGTCGGGTGTTGTCTTTTCCTTTTCGATCAACACCCCGAGGATGCGCGCTTCGAGGAACTTCAGGTCTTGCAGGGGTTCGGATGCTTGCGCCATGACGGGCTCCATTTTCGGTCGCGTGGGTCGCGCGGCTGCCATGCGGCAGGGAATGAGGCGCTCAAGTGAGCAGCTGCCCGTGTTCGCGCGAACTGTGGAAAGCGACCCCGGGCCACTTCTCGCGGGTCACCTCGAGGTTGTAGCGCGTACTGGCCAGGTACACCGCATTGCCGTCGACGTCCTTGGCCATACGGTGCAACTGCTCGCGCTCGAAATTGCGGCGCGTATTGTCGTCGGGGAAGGTCAGCCAGCGGGCGGTGTAGATGTCCGCTGATTCAAAGATCGCATCAACCTTGTACTCGGTCTGCAGGCGCTGGGCGACGACTTCGAACTGCAGCGTGCCGACGGCACCGAGCAGCAGCGCGCCGCTGCCGAGGTTCTCGAAGACCTGGATCGCGCCTTCCTCACCGAGTTCCTGCAGGCCTTTCTGCAACTGCTTGCTTTTCAGCGGGTCGCGCAAGCGCGCTACCCGGAAGAGCTCCGGCGAGAAGTAGGGGATGCCCTTGAAAGCCAGTGCCTCGCCTTCGCTCAGGCAGTCGCCGATGTGCAGGTTGCCGTGGTTATGGATGCCGATGATGTCGCCGGCGACAGCGTCCTCCATGAGCAGACGTTCGTTGGCCATGAAGGTGAGTACGTTGGCCAGTTTTATCTCGCGGTCCAGGCGCACGTGTTTGACCTTCATTCCCGGAGTGTAGCGACCCGAGCAGACGCGGAAAAAAGCGATCCGGTCGCGGTGCTTGGGGTCCATGTTGGCCTGGATCTTGAACACGAAGCCGCTGAATTCCGCTTCAGCGGGTTGCACCAGGCGCTCACCACCGTTGCGTTCCTGCGGCGGCGGCGCCCAGTCGAGCAGCGCTTCGAGGATCTCCTGGACGCCAAAGTTGTTGATCGCCGAGCCGAAAAAGACCGGTGACTGGCGGCCGGCGAGGAAACCGGCGAGTTCGAAGGGGCCGCTCGCTCCCTGAATCAGCTCGACATCCTCGCGCAGCTTGGCCACTTCGGCGGGGAACTGCGCGTCGAGGAGCGGGTTGTCGAGTCCGTCGAGGCGCTCCGATTCGCTGCGTCTCTCCTGGCCAGCCGCGAAGTGCAGCAGGCGGTCGTTGAGCAGGTGATAGACGCCGCGAAAAGTCTTGCCCATGCCGATCGGCCAGGTGATCGGTGCGCATTCGATGCCCAGCACCGATTCGATTTCCTCGAGCAGTTCGAAGGGCTCGCGGACTTCGCGGTCGAGCTTGTTCACGAAGGTGATGATTGGCGTGTCGCGCATGCGGCAGACATTGAGCAGCTTGATCGTCTGCGCCTCGACACCCTTGGCTGCGTCGATGACCATCACGGCGGCGTCGACGGCGGTCAGGACGCGGTAGGTGTCTTCGGAGAAATCCTCGTGGCCCGGCGTGTCGAGCAGGTTCACGGTGTGCCCGTGGTACTCGAACTGCATCACCGAACTGGTCACCGAAATGCCGCGTTGCTTCTCGACCTCCATCCAGTCGGAGGTGGCATGGCGAGCGCTCTTGCGCCCCTTTACCGTCCCCGCGAGCTGGATCGCGCCACCGAAAAGCAGCAGCTTTTCGGTGAGCGTCGTCTTGCCGGCGTCCGGGTGGGAAATAATCGCAAAGGTCCGCCGCTTGGCGACATCACGCTGGATGTCTGGCGGAAAGGGGTTGTCGGTGCGGCTATCGTGCGGTGATTCGCTGGCGGTGGTGCTCATCGGGAAGCTTTCGGCGGCAGGAAAACAAAAGCCGCCGGTCGGGAAGATGAAGGCTGACCCGCTGGCGGTGCGCAGGCCGAACACTATAGCAAGACTCGGCGCCTGCTGGAACCGCGCCGCTCCTTGCCACTCACTCGATGTTGAGCGCCCACTGAATGAGGTATTTGGCGACGAAGCCAAGCATTCCGAAGGCCAGTCCCAGGAAAATCACGAAAGTTCCGAGCTTGCCGGCCTTCGATTCCCACGCCAGCTGTCCGACGATGAACAGCATGTAGAGCATGAACGAGCCGAGCCCGACGGAAAGGCCAAAAGCTGCAATCTGTTCTTCGGAAAATCCGAACATGGGATCGTTCACCGAGCTCGCGGACGTTCCGGCAGGGCACTGGCATCGACCAGGGCGCGGTACGCGTGCCAGCTGGCGTGGCCCAACAGGGGAATGAGCACGATCAGGCCGAGCATGAGCGTCGCGAAACTGATCAGCACCAGAGTCATGATCAGCGCCGCCCAGAGTGCCATCGGGCCAGGGTTGGCGAGAACCACGCGCCAGCTCGTCAGGACGGCCATCAGCAGGTTGCTGCGCCGGTCGAGGAGCAGGGGCATCGAGACAATGCTCGAGGCAAAGATCGGCGCGGCAAGTATGCCCCCCATGGCCAGCCAGGTCTCGAAGAGGAAGTTGTCCCTGCTCAAGACGACATGACGCAGGAAGTCCAGTGGCGCGTTGATCGGCGCCGGAGCGAGCAGCGTGATCAGAGCCGCCGAGGTGACCACCCATCCCGTACCGGCCAGGGCCAGCAGCAGACCGAAGCGGACCAGGCACCAATACCCGCCTGACTCCATGAAGCGCGATTGCTGCCAGCTCAGCCAGGTGTCCCGCAGCAGCTGCCAGCCGATGGTGCCGCCATGCTCGACGGCCCGACTCATGGCGTACAGACTGGTGGCCAGGACTGGGGCCACGACCAGAAAGCCCGAGAAGGCACCGGCCAGCAGCCAGAAATGCTGGTAGGCCGTGGCCATCAGCGCAAGGCCGAAAGCCGCCAGAAAGAAGCCGTGTGCCAGACTCAAGCAGCCGCAACGCAGCAAGTCGCGCCAGCCCAGGATCAGCCACTGCACGGGAGCGGTCAGGGGAACCACGAGCACCTGCGGTTGCAGCGCAGAGGTCTCGGCCGGGGGAGAGGGCATGAGCTTCACGGGTTGGTCATCCAAGGAGAGAGTCTAGTGCACTGCGGCGCTCTTGGCGAGCCCGCGCGGACTGGTGAAGCCGCCCATATTGCCGACCTGCGCGGTTGCCCTCAGTTTCTCAGCCAGGCGCGCACCCCGCGGCCGGCCGCGTGTCCGCTGGCCAGGCAGGCGGTGAGCAGATAGCCGCCGGTCGGTGCTTCCCAGTCGAGCATTTCGCCGGCACAGAAAACGCCCGGAAGCTTCTTGAGCATCAGCCGCTCGTCAAGCGCTGCGAAGCAGACGCCGCCGGCGCTGCTGATGGCTTCGTCGAGCGGGCGGGTGGCGAGCAGGCGCAGCGGCAGGACTTTGATTGTCGCCGCGAGTTGCGCCGGATCGGCAAACGCGTCGGCGGCCAGGCATTCGCGTAGCAGCGCAACCTTGGCGCCCTTGAGGTGCAGACGGCTTTGCAGATGGCTGGCCAGCGAGCGCGAGCCGCGTGCTCGCCCGACTTCGGCAAGGACGCGGGCCGCGTCGTGCTCGGGGAGCAGGTCGAGGTGCAGGGTCGCGCTTCCGGCCGCCTCGATGGTGTCGCGCAGGACCGCCGACAGGGCGTAGATCAGGCCACCTTCGACTCCGGTCGCGGTGAGCATGAACTCGCCGCGTCGGCGATGCTCGACGCCATTGGCGTCGAGCAAAGACGCGCTGACGGCCTTGATCGGCTGGCCGGCAAAACGCTCGCGCAGGTGTTGGCTCCAGGCGGCCTCGAAGCCGCAGTTGGCCGGCCGCAGCGGTGCCAGTTCGATCCCTGCTTGTTCGAGGAGTGCAAACCACTTGCCGTCCGAGCCGAGTCTCGCCCAGCTGCCGCCCCCGAGCGCCAGGACGACGGCCTGCACCTGCGGCCGTTGTTCGCCCTGCGCGGTGGAAAACGCCAGTTGCAGTGTGCCATCGCCGGTCCGCATCCAGCCACAGCAGCGATGGCGGACGTGAAAGCGTACGCCGGCAGCGCGCAGCCGTTGCAGCCAGGCGCGCAGGAGTGGCGCAGCTTTCATGTCGGTCGGGAAAACGCGCCCTGAGCTGCCGACAAAGGTGGTCAGGCCGAGCTGGTGTACCCATTCGCGCAGGGCCGCCGGACCGAAAGCGTCGAGCAGTGGCGCGATCTCGCTCTGGCGCGCGCCGTAGCGGCTGCGAAAGTCTTCGTCAGGCTCGGCGTGGGTGATGTTCAGACCGCCCCTGCCAGCCATCAGAAGCTTGCGCCCGGCGGACGGCATGGCGTCGTAAACATCGACGCTGACGCCGCCGCTGGCGAGAACTTCGGCAGCCATCAGGCCGGCTGGACCGGCGCCGACGACGGCCACGACGGGTCGCGCCGATGCGGCGCAAGTGGTCGGCGACGTCATGCGCTTGCCAGGCGTGCGGCCTGCGTCTGGCGAGCGCACAGGCCGCCCAGGCCGAGTGCCGGCAGGGCTGCCTGCAGTCGTTCCGGGTGTGCCGTGGCGAACAGCGCCAGGTGGCCGCCGCCGACTGCGGCGGCTCCGGCGAGGCGCACGCATTGGCGGGGG
>JEMY01000006.1:88033-93323 GCA_000585075.1 Candidatus Accumulibacter regalis | reverse complement strand
CGGGCGACGGCGTCAGCGACGTCGACCAGCGCTGCCTGATGGGCGACCAGCGGCTCGAGAACCGGACGCAAAAAGGCGTAGTGCGTGCAGCCAAGAACGATCTGGTCGGCGCCGGCGGCGAGCAGTGGCGCCAGATGCTGGCGTGCTTCCGCGGCGAACCCGGGGTCGTCGAGATGCAGGGTTTCGACGCGGGTTGCCCAGCCATCACAGGCGACGACGTCAACCTGCACGCCGCCTGCGTGCTGGCGGATCAGGTCGGCCAGACGTTGGCTGCGCGTGGTCGATACCGTCGCCAGCACCGCAATGCGGCCGCTGAGTGACGCCGCCGCGGCTGGTTTGACGCCCGGCTCGACGCCGACCACGGGGAGCGCGGGAAGAAGCTCGCGAAAGGCCGCCACGGCCGCTGCCGTGGCGGTATTGCAGGCGACGACGACAAGGCTGCACCCTTGTGCGACCAGGTGCTTGCCGATGGCCAGGACACGCTCGCGGATGAAGGCGTCGGTCTTGTCACCGTAGGGAACGTGCGCGGTATCGGCGAAGTAGAGCAGGTCGGCTTGCGGCAGTGCATGGGCGATGGCTGCGAGTACCGACAGCCCGCCGAGACCGCTGTCGAAAACGCCGATCATTTGCCGGTCGTCGCCTGCCACGCGCGACCCACTGGCGATGACGATAGCAATTTCAACGACCAGGACGTGAGGCGGCATTCGCGCCGCGACGAACACCGCGAGAACGGGGCGTTGCCGTCGCTGCATGGGGCTGGAGAGCGCTGGGGGTGGTGGCTTTCATAGGCGTTTCTTCTCTGCAGACAGGCGCAAGCCGGCGCGCGGCCGGCTTGCAGTGTGCCCGGTCAGGGTGTTCAGGCGGCGGTGACCGGGATCTTGCCGATTCTGCCCTGCCATTCCCGTGGTCCCGTATTGTGCACCGAGGTGCCGCTCGAATCGACGGCCACGGTGACCGGCATGTCCTTGACCTCGAACTCGTAGATGGCCTCCATGCCAAGATCGGCAAATCCGGCAACCCTGGCCGCCTTGATCCCTTTGGCGACCAGATACGCAGCGCCGCCGACGGCCATCAGATACGCCGATTTGTGCTTTCTGATCGCCTCGATCGCGCTTGGGCCGCGTTCGGCCTTGCCGACCATCGAGATCAGGCCCGTCTGCGCGAGCATCATTTCGGTGAACTTGTCCATCCGCGTCGCCGTCGTCGGCCCGGCCGGGCCGACGACTTCGTCGCCGACCGGATCGACCGGGCCAACGTAGTAGATCACCCGGTTGGTGAAGTCGACCGGCAATGGCTCGCCCTTGGCGAGCATGTCCTGGATGCGTTTGTGCGCGGCATCGCGACCGGTCAGCATCTTGCCGTTGAGCAACAGCGTCTGGCCCGGTTTCCAGGCCGCGACTTCGGCCGGCGTCAGCGTGTCGAGATTGACCCGCGTCGAGGTCTCGGTGTTCGGCGTCCAGTTAACCTTCGGCCACTGATCGAGGTCCGGCGGGGTCAGCGTTGCCGGTCCGGAACCGTCAAGATGGAAGTGCGCATGCCGGGTCGCCGCACAGTTGGGAATCATCGCCACCGGCAGGCTGGCAGCGTGCGTCGGGTAGTCGAGGATCTTGACGTCGAGGACGGTCGTCAGGCCGCCGAGGCCTTGGGCGCCGATCCCCAGGGCATTGACCTTTTCGTAGAGTTCGAGGCGGAGTTCCTCGACGCGATTGCTGGCGCCGCGGGCGATCAGTTCATGGATGTCGACCGGTGCCATCAGCGACTCCTTGGCCAGCAGCATGGCTTTTTCCGGCGTGCCACCGATGCCGATACCGAGGATTCCGGGCGGGCACCAGCCGGCGCCCATCGTCGGGACGGTCTTCAGGACCCAATCGACGATCGAGTCGGACGGGTTGAGCGCGTAGAACTTGGACTTGTTTTCGGAGCCGCCGCCCTTTGCCGCACAGATCACTTCCAGGTGGTCACCGGGGACGACTTCGTAATGCACCACGGCAGGGGTGTTGTCGCGCGAGTTCTTGCGCGCACCGGCGGGATCGAGAAGCACCGAAGCGCGCAGCGTGTTGTCGGGGTTGTTGTAGGCCCGCCGTACGCCCTCGTTGCACATTTCCTGGATCGACAGCTTGGCGTCCCATCTGAGATCCATGCCCACCTTGAGGAAGATCACTGCGATGCCGGTGTCCTGGCAGATCGGCCGATGGCCTTCGGCGCACATCCGACTGTTGGTCAGGATCTGGGCGATGGCATCCTTGGCCGCCGGGCTCTGCTCGCGCTCGTAAGCGGCGCCGAGCGCCTTGATGTAGTCCAGGGGGTGATAGTAGCTGATGTACTGAAAGGCATCGGCGACGCTCTGGATGAAGTCTTCCTGCTTGATGGGTGTCATTTCAGGGTCTCTCTCGTGAGTGGCGGGGATCGATTACCCTACCCGCCGCGGGTGTTTGTCAGTGGCGCGCAGCGTGCTGCGCCTTGCTCATCGCCAGCGTCTGGCTCATTATTCGATCGACCCAGACCATGGCCAGGGCCGAACCCAGGAAGACGGCATGGATGATGACCTGCCACTTGATCGTGTGTTCGCTCATGTTTTCCGCGTTGATGAAGGTCTTCAACAGGTGGATCGAGGAAATGCCGATGATCGCCGTCGATAACTTGATCTTGAGTACCCCGGCATTGACGTGCGATAGCCATTCCGGCTGGTCGGGGTGGCCGTCGAGATGGAGCCGGGAAACGAAGGTTTCGTAACCGCCGATGATCACCATGATCAGCAGGTTGGCGATCATCACCACGTCGATCAGGCCAAGGACGACGAGCATCACCTCGGTTTCGTTGATCTGCTTGCCGCTGAAAAAGAGATTGCCGATCAGATGCGACAGCTCGACCATGAACAGGTAGACATAGACGCCCTGGGCGATGATCAGGCCGAGATAGAGCGGCGCCTGCAGCCAGCGGCTCCAGAAGATGAACATCTCGAGTTTGTCTACGGTGGGTTTCAGAGAGGGCATTTATTCACGGTTTCAGAGGTTCGGGAGGACAGATTCTAGCACCAAAGAAACGCCGATCCGGGGCGCACGGCGGGCCTCGGCGTAAGTGGTGTGTAAGATTGGCAGCGTTTAATCTTCGGCAGCTGGCCTGCCAGCAGGCGCTACTACCGGGTGAGTGTCGGCCGTTGGCGACGAACAGGGGGTCCACCCGGTTCTCCTCCGCTTTTGTCGGCACCGCATTGCATCAACTTCTTGTTACCTCTACCAATACCGCACAGGAGATGGCACATGTCACAGAGCGAAGCCTTAACGTTTATTGACCCCTCCGCCGAGTTTGTCAAACAGGCGACGATTTCCGGCATGGACGCTTACAAGGCCCTGTGCGCCGAGGCAGAAAAGGATTACAGCGGTTTCTGGGCGCGGCTGGCCCGCGAACACGTTAGCTGGAAGACGCCGTTCACGCAGGTGCTCGACGAGTCCAACGCGCCGTTTTTCAAGTGGTTTGCCGATGGCACCTTGAACGCTTCGTATAACTGCCTCGACCGCAACGTGGAAGCCGGCCTCGGCGACAAGGTGGCGATCGTCTTCGAAGCCGACGACGGCGAGGTCAAACGGGTCACCTACAAGCAGCTGCTGGCGCAAGTCAGCCAGTTCGCCAACGGCCTGCGTGCGCGCGGCATCAAGAAGGGCGATCGCGTCGTCATCTACATGTCGATGGGTATTGAAGGTATCGTCGCCATGCAGGCCTGTGCGCGTATCGGGGCCATCCACTCGGTGGTTTTTGGCGGCTTCTCTTCACAGTCGGTGCGTGACCGGATCAACGACGCCGGCGCGGTGGCGGTGATTACCGCCGACGAGCAGTGCCGCGGCGGCAAGAAAATTCCGCTCAAGCCGGCGGTGGACGAGGGGATTGCGCTGGGTGGCTGCGAGTCGATCAAGAACGTCATCGTTTTCCAGCGCACCGGTGGCACCTGCAACATGGTCGCCGATCGCGACGTCTGGTGGCACGATGTGGTCGCCGGCCAGTCGGAAGTCTGCGAACCCGAATGGGTCGGTGCCGAGCACCCGCTCTTCCTGCTGTATACCTCGGGATCGACCGGCAAGCCGAAGGGTGTCCAGCACTCGACCGGCGGGTACCTGCTGCACGCCATCGTGACCATGAAGTGGACGTTCGACATCAAGCCCGACGACCTCTTCTGGTGCACCGCAGACATCGGCTGGGTGACGGGTCACACCTATATCACTTACGGACCGCTGGCCTGCGGAGCGACCGAAGTGGTCTTCGAAGGGATTCCGACCTACCCGGATGCCGGTCGTTTCTGGAAAATGATCCAGGACCACAAGGTCAACATCTTCTACACGGCGCCGACGGCGATCCGCTCGCTGGTCAAGGCGGCCGACGTCAATCCGGCGGTTGCCCCGACGCAGTACGACCTCTCGTCGCTGCGCCTGCTGGGTACGGTTGGCGAACCGATCAACCCCGCTGCCTGGCAGTGGTACTACGACAGCGTTGGTGGCGGTCGCTGCCCGATCGTCGATACCTTCTGGCAGACCGAAACCGGTGGTCACATGATCACGCCATTGCCAGGCGTGACGCCGATGGTGCCCGGTTCGTGCACTCTGCCCTTCCCCGGCATCCAGGCGGCTGTCGTCGACGAGACGGGTACCGAACTCGACTGGGGCAAGGGCGGCCTGCTGGTCGTCAAGCGTCCGTGGCCGGCAATGATCCGCAACATCTGGGGCGACCCAGAGCGTTTCAAGAAGTCGTACTACCCGGATGATTTCAACGGCAAGCTGTATCTCGCCGGCGACGGTTCGATTCGCGACGTCAATACCGGCTACTTCACGATCACCGGTCGTATCGACGACGTGCTGAACGTTTCAGGGCACCGCATGGGAACCATGGAAATCGAGTCAGCTCTGGTTTCGCACCCGATGGTCGCCGAAGCCGCAGTGGTTGGCCGCCCCGATGACCTGACCGGCGAAGCGATCTGTGCCTTTGTCGTCCTGAAAGGCGCACGGCCAACCGGCGATGCGGCCAAGAAGATGATCAAGGAATTGCAGGATCATGTCGGTCGCGAGATAGGTCCGATCGCCAAACCGAAGGACCTGCGCTTCGGCGAGAACCTGCCAAAAACCCGTTCCGGCAAGATCATGCGCCGTCTGCTGCGCTCGCTGGCCAAGGGGGAGACCGTCGCACAGGACACTTCAACGCTTGAGAACCCGGCAATTCTCGACCAGTTGAGGGGCTGAACCAGCGACAGCGCGCGCCTACGTGCGACGGCGACGGCGAGCCGGATGATCGGCTCGCCGTCGCC
>JEMY01000006.1:0-88026 GCA_000585075.1 Candidatus Accumulibacter regalis | reverse complement strand
CGACGGCGAGCCGGATGATCGGCTCGCCGTCGCCGTCCCCGTGAGCGGCTTTTCCTGCCTGATTGCCGCGTCCGGGAAGTGTCCAGGTGCTGCCTGGCATGATCTGAGCGGGCGTCGTTTTTCGGGCCGGCACGGCGCGTGCCGGCCTGTTCATGTGCATCGAGCGAGGAGCCCGGATGAGCAACGAGGCGACTGAACTGCTGGTCTCCGCGTGCATCCAGTCATTGCAGGCTTACCCGCCGTTTGATCGGATGGAAGCCGAGGCGCTGCGCTTTCTCGCGCTGCGCGTGAAGCTCGCCCACTACCCGAAAGGCGCGCGGATTCTGGCCAAAGAGACGGGGGTGGCACGGACGCTGCACATTGTGCAGCGTGGCCGGGTGGACGTCGTGCGTGGTGGAGGCGAGCGCAAGCTGGAGTCGTCGTCGGTCAGGCTGGGTCCCGGGCAGAGCTTTTCGATTGGCGCGCTCATGGCGCAGCGTGAAACGGTCGGCGCCTACGTTGCCCACGACGACGTCTTCTGCTACGAACTCGCCGCCGACGACTTCTTCGCCCTGACTCAGAAGAGCACGGTGTTCAATCTCTTCTGTACGCAGTATATCGCGGGCTTGCTCAGACAATCGCAGCAGCAGTTGCAGCTGCAGCTTGCCCAGCGTGCGGCCGAGCAGAAGACGATGAACTCGCCCCTATCGATGGTCGTTGTCCGCGAGCCGGTGGCCGTGGCGCTGGACACGAGCGTGCGCCGGGTGGTCGAGCTGATGGCCGGCCAGCACCTCGGCTCGATGGTCGTGGTGGACGCCGAGCGACGGCCCGTCGGTATCTTTACCCTCTCGGATATCCTCAAGCGCATCGTCCTCCCCGGAGCTTCGCTCGAGCAGGCGATTGCTGCGGTGATGTCGCCGGCGCCACAGACTTTGCCGCTGGCGGCAAATGCTCACGATGCGGCACTGGTGATGGCCATGCACCGCGTCCGCCACGTTCTTGCCGTGGACGAAGGAGGGCGCTTGCGGGGCGTCGTTTCGGAGCGTGATCTTTTCAAGCTGCAAGGTGCCGGCTTGCGCCAGATTCGACACTCGATCGATGCCGCGAGTAGTGTCGCGGTGCTGCAGCACGCTCGTGAGGACGTTCGCCAGCTGGCACTGACGATGCTCTCGGAGGGCGTCGGCGCCCAGGAGATCACCCAGTTCATCTCGACACTCAACGACGCGGTGACGCGCCGGGTGATCGAACTCAATCTTGATGGCGACGATTTCTACGGCATCGACTGGGCGTGGCTGGCGTTCGGTTCGGAGGGGCGCGACGAACAGACGTTTACCACCGATCAGGATAACGGAATTGTTTTCATCTGCACCGACATCATGGACCGCGAGCAGACGCAACTGCGCTTTCTCGACTTCGCCCGAGCGGTCAATGATGACCTCGACAAGTGCGGTTTCCCGCTCTGCAAGGGCAATATCATGGCCAGCAACCCCGAGCTGTGCCTGACGCTCGAGGAATGGGAAGAGAAGTTTTCCCATTGGGTGCGCACGCCGGAACCGCTGGCCTTGCTGAATGCGACGATCTTCTTCGATTTCCGCCCCCTCTACGGCCGCTTCAATCTGGCGCACCGGATGCGTCTTTCTCTCCTTCGCATGACGCAGGGCAATCCGCTGTTCCTGCGCATGCTGGCCCAGAACGCGCTCGAGGTCGCGCCACCGCTTGGCCGTATCCGCGACTTCGTGACCGGCGACGACCCCGAGCATCCGGGAACCATCGACCTCAAGAAGTACGGCGTGCGTCTGTTTACCGACGCCGCACGCCTTTTCGCTCTGGCCAATCAGGTCGAGGCGACGAACACCGTGGCTCGTCTGAAGCGGGCGTGCAGCCTGATGAAGATTTCCTCGGACGAGGTGGCGGCAATCGTCGATGGCTTCAATTTCATTCAGATGCTGCGTTTGCGGCACCAGCATTTCGAGCAGGAGCACGGACGCAGCGGCGACAATCTGATCAGGCCTGACGAGTTGAACGAGATTGAGAGGCATATCCTCAAAGAGTCTTTCCGGCAGGCGCGCAGGCTGCAGTCGCGTCTGAAGCTCGATTATCAAATGTGACCATGGTGTGGCTAGCGAAACTATTTGCCGGTCACGACGCTCGGGCTGTGCCTTTGACGAGCGAGGTGCAGGAGCGGCTTTCCGCCTGGCGGAAGCTGCCCGCGCCTGATCTAACGCGCTCGCACTATCGCAGCCGCTACGTGCTCATCGACATCTCGATCGCCGGCTCCGACTGGAAGGGCGGTCCCCTCGGTTCGATCGGTGCCCTGGCGCTGGTCGATGGCCTGATTGATTTCCAGGATGCCTTGCACCTGGCGATGGTGCACCCGGCGGCGGACGCCGGGCAATCGCTTGCCGAGCCGCCGCCGGCGACTCCGATCAGCGGCGAGCAACGCCGCGCCGCGCTGCTCTCCTTGCTGGGCTTCGTCGGCAAGGCCCCGCTGGTTGCGTACCACGCTTCGTTCGTCGCCCGGCGGATCGAACGCGCTCTCGCCGAGGCGCTCGACGTCGAGCTCAAGCTGCCGTGGATCGATCTGGCGTGGGTCATGGCCGGTCTGTTTGGTGAGTTGGGCGAGAAGTCGGCGCAAATGGACGCCTGGTTGGAGCACTTCGGTATCGATAGTGTCCAGCGGCACAACCCGGTTTCGGACGCTTACGCCACGGCGCAGCTTCTGCAACTGACCCTGGCGCGTGCCGCGCACAAGGGCTTCGAGACCCCGGCCAGCCTCATCGAGATCGAAAAGGCACGCCGCCATCTTTACCAGAGTGGCTAGGCGAGCTCTGCGATGGCCGACTACACTACCGTCCCGCTACGCCGCTACTACGCCTTCTACACCGCGGGCTTTTTCATTTTCATCCTCATTCTGGCGTTCCTCGAGCGGCACGGACTGCCACCGCGCTGGATCGGCTATTCCTTTCTCTTTCTGACCATTTTTCTTTACGCGACGATCGGCATCCTGGCGCGCACGGCCAGCGTTTCCGAGTACTACGTCGCCGGCAGGCGAGTCCCCGCGGTGTTCAACGGCATGGCGACCGGAGCCGACTGGATGAGCGCGGCGTCGTTCATGGGCCTCGCCGGTACACTCTACCTGTCGGGTTATCAGGGCCTGGCCTACGTGATGGGCTGGACCGGAGGCTACGTTCTGGTCGCCTTGCTGCTGGCGCCTTATCTACGGCGCTTCGGGCAGTACACCATCCCTGATTTTCTTGCTGCCCGCTATGGCGGCAATCCGGCGCGATTGGTCGGCGTCTTCGCGACCGTCCTGGCGTCCTTCGTTTATGTCGTCGCACAGATCTACGGAGTTGGGCTGATAACCAGCCGCTTCGTCGGGCTGCAGTTCGAGATCGGGGTCTTTGTCGGCCTGGCCGGTATCCTGGTGTGCTCGTTTCTCGGCGGCATGCGCGCGGTGACCTGGACGCAGGTGGCTCAGTACGCCATCCTGATCGTCGCCTATCTGGTTCCGGTAACCATCCTCTCCTACCAGGTCACCGGCATTCCGGTGCCGCAGCTGACCTATGGCCATGTGCTGCAGAAGGTGCAGGTCCTTGAAGAAAGGATCTTCGATGAACCCGCCGAGATTGAAGGACGGCGCATCTTCCGCGAACGTGCCGATGGCTACTTGGAGCGCATCCAGGCCTTGCCCGGGTCTCTCGACGAAGAGAGGCTGCGCTTGTTCGAGCAGATCAACGATCTGAAAAGCAACAACGCGCAGATGCGCGAAGTCGTGGCCGTCGAGCGCGAACGCCGCGAGTTGCCGAAGAGCAGCGAGGCGGCCCGAATCTACTGGGACAAACTGATGCGCGAAGCAGCGCAACGTGGGGCCGATCCCGAGCACCACCTGACTCCCTTTCCGTCGGGTGGCGAGGAGGTGAGCAATACGGCGCGTCTCAATTTTCTCAGTCTGGTGTTTTGCCTGATGGTCGGTACGGCGGCTCTGCCGCACGTGCTGATGCGTTACTACACCACTCCCAGCGTCCGCGAGGCACGCACTTCGGTCTTCTGGTCCTTGCTGTTCATTCTGGCGCTCTACCTGACGGCGCCGGCGTACGCAGCGTTTGCCAAGTACGAGATCTACTCGACGCTCATTGGTTCGTCGATCGCGCAGTTGCCGGTCTGGGTCAGTGCCTGGGGAAAGATTGGTCTGGTCTCGATCGAGGACGTCAACGGTGACGGAATTCTCCAACTCGTCGAGCTGGCGCTCAATCCGGACGTGATTCTGCTGGCGACGCCGGAAATCGCCGGTTTGCCATATGTCATTTCCGGCCTGGTCGCTGCCGGCGCCCTGGCTGCCGCCCTGTCTACGGCCGACGGCCTGCTGCTGACCATCGCCAGTGCCTTGTCGCACGACGTCTATTACAAGGTCTATCGTCCCGATGCGACCACGCAATGGCGGCTGGTGGTTTCGAAAACGCTGCTGCTGGTGGTCGCCGTGTTCGCAGCCACGGTGGCGTCGCAGAAGCCGGCGACGATTCTATCGATGGTGGCGTGGGCCTTCTCGCTGGCTGGCGCCGCGTTCTTTCCGGCGCTGATTCTTGGCGTCTTCTGGAAAAGGGCCAATGCGGCGGGCGCAGTGACTGGCATGGTCATCGGTCTGCTGGTGACCCTCTATTACATGGTTCGTGTCCAGGTGGATGCCATCCCCTGGCTTGGCATTCAGGGAATCGGTATGGATCCGTGGTGGGGAATCGAGTCGACATCGGCCGGGGTGTGGGGCGTTGCCGCCGGGTTCCTGACGATTATCGTGGTCAGTCTGTGTGGCCAGGCGCCAAGCAAGGCGACCCAGGATTTTGTCGAAAGCGTCCGTTACCCGGAGCTCGAAGGCTCGTGAGCCGACGTCGGGCGGCGAGCGCCGGCTGGCCCGGGCGACTCCTCGGCCAGGCTTCAGCGGGGGGGGGCAGCTGAATGCGCCTCGAACGCAAGCATCGCGACTATTGGCGGCGCAACCTCAAGCTGACGGCCTTACTGCTGACGACCTGGTTCGTGGTCAGTTTCGTGGTCAGTTTCTTCGCGCGCGAACTGGCCGAGATCACCATCATCGGCTTCCCGCTGGGGTTTTACATGGGGGCCCAGGGGGCGCCGCTGATCTATCTCGTGATCATCGGGTGGTATGCACGCTATATGAACCGTCTCGATCGCCAGTACGGCGTTCGTGAAGGGGAGGCGGACGAGGACTGATCGATCGCTTCAGGATTTGGCTGGCTTCCTGGCTTGCGCGCCTTGCCCGCTTCACGACGCGACCGCTGTACGAACGGCGGCAGCCAGTGTTTCGGCGGCGCTGGTGACCACTGCCGAATCCTGGCCCTCGACCATTACCCGCAGCAGCGGTTCGGTTCCCGAAGCGCGCAGCAGCACCCGGCCACGGCCGTTCAGCGTGCTCTCCACCTGCCGGTGTACCGATCCGATCAAGGGGTGATCCTGCCACGGAAAGCCTTTGCTCAGGGCGACGTTGATCAGCTTCTGTGGGTAGAGCTTCAGGTCGCCGAGCAGCTCTTGCAGGGTGCCACCGCTGGCGCGCAGTGCTGAAAGCACTTGTAGCGCGGAAACGATGCCATCACCCGTTGAGTGCCTGTCGAGGCAGAGTATGTGCCCGGAGTTCTCGCCCCCGTACAGCCAGCCTTTCTGGCGTAGCATGTCCATCACGTAGCGGTCGCCGACATCGGCGCGAACAAGCGGTATGTCGAGTTCGGCCAGAGCGTGTTCGAGGGCAAGATTGGTCATCAGAGTACCGACGACGCCTGCCACAGGTCCGTGGCGGAGGCGGCTGCGGACGACGGCGAAGAGCAGTTGATCGCCGTCGTAGAGCGTGCCTTCGGCATCGACCATCAATACTCGGTCGGCATCGCCATCGAGGGCGATGCCGATGTCCGCGCCTTGTGCGCGGACGGCTTCGCGCAGGGCTTTGGGCGCCGTTGCCCCGACTTCGTGGTTGATGTTGAGGCCGTTGGGCTCGCTGCCGATGCTGCTCACGTCGGCGCCCAGCTCGTGAAACACGTGTGGGGCGATGTGGTAGGCGGCCCCGTTGGCGCAGTCGACGACGATCTTGAGCCCACGCAAGTCCTGCTCGAAGGGAAAGGTGCCCTTGCAGAATTCGATGTAGCGGCCGTCCGCGTCGTCGATTCGACGTGCCCGGCCAAGGGCGGCCGAGTCGACGCAGGTCAGCGGCTCGTCGAGCGCCGCTTCGATCTCCAGTTCAAGCTCATCGGGAAGCTTGGTGCCCCGCGCCGAGAAGAACTTGATGCCATTATCGTAAAAAGGGTTGTGCGATGCGGAAATGACGATTCCCGCCTGCAGGCGCAAAGCGCGGGTCAGGTAGGCGATGGCCGGCGTTGGCATTGGCCCGACCAGACAGACGTCGACGCCGGCAGCCGCAAAACCGGCTTCAAGCGCAGCTTCCAGCATATAGCCCGAAACGCGGGTGTCCTTGCCGATCAGTACCGCCGGACGCTCCACTGTCTTGGCCTGCCCGCGTGCGGCAGCGTGGGCAACGAGAACCCTGCCCATGGCGTGACCCAGGCGCATGACGAAATCGGGCGTGATTGGGCTCTCGCCGACCCGCCCACGCACACCGTCGGTTCCAAAGTACTTTCTTGCCACGATTCCTCTCCCTCCGCCAAGGCGAATTTTTCTTCAATCCGGAATATTTTACGCAAAGCGTAGCCGGGACACTGCCAACAAGTGCACAGGCGACGAACGGTGTAAATCCGCAGGCCGCGTCAGGTTCTTGCCTCGGCACCTGATGGCGCACCGATGGCCTGCCAAACGGCCAAGGCGTCGCGCGTCTCGGCGACATCATGAACGCGCAAGATGCGCGCTCCGCGTTGGGCTGCCAGCAGCGCTGCGGCGAGACTGCCGGCCAGCCGCTGCTCGACCGGCCGCCCGGTGATTGTCCCCAGCATCGATTTTCGTGAGACGCCGGCCAGCAACGGCAGGCCGTCAAGCGACAATTCAGCAAAGCGGCGCAGCAGGTCGAGATTGTGCTGGAGCGTCTTGCCAAAGCAAAAACCGGGGTCGAGCAGCAGGCGGTCGCGGGTGATTCCCGCCGCCAGAGCCGCGCTGACGCGCGTGCGCAGGAAGCCCTGGACCTCGGCAACGACATCGCAGTAGGCGGGTTGCTCCTGCATGGTCAATGGCGCGCCCTGCATATGCATCAAACAGACGGCGCAGTTGCTGTCGGCAACCGCGGCCATTGCGCCGGGCTTGCGCAGGGCGTAGATGTCATTGATCATCGACGCGCCATTGGCCAATGCGGCGCGCATCACCGTCGGCTTGTAGGTGTCCACCGAAATTGGCACCCCGCAGTCGCGCAGCGCCTCGAGTACCGGCAGCAGTCGCCGCAGTTCCTCGTTCTCCGCTGTGGGGGTCGCACCCGGGCGTGACGACTCGGCGCCAAGATCGAGCAGATCGGCACCGGCGTCAATCTGCTGGCGGGCCTGCGCAACGGCCTCTCCGATGTTGCTCGCCAGTCCGTCGCCGGAAAAAGAGTCGGGGGTCAGATTGACGATGCCCATCAGCAGCGGGCGGGACAGCGGGAGTTGAAAGGCGCCGCAGCGGAGCATGGGGTTCACCGCCTACGCCGCCGGGCGAGCCCCCGAGGGAGGGCCCTTGCCTACGGGGATGAGCAGCTTGGTTGGTATGTTGGTATTGCCGCGCCCGGCCTTGACCGTCGTGCGTTCAGGCAGGTGCGGGTGGCGCGCTTGGCGCCGCATCCGGCGTATTGCCGCCTGAGGGAGCGCTTGGCATCCTGGTCTGTGGCTGCTTCGGCGGGCGTGGCGGTTTGCCCGCCATGATGTCGTCGATCTGGTCGCTGTCGATTGTTTCAAGTTCGAGCAAGGCGGCTGCCATCGCCTCGACCTTGTCACGATGCTCCTCGAGGAGCTTGCGGGCGAGGCCGTACTGCTCATCGATGATGCGGCGTATTTCCTGGTCGACCTTCTCCATCGTCGCTTCGGACATGTTCTTGTGCGTGGTTACCGAACGCCCGAGGAAGACCTCTCCCTCGTTCTCGCCATAAACCATCGGGCCGAGCGCATCCGACATGCCGTAGCGGGTGACCATGTCACGGGCCATTTGCGTTGCCCGCTCGAAGTCGTTGGAGGCGCCGGTGGTCATCTGGTCCATGAACAGTTCTTCGGCGACGCGGCCACCAAAGAGGACCGCGATGCGACTCATCAGATAGACGCGATCGTAAGCGTAACGGTCCTCTTCCGGCAGTTGCATGGTCAGTCCAAGTGCCCGACCGCGCGGGATTATGGTGACCTTGTGCACCGGGTCGGACTTCGGCATCAGTTTGGCGACCACGGCATGTCCGGACTCGTGGTAAGCGGTATTGCGCTTTTCGTCCTCGTTCATGACCATGCTGCGCCGCTCGGCGCCCATCATGATCTTGTCCTTGGCTTTCTCGAAGTCATCCATGTCCACCAGACGCTTGTTGCCGCGCGCCGCAAACAGGGCGGCTTCGTTGACCAGGTTGGCGAGATCGGCCCCGGAAAAACCGGGTGTGCCACGGGCGATGATGTCGGCCTTAACGTCTGGCGACAGGGGTACCTTGCGCATATGAACGATCAGAATCTGCTCGCGGCCACGAATGTCGGGCAGCGGTACGACCACCTGGCGGTCGAAGCGACCGGGACGCATCAGTGCCGGATCGAGGACGTCGGGACGGTTGGTGGCGGCGATGACGATGACCCCGACGCTGCCTTCGAAGCCGTCCATCTCGACCAGCATCTGGTTCAGGGTTTGCTCGCGCTCGTCATTGCCTCCGCCCAGTCCGGCTCCCCGCTGCCGTCCGACGGCATCCAGTTCGTCGATGAAGATAATGCACGGGGCGTGCTTCTTGGCGTTTTCGAACATGTCGCGGACGCGCGCCGCGCCGACACCGACAAACATCTCGACGAAGTCCGAGCCGGAGATCGAGAAGAAAGGCACCTTAGCCTCGCCAGCAATTGCTTTCGCCAGCAGGGTCTTGCCGGTTCCCGGGTTGCCGACCAGCAGCACGCCTTTCGGGATACGGCCACCGAGTTTCTGGAACTTCGAGGGGTCACGCAGGAAGTCCACCAGTTCGGAGACCTCTTCCTTGGCTTCGTCGCAACCGGCGACGTCGGCAAAGGTGATGGTATTGGTCGACTCATCGAGCAGGCGTGCCTTGCTCTTGCCGAATGAGAAAGCCCCGCCGCGGCCACCGCCCTGCATCTGACGCATGAAAAAGATCCAGACGCCAATCAGCAGCAGCATCGGGAACCAGCTGACGAAGATGCTCATCAGGAAGGACTGTTCCTCTTCCGGCTTGGCTTCGATGGTGACGCCATTCTTCAGCAGATCCGAGACCATCCACAGGTCTGGTGGCGCGTAGCTGGTCAGCTTGCGCCCATCGGTTGTCGTCGCCTTGAGCACGCGGCCCTCGATCACCACCTTGGCAATTGTTCCCTTGCCCACCTCGTCGATGAATTGTGAATACTCCATCGTCGATTGAGCGACCTGGCGGGTGTTGAACTGGTTGAAGACGGTCATCAAGACCAAGCCAATAACCAGCCAGACTGCCAGATTCTTGAACATGTTATTCAATACTTCACCTCTTCTACGTTGTCCGGCGCACCAGCGCCGGAAACCCTGCTGTTCCACGAACTCAGCATTCTAAACCGATTAATGCTCGTTGAAGCAAAGACGGCATCGCAGATGCTCTCACGTTTTCAAGGCCTTGCCCAGCAGGTAGACTTCCGGGCTACGATCCCTGGAGGCATCCGGTTTGCGTGCAGACACGGTTCTGAATGACTGGCGCATTTCCTGCAGAAATTCGCCGAAGCCATGGCCCTGAAAAATTTTGACCAGAAAAGCGCCGTCGGGTTTCAGCCAGTTGCGCGCAAATTCCAGGCCCAGCTCGGCCAGATGCATTACCCGAGCCTGGTCGCAGACGGCGATGCCCGATATGTTGGGGGACATGTCTGAAAGAACAAGCCCCGGCCGGGCTCCGGCGAGCAATTCTTCCAGCGCGAGCAGGACGTCCTGCTCGCGAAAGTCGCCTTGCAGAACAGTGACGCCGCGCATCGGCGCCATTTCCAGCAGGTCCAGGGCGATGACGCGACCACTGCCCCGTAGCCTCTGCGCCGCGACCTGTGACCAGCCACCCGGCGCGGCTCCCAGATCGACGATCGCGTCGCCGCTGCGGATTAGGCCATCCTTGTCGTCGATCTCCATCAGCTTGTACGACGCGCGCGAACGGTAGCCTTCGGCCTTGGCCCGTTGCACATAGGCGTCGTTGACATGTTCGTTCAACCACGCGGTGCTTGATCTGCTTCGTTTCATTGGCTGAAACCCGCTAAAATGCGTTGCTCAAGAAAAGGTGTCCCGCATGCTCAATCTCAGCTCCGACGAGCGCCGCGTCCTGCGCGCCCGTGCGCACTCTCTGCAGCCGGTCGTTTCGATAAGCCAGAACGGCCTGTCCGAATCGGTCGTCCGCGAGGTCGAGGTCAATTTAGGCAGCCACGAACTGATCAAGATTCGTGTCTATAACGACGACCGGCAGGTTCGCGAGCAGTTTCTCGCGACCCTCTGCGAGCGCCTCGAGGCTGCCCCGGTCCAGCACATCGGAAAGCTGCTGGTCATCTGGCGGCCGCGAGCGGACGATCCGGCGCCGCCCGCCAGGCCGCGCGCGAAACGCAGCGAGCCCCGCCGGAGCAAGCGCAGCTTCCAGAGCGGTTCGGGCGCTTGAGACGAACGTCCGGGCGAGGCGGTGGTCGCCAGCCCGGTAGCCCACTCTGCGAGGCTGGCCAGCTGCTCGCGCCGTGACCTATTTGACGGGACGCCGGAATACACTGATCAGGAGCACGCCGAGCAGGCTCTGCGCGACGTAGACGACGCCGGAGACGCCATGCCAGATGGCAAAGCGCTTGTTCAGCACGCTTTCCATCGCTTGTCTTGCCAAGGTGTCGGCCTTGATCTGCGCCAGCAGCGGCTGAATGCCGAACAGATTGACGACGGTGAGCAGCAGCATGCCGATCAGCAGCCAGAAGGTCCACCGGCGCAAGGCGGTCGTCCCCATGCGCAGCAAGCTGTGCAACAGGAGGTAACTGGCACAGCCCAGACCGACCCAGCCGATCAAGGCAAACAACTTGCCGGCGAGCAGGCCGGCCAGCTGGCGATCACTGGCGAGGGCGGAAAAAAGCGTTGGCGCGACGAGAAAACCGATGGCCCACAAGCCGCCGACCCACAGCGTCAGCGTGATGTCATAGAGCGCGTCGGCGAAGCGTCGCATGGTCAGGACTATTCGTAGCGCACGGCGATGATTTCGTATTCGCGCACACCACCAGGGGCCTGCACTTCGGCAATGTCGCCAGCAAACTTGCCGATCAGCGCCCGTGCGATCGGCGAGTTGATCGAAATCTTGCCAGCCTTGATATCGGCTTCGTCTTCGCCAACGATCTGGTAGCTGACGCGGGCGCCGGTTTCCTGGTCGTCAAGATCGAGCGTTGCTCCGAAGACGCAACGCCCGTCGGCGTCGAGCAGTTTCGGGTCGATGATCTGGGCATTGGCCAGTTTGCTCTCGACTTCCTGGATGCGCCCTTCGACAAAGCCTTGCCGTTCCTTGGCCGCATCGTACTCGGCGTTCTCCGAGAGATCGCCGTGCGAGCGTGCTTCGGCGATCGCGGCGATGGTTCGCGGCCGCTCGACGGTCTTCAGGTGACGCAGTTCGGCGGCCAGTTTTTCAGCGCCATTTACGGTCAGAGGTGTCTTGGTCATTTCTCTCGCTGCCAACGGCGAAGCACCGACACCCGCCAGGCGGGTGGTCGCGACGCTTCGATGGATTAATCAACGCAATTGTGCGTGCAATTCCTGGATCGGATAGACGACCAATGCGCCGCGATTTCTGATTCCTGCGGCGGCTGCTTCGGCGCCCCAGATCGTGGTGTAGATGGTTACGCGCGCGGCCAGGCCGGAGGTCCGGATAGAGCGCGAGTCGTTGATCGCCGTACGCTTCTCGTCCACGGTGTTGATGATCAGGACGACTTCGTTGTTCTTGATCATGTCGACGACGTGCGGGCGCCCTTCGGTGACCTTGTTGACCGGCGTTACCTCAATTCCCGCCGCGGCGATCGCGGCGGCCGTGCCGCGCGTCGCAAGCAGGGTGAACCCCTCCGCGCGCAGATCGCGGGCAATGACTACGGCCTGCGGCTTGTCGGAGTCCTTGACACTGACGAACACCTGCCCTGAGCGGGGAAGGCGCACACTGGCCGCCGTCTGGCTCTTGACGAAGGCCTCGGCAAAGCTGACCCCGACGCCCATGACCTCGCCTGTCGATTTCATTTCCGGGCCAAGAATGGTGTCCACGCCGCGGAACTTGACGAAGGGGAAAACGGCTTCCTTGACCGAGAAGTAATTTGGGATCACTTCCTTGTTGAAACCCTGGCTGGCCAGTGACTGCCCGACCATGCAGCGCGCCGCGATCTTGGCCAACTGCAGGCCGGTGGCCTTGGAGACAAAGGGCACGGTACGCGAGGCGCGCGGGTTGACCTCGAGGACAAAGACAATGTTGTCCTGGATCGCGAACTGGACGTTCATCAGGCCGCGGACGTTGAGGCCCTTGGCCATCAGCCGTGTCTGCCGGCGCATTTCATCCTGCAACTCGGCCGACAGTGAATGGGGCGGCAGCGAACACGCCGAATCACCGGAGTGGACCCCGGCCTGTTCAATATGCTCCATGACGCCGCCGATGAGCACCTCGTCGCCATCGCAGAGGGCGTCGACGTCGACTTCGCAGGCGTCGTTGAGGAAACGGTCGAGGAGGACCGGCGAGTCGTTGGACACCTTCACTGCTTCACGCATGTAGCGTTCGAGGTCGCGCGGGTCATGGACGATTTCCATGGCCCGCCCGCCGAGGACGTAGGACGGACGGACGACCAGCGGGTAGCCGATCTCGGCGGCCAGGCGCAAGGCGTCGGGCTCGGTACGTGCGGTACGGTTGGCCGGCTGCCTGAGACCTAGATCGTGCAGCAGTTTCTGGAAGCGTTCACGGTCTTCGGCAGCATCGATCATGTCCGGGCTGGTGCCGATGATCGGGACTCCGTTGGCTTCGAGGTCGCGCGCCAGTTTCAGTGGCGTCTGCCCGCCATATTGTACGATGACGCCATAGGGCTTTTCGACGGCGACGATTTCCAGGACGTCTTCGAGCGTCAGCGGTTCGAAGTACAAGCGATCCGAGGTGTCGTAGTCGGTCGATACGGTCTCCGGATTGCAGTTGACCATGATCGTCTCGTAGCCATCTTCGCGCAGTGCCAGCGCCGCATGCACGCAGCAGTAGTCGAACTCGATCCCCTGACCGATCCGGTTGGGGCCGCCGCCGAGGACCATGACCTTCTTGCGGTCGCTGGGATTTGACTCGCACTCGTCCTCATAGGTCGAGTACATGTAGGCGGTATCGGTTGCGAATTCGGCGGCGCAGGTGTCCACGCGCTTGTAAACCGGGCGTACCTGCAGGGCGTGGCGGCGCTCGCGAACCGCGGTCTGGGTGGTCTGCATCAGCGTCGCCAGACGCTTGTCCGAGAATCCTGCGCGCTTGAGGTGCCGCAATTCCTCGCGTGACAGCGACTCCAGCGGCTGGCCGCGGATTTGTTCTGCCTGCTTGTAGAGGTCCTCGATCTGCGCCAGAAACCACGGGTCGATCGCCGTCAGGCGGTGAATTTCATCGACGCTCATGCCGATGCGCATGGCGTCAGCGATGTACCAGATCCGTTCCGGGCGCGCTTCGCTTAACGCTATCTCGATTTCCTCACGGTCGGTTGTCCGCTCGTCGAAGCCATCGACGCCGATTTCCAGACCACGCAAGGCTTTTTGCAGCGACTCCTGAAAGGTCCGCCCGATGGCCATCACTTCGCCGACCGACTTCATTTGCGTGGTCAGGCGCGAGTCGGCCTCGGGGAACTTCTCGAAGGCGAAACGCGGTACCTTGGTGACCACGTAGTCGATCGACGGTTCGAATGACGCCGGCGTCTTGCCGCCGGTGATTTCGTTGGCCAGCTCGTCGAGCGTATAGCCGATCGCCAGCTTGGCGGCCACCTTGGCGATCGGGAAACCGGTGGCCTTCGACGCCAGCGCCGACGAGCGCGAGACGCGTGGATTCATTTCGATGACGATCATTCGCCCGTCACGCGGGTTGATCGCGAACTGCACGTTGGAACCGCCGGTGTCGACGCCGATCTCGCGCAAGACCGCCACCGAGGCGTTACGCATGATCTGGTATTCCTTGTCGGTCAGCGTTTGCGTTGGCGCGACGGTGATCGAATCGCCGGTGTGCACGCCCATCGGGTCGAGGTTCTCGATGGCGCAGACGATGATGCAGTTGTCGTTGCGGTCGCGAACGACCTCCATCTCGAACTCTTTCCAGCCGATCAGCGACTCCTCGATGAGCAGCTCGCGGGTCGGGCTGGCCTCCAGGCCGCGCTCGCAGATGTCGAGGAATTCCTCCTGGTTGTACGCAATACCGCCGCCCGAACCGCCCATCGTGAACGAGGGTCGGATGATGGTCGGATAACCAATCATCGCCTGCACCTGCAGCGCTTCCTCCATCGAGTGCGCCATTGCCGAGCGCGCCGAGCCGAGACCGATCCTGGTCATCGCCTGCTTGAACTTCTCCCGGTCTTCAGCCTTGTCAATGGCCTCCTTGGTGGCACCGATCATCTCGACGCCGAACTTGTCGAGAACGCCATGCCTGGCCAGGTCAAGGGCGCAGTTCAGCGCCGTCTGCCCGCCCATCGTCGGCAGCAGCACGTCGGGCCGCTCGCGGCTGATGATCTTCTCGACGGTCTGCCAGTTGATCGGCTCGATGTAGGTCACGTCGGCCATGTCCGGATCGGTCATGATCGTCGCCGGGTTCGAGTTCACCAGGATTATCCGGTAGCCTTCCTCGCGCAGTGCCTTGCAGGCTTGCGCGCCGGAGTAGTCGAACTCGCAGGCCTGACCGATGACGATCGGACCTGCGCCGATGATGAGAATGCTCTTGATGTCAGTGCGTTTGGGCATTTTGCCCCTTCTTGTCTTGCATCATCTGGACAAAGCGGTCGAACAGATGGGCGATGTCGTGTGGCCCCGGGCTGGCTTCCGGATGGCCCTGAAAGGAAAAGGCGGCGACGTCGCTGCGTGCGACGCCCTGCAGCGAGCCGTCGAAGAGCGATACGTGCGTCGGCAGCAGTGTCGGTGGCAGCGTTTCGGCGTCCACCGCGAAACCGTGGTTCTGGCTGGTGATCAACACCTGCCCCGTACGCAGGTCCTTGACCGGGTGGTTGGCGCCATGATGACCGAACTTCATTTTCGTGGTTCTGGCGCCCGACGCCAGCGCCAGCAGTTGGTGGCCAAGGCAAATACCGAAAGTCGGCACCCCGGCGGCAAGGATTTCACGGATCGCCTCGATGGCGTAGGCGCAGGGTTCCGGGTCGCCTGGGCCGTTGGACAGAAATACGCCGTTGGGCTGTCGCCTGAGGACTTCGGCAGCCGGTGTTTGCGCCGGCACGACCGTGACCTGGCAGCCGCGATCGGCAAGCATGCGCAGAATGTTGTGCTTGACGCCGAAATCGTAGGCCAGGACATGAAATCGTCCCTTGGCGACCGAGCGATAGCCGTCCAGCGTCCATTCGCCGGCTGCCCATTCGTAGGGCGCAGCAGTGCTCACCACCTTGGCCAGGTCCATGCCGGCGAGACCGGGGAAGTTCCTTGCTGCGGCGATTGCCTCCTGCTCATCAACGTCGACGGCCATGATGCAGCCAGCCTGGGCACCGCCTTCGCGCAGAATGCGGGTGAGCTGGCGAGTGTCGATGCCGGCGATGGCGACGATACCGTGTTTCTGCAGGTAGTCGGGCAGGGTTTCCTGCAGGCGCCAGCTCTCGGCGCGAATCGGCAGGTCGCGGATGACCAGGCCGGCCGCGTAGTTGCCACGCGACTCGAAGTCTTCGGCGTTGCAGCCGACGTTACCGATGTGCGGGTAGGTGAGAGTAACGATCTGGCGGCAGTACGAGGGATCGGTAAGAATCTCCTGATAGCCGGACATCGCGGTGTTGAATACGACCTCGCCGCTGGTGCTGCCGCCGGCGCCGATGGCATGGCCGCGGAAAATCGTCCCATCGGCCAGTGCGAGAATCGCCGGCGGAAGAGTGGGTAACAAGGGCACGAAAGACTCCTGTTGATGCTGCTGGTGAATGCGTCGCCGGTCCGGGCTGAAGACATGCAAAAGCGGGACGGGCGCACGGCCCTCCCGCTCGGATCCTTGCAAGCCGAGGCATTATACGGGAGCGCACCGTTGTTGGGCAATCTGCGCCGTGCGTTGGGGTGTGTCGCAAGGTGCATCGAAGGGAGCGTGGGCTCACCCGGAGGGCATCGACAGTGTCCTACACGGTCCGCTCGCCACGTACGAAACGATCCATTTCGGGTTTCAGCCGCTCCATTTCCTCGGCAAGCGCGTCAGCGAGCCGAATGCACTGCGACCAATCGACTTCGCCACCGGCGGCGGGCTTCGCTGCATGCTCGATAGCGAGCGCCAGACGGCGAGCCTTCTCGGCATGAAACATGGCGAGCAGGCTTTTCAGGGTATGCGCGCCCATCGACAACTGTGCCGCTTCCCGGTTGCGCAGACTGGTCGTTATCCACCCCAGGTGCTGTTGCCATTCGGCGACCAGCATTCCGGCCATGGTCAGCAGCAACTCGCGATCACCCAGATCACGCGCTGCCGCCGTCAGATCGAGCGAGGTGGCCGACAGCGTCGCATTCGGCAGTGACGGTGCCGAATCCTCGTTGCTTTCCGGGGCCAGGCAGCGATCGATGGCTGCATACAGATCTTGTGGCTTGACCGGTTTGGCGACGTAGTCGTTCATCCCCGCTTCGAGGCATAACTCGCGGTCACCCTCCATGGCGTTGGCGGTCATGGCAATGATGCTCACCGATTTGAACTCGTGCGACATTACCCAGCTGCGCCGCATCTCGCGGGCGCGAATCGATTCCGTCGCCTCGATTCCGCCCATGACCGGCATCTGCACGTCCATCAGGATCAGATCGAAGGGCTGCTGCTCAAAGTGATCGATCGCTTCCGCGCCGTTGTTGGCCAGGGTTACCTAGTAGCCGCGCTTTTCCAGAAGGCGTCGCGCAAGTTCCTGGTTGACCGGATTGTCTTCGACCAACAAGGCGTTGATGTGCCCAGTGCTTGTCCGTCCCGCGTCCGCCGCGAAGTCAAAGGGCGCCAGGATCTCCGTTCCTTCGTCACCGGCGCCGGAGAGCAGCTTGAGAGCGGCGACCAAGTCCTCGGCGGCGATCGGTTTGACCAGGTGCGTGCCGACGGCTAGCTCGCGCAGGCGATCGAGCTCTTGCCGCTGTTGTTCGGTGGTCAGCAGGACGATCAGTTTTTCGGGACAGCTGCCTCCCCGCCATGACTCGGCCAGGGCCAGTCCGCCCGGCGGCGGCATCAGCGCGTCGACCAGTACGTAGTCGTAAGGGAAGCCGATGGCGCGTGATTTTTCGATCGCCCGGATAGCGGCCTCGGAATCACTGATTTTCGCCGTGTCAACGCCGCATTGCGCGAGTACTGTGGCCAGTTGTGCGGCAACGGTCGGGTGCCGTTCAAGGAGCAGGGCGCGTTGGCCGCTGAATTGCGCTACCGGTGGCGACCGTTGCGCGCTGGCATCGACACCAAGACGGGCGGTGAAATAGAAGCAGGAACCCTGGCCTTCGACACTGTCGAGCCACACCCGGCCCTTCATCATCTGTACCAGGTGGGTACAGATCGTCAGGCCCAGGCCGGTCCCACCAAAACGCCGCGTTGTCGAATCGTCCGCTTGCGAAAACGCGCCAAAGATGGCCGCCTGCCGGGACGCAGGAATGCCGATACCGGTGTCGCGAACGGCAAAACGCAGGAGGGTCGACTCGGTCCTTGCCTCGTCGATCGAGACGGTGACCTCAATCTCTCCGCGCTCGGTGAACTTGATCGCGTTGCCAATGAGATTGCCGAGTACCTGACGCAGGCGCGCGGGGTCGCCAATTACCCTGCCCGGAACATCCGGAGCCAGCGAAATGATTAGCTCGAGTCCTTTCTTGTGGGCGGTGATCGCCTGCGTGCGGGCGGCGTCGAAAACCAGATTGGACAACGGAAAGGGGATTTCTTCAAAGCGCAGTTTGCCCGCTTCGATCTTGGAAAAGTCAAGAATGTCGTTGACGATGGCCAGCAGAGACTCAGCCGAAGACTTGACCGTTTTCAGATAGTGCCGCTGCTCGGCGTCCAGTTGCGTGTCGAGCGCGAGGTCGGTCATGCCGATGATTCCGTTCATCGGCGTGCGAATTTCGTGGCTCATGTTGGCCAGGAAGGTGCCGCGCGCCCGGTTCGCCGATTCGGCCGCTTCTTTGGCCACCAGGGCCGCTTCCTCGGCTTGTTTGAAGTCGCTGATGTCGCGCTGTAGAAGCAGCATTCGCAAGGGGGCGCCATGCTCGTCGTGGGCGATGATCCGGCCTTTCAGCAGCAGCCATTTCCATTTTCCTGTCTTGGTGCGCAGGCGACAGGTGCAATGGAAGACGGGTGTCTCGCCCTGAGCGTGCGCGGCGACCACTGCATTGAAGGCCTTCAGATCCTCCGGATGAGCCAGCTTGCGCCAGGCAGCGATACTGTCGGCAAGTTCATCCTCGGCGTAGCCGAGAAGCTGTTTCCAGTTGCGCCCCGACTCGATGCGACCGCCGCCAAGGTGCCAATCCGAAAAGGCATCCCCCGAAAGTTCGGATTGCACGCCGTGCAGGCGCGCGTATTTCGATACCAGGCTGTCGGCCGCTTCGAGAACGCGGGAAACGCTGCTCGCCAGTGCGGGCGACTGCTCGGCAAGCACGGACTGCAGATGCTCAAGCGCAGCCTCTGGATCGTCGCCCAGTACGCTGGCCAGTTTGCGCGCCAGTTGCGGGTTGTGCAGCGCCAAAGTCGGGGCCGTCGGCGGAAGGTTGGGGAGGCTTCAGCGCAGGCCGAGGACATCCTGCATGTCGAACAGGCCGTGCTTCACACGCGACAGAAAATGGGCCGCACGCAGGCTGCCCAGCGCATATGGCATACGGCTGCTTGCCCTATGGCCGATCTCCACGCGTTCGCCGAGACCGCAGAAGAGTACATCGTGATCGCCGACGATATCGCCACCCCGGACAGTGGCAAAGCCGATGGTCGACGGCAGTCGCTCGCCGGTGACTCCCTGGCGACCGTAGATCGCGCAATCTCCCAGATCGCGACCAAGCGCATGGGCGACGACCTCGCCCATGCGCAGTGCGGTTCCTGACGGCGCGTCGACCTTCTGGCGGTGGTGCGCCTCGACGACCTCTACGTCATAACCCTCGTTCAGGATTCGGGCGGCCACGTCGAGCAGCTTGAAAACGACGTTGACGCCGACGCTCATGTTCGGCGCAAAGACCACCGGGATATCCTGCGCGGCGGCGGCAATCGCCTTTTTGCCGACGGCATCAAATCCGGTGGTGCCAATGACAATTGCCGTACCATGTCGGCGACAGCTTTCGAGGTGCTGAAGCGTGCCCTCGGGTCTGGTGAAGTCGATCAGGCAGCTGGCCTGGGCAATTCCGGCGTCGCTGTCGCTGCTGATCGCTACCCCGCAAGGTGCGCCGACCATTTCGCCCGCATCCTTGCCAAGCACTGCTGCGCCGGGTTGGTCGATTGCCGCAGCCAGCGTCGCGTGCGCGTCCTTGAGCGTGGCTTCAACCAGCATTCGCCCCATGCGTCCGCCAGCGCCTGCGATAGCGATTCTCAATGCGTTCATGTCACAGTCCCACGCTGTTCAACATTTTCCCAAAAAAGCCCGGTTCGTCCGGCGGCGGCACGGCTACACTTCCGTCGGTCGGGAGCGAGCCGAGGTCGATCTCCCGAATCCGGTTTTCGGGCCTCGCGGCACCGTCCCCTGGCTCCGCTGGCGCGACATCGCCAGCGACTCGCGCCAGCTTGCCGTCATCGTCAAAGAAAACGGCAAAACGCCGCGTCTCGGCCTTGGTGCTATTGCCTTTCTTCAGCCAATAGAAATAATCCCAGCGATTGGCATGAAACATGTCGACCAGGACCGGCGTGCCCAGAATGAAGCGTACCTGATCCTTGGTCTGTCCGGGGCGCAACTGTGAAACCATCTCCTGCGTCAGCACGTTTCCCTGCTGTACGTCGATCCGATACTCGGAAATGATCCGCGGGACCTCGGAGCAAGCCGATAGCGCGCAAAGAACAAGGACGGTAGTGGCAAATCGCGGGAAGATCATGTTTGGGTCGGATCGTGGTAAGTGATCAAGGAAGAGTGAGTGTTGGCCTGCGGGTAGCCACCACCGGTACCCGGATCGACCGTCAAACCGATGGAATAGGCGCCGCGGCTGATCACGAGGGCAGTCGACGGTATATGATAACCGAAAAAAAGGCCCACTCCGTCCGCAGCTGACCAAGGTAAACGATGAGTAACTCCGACAATCTGAAGAGTATCGGGCTGAAAGCCACGCTTCCGCGCCTCAAGATTCTCGCCCTGTTCGAGAGGACCGAGGTCCGCCACCTGACGGCAGAGGATGTCTATCGGCTGCTGCTCGCCGAGAACCTTGACGTTGGCCTGGCGACCGTTTACCGCGTTCTCACCCAGTTCGAACAGGCGGGCTTGCTCGAACGTCACTATTTCGAATCGGGCAAAGCGGTTTTCGAACTCAGTGCCGGGCAACATCACGATCATCTGGTGTGCATCGACTGTGGACGCGTCGAGGAATTCTACGATGCCGAGATCGAGCGCCGACAAACGAAAATCGCCAAGGAGCGCGGCTTCCTGATTCGCGAACACGCGCTCTACCTCTACGCGGAATGCAGCAAGGCGCAATGCCCGCATCGCGCCAGTTCGAGCAGCAATCCTGGCGAGCGCGACAAGTTGACACCCCCTGACTGAGGCGCGGCGGCGTCGACCGTCTATCGTCGAACCCGTAGGTCGAGCGCTCATGCGCTGGCCAGCGCTGACCGTTACCGACCACGTACCGCGCAAACCTTGTTGACGGTCCAAGGCGTCAGCGTGCTTCGCCGGGCCTGGTCACGAACAGTTCCGGATTCACCATCGCGCCGTTGAGGATCACGCTCCAGTGCAGGTGGGGACCGGTGGCCCGACCGGTCATTCCGGCAGCGCCGATGCGCTGCCCCTTGGCTACGGCGTCGCCGGGGTGCACTGCGGCGCTGTCGAGATGGCAGTACATGCTGATCAGGCCGTTGCCGTGATCGACAAACACCGTCTTGCCGTTGAAGAAATAGTCATCGACGGCGAGCACCTGGCCATGCGCACTCGCCTTGACCGTAGCCCCGCGCGCGACGGCAATATCGAATCCGGCATGCGGTGAACGGGGTTCGCCGTTGAAAAATCGGCGCAAGCCAAAACGCCCGCTGTGGCGTCCTTGCGCCGGCAGGACGAAAGCCAGGTCGGTGTCCGCCGCCTCCCGCCAGTGGCGCTTCAGTTGCTGGATGGTGGCCAGTTCCCCCTCGGCACGCGTCAGGTCGCTGGCCGACAGCTGCACCTTGCTGCTGTCCTTCATCGTGATCCGCTGCGCGGGATAGTCCTTGTCGGCGACGGTAAAGGGTTGCAACTGCCATTCGCCGGCCATGTCGACGAGCAACTCGTACGTCCCCGCCGCGGTCGCCAGGTCGAGGCCGACCACTGCGACCCACTGCGCGTCCTCGGCGGCCACCAGTATCTGCTGTTCGCCCAGCCAGGCCAGCGGCCGGGGGCTGTTGGCCGCAATCGGGCCAAGGACGATCAACGCCACGCCGCCCGGGACACTGGCTGCCGTGGGCAGGGCGGCGTGCGCTGATGGTGCTGGCAACAGGGCCATCAGCAGAGCCGTGCTCGGGAGCGCAGCTCTGGCGACGATCCTGGCCATGCGCTCGGCCATCACAGCGACTCCGGCGAAAAAGTGTCGCATTGTCGGACGTCGCCGCTGTCCATGCCGCGCTTGAACCAGCGTACGCGTTGCCTGGACGTGCCGTGGGTGAACGATTCCGGCACGACCTGGCCCTGCGTTTGTCGTTGCAGGCGATCGTCGCCGATCGCCGCGGCTGCAGCCAGCGCCTGCTCCATTTCGCCGGGTTCGACGATCTGCTGCATGGTGTCGGCGCGATGACCCCATACGCCGGCAAAGCAGTCGGCCTGCAGTTCGAGTCGCACCGACAGTTCATTGGCCGCCGCTTGTCGGCCGCCGCCTTGCTGTGCGGCGTGTATCTTGGCCGAGATGCCGAGCAGGTTCTGCACGTGGTGAGCCACTTCGTGGGCGATGACGTAAGCCTGGGCGAACTCGCCAGGGGCACGAAAGCGTTCCTGGAGGTCGCGGTAGAATGCCAGGTCGATGTAGACCTTCTGATCCGCGGGGCAGTAGAAGGGACCCAGCGCCGAACGGCCGGTGCCGCATGCGGTGGGTGTTGCGCCGGTGAACAGGACCAGTTTCGGTTCCTGGTAGCGCCGCCCTGCCTGCTGGAAGATGTCGTGCCAGACGATTTCGGTGCTGCCCAGCACTCTGCTGACAAAGCTCGTCATCTCGTCCTTGGTTGCTGGCGCCCTCGCCGGCCGCCCGGCCGGCGAGGGCGTGCTGGTGCCCGACCCGGAATCCATAATTAGGGCAGGGTCGATGCCCAGGAAGTAGCTTGCGGCGAGCGCAATGACCAGGGTGCCGATGCCGACGCTGCCGCGCAGCATGGTTCCGCCGCGGCGGTCCTCGACGTTCTGACTTTCGCGTTGATTGTCCAGGCGCATGATTTGTCCTCGGGGTGAACATTTTTTGCTGAAAATGCCATCGTAAAGTGTGCTAAACAAAATTTTCGTGCATAATCCGCCCACTTTTTACAAGTAGAGGTCCGCAGAGGCCTTTTTTACAAGAAGGGTGCGTATGGATACTTTGTTCTGGATGGCTGTAGCCACAGTGGTGGTCGTGTTGATCTTCGACTACACCAACGGCTTTCATGATGCCGCAAATATCGTGGCCACTGTGATCGCGTCGCGGGCGATGACCCCGATTCAGGCCGTTTGCATCGTCGGGTTTTTCGAATTCATGGGCCCACTGCTCGGCGGCACCGCGGTCGCCAACACCATCGGCAAGTTCGTCGATCTGGGGGATGTGCAGCCACAGCTTGCGGTGCTGATCATGTTCTGCGGCCTGCTTGGCGCCATCGTCTGGAACCTGGCGACCTGGTGGCTCGGCATTCCGTCTTCGTCGTCGCATGCCCTGGTAGGTGGGCTGGCCGGCGCCGTGGTTGCGGCGGTGGGTTCCGACCATGTGATCTGGGGCTTTCAGGAACTGATGACTCAGGGCAAGCTGACCGGGGTGATGAAGGTTCTCCTGGCGCTGTTCGTTTCGCCCCTGCTCGGGTTCTGGGTCGGTTTCGGGATTCACCGCCTCGGGCGCCGGCTGCTGGCGGGCGCCAAACCGACGGCCAACGCGACCCTGCGCAAGATGCAGTTCGTTACCGCCGCCGGGCTGGCCTTTTCGCACGGCGCCAACGACGCACAGAAAAGCATGGGCATGCTCACCCTGGTGCTGTTGCTCGGCGGCTTCATCCCCACGTTCGAAGTGCCGTTCTGGGTGGTGCTGTCTTGCGCTGCGGCGATTACCCTAGGCATCATGTCCGGCGGCTGGCGCATCGTGCGTACCCTCGGCTTTGCCATCTATCGGGTTCGCCCCTTGCACGCTTTTGACTCGCAACTCACTTCGGCGCTGCTGATTTTTTCCGCGTCGATGATCGGCGCGCCGGTATCCACGACGCACGTGGTTGCCACTTCGATCATGGGCATCGGCTACTCCGAGCGTCCACGTGCCGTACGCTGGAAAAAGGCGAAGGACATCGCCAAGACCTGGGTGATTACCATCCCGGCTTCGGCGCTCACGTCAATCGTTATTTATGCCATTACCAGAATCATGCTTGGCCAGACCACCTGACACCTGACACTTGAGGAGATGAACCATGGAAGAAAACGAGACCCACGCCAACAAGCCAATTTTCCGCCGTCTGTACGAGCGCGTCTTCCCGACGGTCGCCGACTTTTTCGGCATGCTTGCCGAACAGAGCGCCAACGCGGCCGAGACCACGCGTCTGCTGGTCGAGTTCATGGAGACCGGCGACGTGGTGGTGAGCCAGAAAGTCCGTGCCGACGAGCACCAGGCTGATCGCATGAAGGCCAGCAACCTGGGCGTTCTGGCAGAGGCGTTTTCGACGCCGATCGACCGCGAAGACATCCACCGCGCGATCATGACTCTTGATGACATTGTCAACTACTGCAAGTCGACTGTCGTCGAGATGGATGTTCTCGGCCTGCAGCCCGACAAGTACAGCCTCGAAATGGCGCTACACCTCAGGGAGGGTGCCGACGCGCTGGCGCGCGGCTTTGCCCGCCTGGCGAGCGACCCGGCTGCTGCCGGCGTCGACGCCGCTGCCGCCCGAAAGGCTGAACGCACGGTCGAGAAAGCGTATCGGCGAGCGATTGTCGAGCTCTTCCAGGGCGACGATTACCTCAATATGTTCAAGCGGCGTGAGACCTATCGCCACATGTCCAATGCCGGGGATCGGGTGGCCGATGCCGCCAACGCCCTCGATGACATCGTCGTCAAGCTGTGCTAAAAACCGCTGTTGCGATCGGGGTTGTATTGGCCAGACCTTAGGCCTACATTGGAGCTGCCAACGTCGGCACAGTCACAAGGAGATGCGTATGAAGAAGCTTACCGCCGGCCTGATGGCCTTGGCGTTGACGCTGTCAAGTGCAACGGCTGTTGCCTGTTCGGCTGATAAAGCCAAGGATGGCCGGGCTGAAATGAGCACTCCGTCAAAGCCCAAGAGCTGACCGGTCGGGACCCTTTAACCACCGCGGCGCGTACCCCAGGTACGCGCCGCGGTCATTTTGTCGCTCACGCTATGCTTATGCCCAGCGTGGTCAGTCGCAACTCGCGCGGCAGGCGGCTGGATGGCCAGCACAGTCGCCTTTGCCGGCGACGGTGCATTGTCGCCGCGAACGATAGCTGAAGCTGATACCGTCGCCGTAGCTGCAGGTCAGCAGGCTTATCTTGCCCTGCTTGCCCGCCGCTATGCGTGATACCGGCATCGCCTTGATCGTTTCCGCTGCCAGGTCGCACGAGACGTAGGCGGAAAAGGCGCCGTCGGCCGATTCCCATTGGGCGACATTCTTCAGTTTTCGATAGGCCTGATAGTCGGTGCACACGCTGGTGTCTTGCTCGTACATGCGTCGATTGTCGCTGCAGTAGCCGTTGAAGGTGTACTTGAGCTCTGCCTCGCTGGGGCAGGTGCCGACCTGGACGGCAGTGGCCAGGTCCGGGCACGACAGGGTCTCGGCGGCACTTCCGGCGGCTGCCGATGCGAGGACAAGAAAAGCGACAATAGCGGATGATTTCATGGCATGGTTCTCCGATGGCAAGAGACTACTTTGAAGCGGGCGCCCGGCGCAGTCCGTTGCTGGCCATCATGTCTAGAACGTGCTCGGCGATCTGTGCTGCCGGCATAGCATAGGCAAATTTCCGGATAAAGCGACCGTCGGGACCGAGAAGAATCATTCCTGCGCTGTGGTCGACCGCGTACTGGTCAGGTGGAGCATCCGGTTCGCGAACTTTTTCGTAGCGCACCTTGAAGTTGTCGGCAGCTTTCCGGACCAGCGCTGGCGAACCGGTCAAAGCGATGATGCGCGGGTCGAAAAAGGCAACGTAGCTGCGCAGGGTGTCCACAGTGTCACGCTCCGGGTCCACCGTGATGAACAGCGCTTGCAGCGCCTCGGCGTCCTTGCCGAGCCGGTTGATGACCATCGCCATCTCGGCGAGCGTCGTCGGACAGACGTCCGGGCAGTAGGTGTAGCCGAAGGTGAGCAACTGAAAGCGGCCGCGGAAGTCCTGGTTGCTGACCGCGCGCCCGTTGGCGTCCATCAGCAGGTAGCGGCTATTGATGACGCCTGTTTCGCGCTCGGGGGGCACCTGTTCTGCGGCAAGATCGACCGCCGCGGACGGTAGCGAAAGCCCTGCGGCAAGAGCAAGCAGGAGCAGCCGTTTTTTCATCATGCCCTACTGCCCTGCAGCTTGTGTCGCTGGCAGCAAGGTCTGCAAGCGGCTGGACAGTTCACCTAGCCGGCTGGCAAAAGTCGCCGCCGAGGGGCAGGGCGCCTGGCCTTTCTGACCCTGGGCGAGGAAGGCGGCATTGGTCTGCTCCTCGAAGGCTTCGCCGTAATGACGGCTTTTCGGCGCATGCCGGATGACCAGTTTCTTGGCCTCGCCGGCGGTCGCCATCTCGCCACAGGCGAGCGCCTGGCCGTTCAGCTGTCCGAGATCGCCGATCGTGGCGATTGCGGAAGCGGCGGCTTGCGGCGTTGCCACGGCCGGCCCGGCGAGAAAGCAAAAGACGGCGAACAAGGTCAGGCGTTTCATGGCGGCTCCAGTGCGTACGGTGCAGTATGCGGCGCTTGATTATAGGGGCTGCCGGCCGGGGCATTCGTTGATGGCGCTCAAAAAGTCCCCTGCCGAGTGCGGCGCTGGACGGCCAGCAGGCACCGATTTCGGCAAGGGCCCGCAGCGCCGATGGGCGTAGCCGGTGTGGCTGGTGTACACTGCGCCGCTCTTACCTCAATGCCGCTTGGACATAGCGCCGGGCGCTGGATACCCCGCATGGCCCAACTCGTTCTTTTGCCGGGCAAGGATCGTTCCCTTGCCCGCCGTCATCCGTGGATCTTCGCTGTTTCGGTCGATCGCTTGCGGGGTCGTGCCCGCCCCGGCGACACCGTTGATGTCGTCGCCGCCAACGGTCGGCCGCTGGCAAAGGCCGCCTGGAGCCCGGAATCGAAGATTCGCGCCAGGGTGTGGAGCTTCAATGCCGACGAAATCATTGACGACGCTTTCTTCAAGCGGCGCATTCTGACGGCCGTCGAGCGTCGCCGGCTGATGCCGGAATTGAGCAGCGAGGGAGGCATGCGCTTGATCCACGGCGAGTCCGACGGCCTGCCGGGCCTGATTGCCGATCGCTATGGCGATACGGCGGTCGTCCAGCTGACCGCCACCGGCCCGGAAAAGTGGCGCGCGGCGATTGCTGGCGCGCTGCAACTGGCAACGGGCTGCAAGCGCATCTACGAGCGATCCGATTCGGACGTGCGTCGGCTGGAAGGGCTCGAACCGGTGAGCGGCTGGCTGCTCGGCGAGGCGTCGGAAGCAGCGCTGCTCATCGTCGAAAACGGTGTGCGTATCAAGGTTGACGTGGTTACTGGCCACAAGACCGGCTTCTATCTGGATCAGCGCGACAATCGCCTGCTCACTCGTCAGCTTTCTGCCGGCCGCTCGGTGCTCAACTGCTTCTGCTACACCGGCGCATTTTCGCTGCAGGCGCTGGCCGGTGGCGCGGCGAGCGTGCTGTCGATCGATTCGTCGGCGCCGGCGCTGGCCATGGCTGCCGACAATCTGGCGCTCAACCCGCAGCTCGATGCAGACCGCGCCTTGTGGCGCGAGGCCGACGTCTTCGAGTCCTTGCGCGCGCTGAAAAGCGATGGCCAGCGTTTCGACCTGATCATTCTCGATCCGCCCAAGTTCGCGCCATCGGCGGCGCACGCCGAACGCGCCGCGCGCGCCTATCGGGATATCAATGCATTTGGTTTTCGCCTGCTCAACCCGGGTGGGTTGTTGATGACTTATTCATGCTCCGGCGGCATACGCAGCGAGCATTTCCAGCAGATCGTCGCCGACGCCGCGGTTTCTGCCGGTTGCAGCGCTCGCATCCTGCGCCGCCTGGCCGCGCCGCCCGATCATCCGGTGGCGCTGCACTTCAGCGAGGGCGAATATCTCAAGGGCTTGCTCTGCCAAGTGGATTGAGGGCCGTCAGACAGCCTCGCAGCCTGTCTGACGGCCGCAGCTAGCGACTACCCCACAGATTCTGCACCCGGATGTCGCGCCCGCAACCGCTGCGGTAATAGGCGTAGCGGACAGGGTTCTTCTTGTAGTAATCCTGGTGATATTCCTCGGCCAGGTAGAAGGTCGATGCCGGCTGCAACTCGGTTTCGATGCGCGCGATCTTGCCGCTCTTGAGAAGTGCGTCGCGACTGCTTTCGACGACCTTCCGCTCGGCGTCGTTTTGCCAGTAAATACCACTGCGGTACTGGCTGCCGACGTCGCAGAACTGGCGGTCCTTGACCGTCGGATCTATGTGCCGCCAGAAGTATTCGACCAACTGTGAATAGCTGACTTTTTGCGGGTCGTAGCGCACGCGGACCGCTTCGGTATGTCCGGTGCCTCCTGCACTGACCTGTTCGTAGGTCGGGTTGACGGTCTGGCCAGCGGTGTAGCCGGATTCGACGGCAATCACCCCGGGTAGCTTTTCGAAATCGGCTTCGATGCACCAGAAGCAACCGCCGGCAAAGATCGCCGTCTGTGGCGCGGCCGGGCTCGGCACCGCCATCATATTGTCCGGCCGGTGCGTGGGCGTGGGCTCCGTTGCGGTTCCCGCTGCGCCGGCTGTGGTGCCGAGAACCAGCAAGGACAGTGCCGTCAGGAGTCGCCGAGCGCTCATGTCCGCAACTCCGGCAGCTTCTCGTTACGCGCCACGAACTGTAGCGCGACGCCATTGTTGCAGAAGCGCTTACCCGTTGGTTTGGGGCCGTCGTTGAAGACGTGCCCCTGATGCCCACCGCAGCGCGTGCAGTGATATTCGGTGCGCGGATAGAAGAGCTTGAAGTCGGTCTTGGTGGCCACGGACTGTGGCAGGTGCGCCCAGAAACTCGGCCAGCCGGTACCACTTTCGTACTTCGTCGAGCTGTCGAACAAGGGCAGGTAGCAAGCGGCGCAGATGAACGTTCCGTCACGCTTTTCCTGGTTCAGGGGGCTAGTACCCGCGCGTTCCGTATCCTCCTCGAAAAGGACACGATAAGCGGCTGCTGGCAGCAAGTCGGCCCATTCCGTTTTCGATTTTGACAGCCCGGTGGTGGCGGCGGCGCCGCTACCTCCCCAGCTGGTGCCGGGAATCGCAAGCGGCAGGATGAAGGCGGTCAAGCCGCCCAGCCATTTTAGTGATTGACGACGATCCATTGTTTTCTCCATAGAAAAATCAGCTTCGTGCTGCCGTGGCGGCGGTCGGCTGCAGGCAGCCAGGCATGGCTAGCGCTTGTAAGACATCACCGCCTTGTGGATCCTGCACAAAGGCCGCGACGCCGAGATGCTTGCGCTGCCAGTCGGCCGGGATTTTCAGTGTCTGCCGCCAGAGTGCGCTTCCGCCTGCACTGCCGAGCGGCAAGGCCATCGACCAGAAGCGGACCACTCGGTCGTGTTGCAGCTTGACGCCGCTGTTTTCGCCGGCACGAATGTCGCTGCGCAGCTGGTTCTCGTAAACGATCACGAAGGCTTCCGCCGCACGTTCCACGCGCGCGCCTTCGCGGAGCGTGAAGCGTGCCTCCAGATCAATGGCGTTATCGCCTGCCGGCCGCATCTGCAGAGCGATGTCGGCGGCCGCGGGCAGCCGGTTGATTTTCTCGATGCGCTCGGCGAAGTGAGCCGGGGTGTGCCATGCGCGCAATTCCTTCATGTTCGTAAACACCTCGGGGGTGTACACCGTGCTTGATCTGGCCAGACGCGCCAGCCAGCGCTGCCGTTCGGCGAAGGCTGGCCGGGCGAAGGGATCCTGCCAGCCAATGTAGTCCCAGTAGTCGACGTGCAGTGACAGGGCGACCAGCTGTTCGGCCGAAAAGCGTTGCGACAGTTCCCCCAGCCACTGGTCTGCGGGTGGGCAGCTGCTGCAACCTTCGGAGGTGTACAGCTCGACCAGCGCAACGCGGTGCGCGGGACTCTGTTTCGCGCAGCCCGCCGCTTGCGCAGCGGGCGACGGCGTCAGGCAGAGTACGCCCAGCACAGCAACTGCTGCTGACCATCTGCGCGTGGAAGACATCGTTTTCTCCTGGTTGGATTTGCCAGATGGTCGTAGCAGGACGAGAAAACCTTACTCTTTTTTCGGCGGGCAAGGGCTGCACCGCCGGACACCCTGCTTGGCAGAGAACATCGTCTGCGCCGTTAATTTGCAGCCCTGCCACGCGTAGACCTGCAGCGGGCCACTCCGGTCATCCTGCTGGTTTCCTCGGTGCTGGCAAGGCGATGATGCTGCTCAATCATCTGCTGCGGCAGCCGGAGCTCGCCGACGCGGCGGGGATGATCAAGGAGTTCGGCGAAGTCGCGGCAGATCACCAACTGGTCGAAAAAGCTGACGACGATCTCATCGTTCTCGCTTCCGCCTGCCTTTGTTGCAGCGTTCGTGGCGAACTTGCGCGTAGCCTGCGCGACCTGTTCATGCGCCGCTTGCGCCGCGGAATTCCCGCTTTCTCGCGCCTGCTGATCGAAACCACGGGTCTCGCCGATCCCGCCCCCCGTGTGTTAGACCTTGCGCGAAGACTTTTTCATCGCCGAGCGCTTTCGTATCGGCGGAGTCGTCTCGGCGGTCGATGTCAGGCACGCGGATGGCCAGCTCGGGCGCCATTTCGACGCCGTTCGTCAGGTGGCGATGGCTGACTGCCTGTTGCTCGCCGAATGCGATCTGGCGACGTCCGACGAGATTGCCCGTGTGGCCCGGCGCTTGCCGTGCGTCAATCCTGGTGCAACACAAATCGAGCTCCGTCTGGGGCGCGTCGACGCCGTGCCCCGACCGGAATCGACATCGCGCCAGCGGCCGAAGGCGCCTCAGCTGCTCATTTCGCTGACTTTGCCGAAGTCGCCGGATTTCTCGAATCCGGGTTCAAATTGCAGTGTGCTGGACGATGTGTTACAAGGGGATTCCATCGCAAAATCACCTGCATTCCCTCTCGCCCATGGTCTTTTCATTTTTCAAGAAGCAGCCGGAAAAGATAATGCGTGCCCGGCCGGCAGCTGTCCCGCAGCCAACAAACGATCGCGGCTCGGCCACCGGCGTTTCGTCCAAGGAAAAGCCGAAGCCGGTCGCTGCTCCGGTGGGTCTGGCCCGCTCCGATGTCCCCTTCGCCACGCCGGCGCCGACCGGCGAAAATCCGCCGCTGGATCTCAGCGAGTTCGTGTTCAGCGAGATTGCTGCCGAGTTTCAGGTCGAAGCGGAACTTGATCCGCTTGACGCCGAAGCCGAAGAGGCGGCGATGTTTTTTGCCAATGGGCAGGACGCTGCGGCTCGCGCGTTGCTGGAAAAGTCGACCAGCGCACGTCGCTCTGGCCCTGGGGAGCGGTTGTGGCTGATGCTTTTTGATCTCCTTCGCCTGACCGGGCAGAAATCCGCCTTCGAGGCCCTTGAGATCGAGTACGCGCAAGCCTTCGAGAAGCAGCCTCCGGTGTGGCGCGACGCCGCAGTCGGCGCACGCGAGGCGGGAAAAGTGGTTGGAACGGCGCTCTTCAAGGGTGACTTGCTCGGCGACAACGACGCCGGCTTTGAGGCGGTTCGCCTGGCACTCAAGACGAATTCGCAGCTTCGCCTTGATTTGTCGAAGGTGCGTCAGCTGGACGCGGCGGGCTGTGAACGGCTCCTCGCGCTGCTGCAGCAGGCGCGTCGGGGTAGGGGAGCGATCGATTTGCTGGGCCGCGATGGTCTCGGCGCCCTGCTTGACAGCCGCATTGCTGCCGGCCGCCCGGAAGACCGGGCTTGCTGGTTGCTGAAGCTCGAGCTTTGCCAGCTGCGCGGGCAGCTGGAAGTGTTCGAGGAAATGGCGATCAACTACGCGGTGACCTTTGAAATATCTCCGCCGTCCTGGGAGTTTGAGCGAGTGGCCGATAACGAGCCTGCGCCGCTCGAACTGGCAGCGGCCGACCAACTGCTGACCGAGGCCTATGTCATCAAGGGCGAAATCAGGGGTGCCCGTTTCAGCGACCTGCAGGCGTACGCTGCGGCCAAAGATCCGGTTCTGGTCGACTGTTCGACGGTGACGCGCATGGACTTCCTCAGCGCCGGAGCCTTGCTCAACGCTTTGACCACGGTCAAACGCTCGGGGCGACAGATCATTGTCCGTCATCCCAACCACTTGCTTGCCGAGTTGTTCCGGGTCGTGGGCTTGCGCAGCGTGGCGGAAATCGATCTGGCCAGGAATTAACAAACCACGGGAGTTGTTGATGGATCAGTACCACGGGACGACGATTCTGTCGGTTCGCCGCGGCAAGCGTGTGGCCATGGGCGGCGACGGGCAGGTGACACTGGGCAACCTGGTGATCAAGGCCAGCGCGCGCAAAGTTCGCCGCATACACCAGGGCGAGATTCTCGCCGGCTTTGCGGGCGGAACGGCGGATGCCTTTACGCTTTTCGAACGCTTTGAAGCGAAGCTCGACAAGCACCAGGGAAATCTTATGCGTTCGGCGGTCGAACTGGCCAAGGACTGGCGCAGCGATCGGGCGCTGCGACGCCTTGAGGCGATGCTCGCCGTTGCCGACCGGGAGAATTCGCTGATCATCACCGGCAATGGAGACGTCGTCGAACCGGAATACGGAATCGTTGCCATTGGCTCCGGCGGCGCTTTTGCGCATTCGGCGGCGCGGGCACTGGTCGAGAACAGTGAGCTTGATCCGACCGAGGTGGTTCGCAAGTCGCTACAGATCGCCAGCGATCTTTGTATCTACACCAATCAGAATTTCACCATCGAGGTGCTGGAATAAACATGTCGTCCATGACTCCGCAGGAAATCGTCCACGAACTCGACAAGCACATCGTTGGTCAGGGCAAGGCCAAGAAGGCGGTGGCCATTGCCCTGCGCAACCGCTGGCGGCGGGCGCAGGTGGCCGAGCCGCTGCGGCAGGAGATTACCCCCAAGAACATCCTGATGATCGGCCCCACTGGCGTTGGCAAGACGGAAATCGCTCGCCGCCTGGCGCGGCTGGCGAACGCGCCCTTCATCAAGATCGAGGCCAGCAAGTTCACCGAGGTTGGCTACGTCGGGCGCGACGTCGAGACGATTATTCGTGACCTGGTCGAGATTGCCATCAAGAGTGTACGTGAGCAGGCGATGACGGGCGTTCGCGAGCGCGCCCAGGACGCCGCCGAAGAGCGTGTTCTCGACGCTTTGCTACCCTCCGCGCGTGCGACCTACTTCAACGACACGCAGGCGAGTGAAGAGAGCACGACAAGGCAGAAGTTTCGCAAGAAGCTGCGCGAAGGCGAGCTCGATGACAAGGAAATTGAAATCGAGGTGGCAGCACCATCTATGCAGGCCGAGATCTTTGCGCCGCCGGGCATGGAGGAGCTGACCTCGCAAATCCAGGGCATGTTCCAGAACATGGGTGGCGGTCGCAAGAAGTCGCGCAAGCTGAAGATTTCCGAGGCGCGCCGGCTGTTGGTCGACGAGGAGGCCGCGAAGCTGGTCAACGATGAGGACGTCAAGCTGACGGCGGTCAGAAGCGTCGAGCAGAACGGCATCGTCTTTCTCGACGAAATCGACAAGATTGCCTCGCGTAGCGACACCCAGGGCGTCGACGTCTCGCGCCAGGGCGTGCAGCGTGACTTGCTGCCGCTGGTCGAAGGTACGACCGTGTCGACCAAGTACGGGATGATTCGTACCGACCACGTGCTGTTCATTGCCAGCGGTGCTTTCCACCTGGCCAAGCCCTCGGATTTGATTCCCGAGTTGCAGGGCCGCTTTCCGATCCGTGTCGAACTCGATTCGCTGTCGGTGGCCGACTTCGAGTGCATTCTGACGCAGACCGACGCCTGCCTGACCAAGCAGTATGAGGCCTTGTTGACCACCGAAGGCGTGACCCTCGACTTTTCGGACGAGGGTGTCAGGCGGCTGGCCGAGATCGCCTGGTCGGTCAACGAGCGTACCGAAAACATCGGCGCCCGGCGGCTGCATACGGTGATGGAGCGCTTGCTTGAGGAGGTGTCGTTTGTTGCCAGCGAGGGACGCTTCGAGAGAGTGGCCATCGACGCCGCCTACGTTGACGCGCGTCTCGCCGAACTGGCGAAGAACGAGGATCTGTCGCGCTACGTCTTGTAGGCCTTGTCGCAGGCGGTGGCCGCCGTCACCTCGATGAGCGCCTCCGGCGCAGCCCTGCGCCAGATTTTTCCTCGAGTCGGATTGACGAAGTCGCCGTGTGACGAGCGTGCGGCGTTGCCTATTTGATCACGACGACTGGCAACTCGGACAGATGTACGACCCGCGTGGTGACCGAGCCGAGCAGGATGCCGGCGACCGCGCCGAGACCACGCGAGCCCATGACGATCAGCGTGCAGTCGTGCTCTCTGGCGTAATCAGCGACGGCCTGGGAGGCTTCGCCGACCAGGATGTGCGTCGAGTAAGCGATGCCCGCCGCCTCCAGTCTGGCGCAGGCTTGCGCCAACGCCGCCTCGCCGGATTCCCGGTGGTAGTCGTCGACGTTTTTCTTGCTGACAAAACGCGTGATGTCCGAGGGTAGTGCCGCCTGCACGTTCACTAGGCTGATCGTCGGCGTGACGGTAGCGGACGGCGCCTGGCGCACGACATATTCGACGGCTCGCAGACTGGGCGCCGAACCGTCGACAGGAACCAGCCAGTGTGCTCTCACTTCGGTTTTCCTTCCATTAGTTCTCTGCCGCTTGCCGTGGTCAGCTCGCCACTCGGATGTCCTGCATGCTGCCGGCTCGCCAGCGCCTTTCCGGCCAGGACCACCAGCAGTGCCCCCAGTGCTGACACCAGGTAAGTACTGTAGGGAACGATTTCGCGCCAGCTTGCCGGGATGGTGGGGTCGGTAAGCAACATGCCGCCGCCGATCCAGCCCAGCAGTCCGCCGCCGGCGGTGATCACCACCGGGTAGCGATCCATCAGCAGAAGGACCAGTTTGCTGCCCCAGACGACGATAGGGACCGAAACCGCGATGCCAAAGACCACGAGAAGGATCGATCCGTGCGACGCTGCAGCGACGGCGATGACGTTGTCGACGCTCATGACGGCGTCGGCGACAATGATGGTCTTGATTGCGCCGGCCAATGTCGCGCTGGTCGCGACGTTGCCATGTCCCTCGTCGTTCTCCGGGATTACCAATTTGATGCCGATCCAGAAGAGCAGCAATCCGCCGACGATCTTAAGGTAAGGAACGGCAAGGAGTTGCAGGGCGAAATAGATGAGGACAACACGTAGGCCGATCGCTCCGATTACCCCCCAGAAAATGCCTTTCTTGCGCTGCGCATCGGGCAGCTTACGGCAGGCCAGCGCAATGACGACGGCGTTGTCCCCGCCGAGCAGAATGTCGATGGCGATAATCTGCAGGACTGCGATCCAGAAGGTCGGTGAGGCGAGGTCGAGCATGGGTCTGTCTATCCTTGTTGCAGCTTCCTCCGGCCACCCGTCCGCGTGCGGGGAGGTTCCGACATCGGAGGCGCGATGCGAGGGTGATGCGCTTTGGAGTGCCGAGCTTGCTGATTGTCTCACACCTGCCCGGGCCGATTGACCCCGTCGATTCAGTTGGTGACGGACTGGAAAGCCTTCGCGTCGCGGCTCTGCGCAGGAAGACGGCGGACGCGGGATTGGCCAATGAACAAAAAAAGGCGCCGCGTACGTGCGGCGCCTTTTCAGCGAGCTTTTTGCGCCGCCCTCAGTCCATCGCTTCGTACAGCGGCAGGGTCAGGAACTCGGGGTACTCGGCGCTCAGCGACATCTTGTCGAAGATCACCGCGGCCCGGTCGTAGGTGGCCGTGTCTTCACCCTGTTCGCTGACTGCCGCCTTCACCTTCACCAGTTCCTCGGCAATCATGGCGCGCACCATTTCGGCGGTGACCTTGCGCCCATCGTCGAGAACGCCTTTCGGGGACACCACCCATTGCCAGACCTGCGAGCGCGAGATCTCGGCGGTTGCCGCGTCTTCCATCAGGTTGTGGATGGGCACGCAACCGTTGCCGGCGAGCCAGCTGCCGAGGTAGTGGATGCCGACGTTGATGTTGTTGCGCACGCCTGGTTCGGTGATCGGTTGCGAGGGCTGGAAGTCGAGGAAGTCGGCCGCGGTAAACACCTCGTGGCGCTGTTTTTCCCATTGATTCGGGCGATCGCCGAGCACTTTCTGAAACTCCTCGGCGGCGATCGAGACCAGGCCCGGGTGGGCGACCCAGCCGCCGTCGAAGCCGTCTTTGGCATCGCGCGCCTTGTCGTGGCGGATGCCGGCGAGCGCCTTTTCATTGGCCTGCGGATCGTTCTTGATCGGAATCAGAGCGCTCATGCCACCCATCGCCGGCGCGCCACGCGAGTGACAGACCTTGACCAGCTGCAGCGCATAGCTGCGCATGAAGGGAACTTCCATGGTGATCGCGGCACGGTTGGCGAGGCAGAAGTCCGGATTCTTCTTGAACTTCTTGATGCACGAGAATATGTAGTCCCAGCGGCCGGCGTTGAGACCGGCCGAGTGTTCCCGCAGTTCATAGAGGATTTCTTCCATCTCGAAGGTCGCCAGAATGGTCTCGACCAGTACCGTCGCCTTGATCGTGCCGCGCGGCAGGCCGACATGCTCCTGAGCCATGACGAAGATGTCGTTCCACAGACGCGCTTCGAGGTGCGACTCCATCTTCGGCAGGTAGTAGAAGGGGCCGGCGCCGCGCGCGATCTGCTCTTTGGCGTTGTGGAAGAAGACCAGCGCGAAGTCGAAGATGCCGCCGGAAACGCGTCGACCGTCGACGGTCACGTGCTTCTCGTCGAGGTGCCAGCCGCGCGGACGAATCTGCAGCGTGGCGACCTTGTCGTTGAGGCGATACTCCTTGCCGGCTTCGTTGACGAACGACAACTCGTGCCGGATGGCCTTGTAGAGGTTGACCTGGCCCTGAATCTGGTTGTCCCACTTCGGGCTGTTCGAGTCTTCGAAGTCGGCCATGTACGAGTCGGCGCCAGAGTTGAAGGCATTGATGACCATCTTCGCTTCAACCGGACCGGTGATCTCGGTGCGCCGCCGCTCGAGTGCCTTGGGCAGCGGGGAAACGCTCCAGTCGCCCTCGCGGATATTCCTGGTCTCAGGCAGGAAGTCGGGCATTTCGCCAGCGTCGATAGCCGCCTGGCGGTCGATGCGCGCCTGCAGCAACTCCTGGCGGATGCCTTCGTACGCACGGTGCAGTTTGGCGACCAGAGCCAGCGCGTCAGCAGTCAGAATGGTTTCGTAACCGGGCTTGATGGGGGCGTTGATTTCCATTCCAGCGGGCAGATTGAGGCTCATGTCGTGGCTCCTGTCGAAGGTTTATGATGCAGTGCGGCAATTCTATTAGACGCAGCATTGAAAGAGAAGACCGATTAGAATCAAATGATCTTTTACTTCTGGTATGTAATCGCTGGCGTGGATCACCTCAAGCAAATTCGTGCTTTCGTTGATTCAGCGACGCGCGGCAGCCTGTCGGCGGCGGCCAGGGTCGAGGGCGTCACTCCCGCGGTCATCGGACGCCGTCTTGACGCGCTCGAGGCGCGCCTTGGCGTCAAGTTGCTGCTGCGCACGACGCGAAAGCTGTCCTTGAGCTTCGAGGGACAGGCTTTTCTCGAAGACTGCCAACGCATCCTCAATGAACTGGCGAATGCCGAAGCGGCGGTTTCTCTTGGTGGCGTTCGTGCCAGCGGTCACCTCAAGGTTTCAGCGCCAGCGGGTTTCGGACGGCGGCACGTGGCGCCACAGGTGGTCGCTTTCATTGAGGAGAACCCCGACGTCAGCGTACGGCTGGACCTCAGCGATCGCGTCGTCGACCTGCTCAACGAGGGCGTTGACTGTGCCGTGCGCATCGGGGAAATGGCGGATTCGAGTCTGGCCAGCAGCAAGCTCGGCGAAATGCGGCGGGTGGTGGTGGCCAGTCCCGCCTATCTGGCCAGGCACGGGCAGCCCTTGGCTCCTGCCGATCTGGCGGCGCATAACTGCCTGTCGCTTGACCAGCAGCGTGGCTGGACCTTGCGCGAAACACCGGCCGGAGAGGTCGTGCAGCGCAAGGTGTCGGGAGCATTCGAGTGCAACGATGGCGCGGTTCTGCACGAGTGGGCACTGGCCGGCAAGGGCCTGGCCTGGCGATCCGTATGGGAAGTGGGGGACGACCTGCGCTGCGGGCGACTGATTTCCCTGCTCGACGACTATGCCGCACCGCCGGTGGGCATTTACGCGGTATTCCCACAACGCCGCCATCTGCCGCTGCGCGTACGCTTGTTCATTGACCGCTTGAAGACGACTTTCGGCAACCCGCAGTACTGGGGGCTCGGCCGTTGAAACCCTGGCGCGCACGCCTTGCGGTGGCGCTCGCTGCGCGAGTGCTCGCCTTCTGGCGGCGAGCCGGTGAAGTGCCGTGGCGCCGGGCAAGAATTCCCGGCCGAGCGCTTGCTTGCCGGGCTGCCCAGCGCCGTCCGCCGTTTATTGAGAGCTGGCGGCTGCCTTCTTCGCGGCTCTCAGCAAGGCCTTGCGCGCCTTCTCGGCCTTGATGTGCGCTAGTGCCTGCGCACGGTTGCACTCCTTGCAGTAGGAATGCAGGCCATCGGCACTGCGCGAGTTCTTGTGGAACTCGAGCAGCGGTTTTTCCTGCTTGCACTTGACACAGACTTTCGTGGTCATGGGGGTTACCGGATCAGGGGAGTGGTTTGCGGAAAGGGCGCCGGCAAGCGTGCAGACTCTCTGCGACGGAGACGCGTAGGGGGCCGTGTCCTTGGCTTTCTCGGCGCACAGGCCATGCTCGCGAATCTCGTTCAGATGGCGTGGAAAAGGCGGTGGCGATCGGTCGATGCTCGTCGCTGGATCGCTTGGCGGGGGGGCAGTGAGCGTTTTCATTGGCTAAGTGAGTCGCGCAATAGCTGCTCGAGGCAGCGGTTTTTCGGAACTGTCGTGGTCATCAACATCGGGGTACGGCAATGTGCTCGGGCGGAAAACTGTAAAAACTCTGTTAATGCACGGCATGGGTTTGTGCCTCGCCAATAAGTGGTCGCCAGGCCGTTCGCCGCTTAGGTGAACGGCGGCTTTTGCCGCCCGCCGGCGACGGAGGCGCCGAACGAAACAGTCTGCGGAATCCGTGCTGGCGACAAGCGCCTGCGCCGCTCCATGACCGCAAAGCGCCTGCGGCTGGCTTAAAAACCCCATTCCGTTCAATGGCCTAGCGCAGCGTCTGAGGCGCTCGACCAAGAAACCTCCGGGAGGCGGCAAGTCGTGGCGCTCGCCCGGTCCTCGCCCGGGAACCCGCCAGCCTTGTCAATCATAGATAAGCAAGGACCATGCCGGCACATAAGGGGGGCTTATGTAATCAGTGAGTTACAGGCTGATTTATCAGGTCGTTTTAATGTTCCCCGCTGTCGCTGTAAAGAAAGCTGACAGTCTTCTCCTGCCGGGATCGGGGCGACTGACGCCGCCGGTTCATGGCGTCGCGTCGCAGTTCACGACCTCTGCCGGAAGGGGGCGGGAGTTCGATCAGTTTTTGGGAAGTGAGAACCCGGAGCGCAGGTCCACCCCGCCGGGCGTCAAGTGCCGCGAAACGCGTGTGTCGACGGCACTTTCGGCGCGCTGGCCAAGGCTCCGCCGGTCGCAGGCGAAGTGGGGGGGTGGTTCCTAACGCCTGTTCAGGAAAGCCTCGACGGTGCTGCGGAGCTGGGACAACGTGAAGGGCTTTGCCAGGTAGCCGTCCATTCCTGCCGCGTAGCAGGCTGTGGCGTCGCCTTCGAAAGCGTTGGCCGTGACTGCGATCACCGGCACTCTCGGCAGACCCAGTGCAGCCTCGCGCTGGCGAATCCTGCGAGTGGCCTCGAAGCCGTCCAGGACCGGCATCTGGCAATCCATTAGGACCAGCACGAAGGAATCCGATGCCAGCGCAGCGAGCGCCTCTTCGCCCTGGGTTGCCTCAACAACGGTGAAGCCTAGCGATGACAGCATGCTGTTCCCGACCAGGCGATTGATCGCGTTGTCGTCGACCAGCAGCAGTTTTCCGGCAAGTGCGGAAGCCGCCGTTCGGCCTGTCAACAGCGCGGGAAGGTCTTCCTTTGCTGCCGTGGCCGAAGCCGCGGCCGCCGGCTCTACATTCGGCTGCTCCTCATCGCTCGTCCGAGGCTTCTGGTACGGGATGCGGACGATGAAAGTCGATCCACTGTTTCCGGCGGCAGTGCTGCTGTGCCAGCCTATGCTACCGCCCATGGCGTCGGCGAGCTGTTTTACCAACGCCAGGCCCAGACCTGTGCCTTGATGCTGCCCGGTGCTCACCTGGTCGGCCTGGCTGAATGGCTGAAAGAGCGCTGCGTGCCATTTCTCGTCAATGCCGACACCGGTATCGCGGACGGTGAACAGAATCATCGGCGACTGATCGTCGCTGGCGGCGTCGGCATCGTCCTTCCCCACGGAGAGCGAGATTTCGCCGCGCTCGGTGAACTTGAGCGCATTGCCGAGCAGGTTGAGCAGAATCTGCCGGGTGCGCGCCGAATCGCCGATCAATCGTCGCGGGATCTCTGGTGCCAGGGTGGCAAACAAGCGCACGCGCTTGCCCGCCGCAGCTGCCGAAAAGAGGGCGACGGCTGCCTCGGCGACAGCAGCCGGGGAAAACTCCTCCTGGCGAAGCCGCAGCTTTCCGGCTTCGATCGACGACAGGTCGAGGACATCGTTGATGACCTCGAGCAGCGCGCGGCTGGAGGATACCGCCGTATTGACCCAGCGCTCCTGCGTCGCCGTCAATGGCGAGTTGGCCAGCAGATCGAGCGTGCCGATCATGCCGTTCATTGGCGTGCGGATCTCGTGACTCATCGTCGCCAGGAAGCGCGACTTGGCCAGGTTCGCGTCGTCGGCCTGTTGTTTGGCAAGCGCCAGCGCCGTGGCAGCATCTTCGAGAGCGATCCGTTGCCGAATCTCGGCGGTGGCCGCCGCGAGCTGGTCGCGTGCAGCACGGACAGTGATCAGCCCGTAAACGGGCGCCACGGCGGCCAGGGCGTGACCGTGGCCGTCACCCTGGAGCAGCGAAACGACCATCGTCGTCAACAAGGGGGGCAGCAGCCAGAGCAGGAGTGCCCACCTGACAAGGGTGAGAAACAAGGCCGCGACGGTGAGCGCGGCGAGAAGGACGATGAGAACCAGCGCTGCCGCCTGCGCGGGTACTTGCGGATAGACCGTCGCAATGCTGAGCACGTTGATCGTTGCCAGCACGCTGACCATCCCCAGGAAGCTCAAGCGCGCACGCCGGAAGCCCGTCGCGGTCGACGCCATCAGTGGCCAGCTGTGGTGCAGGGCGCGTCGCCAGGCGGCGACAAGCACCGCCGTCGTCAGGATCAGCAGGGCGATCCCCTGCGAGACGTAGAGCCAGGCGATCACGGCGACGATGGCTTGACCAAAGACCATTGCCAGCGCCGAGGCGCTGGCCTTCTGGATGGCGCTACCGGTCAGCTCGAGGTCGACGCGATCAGCGTCAGAAGTCATCGTTCATCGGCGGGTGGTAGTCGGAGTCACGCGCTGCTTGCGCAGCTGTTCGAGAGTCCACTTTACACCAGCGTGCGCCAATGTTTTTCCGAACGCCGATGTCGTGGATCGGCGGCAAGAACGGGCTGCGCGCGGCTGCTCGCGAGAAGGGTGTGCTGGAAGCGGAAAAAAAAACCGCGCCTGCGCGCGGTTCCCTTGGCTGTCCCTGTCGCTTAGTGAAACTGGTCTTCTTCGGTCGATCCGGTCAGTGCGGTGACCGACGAGGTGCCGCCCTGGATGACCGTGGTTACGTCGTCGAAGTAGCCGGTACCGACTTCCTGCTGGTGCGATACGAAGCTGTAGCCGCGATCGCGCGCCGCGAATTCCGGTTCCTGGACTTTTTCGACGTAAGCGGTCATGCCGCGTTTGACGTAGTCCTGCGCCAGATCGAACATGTGGTACCACATGTTGTGGATGCCGGCGAGGGTGATGAACTGGTACTTGTAGCCCATCGCGCCGAGTTCCTTCTGGAATTTTGCGATCGTTGCGTCGTCGAGGTTCTTCTTCCAGTTGAACGATGGCGAGCAGTTGTAAGCGAGCATCTTGCCCGGGTGTTTGGCATGCACGGCTTCGGCAAACTGGCGCGCGAATTCGAGATCGGGCGTGCCTGTCTCGCACCATACCAGGTCGGCGTACTCGGCGTAGGCGACGGCGCGTGAGATAGCCTGTTGCAGACCTTTCTTGGTCTTGTAGAAGCCTTCCGAAGTGCGCTCGCCGGTGACAAAGGGCTTGTCGTTGTCGTCGCAATCGGAGGTCAGCAGATCGGCTGCTTCAGCGTCGGTACGGGCGATGACGAGGGTTGGTACGCCGCAGACGTCGGCGGCGAAGCGCGCGGCGATCAGCTTCTGGACCGCTTCCTGCGTCGGCACCAGGACCTTGCCGCCCATGTGGCCGCATTTCTTGACCGACGCCAACTGGTCTTCCCAGTGCACGCCGGCTGCGCCCGCGCGGATCATCGCCTTCATCAGTTCGAAGGCGTTCAGCACACCGCCAAACCCGGCCTCGGCATCGGCGACGATTGGCGCGAAATAGTCGATGTAGCCCTTGTCACCAGGACCGATGTCTTTCGAGCACTGGATTTCATCGGCACGACGGAAGGAGTTGTTGATGCGCTCGACGACCTTGGGTACCGAGTCGACCGGATACAACGACTGGTCGGGGTACATCGCCGCGTACGAGTTGTTGTCGGCGGCAACCTGCCAGCCGGAGAGATAGATCGCTTTGACGCCGGCCTTGACCTGTTGCATCGCCTGGCCGCCGGTGAGCGCACCGAGGCAGTTGACGAAGGGTTCGTTGTTGACCAGGTTCCACAGCTTTTCGGCGCCGCGACGGGCGACGGTGTGCTCGATTGGGAAGGAACCTCGCAGGCGCACGACATCGGCAGCCGAGTAGCCGCGCTTGATGCCCTTCCAGCGGGGATTCTCGGCCCAGTCTTTTTCCAGTTCGGCGATCTGCTGTTCTTTGGTACTCATGATTGGCTCTCCAAAATTAGGAAGTGCGGTTGCGACAAGAGTGGCGCCCGGGGTCGAAGCAGCAGGGGGTCAGAGGCTCGACAGCGGGTAACCAATGGCATCCAGTATAACGGCCTTTGCTAATGCTCGCAATGGTCTTATATAAGACATAAGATATATTTTTTGTCGAGACAAAACAGCCGTTTGTCGTCGTGTTTTCGCATTACGAGACGTAATTGTCGTGTGCGAAATGCTTCTTGCCTATGCTCAAGGGATTTCTGGTACCAAGGCCCGTCCCGGAAGGGTCACTTTCCAGCGTTATTGGCGCAGCTGGCCGAAGGGCGCTCTGGCTTGCTGCCCGTGCCCTCGGCGACAGCGCTCTCGCGGCAGTACTCGTCCACCGCTTCGGTGAGCATCGCGACCAGCCGGGCTGGGCTCTCCGTTCGCTGGTCGAAGTGGACGGTGATTGCGCCGCTTGTAACCAGGCAATTGGCGTAGCCGTTCAGCCAGACGAGCTACGCCTGCGTTTCACGCCGGCGCCAGAAGTGTGCGCTTTCCTTGTTGGCCATATCTGCCCCGGAACGCCGCGCGCTGTACGCTGGCTGCAGCTATTTCCACACTCGCGCGCGATCAGCGTACAGCGTGCTCACTCGCCATCGCCGCTCAGGGCGAGCAGTCGCGGGCGGATTCGTGCCGCTACTTCTTGTCCATGTCGCGTGCCGCACGGATCAGGTCGGCGTCTAGGACCGAGGTGTCCGTGCCGTAGCAGCGGATCATTTCGATTTCCTCGAAAACCGGGTGTTCGTCGCTCGACTCTGCTGCCTCGCTGGTGCTCGTCGCGCCGTAGTGGCGCCCGCGCCAGCGCGCGATCAGCATTTCCTGGTCGGTCAGCCCGGTCACCATGCCAGGTGGGACATCGGCCCCCAGTTCGATCAGTGCCTTCACAACTTCGGTCCGGCGACCACGAAGGGCCATCGACAAGGGCGAGGTGAGCTGGCCGTTGTCCGCTGTATTGACTTTTGCGCCGCGGCTGATCAGTTCCCGAACGATATCAACGTGCCCCATGAAGCACGCAACACCCAGCGGTAAGCCGGGATCTCCCCGGCCGTCATCTATCTCGACCGAGGTCCCGGCGTCGAGCAGGGCTCGTACCTCTTGCAGGCGGCCTGTCCGGATCGCTTTGAGCAGGTCAATGGCAGTGGTCACAACGTATCTCCGATTCTCTTGGCAACTCCACGATAGCTGGCAGGCGAAGTATCGTCCGTGTCGCCCCTCTGGTCAATTCGTGGCGCCTGCGCTCTTGACAATATTACCGAGGCGGGCGCAGGACCAAGTACTTCCGGCCTTCAGCAACGCATTCAGTACCCGTACTCTGGGCGGCCTGGAAAGGGTGGCGGCGCGTTGGTGCGCTTGGCATCGATCACTGTCGCGGTGGAAGAGACGCCACCAAGTGCGCGCTCACGCCACTGTCGCGCTTGCGGGAAATGTTCAGCGTCAACCGCTGGCGGGTCCTCGCGCCGTTCAAGTCAGTGGCTGGTCGCTGACAACCAGGCCGTCGTCATCGACATAGATCCAGTCTCCGGGCCTGAAGGTCACGCCGCCAAAGCTTACCGGCAGGTCTCGTTCGCCAACGCCCTTCTTGATGCTTTTCAACGGGTGCGTGGCAAGTGCACGCACCCCAATCTTGATCTCGCCTATGTCATGCGAATCGCGGATGCAACCGTAGACGACAATTCCCTTCCACCGCTTCTGGTGCGCCAGGATGGCCAGCTGATCGCCGACCAGCGCGCAGCGCAGGGAGCCGCCACCATCGATGACCAGAACCTTTCCTTCACCATCCTCGGCAAGCGCTGCGCGCACCAGAGAATTGTCCTCGAAGACCTTTAGAGTGACGATCTCGCCACTGAACGTACTTTGCCCGCCGTACGGATGAAACATCGGCGTCACGACGCGAACACTTTCGTCGCGCAGCTTGCTTTCGTTGTCGTCGAGCAGATCGGCGGTCTTGAAACTCATTGTGCGTGCCTCGTGTGCTTGGTTTGCAGTTGTTCGACGAGCGGCGTGCGTGTCCCGTGGCGGTCGCCACGGCCTGCCATGATCAGGCAATCGCCTCGGACGCCTCTTCGAAAATCAGTTTCACTTTCTGGTCTTCGTCAAGGTCGACGGTGACGTGGCCCCCGTGCGCCAGCCGGCCGAACAGCAACTCGTCAGCCAGCGAAGCGCGGATGGTGTCCTGAATCAGACGTGCCATCGGACGCGCGCCCATCATCGGGTCAAAGCCGTGCGTAGCCAGATGAGCCTTGATCGCCGCAGTGAAAATGGCTTCGACCTTTTTCTCGTGCAACTGGGCTTCGAGTTGCATCAGGAACTTGTCCACGACCCGCAGGATGACTTCGTGATCGAGCGACTTGAAGGAGATCGTGGCGTCGAGCCGGTTACGAAACTCGGGCGTGAAGATGCGTTTGATCTCGATCGCTTCATCGCCCGCCTGTCGTGATGCCGTGAAGCCCATCGTCGCTTTTTGGATTGCCTCTTGGCCGGCATTGGTGGTCATGATGATGACCACGTTGCGAAAATCTGCCTTGCGGCCGTTATTGTCGGTAAGCGTGCCGTGGTCCATCACTTGCAGCAGGATGTTGTAGATGTCCGGATGCGCTTTTTCGATCTCGTCGAGGAGCAGAACGCTATAAGGTTTCTTGGTAACGGCTTCGGTCAGCAGGCCGCCCTGGTCGAAGCCGACGTAGCCGGGTGGCGCGCCGATCAGCCGCGAAACCGCGTGCCGCTCCATGTACTCGGACATGTCGAAGCGTATCAGCTCGTTACCGAGGCAGTACGCAAGTTGCTTCGCGACTTCCGTTTTTCCGACGCCGGTGGGGCCCGAAAAAAGGAAGCTGCCGATGGGCTTGACCGGGTTGCCGAGGCCCGAACGAGCCATCTTGATGGCCCTGGCCAGCGCGTCGATTGCCGCATTCTGACCAAAGACGATAGCCTTCAGATCACGGTCGAGGTTGCGCAGGTTGTTGCGGTCGTCTGCTGAGACGTGCGTCGAAGGGATGCGTGCGATCTTGGCAACGATTTCCTCGATGTCGACCTTGCCAATCATCTTTTTCTGCCGGGACTTGGGCAGGATCCGCTGCGCGGCGCCCGCTTCGTCTATGACGTCGATCGCTTTGTCCGGGAGGTGACGGTCCGTGATGAAGCGCACCGACAGCTCGACCGCCGAACTCAGCGCCGCGGCCGAGTACTTGACGCCGTGGTGGGCTTCGAAGCGCGATTTCAAGCCCTTGAGAATGTCTACCGCTTCCGCACTCGACGGCTCGTTGACGTCGATCTTCTGGAATCGCCGCGAGAGCGCGTGATCTTTCTCGAAAATGCCGCGATATTCGTTGTAGGTGGTCGCGCCGATACACTTCAGCTGCCCTGAGGACAGTGCCGGCTTGAGCAGATTGGACGCGTCGAGGGTGCCGCCCGAGGCCGAGCCGGCACCGATCAAGGTATGGATCTCGTCGATGAACAAGATTGCCTGTGGATTTTCGCTGAGTTGCTTGAGAACGGCCTTCAGGCGCTGTTCGAAGTCGCCACGATACTTGGTGCCAGCGAGCAAAGATCCCATGTCTAGGCAGTAAACGTTTGCTTTGCCCAGGATTTCGGGAATGTCGCACTCGACGATTCGCCGCGCCAGCCCCTCGGCGATCGCTGTCTTGCCAACCCCGGCTTCGCCGACCAGCAGGGGGTTGTTCTTGCGCCGGCGGCATAGCGTTTGGATGACCCGTTCAAGTTCCCGGTCGCGACCGATCAGCGGGTCTATCTTGCCCTGAAGAGCCAGGGCGTTGAGATTGATGGTATAGCTTTCGAGCGGCCCGGCAGCACTTTGCTGTTCGCCTTCGGGTTCGACCTCCGGCTCACCGCGTGGCGTGCTCTGTGGAATCCTGCTGATGCCGTGGGAGATGAAATTGACCACGTCGAGGCGGGTCACACCCTGCTTCTGCAGGTAATACACCGCGTGCGAGTCCTTCTCGCCAAAGATGGCAACAAGAACGTTGGCCCCGTTGACCTCCTTGCGACCAGACGACTGGACGTGCAGGATGGCGCGCTGGATCACACGCTGGAAGCCGAGCGTCGGCTGCGTATCGATTTCGTCCTCGCCAGCGACGGTTGGCGTGTGTTCACCGATGAAGCGGGTCAGATCCTTGCGCAGTTGCTCGATGCTGGCGCCGCAGGCGCGCATGGCTTCGGCTGCCGACGGGTTGTCGAGCAGTGCGAGCAGGAGGTGCTCGACCGTGATGAACTCATGACGCTTCTGTCGCGCTTCAACGAAGGCCATGTGCAAACTTACCTCAAGTTCCTGCGCAATCATTCAGTTTTCCTCCATTACGCACGCCAGGGGGTGCTGGTTGCTTCGTGCGAAGGCTGTGACCTGTTCAACTTTCGTGGCCGCGACGTCGCGCGGATAGACTCCACACACGCCCCTTCCGTCGGTGTGAACTTTGAGCATGATTCGCGTCGCGTGTTCTCGATCCATTCCAAAAAACCGCTGCAGAACGACAATCACGAAATCCATCGGGGTGAAATCGTCGTTCAGCAACAGGACCTTGTAAAGTGGTGGCGGCTTGAGCTGCGTGCGCTGCGCTTGGAGTAGAGAGTTGTCTTGATGCTGTGTTGCCATGCGTGAATTCTAACCAGTCTTTCCGGATCCGCAATACCACCCGTCACCAATTCTCGGTACCCGGGGGCGGCGGTGCAGGCGCCAGACAATGAAAACGCTTGACGCATCAACCTCACTTGGCGTAAAAAGGTCGAATGTTTTCGTTCACGGCTGCGTTGTGCCGGTTTTCGTTCCCGAAGATCCGTCAGCGCAGTGCTTGAATTGGAAACATGCAAGTCGGGCTCCGCCCGGATTTAGTCTTTTTTCAAGGAAGTGGCAATATGGCAACTGGTACAGTTAAGTGGTTCAATGACGCTAAAGGTTTTGGCTTCATTACTCCGGATGATGGTAGTGAAGATCTCTTCGCCCATTTCTCCGCGATCACCATGGGTGGATTCAAGACCCTCAAAGAGGGCGAGAAGGTTTCCTTCGACGTGACGCAGGGCCCGAAGGGCAAGCAAGCATCGAATATCGCGCGCGCCTGATTTCTTTGGGTGTGCAATAAGGGACCCGCCTCTGGCGGGTTTTTTTTGGCTCCTTTTTGCCTTTCGGCATTGTGTCGGCAGGCGTCAGTTTGCAGTCCAGTGGCCAGACCTGCCGCCGGCCTTTTCAAGAAGTCTGATGTTCTCGATACGCATGCCGCGATCGACCGCCTTGCACATGTCGTAGATGGTCAGCAAGGCGATGCTGGTGGCACAAAGGGCTTCCATCTCGACGCCGGTGCGACCAACGCACTCCGCCCGCGTCAGGCAATGTACCGCGTTGGCCTCGCTGTCGATCTCGAAGTCGACCGAAACCTTGCTCAGCGCGATCGGATGGCACAAGGGGATCAGGTCGGAGGTTCGCTTGGCGCCTTGTATGGCGGCAATTCTCGCGACGCCCAGAACGTCGCCCTTCTTCGCCGAACCGCCGACGATCAGAACCAGGGTCTCAGGGAGCATCAGGATGCTGCCGGCGGCGCATGCCTGGCGGGCGGTCTCGGCCTTGTCTCCGACGTCAACCATCTGGGCCTGGCCCCGTGAATTGAAATGAGTAAGTGGACTGACTGACATAGGCGGTAGGGGAGGCATGAGGGTCGCTGACGGGGATGATGCCAGTCGCGGGGATCGCTTGACAACCAGCCGAGGGCGCCGAGTAACGCTTGGTGACAATTCACCAGACTACAATTGGGTATCATAGCAAATCTTTGTTGGCGGGCGCCGAGGCTGGCCGGGGGTTTCGTCTTGAGCAGAATGATTTGTGCCGCAGTGTCCTTGACCTTTGCGGTTTTCGCGGGCAGTTCCCCGCCGGTTGCGGCCGATGGCCTTCCGGAGCTTGGTGACGCGTCGCGGGTTGACCTCTCGCCGCAGCTTGAGCGCAAGATCGGAGAGCGGATCTTCAATGACATACGCGTGCGCGAGCCGAGCTACGTTGACGACCCCGAGATCAATGACTACCTGAATCTCCTTGGTGGCCGCCTGGTCGCCGCGAGTTCGAATGCGGCGGGCGATTACTATTTTTTTGCGATTCGTGACAACACGGTGAACGCCTTTGCGATGTTTGGCGGTTTCATCGGGGTCAACACCGGCACGCTGCTTACCGCGCAGTCGGAGTCCGAGTTGGCCGGGGTGATCGCGCACGAGATTTCGCACGTGAGTCAGAATCACCTGGCGCGGCAGATTGCCAGGGAAAAGCAGAGTTCGATCGCCACCATGGTCGCCATGGCCGTCGGTGTTCTTGCTGCGCGTTCGAACTCACAGGTGGCGTCTGCGACGATCGCCTCGGCGCAGGCCGCGTCGATTCAATCGCAACTGGCCTACAGTCGCGACTTCGAGCGCGAAGCCGACCGGCTCGGCTATCAAACGCTGGCCAAGGCCGGCTACGACGTGCGTGGCATGGGCGACTTCTTTGGCCGCATGCAGCTGGCGGGTCGGGTGTACGAGAACAACGCGCCGGTTTATCTGCGTTCGCACCCGCTGACCGTCGAGCGCATCTCCGACATGCAGAACAGGTCGCAGGATGCTTCCTACCGTCAGGTTGCCGACAGCGTTGATTTTCATCTGGTGCGCGCCAAGCTGCGGGCGCAGGCGGCTACGCCTGGCGAGGCGGTCAGCGAGTTCAGCAAGCTGCTGCGCGAAAAGAAATATGCTTCTGAGGTGGCGACCCGCTACGGACTCGCGTATTCGCTCTTGCAGGCCAAGGATCTCGCCGCCGCGCAGAAGGAGCTGGGTGCGCTGCTGGCGCTCAAGGCTTCATCGCCGATGATCGCCGGCCTGGCGGCACGCACCGAAATTGCCGCTGGCAATCAAGCCGGCGCGACAAAGATCTATCGCGACGCGCTGCAACGTTATCCACAGTCCAAGGCTTTGGTTTACGGCTACGCGGACGCCCTGCTGGCGGGGCGGCAATACGAGCAGAGCTTGAAGTTTCTCGACTCGCAGCTACAGCTCTACAGCGCCGACTACAAGCTGTATGGATTGCAGGCGAAGACTTTTGCCGCGCTTGGCAAGCGCCTGCAGCAACACCGTTCGCAGGCCGAGTCCTACCTGTTGCTGGGGCAGTTGGGTGCTGCCGTCGAACAGTTGCAGTTCGCGCAACAGGCTGGTGACGGCGACTTTTTCGAGAAGTCCGCGGTCGACGCTCGCCTGCGCGACCTGCGCAAGCTGCTGGCGGAAGAGGTCAATGAGAAGAAGCGCAATGGCGGTTAGAGTAATTGGAATGGTTAAAATACGCCCTCGATTTTGTTCTGGACCAACACATGCATTGCGATCGCGAGCTCGACGTCCGAGGGCTGAAGTGCCCACTGCCGATTCTGCGTACGAAGAAGGCGTTGTCCGAGATGGCGTCGGGTGATGTGCTGCACGTCCTGGCGACTGACCCGGGTTCGGTCAAGGACTTCCAGGCTTTCGCCAAACAGACCGGCAACGAACTGCTGTCGAACGGCGAAGGCAATCAGGTTTTCGAGTTCTACCTCAAGCGCAAGTAGTGTCCGCAGCTGCGACGGAGCGCTTCAGCCGGCGCCGCTGGGCCAGGCCTGCGCGCACTGTCGATTCGCTGACTGATGCTTGCTGGCGCTCGGTTCGCGCTGTTCGATGGCGACGCTGGCCGTGCCGTCCTGCTGACGGGGTTCCAGCGCTCCATTGTCCTTGCGGCTTCCGGCGACCCTGGCGCCGCTTTTAGCACGATTGAAGCGGCGCTTGCGGCTGGTCAGTGGCTGGCTGTGGCCGCCGACTACGCCCTCGGCGCATCCTTCGAGCCGGCAGTGCCCGCGGTACCCGGCGACCGGCCGGTGTTGCGGGCCTGGGTATTTACCGAGGGTCGAGTGCTCGATGCGCCGGCCGGCGCCGCCTTCCTTGCCGAGCAGCTGGCGGCGCTGCCCGAGTACCAGAAGGTGGCGGGAATTGCGGAATTGTGTCCTGCCGTCGATGCGGCGAGGCATGCCGCGCAGGTCAGGCAGATTCATCGCTGGATCAGGGACGGCGATTGCTACCAAATCAACCTCACATTTCCGCTGACGTTCGAGTCTTACGGACATCCGCTGGCGCTCTATGTGCGTCTGCGCGAACGACAGCCGGTTCGTTATGGGGGCTTTCTCGGCGGCGACGACGAAGCAATCCTCTCTTTCTCGCCAGAGTTATTTTTCGAGCGCGTCGGTGACCAAGTAGTCACCCGGCCGATGAAAGGAACGGCACCGCGCGGCCGGACGCCACTGGAAGATCAGGCGAATCGTGCGGCCTTGCTGGCGTCGGCCAAGGAGCGGGCGGAGAACATCATGATCGTCGACCTGCTGCGCAACGACCTGGGGCGCCTGGCGCAGCCCGGAAAGGTGACTGTCGAAGCCTTGTGTGCGGCGGAGGCCTACCCGACCCTTTGGCAGATGGTGTCCACTGTCGCCGCGGACTTGCCGGGCGTTGGGATCGCCGAGCTCTTTGCCGCCCTGTTTCCCTGCGGTTCGATCACCGGGGCGCCGAAGATCAGAGCCATGCAACGCATCGCCGAGCTTGAAGAGTCGCCGCGCGGGCTGTACACGGGAGCTTTTGGCTGGCTGTCGCCGGGCGGTGACTGTCGCTTCAACGTCGCCATTCGCACCGTCGAGGCCGGCCCGCATGGCCAGGCTCGGCTCGGCGTGGGCAGTGGCATCGTGATTGACTCCGACGCGCAGCGCGAGTACGCCGAATGCCTGCTGAAAGCAAGCTTTCTGACTGCCTTCGATCCGGGATTCGAACTCGTCGAGACCCTGCGCCTTGAAGAAGGCCGCTATCCACTGCTGGACCTGCATCTCGAGCGCCTGCAGGCGTCGGCACGCAGCCTCGGGTTCGCCTGCGCGCTGGTCAGCGTCTCGGCGGCGCTGTCTGCCGAGGCCGCGGCGCGGCCCAAGGCATTGTTTCGCGTTCGCCTGACCCTGGCACACAACGGGAGCTGCCGGGTCGAGGTCTCCGCTTTGCGCGAAGAACCCGGGAAAAGCTGGCGGGTGTGCCTGGCGAGCGAAGCGCTACCTGCTGATGACTATCTGCTGCGCCACAAAACCACGGCGCGTGCTCGCTACGACCGCACGCTGGCGGGGCTCGCCGCGCGGCCAGCGCTGTTCGACGCGATCTTCCTCAACCGCCGCGGCGAGGTGTGTGAAGGTGCGCGCAGCAACGTTTTCGTCGAGCGCGACGGCGTGCTGCTGACTCCACCGCTGGCTTGCGGGCTACTGCCAGGCGTCATGCGGCGCACGCTGCTCGAGTCCGGACGTGCCGTCGAGCAGGTCCTGCGGCGTGAGGACCTGCTGCAGGCGCCTGCCTTGTACGTCGGCAACGCCTTGCGTGGCCTGCTGCCGGTGGTCCTTGAAGCCGACCCGGGTTAGCGGCGCAGGCGTTCGCGCTGCGGGGCGAGTTTTTCCAGCGTCGCCAGGAAGTCGTCGAGACGCTTCTTTTCCTGTTCAACAACTGCCGCTGGGGCGCGCGCGACGAAGCTCTCGTTGGCGAGTTTGGCTCTCGCCTTGTCGATCTCGCCGCCCAGGCGGGCGATCTCCTTGTCGAGCCGCTGGCCTTCGACGGCGACGTCGATTTCAACCTGCAACATGAGCTTGGTTCGTCCGACGATGGCGATCGGTGCGCTGGCGTCGGCGGGCAGGTCGTCGACAATCTGCATTTCCGAGAGCTTGCAGAGCGGTTTCAGGTAAGGCGCGAAGGCGGCCAGCGTGGCGCTGTCGCCACTGGCGAGCAGGGGCACCTTTTGCGCCGGCGAAAGATTCATCTCCCCGCGCAGGTTGCGGCAGGCGTAGGCCAGGTCCTTCAATTGCTGGACGCTCGCTTCGCTGACCGGGTCGATTTTTTCCGGCTGCGCCTGCGGATAGGCGGCGAGCATCACCGAATCGTGCGTCTTGCGGCCAGCAATCGGCGCCAGGGCCTGCCAGAGTTCTTCGGTAATGAATGGCAGCAGCGGATGCGCCAGGCGCAGGACGGTTTCCAGTACCCGTGCCAGCGTCCGGCGCGTGGCGCGAACTTCCTGTTCGTTGCCGTTTTGCAGTTGCACCTTTGACAGCTCGACGTACCAGTCGCAGAACTCGTCCCAGACGAACTCGTAGACCGAGCGCGCGAGCAGATCGAAGCGATAGTCGGCGTAGCGTTGCGCGGCCTCGGCTTCGGTGCGCTGCAACTTGCTGACGATCCAGCGGTCGGCGAAGGAGAAGCTCAGTGCCGTCGAGCAGCTCTCCGGGGTGCAGGCGGACAGCCCAAGATCCTGGTCTGCCGTGTGCATCAGCACGTAGCGCGTCGCGTTCCACAGCTTGTTGCAGAAATTGCGGTAGCCTTCGCAGCGGCTGAGGTCGAACTTGATGTCGCGGCCGGGACTGGCCAGCGACAGGAAGGTGAAACGCAGGGCGTCGGTGCCGAAGGCCTGAATGCCCTCGGGGAACTCCTTGCGGGTGCGCTTTTCGATCTGCGCCGCCTGCTTGGGGTTCATCAGGCCGCTGGTCCGCTTGCTGATCAGCGCGTCGAGATCGATGCCGTCAATGAGGTCGATGGGGTCGAGGACATTGCCCTTGGACTTGCTCATCTTCTGCCCTTCCGCATCGCGGATCAGGCCGTGCACGTAGACATGCTTGAACGGGATCTTGCCGGTGATGTGGCGGGTCATCATCACCATGCGCGCGACCCAGAAGAAAATGATGTCGAAGCCGGTGACCAGCACCGTAGACGGCAGATACAGGTCGAGGGCAGTATTCGTCTCCGCCGGCCACTGCGGCGTCCAGTCGAGCGTCGAGAAAGGCCACAGCGCGGACGAATACCAGGTGTCGAGGACGTCGGGATCGCGACTCAGCGGGCCGTCATAGCCCTGTGCGTCGGCCTGGGCCCTGGCCTCGCCTTCATCGTGGGCGACGAAGATGCGCCCATCGTCACCGTACCATGCCGGGATCTGGTGGCCCCACCACAGTTGCCGCGAGATGCACCAGTCCTGAATGTTGTTCAGCCACTGGTTGTAGGTGTTGACCCAGTTTTCAGGGAAGAACCTGATCTCACCCGAGGCCACGCATTCAAGAGCCTTGCCGGCGATGCTGCTGCCGTCGGCACCGGCCTTGCTCATGGCGACGAACCACTGATCGGTGAGCATCGGTTCGATGACCACACCGCTGCGGTCGCCGCGCGGCACTTTCAGAGTATGTGGCTCGACCTTGTCCAGGAAGCCCTGTTTTTCGAGGTCGGCGACGATCTGCAGGCGCGCGGCAAAGCGATCCATGCCCTGGTAGCATGCCGGCGCATTCTCGTTGATGCGGGCGTCGAGCGTCAGAATCGGGATCATCGGCAGCTGGTGGCGCTGACCGACTGCGTAGTCATTGAAGTCGTGAGCCGGAGTGACCTTGACGCAGCCGGTACCGAAGGCGAGGTCCACGTAGGCGTCGGCAACGATCGGAATCTCGCGCTCGCAAAGCGGCAGTCTGACCATCTTCCCGAGCAGGTGACGATAGCGCTCGTCGTCCGGATGGACCATCAGGGCGGTATCGCCGAGCATCGTTTCCGGTCGCGTCGTGGCAACGGTCAGCGTTGCACTGCCGTCGCTCAACGGGTAGCGAATGTGCCAGAGGTGGCCCTGCTCTTCCTCCTGCGCGACTTCGAGGTCGGAGACCGCCGTCTGCAGCACCGGATCCCAGTTGACCAGGCGCTTGCCGCGGTAGATCAGGCCTTCCTTGTACAGCCGGACGAAGGTCTCGGTGACCGTCTTCGACAGGCCTGCGTCCATGGTAAAGCGTTCGCGGCTCCAGTCCGGCGAGGTACCCAGGCGACGCATCTGCTGGGTGATGGTGTTGCCCGAGAATTCCTTCCACTGCCAGACTTTCTCGAGAAACTTCTCGCGGCCGAGGTCGTGTCGGGAGACCCCCTGTCCGTCGAGCTGGCGTTCGACGACGATCTGAGTCGCTATGCCCGCATGATCGGTTCCCGGCTGCCACAGCGTGTTGTCGCCGCGCATGCGATGGTAGCGGGTGAGCGCGTCCATGATCGCCTGGTTGAAACCGTGCCCCATGTGCAGGGTACCAGTGACGTTCGGTGGCGGCAGCAGGATGCAGAAGGCGTCTTCGGGTTTCTTGTCGGTATCGAGGCCGGCGCCGAAGTAGCCTCTGGCTTCCCACTCGGGGTACCAGCGACGCTCGATGTTGGCCGGTTCAAAGCTCTTGGCGAGTTCCATGGAGGAGGGTGAGGGTGGATTTCAGGAGCGCGCATTATACCGGATCGCGCTGCAGCTCCGGGCCGCGACGCTGACCCGGTCCAAGCCGATCCGCCCGGCTCCTACTCCTGCTCCTGCTTGGCTTCGCCGCTCGCCGGATCCTCGAGCGGCAGTTGCAGTTGCCCGCGCTGGGCAATGAAATCGCGCGCCGCAGTGGCAATGCTCGCTTCGATACCCTGGCGCAGGTTCGCGGCAGCCTCGGCAGTGGCGGCCTCCACCAGTACCGGCAAGGCCGCGGCCAGGTGTCGGTCGATGAGTTCCGCAAACTCCGCGGCAAGCGTCGGGCGCAGGTTCGCAGCGATGTCATCGACGCTTGTTTCGGGTTCGGCCTCGACCACGACGACGACATCCGTCAGCAGCGGCAGATCATCGTCTTCGCTGCCCCTGAGGCCAAAGCGCCGTCCGCCGTCCGCATGGTCAGCATCTGCCGAGGCCAGGAAGCTGCGCCGCCTGCGCATCGGGCGCGCGCTGTTGCTCGACTCGTCGCGCCTTGCCCCGGCGTCAGAGTTGATCAGCGAATTGGCGCGGTCGAGCAGGTCTTCGTCATCGGCCATCAGTGCTTTCCTGTGCAATCGAGATATCTGACATCGTAGCCACGATCCTTGTAGAAGCGGGCGCGCTTGCGGCCGTCGGCGCGTTCCTCGTCGCCGCGGCCGACGATTTCAATCAGGCTCGTGAAACGGGAAAAGCCCGGCGGCACATCGCTGGAAAGGTTGAAAAGCCGTTCGTCGTGGGGTAGTGACTCCAGCGTGCTGGCGATGACAACCGGTGTTTGAGCGGCCAGCGGCGAGCCGGCGCCGACGTGCGGGACGAAGCCCGTTGGCGGCTGCGCCCATAGCTGTCGGTCGAGCGCGGCCGCGATCTCGGCGTCGGGCGCATAGACCAGCAAGGCCTTCTTCTGCGCGAAGGTCCTGCCGATGAGGAAGGCGGTCGTGCCGATACGGTTCGCAGCGTTGTGGTAGAAGAAAATCTGCGTCACTTGAGCTTTCCGGCGCGCTTGAGCAGGTAATGCATCAGCAGCGGTACCGGTCGTCCGGTGGCTCCCTTTTCGGTGCCCGACGTCCAGGCGGTGCCGGCGATGTCAAGGTGGGCCCAGACGTATTTCTTGGTGAAGCGGGCAAGAAAGCAGGCAGCGGTAATGCTGCCGCCCCAGCGGCCGCCGATATTGGCCATGTCGGCGAAGGGGCTCTTGAGCAGTTCCTGATAGTCATTCCAGAGCGGCATTTGCCAGGCGCGGTCGTGTGCTTCGTCACCGGCGTTTTCCAGCTCTCGGGCCAGCGTATCGTTGTTGGCGAACAGTCCGGTCGCGACATGACCAAGCGCGACGACGCAGGCGCCGGTGAGGGTGGCGACGTCGATCACCGTGTCCGGCTCGAAGCGCGCGGCGTAGGTCAGGGCGTCACAGAGAATCAGGCGGCCTTCCGCGTCGGTGTTGAGGATTTCGATGGTCTGCCCGGACATCGAGGTGACAATGTCGCCCGGTCGGCTGGCGCCACCGCCAGGCATGTTCTCCGTGCTCGGCACGATCACCGTCAGGTTGAGCGGCAGCTTCATCAGGGCCGCTGCCTTGATGGTGCCGAGTACGCTGGCAGCGCCGCACATGTCGTACTTCATCTCGTCCATTTCGGGCGCCGGTTTGAGCGAAATGCCGCCGCTATCGAAGGTGACGCCCTTGCCGACCAGGACGACCGGCTTCTCGTCGCTCTTGCCACCCTTGTACTGCAGGACAATGAGCTTCGGCGCCTGGTGTGAGCTCTGCGCGACCGAGAGCAGCGCGTGCATGCCCAGCGCAGCCATCTCCTCGCGTTCAAGAATCTGGCACTCCATCAGGTGTTCTTCGGCCAGCTTCTGCGCGGTTTCGGCGAGAAAGCTCGGGGTGCACACGTTGCCGGGAAGATTGGCGAGATCCTTGGCCAGCGACATGCCTTCGGCGATGGCCTGCCCCTCGCACAGCGCTTCTTCGGCGACGGCCAGCTCGTTGCGACGATCAACAATGAAGGTCAGCTTGCGCAGCGGACGACGGACCTTATCCTTCTTGCTCTTGAACTGGTCGAAGCGATAGACCGTCTGCTGGGCAACCAGCGCCGCCTGGCGTACGCGCCAGGCGGCGCTGCGCTTGCGGACGCTGGTTTCGGTGAGGAAGACCGTGCCGTCAAACGAGCCCGTTTCGTTGAGCGTCCTGACGGCACTGCGAATCGCGTCGCAGTATTCCCGATCGCCAAATTCCTTTTCCTTGCCGAGGCCGACCAGGAGGACACGGTCGCAGAGTGTGCCGGGAACGTTGTGCAGCAGCAGGGTGGTGCCGGCCTTGCCCTCCATGTCGCCGCGGCGAATGATGTCCGAAAGATGGCTGCGCGCCGCGTTGTCGATGAGCTCGGCGGCCAGCGTCAGCTTGCGGGGTTCGAAAACGCCGACCACCACACAGGCGCTGCGCTGCTTCTCCGGGTTACCGCTTTTTATGCTAAATTCCACTCACCCTCCCCAGGACAGGCGTGTTTCGTCGAAAACGCCGATTATCACTGCAGTTTTTCACCAAAGTCAAAAAATGATCTTCCAGCGTGCTGTCCGACGCGAGTTCGCCCACTCGACCGCCGGTGTTTTCATAGCGCTTTTTGCGATCCTGGTGACCACGCAGTTGATCCGCCTGCTGAACGAAGCTGCGCAGGGCGAAGTCGACCCGGGGGCTGTGGCCGCGCTGCTGGGTTTCGCAGCGCTCAATTATCTCCCGCCGCTGTTGTCGCTCTCCTTGTTCGTTGCCATTCTGTTGACCCTTTCGCGCAGCTATCGTGACTCGGAGATGGTCGTCTGGTTCTCTTCCGGGCTGTCGCTGACGGCCTGGATGCGACCGGTATTCACCTTTGCCCTCCCCCTGGTGGTCACCATCGGCTTGCTGTCGCTGTTTCTCTCGCCCTGGGCCTTGTCGCAGAGCGCCGAATACCGCGGCAAGCTGAGCAACCAGAAGGATGCCGGACAAATCTCTCCGGGAACCTTCCAGGAATCATCGGCGGGTGACCGGGTGATCTTTGTTGAAGCGGTGGCCGAAGATACCACCCACGTGCGCAACGTCTTTGTCAGCGAAGCCGCACCCGAGCGCCTCGGGGTGACGATGGCCGGAACGGGGCACCAGGAGACGGCGGCCAACGGTGATCGCTTCATTGTCCTGCAGGACGGCCGTCGTTACGAGCTCGATCCGGGCACGGCCGGTTTCCGTATTCTCGAGTACGCACGCTATGCTGTTCGCCTGGAGACCAAGGAGGCGCGTGGCATCGAGCGGACACCCAAGAACATGCCGCCGCTGGAGTTGCTGCAACTCGACTTGCCCCCCTATCGGGCAGAGTTGCTGTGGCGCGTTGGCATGCCGCTTGCTGCAGCTGTGCTGGCCTTGTTGGCGATTCCGCTGTCGTTCGTCAACCCGCGCGCGGGTCGTTCGGCGAACATGCTCCTGGCCATACTGGTTTACGTGATCTACAACAATCTGCTGACCATCAGCCAGGGCTGGGTAGCCAGTGGCCAGGTGTCTTTTGCCGTCGGCGTCTTGGTGGTCCATCTGTTCATGCTGCTTCTCTTGCCGTTTCTTTTCTACCACCGTATCGCCATGTCATCTTTCCTGCGCCTCGCCCGATGAAGATCTATCGTCGTTATCTGGTGCGTGAGGTGTCTGCCGCCATCCTCCTGGTGTTGCTGGCGTTTCTGGCACTGTTCGCTTTTTTTGACATGCTTGGCGAGGTCAAGGACATCGGGCGGGGCGGCTACCAACTCCACCATGCGTTTGGTTTCGTCATGCTACGTCTGCCGGGGCGGGTCTACGAGCTGATGCCGATTGCCGTTCTGATCGGGACGCTCTACGCCTTGTCGTCGTTGGCTCGGCATTCCGAGATCACCGTTCTCCGGGTTTCTGGTCTCTCTTCGGGAGCCTTGTTGCGTGGCTTGTTTCTGGTCGCCGGCTTGTTTGCCGTCGCCACCTTCCTGATCGGCGAGTATGTGGCGCCGACGGCCGAGCGAGAGGCCAACCAATTGCGCTTGAAAGCCAGGGGTCGAATGATCGGGCAGGACTTGCGTTCAGGATTGTGGGTCAAGGACGAGCGAAGTTTCATCAACGTGCGCGTTGTGCTGCCGGATACGCGTTTGCGGGGGATTCGCATTTACGAGTTCGACGAGGAGGCGAAGTTGCACTCGTTCACCGAGGCCGCCGAGGGCGAATACGTGCTTCCTGACAGCTGGCGCTTGAGCAATGTAGTGCAGACGGTCCTGCATGCCGAGCGTGCCGACGTTCAGCAGATCCCCGAGATGGTCTGGCATTCGGCGCTGAACCCGGACATCCTGGCGGTACTTATGGTTTCTCCCGATCGGATGTCCCTGCGACACTTGGCGACCTATACCAAGCACCTGTCCGACAATCGCCAGACCACCAACCGCTATGACATTGCATTGTGGAAAAAGGTGGTCTACCCCCTGGCTGCATTCGTGATGGTCGCTCTGGCTCTACCCTTTGGTGGTGCGCACTACCGGTCTGACGCAGTGGGCCTCAAGATCTTCTCCGGGGTGATGATCGGTATCCTGTTCCACATGCTCAACGGCTTGTTTGCCAATCTTGGCGCGATCAATAGTTGGTCGCCATTGCTCAGTGCGGTCACGCCGTCTTTGCTCTTCCTGCTGGCCGCGATCACGATGATCTGGTGGGTCGAGCGACGCTGATTGGCGGAGTGCGTTGACCGGGGGAGCTGCGCAAGGTCGCTTGGGCAGGCTATTGAAATCCTTGCCCGTCGCCGGATGGTTCGCCTAGCCCAGTTACGGGCTATGGCTTCTTCGCCAGATCTCCACTCAGTACGAGTTGCGTGCCGGCGAGACGGTCGTGCAGAAACAGGCGCTCGCGGTCCACGACGGCCCAAAGGATGCCAACTCCTCCCAGGATGATGCTTGGCCAGCACAGGAGGTAGCGCAGCAGCGCCTGGGCCGGCCGGACGGGTTGCCCGTCACGGGTCAGCAGGCGCATGCGCCAGGTCTTCATGGCCAGCGTTTGCCGCCCGTTACTCCAGAACCAGAGGCAGTAGGCGAGCAGCACGATGAAGGTATGTGCCTGCACGACGACCGGCGTCGCCAGGCGATGGGTCAGGGTGCCGAGCAGGAAGTGTGGCACAACAAGCAGCGCGACAAGGACGCCGAACAGCAGCAAGGACTCGTACAGCATGCTGGCCAGACGACGGGTGATGCTCGGTCGCTTGACGGGGGCCTCGGTTGCCGCCGTCAATCCCGGTTTTCCAATGCGCTTGCCGGCGCAGCCGTGGTGACGGGTGCTGGCGGAGTATGATGGCTGCCGAGCGGCAACAGCGTCGTCGATGGCGGCGGCGAGGTCAGGTTGCCCGCTGTGCCACTGCTGCCCGGCAGCCCCGGTTTGGTCGGCGCCGCCCGTTTGGCCGCTTGCTGCTTGAGCCTATCTTTCTCTTCGTCCGGCAGGCTTGAGTACTCCTGCCACTTCAGCCTGAGTTCCTGCTTCTTCTCGACGGGGAGCTTGTTGGCGGTGATGAAATTCTCGCGCGCGACTCGCCGTTGTTCGGGTGTCAGCTTCCCCCAGTCCTGCATCTGGACCTGCACTCTGCGCTGCTCGTCGGCGGTCATGTTGTAGAAGCGCCGCGTGATTCCCAGCCATTTCTTCTGGCGCGCATAGTCCATCCCGTCCCAGTCGTAACTGAGCGGTGCGAGGATTGTTTTCTGCTCGACCGTGAGTTCACCCCACTGCGGTTGAGCTGGCGTCGCAATGGCAGACGGGCTGAGCACATCGGCCCAGCCCGTGACGGCTACGAAGCTGCTGAGGATCAGTGCGACGCGGAGCTTTTCAACCATGCATCAAAGCCCCTGTCGGTGAAGGCCGCGATCGGCAAGTCGTCGGCGAGCAGGGCGCTATCAATGACCTCCAGTTCGGCGATGCTCCGGTCGGCCTGCCAGTAAGCGTAGAACACTACGCCGAGAACCAGCGCCAAGGCAACGAGAATTTGCCGCAGGTGAAAGCCTTCCGTGTGCTCCTGAACAAAGCTCCCCGCCGCCACCAGTATCGATTGGTGGACGGCAAGTTTTTGCCGAGCCAGCGCCCGCTCTCGGGCGGCCTGCAGGCGCGACTGCGTTGATGGTGGCAGTTCATGCAGCCCCCGGTTCAGGTGCTGTCTGGCTTTGAAGGCAAAATGTAGTTCATTCATAGGGTAATTCCTTTTGCTTTCAGTGCGGCCGCGAGAGCGTGATTGGCACGTGAACAGTGTGTCTTGACGCTCCCCTCCGAGCAACCCATGATCGACGCCGTTTCGGCAACGTCCATATCCTCCCAGTAACGCAGAAGAAACGCTTCCCGTTGACGCCCAGGCAAAGATTCTATCTCTTTCTCGATCATTCCCAGGACCTGTGCCTGCTCAAACTGACCGTGCGGCGTTTTAGGGCCGTTGGGCCCTGATTCGCTGTTGATCGTTTCGAGAGGGTCGTGCTCCTCGTCATCATTCGGCGAAAGGGCGGAGAGGAGCGTTGTCCATAGCGAGCGGACCTTGCTGCGTCGATAGTAATCGCGAATCGTGTTCTGCAGGATCCGCTGGAAAAGCATGGGCAGTTCTGTTGGCGGGCGGTCGCCATATTTCTCGGCGAGCTTCATCATCGCATCCTGGACGATGTCGAGTGCGGACTCTTCGTTGCGCACTGCGAACATTGCTTGCTTGAAAGCGCGGCGTTCGACTGCTGTGAGGAAGTCTGACAGTTCGCGTTGGCTGGCCAGGGTGGAAATCCTTGCGGTTGTGGGGCGGGAAGCCTGCTTTCCCCGGCGTCGGTTTTCGTGAATGCCTTGACCAAACCACGTCTAAGCTTTAACGTTGCAGACTTTTTTCGAGCAATTTGCTTGCTGGGGCGACGGTAATGACAATGATGACCGGTGCGGAGATTGTAATCAGGTGCCTGCAGGAAGAAAAGGTCGAGTACGTATTCGGCTATCCTGGCGGGGCTGTCCTTCACATGTACGACGCGCTCTTCAAGCAGGATCAGGTCAAGCACATTCTCGTTCGTCACGAGCAGGCGGCTGTACATGCCGCCGACGGCCTGGCGCGCTCGACGCACAAGGTCGGCGTGGCATTGGTCACTTCAGGGCCCGGTGCGACCAATGCGGTGACCGGCATCGCCACGGCGTACATGGATTCGATTCCTCTGGTCGTCATCGCCGGGCAAGTGCCGACCGAGTACATCGGTCAGGACGCCTTCCAGGAGTGCGATACCGTCGGCATCACCCGGCCCTGCGTGAAGCACAACTTCCTGGTCAAGGACGTGCACGACCTGGCAGTGACCATAAAGAAGGCTTTCTTCATCGCCAACAGCGGTCGTCCGGGTCCGGTGGTGATCGATATCCCCAAGGACATTACCGCCGCCAAGTGCAAGTTCGAATATCCGGAAACGATCCAGCTGCGCTCGTACAACCCGGTTGTCAAGGGGCATCTGGGGCAGATCAAGAAGGCCCTGCATCTTCTGCTCGAGGCCAAGCGGCCGATGGTCTACAGCGGTGGGGGAGTCATCCTCTCCAACGGTGCCGAGCAATTGACCAAGCTGGTACGGCGGCTCGGATTTCCGATTACCAACACCTTGATGGGTCTCGGTGCGTATCCGGCGAGCGATCCGCAGTTTCTTGGCATGCCCGGCATGCACGGTACCGTCGAAGCCAACCTTGCGATGCAGAACTGTGACGTCCTGCTGGCTATCGGTGCGCGCTTCGACGACCGGGTGATTGGTAATCCAGCCAACTTTTCGTCCATTCCACGCAAGATCATCCACATCGATATTGACCCCTCGTCGATTTCCAAGCGCGTCAAGGTCGATGTGCCGATCGTCGGCAACGTCCCGGACGTTCTCGACGAAATGTCCAAGTTGCTCGATGCCGGCAATGCCACTCCGGATGGGGAGGTGCTGGCCGGCTGGTGGAAGCAGATCGACGAGTGGCGCGCCAAGCAGTGCATGAAATACCGCATGAAGAAGGGCGTCATCATGCCGCAGTACGTCATCGAAAAGCTCTATGAGGTGACCAAAGGCCAGGCGATCGTGACTTCCGACGTCGGTCAGCATCAGATGTGGGCCGCGCAGTACTACAAGTTTGATCAGCCGCGCCGCTGGCTCAACTCCGGGGGTCTCGGGACGATGGGGGTCGGCCTGCCTTACGCCATGGGGGCGGCGCTGGCGAACCCGGAAATGCAGGTTGCCTGCGTCACCGGCGAAGGGTCGATCCAGATGTGTATTCAGGAGCTGTCGACTGCCAAGCAGTTCCGCTTGCCGATCAAGATCATCAATCTCAACAACCGCTACCTGGGAATGGTTCGCCAGTGGCAGGAAATGTTCTATGGCAGCCGTTATTCGGAGTCGTACATGGATTCGCTGCCCGACTTCGTCAAGCTCGCCGAGGCGTATGGCCACGTCGGCATCCGCGTCGAGCGGCCGGAGGACGTCGAGGGTGCGCTGAAGAAGGCATTCATCGATCACAAGGATGACCTGGTATTCATCGACTTCATCACCGATCAGAAAGCGAATGTCTTTCCAATGGTGGCGGCCGGCAAAGGCCTGGCGGATATGCTCCTGACCGAAGATCTGTAAGGGAAAGACAAGATGCGACACATAATTTCAATCCTGCTGGAGAACGAGGCGGGAGCTCTGTCGCGGGTGGCCGGTCTGTTTTCGGCGCGCGGCTACAACATCGAGACCCTCACCGTGGCTCCCACAGAGGACGTTTCGCTGTCCCGCCTGACCATCGTCACTTCGGGGACCGACGCGGTGGTTGAGCAGATCACCAAGCAGCTGAACAAGCTGATCGACGTCATCAAGGTCGTCGATCTCTCCGAGGCGGCACACATCGAGCGCGAACTGATGCTGCTGAAGGTCCGCGCCACCGGCAAGGACCGCGAGGAACTCAAGCGCCTGACCGACATCTTTCGCGGTCACATCATCGACGTCACCGAGTCGACCTATGTCATCGAGCTGACCGCCAGCGGAGCAAAACTCGATTCCTTCATCCAGGCGATCGACGCGGGACTGATTCTCGAAACCGTTCGTACCGGCGTCTGCGGCATTGGCCGCGGCGAGCGCATTCTAAAAGTCTAATCAGACCGACCAGTAAATAGAGGAATTTGAATGAAAGTTTTCTACGATAAGGACGCCGACCTTTCCCTGATCAAGGGCAAGAAGGTCACCATCGTCGGTTACGGCTCCCAGGGGCACGCGCACGCGCAGAACCTCAGCGATTCCGGCGTCAAGGTGACGGTCGGTCTGCGCAAGGATGGCGTTTCGTGGAGCAAGGCCGAGAAGGCTGGCCTGAAAGTTGCCGAGGTTGCTGCCGCAGTCAAGGGCGCCGATGTGGTGATGATGCTGCTCCCCGACGAGACCATCCCGCAGGTCTACAACACCGAGGTGGCGCCGAACATGAAGAAGGGTGCCGCACTGGCTTTCGCGCACGGCTTCAACGTTCATTACAACCAGGTTGTGGCACGTGACGATGTGGACGTGATCATGGTCGCCCCGAAGGGCCCTGGGCATACGGTGCGTTCCGAGTATCTCAAGGGTGGCGGCGTGCCGTCGCTGATCGCTGTCCATCAGGACCGTTCCGGCAAAGCCCGCGACATTGCCCTTTCGTATGCCGCGGCCAATGGCGGCACCAAGGGCGGGGTGATCGAAACCAATTTTCGCGAAGAGACCGAGACCGACCTTTTCGGCGAGCAGGCGGTCCTCTGCGGGGGGGCTGTAGAGCTCGTGAAAATGGGCTTCGAGACGCTGGTCGAGGGCGGTTACGCGCCCGAGATGGCCTACTTCGAGTGTCTCCACGAACTCAAGTTGATCGTCGACCTGATGTACGAAGGCGGCATTGCCAACATGAACTATTCGATCTCGAACAACGCCGAGTACGGCGAATACGTGACCGGGCCGGAGGTGATCAACGAGCAGTCCCGCGTTGCCATGCGTGCGGCGCTCAAGCGAATCCAGAACGGCGATTACGCGAAAATGTTCATCCTCGAAGGGCGTACCAACTACCCGTCGATGACTGCCCGTCGCCGCCTGATGGCCCAGCACGAGGTCGAGATCGTCGGCGCCAAGTTGCGCGACATGATGCCCTGGATCAAGAAGAACAGGCTGGTTGATCAGAGCAAGAACTGATCGGCGCCGTGGCTTGTCCGGCGGCGGCGCGACGAGGGTCGCGCGCTCGTCGGACAAGAACGCCGAGGTATTGAATCCCTCATGACCTGCCCCTCTCCGCCTCCGATTCCCGTCCCGATAGCTGCTGCCTCCGGTTCCTTTCCTCCTCAACCGGCCTGAGCCAGCGGCCAAACGACAACTGCGCAATGCCCGAAATGAAACCTCGCAAGACCCTCTTCAACCCGGAGTTGCGGCGTCGAGGGATCTATCTGTTGCCGAACCTGTTTACTACCGCAGCGCTGTTCTGTGGCTTCTTCGCCATTGTCCAGGCGATGAAAGGTGGCTTCGAGGCCGCGGCCGTGGCGATCTTTGTGGCCATGGTGCTCGATGGTCTTGATGGGCGAGTGGCGCGCATGACGAGGACCCAGAGTGCCTTCGGCGCCGAGTACGATTCACTTTCCGACATGGTTTCCTTTGGCGTCGCGCCGGCACTGGTCAGCTACGCGTGGGCACTCAAGGATCTTGGCCGGCTTGGCTGGATCGCTGCCTTCATCTACTGCGCCGGTGCTGCGCTACGCCTGGCGCGCTTCAACACAACGCTGGAAGTCATCGACAAGCGTTACTTCCAGGGCCTGCCGAGCCCGGCGGCTGCGGCACTGGTGACGGCCTTCCTGTGGGTCATGATCGACAAGGACGTGGCCGCGGCTGACGTGCGCTGGGCGGCCTGTACACTGGTAATCTTTGCCGGCATCTCGATGGTCACCAACGTCCGTTTCTACAGCTTCAAGGACGTCAATCTGCGGCGCAGCGTGCCCTTCATCTTCGTGGTCGCCATTGCCCTTGGCTTTGCCTTCGTTTCCTACGACACACCGGTGGCCCTGTTTGGACTTTTCGTCGCCTATGCGCTTTCCGGCTATGTCCTGGCGCTGACGCACCGCCTTCGACGCAAGGCGCCACCACCACCGATCGAACAGCGCGGCGCTGACGACTGACGGTTAATTCGCGATGGTCGCGCGTTGCCGGCAGCGCCGCCGCTGTGCGGCAGGCATTAGAATCACTCCCGGCCATGCCTGTTTTCGGCCGCTTGCCGAACACCGGCCGTCACGCCGTGTATTGACACCCTCACTTGCGGAGTCGGGAAATGAAAGATCATCTGGTAATTTTCGATACCACCTTGCGCGACGGAGAACAGAGCCCCGGCGCTTCGATGACCAAGGACGAAAAGCTGCGCGTGGCGCGCCAGCTCGAGCGCATGCAGGTCGATGTGATCGAAGCGGGGTTTGCCGCGGCTTCGCCGGGCGACTTCGATGCCATCAAGTCGATTGCCTCGATCGTCAGGGAGTCCACCGTGTGCTCCCTGGCCCGTTCCAACGAGAATGACATTCGTCGCGCCGGCGAAGCGATCAAGCCAGCGGTGAGCGGTCGTATTCATACCTTCATCGCCACCAGTCCGATCCATATGGAGAAGAAGCTGCGGATGACGCCCGACCAGGTGGTCGAGTCGGCCATACGGGCGGTGAACTGGGCGCGCGAATACACCGACGACGTCGAGTTTTCCGCGGAAGACGCGGTACGCTCCGACGTTGACTTCCTGTGCCGGATTTTCGAGGAGGTGATCAAGGCCGGAGCGCGGACAATCAACGTTCCCGATACGGTCGGCTATAGTGTCCCGTCGGTGTGGGGTGACCTGATGCGGACGCTGATCGAGCGGGTGCCCGGTGCCGGACAGGTGGTGTGGTCAACGCACTGCCACAACGACCTGGGAATGGCGGTCGCCAATTCGCTGTCAGCGGTCCTCGCCGGCGCGCGCCAGGTCGAATGCACGATCAATGGCCTTGGCGAACGAGCCGGCAACGCCTCTCTTGAAGAGGTGGTGATGGCGGTAAGGACGCGCGCTGACCTTTTTCCGGTGCAGACCCGTATCGACGCCACGCAGATCGTTCCGGCGTCCAAGCTCGTCTCGCAGATCACCGGCTATCCCGTGCAGCCCAACAAGGCAGTCGTTGGCGCCAACGCCTTTGCGCACGAATCGGGGATTCACCAGGACGGCGTCCTCAAACACCGGGAAACCTACGAGATCATGCGTGCCGAGGACGTCGGCTGGGCGCAGAACAAGCTCGTTCTCGGCAAGCACTCGGGGCGCAACGCCTTCAAGTCGCGCCTGGCGGCGCTGGCGATCGTGCTCGATAGCGAAGAGGCTCTGAATGCCGCATTTGCCCGCTTCAAGGAACTCGCGGACAAGAAGCACGAGATCTTCGACGAAGATCTCCAGGCGCTGGTTTCCGACGAGGACGTCACGCAGGAGGGCGAGTATTACAAGCTGGTTTATTCGCGCGTTTGCTCGGAAACCGGTGAGACGCCGGCTGCGGATGTCACCCTGAACGTCGATGGCGTCGAGAAAAAAGCGGCCGGGATCGGCAGCGGGCCGGTAGACGCGACCTTCAAGGCCATCGAGTCGGTGGCCGCAAGCGGCGCGCAACTCCTGCTTTACTCGGTCAATGCGATCACTACGGGCACCGACGCACAGGGCGAAGTGACCGTTCGCCTGGGGAAAGACGGTCGCATCGTGAACGGCAATGGAGCGGATACCGACATCGTCATCGCCTCGGCGAAAGCCTATCTCAACGCCTTGAACAAGCTGCAGATTCCCGATCGCGTCGACCCGCAGGGTGACGTTTGACGCCTGCCTCGAACGAAGTGGCAGAGAGTCGCGGCTACGGGCGCGCCGGCGCTTCGCTTTTCTGCGCCGACGGGCGCGTGAGTCTGGCGTAGGCGACGGTCGCACAGAAGAAGACCAGGGAGAGGGCTGTTTCGGCGGTTGCCAGCAATTGTCCCATTCCCGTCTCGGTGGTGGCGCGCACGATACCCTCGGTGAAGTAGAGCAGAATCAGCATGCTGGCCCACTGGTACGCGTAGCGGCGGCCGTTGAGAATGCCGAACAAGGGTGCCAGCAGCGGCAGGCACTTCAACGCCAGCCATGAGCCGCCAGGCTGGATCGGTGCCAGCCGCAATTCCCAGGCCAGGCACAGGAAAATCAGCGCAATCAGGCTGCTGCACGCTGCCAGGTACAGGCCGCGGATCATCGGGCGCCGAGCTTCATGGCAATGGCAGCGAGGCGGCGCCCCTGCGCGAAGGCCAGTTGGCGCTCTTCCTCGCTGAGCGTCGGGTTTCCCTCGGCACCGGCAAGATGGCTGGCGCCATACGGTGTGCCGCCACCACGAGTGCTCGTCAAGGCCGCTTCGCTGTAGGGCAGGCCGACGAGCAGCATGCCGTGATGCAGCAGCGGCAGCATCATCGACAACAGCGTGCTCTCCTGTCCGCCGTGAGCGCTGGCCGTCGATGTGAAGACGCAGGCGGGCTTTCCGGCCAGGGTTGCAGACGACCACTGTGCGGCAGTGCTGTCCCAGAAATATTTCATTGGCGCCGCCATGTTTCCGAAGCGCGTCGGGCTGCCGAGCGCAAGGCCTATGCATTCGTCAAGGTCGGCGGCGGCTACGTAAGGTGCTCCGTCGGGCGGTATTTCCGGAGCAGTTGCGACGCAGACGGACGACACCTTGGGAACCGTCCGCAGACGCGCTGTCGCGCCGTCCGTTGACTCTATACCGCGGGCGATGTGCTGGGCGAGAGCCCGCACCGAACCCCGGTGGCTGTAGTAGAGAACCAGTATTTCCGACATTGCGCCATTATCCCGGAAACTGTGGCGAACGGTTCTTTTCCCCCGCGGCGGTCGCGGGCCCGCTCGCCTTTCCGGTCTTCGTGCTGCGACCTGTCGTCCGCTGCCTCTGGGCGCGGCCTAGAGGCGTCTCTGGTCGGGTTCTATCGACAGGATGTCAACGCTGCCCGTCTGCTCGTCGATACCAATGCTCTTGATTTCACGAACCACCAGGTTTTCGTCCTCGATGACCAGCACCAGTTTCTCGTTGTTCTGGGTCAGCATACCCGACGCAACGACCAGCAGCTGGCTGGTGCGCAGCAGAGGAATTTCCGGCAGCACCAGGACGCGCAGATGTTCCGTTCCTTCGCCCTCGACAGGACGGGCCAGAATCGCCGCGACAGCCTTCGGAGCCAGGATCTGCAGGCCCAGCTCCAGATCCTCCGGGTTTTCGGATACCGCCCAGCGCACCATGCAGATCTGCCAGTTCTTTTCGTCGCCCGTGCGCACCGCGACGACGTTGCCGACCGACAGGGTGCCGATCTTGCCGGAGACGTGCCTGATCGCATAGCCGTCCGGGCTTTCGTTGGTGATCATCCAGCTCGACAACTCGACAGCGGCCGAGTCGCCTTCCTTGCTGAGTTGCCAGAGTCCGTCGATGCCGGTGCCCAGAACCGTCCGATAGCCCTGTCGCCGACGATGGAAGCGGCGCTTGCCGAAGTCGCTCCAGCGTCCCGCCAGGCGGCGCAGGACGCCGACTCCGGCGGGAGTGCTGGCCAGCTCTGGAAGCCCGATTTCTTCGGCTGGCGTGCCCGCGTTGAGCTGGGCGATCTGCGTCTTCAGCAGCAGGCCCAGGCGGGCGCACGAAAAGTACTCGAGGGGAGCTGTCGACGGCGCCAGCTTGCGCGAAAACGGCAGGGCGGGCGCGTCGCGCGTCGGATCGACCCAGAAGCTCCCCGGAGCGGTGGCGGCGGCTTCCGCCGAGATGGTCTCGATCTGGCCGGCGAAGCGCTCGAAGTAAGCGGCAAGGAAGACCACCTCACGTGCCGTCAACGACGCTGGCTGGGCGCAGCCGAGCAGGACGGCCGCGTGATAGATGTGCTGCAGCTTGCGTGACTGGCCGCGTGGGATGGCCGCTTCAAGCCGCCGGTCGCGTGCCCTGGCGTAGGTCTGATGCAGTTGTTGCCAGGCACCGGTAGGTGCCGGAGAGGCGATCAGGTGACTGATCATCAGTTGTTGCGCGACGGCATGCAGGCTACGCCAAAGTGCCAGGTCGGGCGCTTGATTGCGGTCGGTGGCATCGTGCCGAGCGCCCTCTTCGGCCATCGCCAGCGTGTCATCAGCGAGCATCTGCAGCAGGTCGAGAACGCTGCGGACCAGGCGTCGCGACTTGCGTGGGATGGGCAAGGTCAGCTCGGTCAGTTCAGGAAGCAGTGCCGCAACAACCGTGCAGCTGCGCTCGTACAAACCGTTCAGCGCCAGAGCGCGCTGCTGTGGCGAGCCGCCGACCTCGTTCCAGGCCTTCACCTGGGCACGCAGCGAGGGGAGCTCATCGGCCGGGTGGGGCGCCATTGGCGACTCGAGCCATAGCAGAATGGTGCGTATGCCTGAGTGCGAAGTCACGGTTTCCGCTGCGCCATGCTGATTGAAAGCGGTGTTGGTCATCTTGCCACCTGCCAAACAAGTTTGTGTCGTCACGCCGTCCGTCGGATCGCTACCCTGCCTCTTCCGGCACATGGGTAACTGCGGCTGGGTCGAGCAGCTGCTGCGCAAGCGACGTTTACGCTGTCGACCTAATTACTCGCAATTATAGCCTGCAAGCTTCGACTGCTGGCTGGCGGCAGACGCTGCCGCCGCCCCCCCTCGTCGCTTTCCGGTCGACGCCAGCCGCGGGCGTAGCAAGATCATGTTGAAAAGACTCTTTTTTGCTATAATCCGCCTCTTTTTCTGATTTCGGAAGAGCTGATCATGGTTGTCATTCGTCTTGCCCGTGGGGGCTCCAAGCAGCGCCCCTTCTACAATATGGTGGTCGCGGATTCGCGTTTCCGCCGCGATGGCCGTTTCATCGAGCGCATCGGCTTCTACAATCCGCTGGCTTCGGAGAAGGAAGAGGGCTTGCGCATCGCCACCGACCGTCTCAGCTACTGGCAGGAGCAGGGTGCGCAACTGTCGATGACCTGTGCTCGCCTGCTCAAGCAGTCGGCGGCCAAGGTCGCCGCCTGAGTCTTGCCCGCCAGTTCGCGGTCTGACGGGGCTGGCACTGTGGCTGTGGCAGGAATCGACGTCGATCCGGCTGCTGTCGAGGACATCGTCGTCCTCGGCAAGGTCGCCGGTGCGCACGGGCTGCAGGGTGCGGTGCGCGTTTATCCGTTTGCCGATGATCCCGCTGCCTGGTCCCGACTGCCGCAGTGGTGGCTGGGTCACGAGGGTGATGCGCCTGCGTTGTGGCGTCCGACGCGGCTGATCACCTGCCACCTGCGCAACGAGATGCTCATTGCCCAGCTCGAATGTGTTGCTGACCGGTCTGCTGCCGAGGCCGTCGCCGGGGTGCTGGTGGGCGTTCCGCACCGGGCCTTGCCGGCGACCGCGAGCGACGAATACTACTGGGCCGATCTGCTTGGCCTTGCGGTGGTCAATACGCAGGACCAGTCTCTGGGCAGGGTTCTCGGCTTGATCGAAACGCCGGCCAACGCGGTGTTGCGCGTTGGCGACGGCCAGGGCGTCGAGCGCTTGTTGCCTTTTGTCGCCGCGGTGGTACTGGAAGTTGAGCTTGCGCAAGAGCGAATTCGCGTCGATTGGGAAATCGACTGGTGACTTCGCCAGGCGGCGCGTCGCTGCCCGAGAGCCCGTTTGTCGTTGATGTGCTGAGCCTGTTTCCCGAAATGTTTACGGCGGTGAGCCACTCGGGGGTGACCCGGCGGGCACTGGAGACCGGACGCTGGACCCTGCAGCTGTGGAATCCGCGCGACTTCACCGAGGATCGGCATCGCACCGTTGATGACCGTCCCTACGGCGGCGGCCCGGGAATGGTCATGCTGGCCCAGCCGCTGGCGGCGGCGATCGCGGCGGCGAAGGCGCGGCAGCAGGGGGCCGGAGTGGCCTCCAGCCGTGTGATCTGCCTTTCGCCCCAGGGCTCGCTGCTCACGCACCAGCGGGTGATGGAGCTGGCGCACGGCGACGAAGCGCTGGTGCTGGTTTGCGGGCGCTACGAAGGGATCGACGAACGGCTGATCGACGCGGGCGTCGATGAAGAAATTTCTATCGGTGATTTCGTCCTTTCGGGTGGCGAAATACCGGCGATGGCGCTGATCGACGCCGTCGTCAGGCAGTTGCCGGGCGTGCTCAACGACGCCGAATCGGCACAACAGGATTCGTTTGTCGCGGGCTTGCTTGATTGCCCGCACTATACGCGGCCCGAGGAGTACGACGGGCGGCGGGTGCCGGATGTGCTCTTGTCCGGTCACCACGAGGAAATACGACGCTGGCGTCTGCAACAGGCGCTGGGTCGGACGTGGCAGCGGCGTCCCGAGTTGTTGGCGGGGCGTTCGCTGTCGAAAACGGAAACGCAACTCCTGCGGCAGTTTCAGGAGCAATGCGGTCAGGACAAGAATGCGTAGTTCGCATACATGGAGTCAAGAATATGAATCTGATCGAGCAACTTGAGCAAGAAGAAATTGCCCGTCTGGGCAAAGTCATTCCCGTCTTTGCGCCGGGCGACACCGTCGTCGTCCAGGTCAAGGTGCGGGAAGGTACGCGCGAGCGTTTGCAGGCCTACGAAGGGGTCGTGATTGCCAAGCGCAATCGTGGTCTCAACTCCAGCTTCATCGTGCGCAAGGTTTCGTCGGGCGAGGGCGTCGAGCGCACCTTCCAGACCTACTCGCCGCTGGTCGCGGCGATCGAGGTCAAGCGTCGTGGCGACGTTCGTCGCGCCAAGCTTTACTACCTGCGTCAGCGTTCGGGCAAGTCGGCGCGGATCAAGGAGAAGCTGGTCCGCAAGCAGCGCTGAACAGCCGCGCTGCTGGCGTAAACAAAAACGTGGCGGAGTCGAGAGACTCCGCCACGTTTTTTTCTTCTGCCTGGTTCACCAGCGCCGGGTCAGCCTGCTGCGGCGGCTCGCTTGTCGTTCTCGATCAGCGCGTACGCCGAATGATTGTGGATCGACTCGAAGTTCTCGGACTCGACCACGTAGGCGTCGATGCGGCATTCGGCGTTGAGGCGTGCGGCCACGTCGCGCACCATGTCCTCGACGAACTTCGGGTTGTCGTAGGCTCGTTCGGTGACGTACTTCTCGTCCGGGCGCTTGAGCAGGCCATAGAGCTCGCACGACGCCTGCGCTTCGACGAATTGCACCAGCTCTTCGATCCACAGGTGATCGTTGATGCTCACCGTGACCGTTACGTGCGAGCGCTGGTTGTGGGCGCCGCGCTCGGAAATCTCCTTTGAGCACGGGCACAGGCTGGTGACCGGAACCACCACCCTGATGGTCGATGTGATATCGCCATGGCCGATTTCGCCGACCAGAGTGACGTCGTAATCCATCAGGCTCTGCACCCCGGACACCGGAGCGGTCTTGTTGATGAAATACGGGAAGTTCATTTCGATGTGACCGGTTTCCGCTTCCAGCCGGTCGACCATGTCGCGCAACATGGCCGGGAAGTTTTCGACCGAAATCTCGCGTTCATGGCTGTTGAGGATTTCCACGAAGCGCGACATGTGCGTGCCCTTGAAATTGTGCGGCAGGCCGACGTACATGTTGAACATGGCGATGGTGTGCTGTACGCCGCCGGACTTGTCGAGCACCTTGACCGGGTGCCGTATCGCCTTGATGCCGACCTTGTTGATGGCGATGCGGCGGGTATCGGCTGAGCCCTGGACGTCCACCATCGTGGTCGGTTGTGGGTTTTCTGGTGCGTTCATTACTGCTCCTGATTGTTTTCTATATGCTGCCCGCGACGATTTCCTCGGCTGCCCCTGCGCCGCTGTCTTGCCGCGCACGCACCGCAGCGACGATTCCGTCACGGTCCAGGCCAATTTCCGCCAGCAAGAGTGCCTGGTCGCCATGCTCGATGAAGCGGTCGGGGATCCCCAGGCGCAGGAGTCGAGTCGTGCCGGCAACATCTTCGAGAACCCGCGCGACCTCGGAACCGGCGCCGCCGATCAAGGAATTCTCTTCGACGCTTACGAGCAGAGAATGTTCCGCGGCCAGGGCGATGATCAGCTCGCGGTCGATAGGCTTGACGAAGCGCATGTTGGCCACCGTCGCGTCGAGCTCTTCGCCTGCTTCGAGCGCCGGCGTCAGCATGCTGCCGAAAGCGAGCAGGGCTACCTGCGAACCGCGGCGACGGATTTCGCCTTTGCCAAGCGGCAGCCCGACCAGCGCCTTGTCGATCGTCGCACCGGTACCGGTGCCGCGCGGGTAGCGCACGGCGCTCGGTCCGTCGAGGCGATAGGCGGTGGTCAGCATCTTGCGGCACTCGTCCTCGTCGCTGGGCGTCATCAGTACCATGTTCGGGATGCAGGTCAGGAAGGAAACGTCGAAGGCGCCGTGGTGCGTCGGGCCGTCGGCGCCGACCAGTCCGCCGCGGTCGAGGGCAAAGACCACCGGCAGGTTCTGCAGGGCCACATCGTGCACCAGCTGGTCGTAGCCGCGTTGCAGGAAGGTCGAGTAGATGGCCAGCACCGGTCGCATGCCTTCGCAGGCCAGGCCGGCGGCGAAGGTGACGGCGTGCTGCTCGGCGATGCCGACATCGTAGTAGCGGTCCGGGTAACATTCGCTGAAGCGCAGCAGGCCGGAGCCTTCGCGCATCGCCGGGGTAATGCCGACGAGTCGCGGGTCGGCCGCCGCCATGTCGCACAGCCAGTCGCCAAAAACCTGCGTGTAGCTCGGCTTTGCGCCGGGCTTGCCGCCGGCAATCCCGACCTCCGGCTTGAACTTCGAGACGCCGTGGTAGAGGATCGGATCGACCTCGGCGAGCTTGTAACCCTGGCCCTTCTTGGTGATGACGTGCAGAAACTGCGGGCCCTTGAGGTTCTTCAGGTTGAGCAGGGTCGGCACCAGCGATTCGAGATCGTGGCCGTCGATCGGGCCGATGTAGTTCAGGCCCAGTTCCTCGAACAGCGTTCCCGGGGTCAGCATTCCCTTGACGTGCTCCTCGGCGCGCTTGGCGAATTCGAGCAGCGAAGGCGAAAAGTCGAGGATCTTCTCGCCGGCCTTGCGGGCCGCGTTGAAGGTGTTGCCGGAGAAGAGCCGCGCCAGGTAGCGGTTCAGTGCGCCCACGGGCGGCGAGATCGACATGTCGTTATCGTTGAGGACGACGAGCATGTCGGCGTCGGCGACGCCGGCGTTGTTGAGCGCTTCAAAGGCCTGGCCGGCCGACATCGCGCCGTCGCCGATGATGGCCACGACCTTGCGCGTTTCGTGCCTGATCTTGGCGGCGAGCGCCATGCCCAGGGCCGCCGAGATCGACGTCGACGAGTGGCCGACGCCGAAGGTGTCGTACCTGCTCTCGCTGCGCTTCGGGAAGCCGGAGATGCCGCCATGCATGCGCAGCCTGGCCATGCCCTCGCGGCGGCCGGTAAGCGCCTTGTGCGCGTAGGTCTGGTGGCCGACGTCCCACACCAGGCGGTCGTGCGGCGTGTCGAAAACGTAGTGCAGGGCGACCGTCAGTTCGACCGTGCCGAGGTTCGACGACAGGTGGCCGCCGGTCCGGGAGACCGAATCGACCAGAAAGGCACGCAACTCGTCAGCCAGTTGTGGCAACTGGCGGCGGTCGAGCTTGCGCACTTGCGCCGGATCGCTGATGGTGTCGAGCAGAGGGTAGAGGGTCATGGTCTTGTTGGGTCCTGCGGAAGCGCTCGCCGGTGGCGGCGAGCAATGAGCGGAAGCGGTGCCTAGAACTTGCGCTGGGTGATGAAGCCGGTGAGCTCGACAAGGCGCTGGCGGCGTTCGCCGAAAGGCGCGAGTGCTTCGAGCGCCTGCTTTCTCAGATCGTCGGCAAACTCGCGGGCGCGTTCGAGGCCCAGCAGGCTGACGTAGGTCGGTTTCTCGGCAGCCGCATCCTTGCCGGCCGTCTTGCCGAGGGTGGCGGTACTGGCCGTGCAGTCGAGAATGTCGTCGACGACCTGAAAGAGCAGGCCGGCGCGTTTGGCAAAACGGTCCAGCGCAGCGCTTTCGCCGGTGCTCAGGGCTGCTCCGCAGAGGGCGCCGAGCAACACTGCCGCGCGGATCAGGGCGCCGGTCTTGAGCGCGTGCATCAATTCCAGTTCGGGCTGGTTGAGGCTCTTGCCGACGGCTTCGAGGTCGATTGACTGGCCGCCAGCCATGCCGCACGAGCCGCTGGCGCGCGCCAGCAGGCGCAGCATTTCCAGTTGCCGGCCCTGTTCGCCGAAATCCTTGCGCGCCAGCAGTTCGAAAGCCAGCGCTTGCAGGCTGTCGCCGACCAGCAAGGCAGTCGCTTCGTCAAACTCGACGTGGCAGGTCGGGCGGCCGCGTCGCAGCACGTCGTCATCCATCGCCGGCAGGTCGTCATGGACCAGCGAATAGCTGTGGATCAGCTCGACCGCGCAGGCCGCGATTTGCAGTCGTTCCGCCGGGGCAGCGGTCAGCTCTCCGGCCGCGAAAACAAGCAGCGGCCGTATCCGTTTGCCGCCATTCAGGCTGGCATAGCGCATGGCCTGGTGCAGGCGCGCCGGAATGGCTTCCGCCGGCGGCAGGTGGCGGGCGAGGGCCGCTTCGACCTCTGCCTGGACGCAACGCATCCAGTCCGCGAAGGCAGGCGCCGCTGGCGCCGGCGGGACTTGCGTCGGCGCGCTCATCTGGCCTCGCCACCCGCGGGCTCGAAAGCGCGCAGCGCGCCATTCTCGAGCACCTGAATCTGGCGTTCGGCGTCGCTGAGTTGCTGCTGGCAATGGGTCAGCAGTTCGCTGCCACGGCGATACGCGGCCAGTGACTCCTCGAGCGGCAGGCGGCCACCCTCCATGTCCTGAACGATCTGTTCAAGTTCGGCGAGAGCCGCCTCAAACTTCAGTTTACCGACAGCTGTTTCGTCCATCGCGGGTGCGCTGGCGTCGACAGCTTCGTCGGAGTTCGGTCGTGGCATGGCAAGGGCTCGAATCAAACCGCCGAAAATAGCGTATTAGTGGCCTTGCGGTCAAATGGAAAGCATTCCCGCGAGTCCTGCGCGGGCTGCTCTGGCGAACCGCCCGGTGGCCACCGGCGATGGCCTGGAAGGGCGGCATCCGCCGGCGGCGCTCGCCATGGTCGCGCTGCCCTGCACCGGCCGGGCGCCGCACAAGCGCCAGCGCGGGGACTGGTGCTACACTTGCGCAACGAAAAAACGGGAGGATGCCATGATAGTCATCGAAAACCGACCGCGGCGGGTCGAGGTCACGGTTTATGCGGAATTCACGCTCGCCGATTATCAGGAGTTCGAAAACGCCGTCAACTACGTCATTCAGTTCGAGGGGCAGGTCGACCTGTTTTTCGACTTGCGCGAGATGGCCGATTTCACCCTCGACGTGGCCTGGGAAGACATCGTCTTCTCGCGAGCCCACGCCAAGGATTTCAGCCGCATCGCCGTGCTCACCGAAAGTCAGTGGGTGGCGTGGAGTGCCTGGCTGTCGCAGATTTTCGTCGAAGCCGAGATGCGCGTCTTCGACGAGGAAGTCGAAGCGCGCGCGTGGCTGGCCGAAGGGGAAGGCGAGGGCCTGGCGTGAGCTACTCGACGGTGGTCAGTCCCGCTCTCCTGGCGCATCATCTCGATGATCCGGGCTGGCGCCTATTCGATTGTCGCCATCAGCTGAGCGATCCCGACGCCGGCGCCCGCGCCTACGCCAGCGGGCATTTGCCCGGGGCGAGCTTCCTGCATCTGGATCGCGACCTGTCCGGGCCGATGAACGGCAGCAACGGTCGTCATCCCTTGCCCGACCCGCAGCTTCTTGCCGCCAGGCTGGGCGCCGCCGGCGTTTCGCGGGACACCCAGGTGGTCGCCTACGATGACGCTGGCGGCATGATCGCCAGTCGCATGTGGTGGTTGTTGCGCTGGCTTGGTCACGAGCGCGTCGCGGTTCTCGATGGTGGCATCGAGCGCTGGGTGGCAGAGGGCAGGCCGCTGTCGACCGAATCGCCCGCGGTTGCGGCCGTGCCCTTCGAGGGCGCGCCGCGTGACTGGGTGGCGACGACCCAGGAGGTGCTCGCCGACGTACGCGAAGGCCAGTTCTGCCTGATCGACGCGCGCAGCCCGGATCGCTTCCGCGGCGAGAACGAAACGCTCGACCCGGTCGGCGGCCATATTCCCGGTGCGCGCAACCGCTTTTTCCGCGACAACCTCGATAGCGACGGCTGTTTTCGTCCGGCTGCGGAGCTGCGCCGCGAACTGCTGGCGCTGCTCGCCGGGACCGATCCGAAACAGGCGGTGATGACCTGCGGCTCGGGCGTCACCGCCTGCCACAACCTCCTGGCCATGGAAATCGCGGGCCTGCACGACGCGCGTCTCTACGCCGGTTCGTGGAGCGAATGGTGCAGTGACCCGGCGCGGCCGGTCGCCAGTCAGGTTCCCTGAGGCAGCGAACGGCGAACAGGTCGGCGGCGGACTCTCGCCTCCTGCCTGGCTATCCTTTGCGATTGAATTAATGCGTTTGTCCAAGATGTTGTTTTTTTGTGAGTTTCATTCGCCGGCGAGGCGATCTATACTGCCGTTTCCTGTTTCTCAACATCACGGGGGAAGAAAAAACATGAAAAAGGTTGCAGCTCTGGTAGCGGGGGGTTTGTTGCTGTGCGGTGGTGTCGGTGTTGCTGCGGCGGATTCTCGGGGGTCGCGTTGCGAAGAGTTCAGCGGAAAGCTGACGTTGGAGCAGGGCCCTTGCGACGAATTCAAGGCGGTAATGCGAAAAGAGCGCATTTTCGAGGATGCGACCTTTCTACCAGCGGGGACGCCGGCGATCTGTTTTTCGGGGACGATTGCTGACGCACAGCTGGGAGGGCGTCAGGTCGAGGCTTCGTCTCTATCGGCGCTGACCGCCAACAGTTTCTGTCTTCTTGATCCGCCCAGTTGTGCTTTACCTCCCCCCGCTGTTCCGCCTTTCTTCACCGCGGCAACGGTGGTGACGGTTGCGGCCGACCGAGAAGAGCCCCGAAAAGATAAGGAACTGGGCCAGATATTTCTGCGTGATACGGCTGTTTTGCGCGGGGACGGGTACGCGGTTGAGCAACTGATTGGCGTTGGTGGTACCAAGAAATTCTCCAAGGCGAGCGTTTCCATGGAGATCAGGGGCTACGAGACTGTAGGTGCTGACGTCAGCGGCACCATCTGCCGCTAAGCGACTCCGGCCAGCGAGGTGCACAGGAACCGCTGACCAACGGCGGTCGGCGCACCTCGCCCCGGTCGTATCCGCAGGTTCCACCGATGCAGGTATCGGGCGCCGTTTCGGAAGCCGCGGTGGGCGAGCGTGCCATCGTCGGCGGCCAGTACCGGCCTGCTATAGCGTGGAAGTGTCGTTCCGAGGGGGAAGAACGGTGGTAGAGGGGGCCCGCAAGCATTACCCGATCAAGCCTGTACGGCTGCTCATGGCTCTGGCAGCGGGTGCCTGCTGTCTGCCGCTGTCTGCGGCGACTGCCGCGACCGTCGGCAGCGTCTTCGTTTCCTACGCCGATGACGGGAGTCCTCGTTATGCCAGCCAGCGTCTCGACGCCAGTTACCGCCTGTTCATTCGCGGCGAGACAGTGCGCAAGCAGAGCAGCACGGGGCCACGAAAAACGACAATTTCCAGCCGGCAACAGGGGCGGCAGAACTTGACGCCGTTGATCGAGCATTTCGCTCGCCTGCACCAGGTCGAGCCGCAGCTGGTCGCGGCGGTGGTCGCCGTCGAATCCGGCTTCGACGCCGCTGCCGTTTCGCCGCAGGGGGCGACCGGTGCGATGCAGCTGATGCCGGCGACCGCGGCACGCTACGGGGTGACCAACGCCGCCGATCCGGCGCAGAACATCGACGCCGGCGTGCGCCACCTGAAGGACCTGCTCCGCCTGCACGGTGGCAACGTTGCCCTGGCGCTGGCGGCCTACAACGCCGGCCAGGGAGCGGTGGCCAGGAACGGCGCGCGCATTCCGCCCTATCGCGAAACCATGCTCTACGTGCCGGCGGTGCTGGCGGCGGCGGCAAGGGGGGGAGGGCTGTGAGCGGGACCCGGCAGCGTACTTTCCAGGCGCGCAGCGCGGCCGGCTTCACCCTGCTCGAACTGCTCGTGGTGGTGACCATCATCGGCCTGCTCGCGGCCTACGTTGGACCGAAGTACTTCTCGCAGCTCGGGCGCTCCGAACAGGGAGTGGCCAAGGCGCAGGTCGAGGCCTTCGCGCGCGCGCTCGACACCTATCGCCTGGAAGTCGGCCGCTATCCGACGACGGAAGAAGGGCTCAACGCCTTGCTCAGCAAACCGGCAGGTGCGGCGCGCTGGAACGGCCCCTACCTGCAGAAGGCGGTGCCGGACGACCCCTGGGGCCACCCCTACCTCTATCGCTCGCCAGGCGTCAGCGGCGACTTCGAGATCACCTCGTATGGCAAGGACGGCCAGCCCGGGGGGACCGGCGACGCCGCCGACGTCACCTATCAATGACAATCCGGCGGAGCGAGGATGCGCTTTGAGGTTCGTGCCCTATCTGCCGATAACCTGATCGAGACGCACAGCGTCGACGCCGCGGATGCCGGGGAGGTCGGCAGGCTGCTCCAGCAACGGCGGCTGCAGCCGTTGTCGATCAAGCCTGCCGGCGGTGCCGGTGACTCGGGGCGCCTGCCCGGACGTGGCCGGCGGACTTTTTCCCTGCTCCTCTTCAGCGCCGAGTTGCTGGCCCTGCTCGAAGCCGGCCTGAGTCTGGTCGAAACCTTCGAGGCCCTGCTCGAGAAGGAAGGCTCACCGACCGCTCGCGCGGTGCTCGAACGGCTCACCGCCCACCTGCGCGAAGGCCTGCGCTTCTCGGCCGCGCTGGCCTGCCAACCCGAGGTCTTCCCGCCGCTCTACGTCGGCATCGTCAGGGCTGCCGAGGGGACCGGCGACCTGCCGCACGCCCTGGCGCGCTATATCGACTACCAGACGCGGCTCGACGCCGTGCGCAGCAAGGTGCTCAGCGCCGCCATCTACCCGGCCATCCTGCTCGCTGTCGGCGGTGCGGTGACCGTTTTTCTGATGGCCTACGTCGTGCCGCGCTTCGCCGGCGTGTACCAGGGCAGCGGCCGTTCGCTCCCCTGGCTGTCACAGCTCCTGCTCGACTGGGGAGAATTGGTCAGCGAGCATAGCGACGTCGTCTTCGGGGGACTGCTGGTCGTGGCGCTGGTCGCCGTTTTCTGGTTGCGGCACTTCATTCGCAGCGGGCGCTGGATCGTTTTCCTGACCCGCCTGCCGGGTATCGGCGAGCGCATCCGGCTGATCGAGTTGTCGCGCCTGTACCTGACCACCGGCATGCTCCTCGAAGGGGGCATTCCGATCCTTGCCGCGCTCGACATCGTCGGCGACACCGTTTCACCGACCACCCGCGAGGCGCTGCGCTCCGCGCGGCGCACCATTTCCGACGGTGGTTCCCTGTCGGAAGCCTTCGAGCGCTGTGGCCTGGCGACGCCGGTCGCCCTGCGCCTGCTGCGCGTCGGCGAAAGATCGGGGCAGATGGGCGCCATGCTCACCCGCTCGGCGCTGTTCTATGAAGGCGAGAGTGCGCGCTGGATCGAGCGCTTCGCGAAGGTCTTCGAGCCGCTGCTGATGACCGCCATCGGGCTTCTCGTCGGGCTGATCGTCGTGCTCCTGTACATGCCCATTTTCGACCTTGCGGGTGCCCTGCAATGAACGCTCCCGGCGCTGCCGCCAACCAGGGCTTTGACGATACCCTGCTGCAGAAGGCCAGGAACCTGGCGCGGCTGTCCGGGCGCTCGCTGCTCGGCGAACTCGAGGCGCTGACCGCCGGCGAACCGCGCCAGCTGGTCGACGTCCTGGCGCGGCGTTTTCGCCTGCAGGTCATCGATACCACCGGGATGCTCGCCTGTGGCGCGGCCTTCGACCTGCTGCCGCTGGTCAAGGCGCAGCAGCGTGGCTGCCTGCTGCTGCGCGCGGTGGCTGACGACGACGCGGCTGAATGCCCGATCATCGCCGTCATCGCCGACCCTTTCGACAGCGACTGCATGGTCTGGCTGAGCAGCCTGGTCGGCACGGCCGTGCATTACCGTCTGGCGCTGGCGGCGGACATCCAGGCCTATCTGTCGAAGCACGAGGAGTCGGTGCATGCCGTGCAATCGCTGGTCCATGACAGCGCGGGCGTTACCGAGAACCATCGCGGCGCCGAAGTCCTCAGTTTCGCGTCACTCAGCGAAGCGTCGAGCCCGGCGGTAAAGCTGGTCAATTCGACCGTCTATGACGCCGTGCGGGCGGCGGCCAGCGACGTCCATCTGGAGAGCACGCCGACCGGCATCACCATCAAGTACCGTCTCGACGGGGTGCTCGACACGGTCGCGCAGATCAGCGGCGTGCTCCTCGCCGAGCAGGTGGTGTCACGTCTGAAAGTGCTCGCCGAGCTTGACATCGGCGAGCGGCGGACGCCGCAGGACGGCAGCTTCCGGGTGCAGGTCGCCGGCCGCGACATCGACCTGCGGGTGTCGATCATGCCCAGCATTCACGGCGAGGACGCGGTCGTCCGCATCCTCGACAAGCGCGGCGTCATCGAGGCGCATGGTTCGCTGACGCTGGACCTGCTCGGCTTCGACGCGCATTCGCTGAAAGCCCTGCGGCGCCTCGTCGAAGAGCCCTACGGGATGCTGCTGGTCACCGGTCCGACCGGCTCGGGCAAGACGACGACCCTGTACGGCGCGATTTCCGAGATCAACAGCGGTCGCGACAAGATCATCACCATCGAGGACCCGGTCGAGTACCAGTTGCCCGGCGTCCTGCAAATCCCCGTCAATGACAAGAAGGGCCTGACCTTTGCGCGCGGCCTGCGCTCGATCCTGCGGCACGATCCGGACAAGATCATGGTCGGCGAAATCCGCGATCGCGAGACGGCCGAGATCGCGGTGCAGTCGGCGCTGACCGGGCACCTGGTGCTCACCACCGTGCATGCCAACAACGTTTTCGACGTTTTCGGCCGCTTCACGCACATGGGCATCGACCCCTACGCCTTTGCCTCGGCGCTGAACGGTATCTGGGCGCAGCGGCTGTTGCGCGTGAACTGCGCCCGCTGCAGCGAGTCCTATACGCCCGGCGACGCGGCGCTCGAACGTTACCTCATTGCCGCCGATGCGCTGGCCGGTTTCGACTTCCGCCGCGGTGGCGGTTGCGGCGATTGCCGGGGTACCGGCTATCGTGGGCGCAAGGCGATTGCCGAGGTCCTGAATCTGAACGACGAGTTGCGCGAGCTGATCATCGAAAAACGGCCGATCCGGCAACTCAAGGAAGTCGCCTACCGCAACGGCACGCGCAGCCTGACCGAAGCCGCCTTGCGTCTGGTCGCCAGCGGCGAGACCACTCTCGAGGAACTGCACCGTGTCACGCTTTCAGGCTAGGCGCCTGTTGCTCGGCTGCAGCGCCGGCGAAGTCGTCCTGCTGGCCGATCCGGAAGCGGGCACGGCGACGGCGCAGCAGCTCGTCGCGCAGTCCGTCGCTCCGGCGTCGGCGGCGCTCGCCGACGTCAGTGCCGCCTTGTGTGCGGCGCTGCAAACGCTGAAGACCGCCCGGCCCGAGGCCTTCGCCAGCGTGGCGGACGCTCGCTCGCCCGCTCGCTCGCCTGCTCGCCTGCTGGTCGTGACCCTTGACGACAGCCTGGCCCGGAGTTTCGTCGTCACCCCGCCACGCGGGGCGCAGGGGCTGCGCGAATTGCGCGCCACGGCGGCGGCCCGCTTTGCGGCACTCTACGGCGAGTCGGCCGACGATTGCCTGCTGGTTGGTGACTGGCATGCGACATCGCCATTCATCGTCTGTGCGCTGCCACGGCCGCTCCATCAGGCGCTCGACGAGTTGGCGCAGGCGCATTCGTGGCGGCTCGCTTCGCTGGCTCCGGCCCTCATCCGCGTTGGCAATCGGCTGTGCACGGCGATCCCGGCCGACGGCTGGCTGCTGGTCGGTTTCGGGCTGACGCTGACCTTGCTCAATACCTGTCACGACCGGGTCGTGGCGACACGCAGCCTGCGCCTGCCCTGCGCGCCGGATCTTGCCACGCTGGAAACCCTGGTCGAGCAGGAACGCCTGCGCAGCCCGGGTTCGGGCGAGAGCGCCAGAGGACAGTCGCTGCTGTGGGCGGGCGCTGCCGACTGGCTGCCGGAGCCGACCACGATTGCCGGCCTGGAATCGCGGACGATGCCTTTGTCGGGCGTAGTTTCGCCGGCCGCAACGGGCTCGGCAGCGGCGCAGCTGGCGCTTGCGGGTCGTCGGCCATGAAGCCCCTGCACGTCGATTTCGTCGTTCGCCCGTTGTGGCGCCAGCCGGTGGCGGCGCGCGGACGGGCGATTCTCGTCGCCCTCGGCGCAGTGGCTGGCGTCGCGGCTGTCGCGTTGAGCTGGCAAGTGCTGCACCTCGAACGGCAGATTGCTGAAACGACGCAGGCCATTGCCCTGGCCCGGCACGAGGTCGCCGCACGGACGCCGCCGCCACGACCGCCGCTGCTCCTGTCCGAGGCGCAGGTGCTGGCCATCAACGGCGCCATCGGCCAACTGAATACGCCCTGGCCGGCGCTGCTCGACGCTTTCGAGAGCGTCGCCACGGCCAAGGTCGCACTGCTGCAGATCGAGCCGGACAACCGGCGGCGCCTGGTGAAGGGAGTCGCCGAGGCCAGGGATCACCAGGGGATGCTCGACTATCTTGCCGCGCTGGGATCGGCCGCCCCCTTTGTCAGGGCGGTGGTCAGTAAACAGGAAATCAACGACAGGGACCCGCATCGGCCCTTGCGCTTCAGCTTCGAGGCCCTGTTCGACGAGACGTCCGGCGACAGCGCGGCCGACAACGGCGCCGCAAACCGGGCCGCGCCAGGCGAGCATGCCCGGGAGCGCCAGTGAACAGGATTTCTCTGCTCGTCGACCGCCTGCGGCTGAGTGCCGAGATCGCCTGGCACCGGCACGGGCCGTGGTGGCTGCTTCTGGCGCTGACCGCCTGCTTGCTGCTGCTCGTGTCCGGAATGCTTGTTCCCGCCCTGCACGCCGAACTGGTGGAGAAGCAGGACAGTCTGCGTGCCTTGCAGACGCGCGTGCCCGGCGGCGCGCCACCCGTGGAAGCGCCGGAATCGGCGTCGGAACGCCACTACCAGGCTTTCCGGGAGGTGCTCGCCGAAGAGAGCCAGGTCCTCGCGACGATTCAGGCGGTGCTCGATTCGGCGGTCAGGCATCAGCTGCTGAGCACGCGCGCCGAGTACCAGCGTGGCCGCGACCTGCAGGCGCAGGTCGATACCCTGCAGATGACCGTCCCGGTGAGCGGGCGCTACGCGGATGTGCGCCGCTGGATCGAGGAAATACTGGCGACGCAGGCCTTCGTCGCGGTCAATGAACTGGGATTCAAGCGCGACGAAATCGGCCGCAACGAGATCGAAGCGAAGGTTCGCCTGACCATCTGGCATCATCGGGCGAGGGCAGCTGAACGCCTGCGAGGGGCGAGAGTGGAGGGGGCGGATGCGGCGGAAGCGGCGGATGTGGCGGATGTGGCGGAAGCGGTGAGTGCGGCGGATGTGGTGAATGAGGTGAATGAGGTGGGGCGATGAACGCGCGTCGCCTGCTGCTCTTTGCCCTGCTGCCGGTCGCCGCCTGGCTGGCGCTGTTCGGCGACAAGACGCCGCCGGCCGGCTCGCCAGTCGAGGTCGTCGCGCCGACCTCGCCGCGACGTGCGCCCGCGACCGAGCGCACGGCAAAGGCCGCTGGAAAACTCGAAATCGCGGCGCTGATTGCGCGCGAGCAACTGATTCCCGGCGTCGATGAGGCGCGCGAAAGTCGCGATCTGTTCCCCTCGCTGAGCTGGAGGCCGCCGCCACCGCCCACGCCGGCGATGTCTGAAAAAGCACGCGCGCCAATGGCACCGCCGCCGCCCTTCGTGTACCTTGGCAACAAATTCGAAGCCGGGCAGTGGGAGGCCTACCTCGGACGCGGCGAGGAAGTGTTCATCGTTCGCGAGGGGATGACGCTCGAAAGGAACTACCGGGTCAAGGCGATTACCCCGTCCACGCTGACCCTGATCTACCTGCCGCTGAAGCAGTCGCAGACCATTTCCATCGGAGGATCGCCATCGTGAGCAAGGAGAAGTCGGAGCAGCGCAGACCGGCAGGCAGGTGGAGGGGCTGCCTGGGCGTGGCTGCGGCGCTGCTGCTGGCAGGCTGTGCCGCGCAGACGGCGTTCACCGAAGGCCAGGAGCTGCTTGCGGCCGAACAGGTCGATGCCGGGCTGGCCAGGATTCAGGACGCGATCGCCCTCGAACCAAGCTCCGCCGAGTATCGCATTGCCTATGCGCGGGCGCAGGAACGCTACGTCAATGCCAGCCTCGACAACGGCGAACGGGCCCTGGCGGAAGCGCGCTACGACGCCGCCAGGGCGGCTTTTCGACGCGCGCTGGCGTTGCAGCCGGGTAACGAGCGGGCGTTGGTCGGCCTGCAGCTGGTGGACGCGGCAGGTCGCCACGACATCCTGTACAGCGAAGCGCTGGCCGCGTGGAGCAGGAGCGACGCCGCCGCGGCGCGCGCGAGCCTGCGCAAGATCCTCGCCACCAACCCCCGCCACGAACGCGCGCTGGAACTGCTGCGCGTCATTGACGAGAGCAGTGCCCGTGTCGCCAAGGAGTCGGTGCTGGAAACGGCCTACCGCAAACCGATCACCATCGAGTTCCGGGATACACCGCTGAAAACCGTTTTCGAAGTGATTTCGCGCACCTCCGGGCTGAACTTCGTTTTCGACAAGGATTTGCGCGCCGATCAGAAAGTCACCATTTTCCTGCGCAACAGCAGCATCGAGGCGGCGATCAACCTGGTGCTGCTGACCAACCAGCTCGAACAGCGTGTCCTCGATGGCAACTCGATCCTGATCTACCCGAACACGGCGGTGAAACAGCGTGACTACCAGGCGCTGACGGTGAAGACCTTCTACCTGGCCAATTCCGACGCCAAGACCGTCGCCACCACGCTGAAGACAATCCTCAAGAGCAAGGATGTGGTGGTTGACGAGAAGCTGAATCTGCTCATGATTCGCGACAGCCCGGAAGCGATTCGCGTCGCCGAGAAGCTGGTTGCCCTGCAGGATGTGCCGGAGCCCGAAGTGATGCTCGAAGTGGAGATCCTCGAGGTCAAGCGTTCGCGACTTCGCGACCTGGGCGTCAACTGGCCGAACGCGCTGGCACTGACTCCGCTGCCGTCGACGAGCGGCGGAACGCTGACCTTGAACGACCTGCGCAATCTCAACTCGTCGTCCATCGGGGCCGCCGTCGCTCCGGTCGTGATCCGCGCCAACCAGACCGACGCCGACGTCAATCTGCTGGCCAATCCGCGCATTCGCGCGCGCAACCGCGAGAAAGCCAAGATCCTGATTGGCGAACGGGTGCCCAACATCACTTCGACGGCCACGTCGACCGGCTTTGTCTCCGAGTCGATCACCTACATCGATGTCGGCCTCAAGCTGGACATCGAACCGACGATCTACCTCGACAACGAAGTGGCCATCAAGGTGACCCTCGAGGTGAGCAATATCGTCGATCGGGTGGAGACCAAGTCGGGTACCGTCGCTTATCGGATCGGCACGCGCACGGCGACCAGCGTCCTGCGTCTCAAGGACGGCGAGAACCAGTTGCTCGCCGGACTGATCAGCGACGAGGACCGCCGGACGGCGAGCAAGCTGCCCTTCCTCGGTGACATTCCGGTGCTCGGTCGCCTGTTCGGGGGGCATCACGACGAGGGAATCAAGACGGAGATCGTGCTCTCGATCACGCCCCGGGTGCTGCGCAACATCCAGCGGGCGGCGAACCATCTCGCCGAGTTCGACGGGGGCACCGAAACCAGCTTCCGTGGCCGGCCGGTTGCCCAGGGAGCGGCGCTCGCCGCCCCCGCGGACGCGGCGGCGCGCAGCGCATTGCCGCCGGGATTGCCGGGTCAGCCTGCCGGCGCGGCC
>JEMY01000005.1 GCA_000585075.1 Candidatus Accumulibacter regalis | reverse complement strand
CCAGGGTGAGATTTCGCCCTCTCGTTTTGCGGCCGGCAGGCATATCGGCGTTTCGCGCAGGGTGCTTGGCGAAGGCCCGATTGACGAAGCATTGAAGCCACTTGGGCTGGGACGGCAGATTGTCACGATTGTCGGAGGCTTTTCGACCGCGCTGGCCTTGGCTCGAGCCTCCGACTTGATCGCCACTGTTCCCGAACGACACACGGGAAATCTACGTGCCGGAATGCATAGCTTTCCCCTCCCGGTCACCATACCGGAGGTCACGGTTTCATTGCTCTGGCACCCAAGGCTGGATGCCGATCCAGCACATCGTTGGCTGCGCGGCCACGTCAGGGATGTCTGCGCGGTATTTCGCTGAAATGACGGGGTCGACGGCCAATCGAGTCGAACGGCGGGTTCCGGATCAGTGTGCTGTCGTTCGCGGCAGCCGAACTTTCGCTGCCGCTACATCGCTCGCCGGCCGACAGCTGTCGTTGAGCGATGGGATCTCAAAGCGTCGACGCGCAAGTCGGCGAGTTCACTTGGCGACCTCCTCCCATGGCCAACAAGGCGACGATCAGCGGAAAGCGGCAAGTTGCTGCTCCACCGCCGACCGCTGACCGTCGCGACGTCGAAGATAGAAGGGATGGTGCCGTCGGTGCCGGCAGCGCTCGTCTCTCTGAACCCCCTCCGCCAATGACAGCCAACGCAAGTCCAGACGGTAGAATGCCGACCATGACACGCGCAGATCTGATCGCCGCCATCGCCTCCCGTTTTCCGACGCTGACGGTGAAGGATACCGACATCGCCGTAAAGGAAATCCTCGACGCCATCGGGCGCGCCCTGGCGCAAGGCGATCGTGTCGAAATCCGTGGTTTCGGAAGTTTTCGGCTGAACTACCATCCAGCGAGGGCGGGGCGCAATCCACGAACCGGAGTGGCGGTTCCGGTCCCCGAAAAGTACGTGCCACATTTCACTGCTGGCAAGGAACTGCGGGAGCGCGTCGAGGCGTCAGTCAAGGACGCACCGCTTCAGCAGGCCGCCTGATGCACGCCCTTGGCAGACTAGGCGCAGCCAGCGCCAAGCCCGTTCGCAGTCGATTCGCGCGCCGCCTTGGGTAGCATCACCGCGCCTCTCCATGTCTGACGCCGCCACCCTCGACCGCCTCGCCGGCCTCGTTGAACGCGTGACCTTCCACAACGAGCAGAACGGTTTCTGTGTTCTGCGCCTGAAGGTAAAGGGCGAGCGAGAACTGATCACCCTGATTGGCCACGCCCCCGTTGTTTCTCCCGGCGAATACGCGTCCGCTTCCGGCAACTGGGTGACCGACCGCGAGCACGGCCGGCAGTTTCGCGCTGTGTTCGTCAAAATCTACCCGCCGACCACCTTGACCGGCATCGAGCGCTACCTCGGTTCCGGCATGGTCAAGGGCATCGGCCCCGTCTATGCCGGCAAGCTGGTGAAGGCCTTCGGTGCGGCGGTGTTTGACGTCATCGAGCAGTCACCGGAACGCCTTCGCGAAATTCCCGGCATCGGCGAAGTCCGCGCCAGAAAGATCACCTCCGGCTGGGCTGACCAGAAGGTGATTCGCAGCATCATGGTCTTCCTGCACGCGCATGGCGTCTCCACCTCCCGAGCGGTGCGCATCTTCAAGACCTACGGTCAGGGGGCCATCGAGATCGTTCAGGAAAACCCCTATCGATTGGCCCAGGATATTCGCGGCATAGGCTTCCTCTCGGCGGACACGATTGCCCAGAAGATTGGCATTGCCAAGGATTCGCCCTTGCGAGCCCAGGCCGGTATTTCCTACGCGCTCACCGAAGCCTCGGGCCAGGGCCACTGCGGCTTGCCCTACGCCGACCTGGTGCCTCTGGCGGTGAAGCTGCTCGACATCGCGGAATCCATCATCGAAACAGCGATCGCTCAAGAAGTCGCCGACGAGGTATTGCTGCCCGACACCGTCGAAGGCCAAGCCTGCGTTTTCCTGGCGCCCCTGTACTACGCCGAGCAATCGATCGCCGCCCAGATACTGCGCCTTGACGCGGGCGGGACGACCCTGCCTGCCTTCGAGGCCGACAAAGCGATTCCCTGGGTCGAGCAGAAGCTCTCTATCCAGTTGGCCGACAGCCAGAAAGAGGCCATCCGCCTCGCCCTGTCTTCCAAGCTGCTGGTGATCACCGGCGGACCCGGCGTCGGGAAGACCACCCTGGTGAAGTCGATTCTGACCATCATGACCGTCAAGGGCGTCAAACCCCTCCTGTGTGCGCCAACGGGAAGGGCGGCCAAGCGTCTGTCCGAATCGACCGGTCTGGAAGCCAAGACGATCCATCGCTTGCTGGAGATCAATCCGATCAATGGTCAGTTCAAGCGCAACGCGGACAATCCTCTCGAATGCGATCTTCTGGTGGCCGACGAATGTTCGATGATCGACGTGCCGTTGGCAAACCAGTTGCTCAAGGCCGTGGCGACCCGCACGGCGGTGATTCTTGTCGGTGACGTGGATCAACTGCCCTCGGTGGGCCCTGGCCAGTTCCTGACCGATCTCATTGACTCGGGTGTCGTCCCCGTTATCCGCCTGACCGAAGTGTTTCGCCAGGCAGCCACCTCGCGAATCGTGCGCAGTGCCCACCAGATCAACCGAGGCGTTTTTCCCAGCCTGCCCGAGAAAGGAGAAGCATCGGACTTCTACCTCGTTGCTGCCGAAGAACCGGAAGTCATTGCGCAAACCGTGGTCGATTTGGTGCAGACCCGCCTGCCGAGAAAGTTCGAGGTCGATTCGATCCGCGACATTCAGGTGCTGTGCCCGATGAACCGGGGGATCACCGGCGCTCGCGGTATCAACCAGGCGTTACAGGCGGTGCTCAATCCGCCCGGCGAGCACAGTGTCGACAAGTTCGGCAACCGCTTCAGTGTCGGCGACAAGGTGATGCAGATCGAGAACAACTACGACCGGGATGTTTTCAACGGCGACATCGGTTTCGTGACCGGCGTCGACCCGGACGAAGAGGAACTCGCCGTGGCCTTCGACGGCCGGGTGGTCAGTTATCCGTTTGGCGAACTCGATGAGCTGGTGCTCTGTTACGCGACGACGATCCACAAGTCGCAGGGTTCCGAGTACCCGGTGGTGGTCATTCCGATCTCGACTCAGCACTACATGATGCTCAAGCGCAATCTGATCTACACCGGGATCACACGTGGCAAGAGGCTGGTGGTGCTGGTCGGGCAGAAGAGGGCACTGGCCATGGCGGTCAAGGGTAAGCAAGTGGAGCGGCGCTGGTCGAAGCTGAAAGAACGGCTGGTGGCGACTGACCGATAGTTGCGCTGCCACCTCGCGCTACCGGGTAACGGGCGTGGGGTCGCCCGCGCTTGGATCCCATGCTGTTACAAGTGCGGCGCTCATCGATAGCAGCGCCCTCACTTCTGGAACAAGCCGCTCGGGCGTAGAAGCTGCTTTTGCGCGCCCTGTTCCAGAAGCCTCTATGTTCTGGGCATAACCAGGCCGCCGCACTATGCTCCCGGTGCCTCGCCCGCCCGCAGCCTTCCGGCCTCGGCGCTAAACGCGCTGGCGATTTGCGGGTGGTCATTGGCTGCATAGAGCTCGGCGAGACCATCCAGACGAACGGCGAGATTGATTTTGTCGGTCGGGCGCGTCGCCGCGGCCTCTGCGTCGCGGAATGCAGCCAATGCGGTGCCAGCCTTTCCTTGCCGACCCAAGGTAGAGGCGATCGCCGCGCGCGCCCCGAAACGCTCCAGTGGCAGCTTGAGATCGTCGGCCAGCTCGCGCGCTGCGGTGTAAAGGTCAATCGCTGCCTCGAGCCGTCCCTGCTGAAGTGCGACATTGCCGAGGTTGAGCTTGCCGCGCACGACCCCCGCCTGCTTGCCGAGACGGGCATTGATGTCCAGGCCGCGCCGGAAGAAATCGAGCGCATCGTCGAGATGCCCACGCTGTTGCGCCACCAGACCGAGGTTGGTCAGCGCCGGCGCCACGCGGGCTTCTTGTTTTAGTGCGTCCCAGATCGCCACGACCTCGCGAAAGAGCCGCTCTGCCTCGTCGAGTTCGTCCAGCCGCCAGCGGGTGATGCCGAGTTCGAGCAGGGTCTCCGCCCGGGCCGGGCTGGCGTCTAGGCGCTTCGCGATTCTCTCCGACTCCTCCAGCACTTCGCAGGCCGCTTCGAGTTGACCGGCTTCGCGCAGGGCTTCACCCAGGTTCATGCGCAGGCGCACACCCTCAGGCGTACGCTTGATGGCTTCAGCATCGATGATCGCCTTGCGCAACATCGGGATCGCAGCCTGCGGCTGCCCCTGTCGAACTGCAGCGACCGCCAGATTCCCGACCGCGGTGATGCGGCTTGGTTCATCGCCGAGGCGACGAAAGATCTCGATCACCTCACGATGGATTGCCGAGGCCGCTTCGAGATCACCTCGGCCAAAGTGGACCTTGGCGAGGTTCCCCAGAGACATTGCGCGGCCGCGGTCGTTGCCCAGACGCTCACGAATCCGGACCGCCTTGGTCAGCACCTCGACCGCGGCGTCGAATCGCGATGCTTCGGCTAAAAGATATCCGAGGTCGTTGTATGCCACTGCTTCGTTCGGTTCGTCGCCAAGTGCTTTGAGGATCTCGATCTCCTCGCGGAACAGGCGTTCGCCCTCGTCATACTCACCGAGCAAGCCGTGGACCAGCGCCAAGTTGTGAAGCGCGACACTGCGCTTGGCGTCATCGGCCGAAGCCTCGGCGCTCCTCCGCGCACCCTCGAACGCGCTGCGCGCGGCCGTAAGTTCGCCCCGCGCCTGGTAGATCAAGCCGGCATTGCCGCGCGCTTCGGCGGCGCGTTCGTTATCGCCACGCGCATCGAGGAGCCCGGCGGCTCCCTGGTAAAGCGCGAGCGCCTCCGCGTCCTCACCCAGCCCCTGGAGTTTGCCCGCCAGCGCACAGGTCAGCGTGACGCCGTCCCTGTCTTCACGATCTGCCTTGGGCAGTGCCTGCAGGGCTGCGCGCAGCAATTCGATGGCTGAATGCGGCTCGCCGACCGCAACCAGAATGTCCGCGAGCCCGAGAGCGGATGCCGTACTGCCGATCTGTTCTGCCCATCCTCTTGCGTGGCTGGCGACTTGCTCTCGTGCCTGCCGCCCAAGCTCACCCGAATCGCCGTCTACATCGGTCGACGGCGGCGCGGCGAGCAGTGAGCCGGTCGCGCAGTCCAGCCATTGCGGAAGTTCGCCGTGCACAATCGCGGCGCGTCCGCCATAGGCGGCGCAAATTCTGGCCACCGACGGGCGCGGGTCTTCCCCGCCACGGTAGAGCCAGGTGAAACCGCGGGCGCTATCGCAGGCCGCCGCCAAACCGAGATAGCCCGCGTCCGCATCGAGATCCGCGCCGGACCAGCCGAGGAACAGCCAGTGACTCGACCGCAGCAGCGTGCGCAGGCAGCTGAGCGCACCGACGGGCAGTCCACGCTTGCGCTGCGCCAGGGTGTCGATCAGCGTCGCCGGGTCGTCGGCAGAGCCATGCAGTTTGAGCAGCACGCAACTGCCCGACTTGCCTTCAAGCTCCGGCGCCAGCGCGTCGAACTCGCCGGCACGTGCGCACACGCGCAGCGGCGCCCCGACGAGGCGGAAAGCCGCCTCCAGGGCCCGATCGAAATTAGTGGTCACGATAGCGGCCAGATGCCCTGCCGCAGCCAGTCGAGCGAGCCGCAAGTGCACCGCGTTGGGGCGCTCACTATCGAGGCACTGGAGCACCCGGAAGTAGCTCGCTCCCAAACGGACGGCGAGCAGCTCGGCCTGGTACTCGGGAGGAAACCGATCGGACTGTTGTCGTGCCGAGATCGTGGCTGCCAACTGTACCGAGCGCTCGCCACCGATGAGGGGCGCGACTCGATCGGTCAGCGCCACGATCACGGCTTCATTGATGTCCCACCAGGACGGAAGGCAAGTCGGAGGGATCATCGAGATGCCCGCGCCGACAAATGCCAGCAGCCGCCCTTGCGACGCAGCCTCAATCAACATGTCCATTCAAGGCGCCTTCCACCTCATGTCGCAAACGAGATCCCAGCGGGCGAGAGTGGCCGCTTAGCGCTGAGGCCTTTCCGGGGTTGGCCAGGTACCGATGGCGACCTTCATTGCATCGCGAACGATGCTGTTGATTACCGGAGTGATCGGATCGATCACCAGCTGAAAACGATCTTCCAGCTTCTCAAGCAATAAGCATAGACAAAATATACAGCGTGTCGAGATCGGGCTACTTTCTGAAATTCAGTCGCTGCACCCGAAAAGATCCCGAACGGCGGGTGGTATCGTTCCGCGAAATTGCGCTCACATCAAGGCCCTTGCAGCGCTTTTTCGCCCGTTCCTGAGCTGGGGCTCACATGAATTTACGCCGGCGGGGTTTTTAGCTGTTATCACGCGCTGCCGGACGCAGCCCCGCCACGGCCTGTGGTTTTTTTGCGGGAGGGGGGGTTGAGCGGAGGCATGCAGATCGTTTGGCGTGGTGCGATTCTGTCGGCTTGCTGGGGGAGCGTCGGCATCATGCGCACCCAGCAGTTCAGCGCGGAAGGGATCGGACGTGGCGGCGATCAGGCGCTGAAGCTCGAGGCCGCCGTTGCGCTTTACCGGGGAGAGACGGATGAAGCTCAAGACGAACTGACGCAGGATAGCCAAGTTGTGAGCGGCATGATCGGTGAAAGCCTGCATCTGGTCGTCGGCAAAAGCCACATCCACACAACGCCAATGCATGTGAACGCTTTGATTCATGCGCTGGGCGTCAGGCGCCAAGCTGCTGATATACGTGCGCCGCTCGGTTGAGGTTGCTTTTCCACTGATCGTTCGCTCGGTGGTGCGTACAATCGGCTAGAAGCGGAGGGCGGCGATTCTTCTCCAAAGCCGACGTTGAGTTGGAGCGATCCGCCGTAAGCAGCGATTCCCTCGGGGAGGTCAACTTTCTCACCTGACCGACTGCTACTCTGCGCGAAGCAGCCGGTGGGCGCGGGATGGCGTCGGTCGGCAGCCGGCCAGAAGCAGTCATACGGCGCACGGCTCCATAGCAGACATTCGTCGAAGCGGACTCACAGTGAAACAACTCCGGCGCTGAGAGTCGCCTTCGCCCATTGAAGCATTCGCGGCGCGCTTCTGATCGGTAGTGATGGCTGTTACGCTATTTCGAAATCCATAAAATCCGGGATCGCCGTGAAGCCGATTTTCATCAGCTACTCTTCGAAGCATCGTGATCTGACCCGGGAGCTCGCGGGCGTGATCGAGGAGCAATACGGTGCCGGGTCGGTGTGGTGGGACCACGAGCTGGAGAGTCGTACCTCGTATTCCAAGCAAATCAAGGCCGCTCTTGAAGAGGCGCGGGTCGTCGTGGTCGTCTGGACGGCGGGCGCGATGATCTCCGATTATGCCTATGCCGAGGCGGTGGGCGCGCAAGCCCAAGGCAAGTTGGTCAATGTGCGGCCCGCGGACATGCGCTTTAGCGACATCCCCGAGCCTTTCAACATCTATCACATCGACGAAGCCGAGGATCACGCGCGCGTCCTGGCCACCATCGCCAAGGTGATGACTGGTGTGCCGATTCCGACCCGCGTGCCGCTGCACGAAATCTATTTCCGCCAGCACGGCCACCGACTGATCGACGCCAAGCAGCGCCGGCTCGCGCGCGATCCGCGCGAGATCGCTCCCACCGAGCTGCTGCAGGCCAAATTTGAGGTGGTCGGCTATCTCGATGCGACGGGCATCCGGGCGCAGCTCATCGATTGGTGTAGCGACGAGCGGCCCACCTCTGGGCGCCTGATCCACGGCCCGGGTGGGCTTGGCAAGACGCGCTTGATGATCGAGGTCGCGGCGAAGCTGCGGCGGCAGGCTTGGATGACCGGCTTCCTCGACCCGCCCCATGAGCAGTTCGATGCGACGCTCAAGCAGCGCTGGCAGGCGCTCGACCAGCTGATTTCCCACGGCGGAGACCGAGGCCTGCTCATCGTCCTGGACTATGCCGAGGGCCGTCAGGACGAGGTGAAGCGCATCACCGAGCGCTTGAGCACCCGACCCGAGAATGAAACGCGACCGGTCCGCCTGGTGCTGCTCGCCCGCAGCGCAGGTGAATGGTGGACCACGCTACACGACGACACCCCCGAACTGCAACGCGTGTTCCGCGGCACGGCCGGTGCTGCCAATGTCGCCGCCCTCCCGGATCTTTCTACGGGTCAACAACGGCTCGATCTGTTCGACGCGAGCCGCGCGGTGTTCGCACCGCTGCTCGGCGCCCAGGGCTACGTTTTGCCGAGCGGCAAGTTTCCGCAGGAACGGCGTTCGCGCATCGAGTCCGGGGCCGGCTACGCCCGGCCGCTTGCCATACAGATGGAGGCGCTCCTCTGGCTTGCTTCGGCCACGCCGCCGGAAGCGGGCGCCACCGGCGTCGATGAACTCCTGCGCCGCGTGCTCGGGCTGGAGCGCACTCACTGGAAGAAGCTCCTTGGCGCGCTTGACGAGGAGCGCACGCGCGACATGGCTCGCGGCGTCGCGCAGGTCACCGCCGTGCAAGGCGTCGCCGTGCGGCGGTCCATCGAAGACCTGTTGATGGCCGATGACTTCTATCAAGGTCAGCGCACGGCGCGCGTCGCCGTCGATCCCGTGGTGCGCAAGCTTTGCCGTGTCTATGGCCAGCCTGACGGCGGTGTCGGTCCGCTGGAGCCCGACTTGATCGGGGAGCACCACGTCGCTACGGCCGGCGACCCCGAGCTCATCGACGGTTGCCTGCGCTGGATCGCGGCAGAGCCGACGGAGAACCAGGCAAAGCGGCGCCGTAGTCTCCTCACGGTGCTGCAGCGTGCGACCCAGCCTGAACACGGAACCAAGGCCAATGATCGAGCCGTCATGCTGCTGGACCATCTTGTTGGCAGGCACGCGAAGGCACTCGCTGCGGACCTGGTCGCGGTCATGATGGACACGCAGGGTGCGCTGGCGGAGCGGGTCGATCGACAAGTTGACGCGCTCGATGATGAATCTCTGGGCGCGATCGATACCGAGTTGCCGATCCAGTCGCTGTCGCTGATGGACTTGTCGCTCCATGTTGCTGTGCGCCGCAACTGGTTGGCGCGAGAACGGCTCGCCAAAGTTGACGCACTGGAAGACGCTGCGGCCGATCAGCGCGAAACGATACTGAGCCGGCTGGCCGCCAGCGCTAACACGCTCGGCATCCGCCTCTCCAAGCTCGGCCGGCGCGAGGAGGCGCTCGCCGCCAGCCGGGAGGCGGTGGACCTCTATCGGCGCCTGGCACAAGACCGCACCGACGCCTTCCTGCCCAACCTCGCGGCGAGCCTGAATAACCTCGGCCGAGACCTCTCGGCCCTCGGCCGGCGCGAGGAGGCGCTCGCCGCCAGCCAGGAGGCGGTGGACCTCTATCGGCGCCTGGCGCAAGACCGCCCCAACGCCTTCTTACCCAGCCTCGCGGGGAGCCTGAATAACATCGGGGCCATGCTCTCCGCCCTCGGCCGGCGCGAGGAGGCGCTCGCCGCCAGCCAGGAGGGGGTGGACCTCACTCGGCGCCTGGCGCAAGACCACCCCGACGTTTTCCTGCCCGACCTCGCGAGGAGCCTGAATAACATCGGGGCTATGCTCTCCGCCCTCGGCCGGCGCGAGGAGGCGCTCGCCGCCAGCCAGGAGGCAGTGGACCTCACTCGGCGCCTGGCGCAAGACCGCCCCGACGCCTTCCTGCCCGACCTCGCGATGAGCCTGAGTAACCTCGGCGTCCGCCTCTCCGCCCTCGGCCGGGGCGAGGAGGCGCTCGTCGCCAGCCAGGAGGCGGAGGTCCTCAATCGGCGCCTGGCGCAAGCCCGCCCCGACGCGTTCCTGCCCGACCTCGCGAGGAGCCTGAATAACATCGGGGCCATGCTCTTCAACCTCGGCCGGCGCGAGGCGGCGCTCGCCGCCAGCCAGGAGGCGGTGGACATCCGACGGCGCCTGGCGCAAGACCGCCCCGACGCCTTCCTGCCCAACCTCGCGATGAGCCTCGGCGTCACGTCGCACGTTTTGACCGCGCTCGATCGGCAAGCGGAAGCGGCGCAGGCAGCCCATAAGGCACTTGAAATCCTCGCGCCCTTTGTCGAGCTTTATCCCGAGACCTTTGGGAATCTGGCACGCGCAATCGGCGCTGATCTACTGCGATACAGCGCCGCCGCGCAGCAAGCGCCAGACCGCGCACTGCTCGAGCGCGTTACGCGAACGTTCGATGGTGGCGAAACGGCCCGCCGAGGACTCGGCGATCGAGGCGCTCGAGCCGTAATCGTCGCCATCCTGGAAGAAGCCAAGGCGACAGGCGTACTCGATGAGGCGGCACTCGCCGAGTTGCCAGAATCGCTGGTAGATGGCTTACGTGCTGCCTGGTCTGAACGGTCCGGAGAGGACCAGTAAGAGTCTCTCGGTAGCGGTGTGCACGCACCCCGTTTCTTCGACGCCGCAGTCGACAGGCCAGGTCTAAGGCGAGACAGCGCCAACGACCTCGACGATGCGGTTACTTTAGGCTGACAAAAAGTTAAGTCTGCATGTCTTGGGCGTTTTCTATTTGCCTTGTGGAGCGTCGGTTGCCATGGTGGGTGGGTATGCCCGTTGGCCAACGCTTCGCCTTCGCGGTCGCAGTGGTGACCGTGTCGCGCCCCGCGGACCGCGCTTCGGCGAGTGGCCGATTTGCTCGGTGCACTACGTCGGCTTTGGGTCGTATCGCTGCCAGTGGCCTGAGGAATCTGAACGACTGCTCTCAGTCAGGTCCGGCCTTTGGCGCTCGGCCTCAGCAGTAACTGGTCTGGCTGACCGCTTGTGGTTTGGGAGCGGCCACTGAGCTTTGTTGGTTTGGTGGCGGCAATCGACCCATTGCGGACAGCCAGAGGATTGGGAAGCGGACATTCAGGAGGCCGCCGTACTTGGTGCTTCATCGTCCTGCAGCGGAATCGCTCGCAACCGCCTCTTCGATCAAAGGCTTTAGCTCGGGCGCCACGGTGTAACCGGTAGGGATTTTGAAGGCGTTCAAAAGCGCATCATTCAGGCCAGCTTTCTTGATGATTGGTTTCAAAGCGGCGTGCAGCCGCTTGCCTTTCACCGTGGCCGGCGAGGTGCCACCCGCAGCGTCCCACATCTCTTTTGCGTCGGGCGATCCGCCGTCTGGCCACAAAGCCCGAACAACGTTCTTCCTCTTTTCTAGGAAAGTATCACGAGCCCCGGTGACCGCTTTGGCTGCGTCCTGTCGCCAACCCTCCGCGACCTTTGTCGATACGCTATAGAGCACGCTTAGGTAGTCGGCCTGACAGAAATAAGCCTCTATATCTGGTCCAGTCGTGACCCAAGGGAATACCCCCGGCGTCTTGAAACCTTGGGCCCACCTTTCGGCCTCGGCGGTGTTCATGAAGTCGCCATCGCGATGCAACAGGGCTCGATTTTTTAGCTTTCCATCTAACAGCAGGCCCCTCAGAAATTTGTCCCGGGGCAGGTTGTCAATGCCGAAGCATCTACACACGGCGATTTGGCGCGCAAGCTCAGGCCACTGGCGAAGCACTGCCCGGAGCGGCTTGTCATCCTCGTCCTCCACAAAGAAAAGGGCAGCTTTGTCGAGCCCCCCCCAACCGAGCTGCCGTCTGATAACCTCGTCATCTTCGGTCTCGACAGTTCCGCTGTTCATCCAAACAAGCTTGGCGGCCGGACTCGCGGCGCGAACGATATGGGGACTATGGGTCGTAAGGATGACCTGGGTGCTGTATTCAGGTGCCGCCCGTTCGAGCGTCTCGATGAGCCGCTCTTGCTTATTCGGGTGAAGATGCGCGTCGGGCTCGTCTATAAGCATGACCTTAGGCTCAAACAGAATCAGGTATGCAAAAATTTGAACGACTTGGAGCACGCCAGTCGCTGCGGTTTCCAGCGGCCGGTGGTAGTCGGCTAAGTCGTCAGTTCGGATAGTGGCAGAGATGTGGTAGTCCTCGCGCTCATCGAACGCGACGTCGACTTGGACCCCCGGATGCACCTGCTGGACAAGCTCGTTAAGCGTGGCGAGTCTTTCACACCCCTTGGCCTCGTCTGTCTCTCCCTGCCTGCGGCTACGCAGGTTAAGGAGAATATTCCGCAGAACGCCACCTGCGTCTCCGCTCGCGGCCTGCCGGCGCAGCGTTGGCTGTGCAAGGATCGACTCTTTCTCGGATAGGCCGGCAAGGCCCGGGATATAGGTCGTAATGAACTGGAATCTCTGCTTATATGGTGTGACTGCGCCTCCACCGTCCATATAGGCCGTTATTCCGCCGCGGTTTCGTGCCGCCCGAATGCGGATCGTTGCTTGAGTTGACTCCTCGCCGGATGGTCGGTGTGCAAACACGACTTCTACCGGGGTCGAACGTGCGTCTGATTTGAGTTCGCCCTTGTGGAGGGTCGTCAGTGGCTCGCTCGACGGAACGTAGTCGAGTCGCTCAAAAGCGATCATCTCCTTGGTGCTTTTTGGCAACACGTAACTGGCCGCTCTAGCAGCCCAGTGGATTGCCTGGAGCACTGACGATTTCCCACAACCGTTCGGGCCGACAAGAATTGTGACGCTGTCGAGTGGGATTTTTGCCTCCTTAACCGCTTTGAATCCTCGGACAGTTATCGACTCGAGTGCGCTCCAGCGGCGCGCCCGTGTGGATCGCGTGTCGGCGATTTCAACGAGCGCGGAAGGCGAGGATAACGCACTAGCTTCCGCCGGCGACTGATAGCCGCCAATGGCTGGGTCCTCGGCTAGCACATCCTTTGTATGCCTCTGCATGCTTGTGAGTTTAGTGGACTCTCTCGACATTGATATGAGCCTGCCGTTTGTATCCTCTGTTCCTAGGTTGTTATCGCTGTTCATCACTACGCTCTGGGGGCTGGTGGTAGGAGAGTTAAACCGCGTACGGCGCAATACACGCCGGTGTCGTAGTGTGTCAATGAAGCGAAGCGGAACTGCACCGGAGGTGTCAACAATACCTCATGGGCATGAACGGAAGCTACCCGATGCGTTTCGGTGCGCTCAGCAGCAACCTACAAATGACCGCTTTCGGCTCACTCCATTGACCGACCGATCAAGGCCGGGCACTGCCTTATGACACATGTAATCCGACAGTCTCTTCACGACCCATTTCCGACCACCGGCGCGAAGGAAAGCAGACGTTCAACGTTTGACGTGAGGGGCCGCAGCGGCGAAGCCGCGAAGGGAACCCACAAGCGCAGCTTGTGGGCGGTCCCTCTCGACGGAATGGTTAGAGCGCATCTGCAGCCTGCCATTGCTCTAGCATTTGTTTAGACATTTCCTCAACGTATTGTGGCGATACGCCGTGCTTCTGAGTGAAAGCCGTGATTTCCGCGCCAATATATTTTAGCAAAGCCAAGGCTTCGTCTGCTATGACCTCAAGCCGCGCAATCAGATCACGCATAGCATGGGCACGGTAGATCACATTGCGGCTATCTAAACGAGATCGATGTACTAGCCAGTTTCTTTCTGAGAGAAGCTTTGTAAATCGACTTTCAATTTCAGTCGGAATAAGTCCTGCCTTGGCAATTTGACGCAGTGTTGCTCCAAATGTCTTGGCTTGCGCTTTCTCAACAAGAGCGTTCCCCGCTTCTAGCCCCATACCTTGCTTAGCCTGAGTGAGCAAAACAAAATACTCAGCAGAGGCACCCTCCAACTCCTGAAGTTGCCATAGCGCAAATCCGACGCTCTGAGTAACAGCGGCTAAGCGGTCTGCTTTTTCAAGTTGATGGGCAAGAGTGTCCATGAGCTCTAATTTGTAAGTTAACGTCCTGACGTTAAACATCGTGGGGGAGCTATGTTTAACGTCAGGAAGCATATCACCATAGCCACGTCCCCGAGGATGGATGAGCGGCAGATCTCGCCTTTTACCCGCCGGCAGGCATTTGCGGCCCTGTTGTTCGTCTCGCCGGATGCACTGGTAGGCCGATAGAGATTTTCGATCGAACGTCCACCATGGAGATAGCTTCCTCACCGTCGGTTCCTGGCCGGCCGCTTCCGTTTGGCATTAATCGAGCATTATAGAACGTCTCTGAAGATCTCGCCAAGGGTAGCTCCCGACCCGGAGCAGAAGTAGCTAGATTTCGAAAGTGGACGTTCAACATTCTCCATAATTGGCGTGCAGAAGCAGAGGGACCCGCCGCTTTTGCACATTCGAGTTGGTGGCGTTGTTACAGTGTCTCAACGTATTGACTCGACCAACTCTTTCAATGCGGTAACTTTCCAGACGATTCCTAAATCTGATTCTTTATTGACACGACCACAATAGATACCTAAGAATCTAGTTGCTGGCATCCCGTTTGCTATCATGCTACCATTTTCAAGCCATACAACTTCACTACCAGATCGATGAGCAACAACCGGCGAACCTGATTGTCCTTCGCGTGACCTACAGTCGATTAGGAAGGTGGGCAAATTATCATGATCAATATCTGGTTCGCTAGCAATTGAACCGGTTGCCCAAATTGCAAACCCTCCGTCTGTTCTTATGCCAAAAGGAAACCCTACAACGCTTACTTTGTCAGTGACTTGTATCCTTATCTTCTGATCACCGACTCCTAAACTACACTTAACAAACTCGACATTTTCTGTATTCGTGAGCTTGATAGCGACGAAGTCTGCTCGTTCTCCTAGCGTGGGATGTTCATGCCATAGCTTATTGTCGTGCCCGTCATATAGCTGCTCGACACGTTCCACCCATTGACCAATCAGTCCTTTTTTGTTGTGGAAAATTGCTAATTGGTTTGGTACGGCAGCATTCTTAGACAAACACTCTCCCGTGTGTTGATGCCTGCCAGTTACAACGTGTCTATTTGTGATCAGGATCGGCCCGCCCTGCGACATCGCTATGAAGCCGGTTGCTCTACCGATGTTTTGTCCGTCGAACCTAGGCTCAACATATAGCGACTGCACAGATTGTGGCTGGATGTAAATCATTAGTGAACACGGTTGTGGGAGACACATAACCCGGCGTCTGACGAAACACTGAAAGCCTCTTTGCATCAGGCTTTCGCCGTATGTTTGCTGACTCTATACGGCGAAAAACGCGTGTAAAGCGGCGCATCGAGAGCTAAGGAGATAGCATACACCGAGATCACTTCAATGACGGCTTTGGGCAAACTTCTTCACCGTCCGTTCTTGGCCGGCTACCGACGGACACCATCCCGCGCCCACCGGCTGCTTCGCGCCACGTAGCGGCCGGTCAGACCAAAAAAGTGAGATGCGCAGCCGAATGACCGCTTACGGCTGATCGCTTCAAATCAATGTCGGCTTTTAAGAGGAATCGCGACCGTGTGCTCTTGTGGCTGGTAACCCGACCCGTGTCGATCAACGTGGAGGGGCGCTACTGCTATTCTCTCCGCCCGAAATCCGCACGGTGGCGCAACCGATGGCCGAGAGCTCTCACGCGGTTGACGACAACGCCATCTTGATGCGTTTCAAGCCACCATCGACGGTTTCCGCCAACTTGGCCACGCTTGGATCGTCGAAGGGCCCTTCTACCGTCCATTCGCAGAAAGAAGCCATGAGCGCCGCCCGTTCGACGGAGAGTCGTGAGTCGGCCAGACCAGATTCGATAATGGGAATGAGCGCTGCGGCGGCCCTGAGGCGGTTGATTTGCGGGGTTGAGGGCGGTGGCTGTTTGGACATTCCATCATTCTAGCGAGGAGCAACGCCCTCGGCTACGGTGTGCCCATCATCAACCATCACACTCGTCACCGTCCTCGCCCCGCCGAACGAGGTTCTTGGGCTACCCGGCTCAGAGCCCTTCGTCGGGCGCGCTCGGGTTGCGGCTGAGGCTACGCCTGCGCGTCAAGGCAAGGATTTCCAAGAGACATGCTTCAACCGCATCCCGATGTCTCGAAGCCCGACACTTCAGGCGTGCGCGCTCTTCCAGCTGCCTGACGCGCTCCCTCGTGACGCCAAATTCATCGCCAACTTCCTGCAACGTGGCCACGTCGCCGTCCAGCCCGAGGCGGCGGGACAGGACAAGGAAATCCCGGCTCCCAGTCCGGAGGCCCTGAAAGCAGGTGCTCACCGCGTCGACCACCCGGTCGCAGGCTTCAGCGACAGCGTGTTCCCGGAAGTGTCCGATCTCCTCTGCGCTCGCGCCAATTCGTTCGAGCAGGACGCTGAGTCGAGCGTCCTCACCATACACCGCGGCCAACAAACCGTTCACCGCGGTCACTCGCTGCCGTAGATTGGCCGCCATCGCCCTTGAGTCCTTGTCACCTTGGTTGTGCAACGCATGGCGTTGATCAGCCGCACTGGAATCACCCCGTCTATCGGTTCGTTCTTGTGCTCGCCGCAGACCGCATCGAATGCCGGCGCGGAGTGGGTGCCACGCATGACGATTGTAGTGGGCGACAGAGCGTCGTCAAGACGTGTTGCTCCGTGAGGCTGGAGCCCTGCCAGGTTCTCCCATCGCCAATCTTTCCGATTGCCCGGGCGACTGGAATGGCTCGCAGCAGCGCGCGCCGAAGAAGGGTGTTTCGATCGAAAGGGTGCCGAATGATCAGGCCTACAGCGAAGACAACCGAGCCCCGCCGGTATGGCGAATATGCAGGCGACTGGCCGCCACCAGGAGCCCCGGTTTCTCGGCCGTGACGTCGGCCTCCGGGTAGAACAGCAAGGTTTCCTCCAGCCGCTGGAGAAAGCGCTTCTTGAAGTCCAGCAAGCCGCGCGGGGTATCGCTGTAGTCGGCGCCGAATTGCCGCTTCAACGACTGCCAGGGGATGAGGGCACTGGAGTGACGGGTGACGCGCAGGACAAAGATGCGGTAGACCAGCCAGGAGTAGATGTCCATCGCCAGCGGCGACTGGGAGAGCGCGTGCAGCACACGCATGTCGATTGGCACCGGCGACTCGGTGATGTTGCGAAAGAACGCCCCCGATAGCTTGAGGGTGCTCTTCCAGCGCCTCTGGTCGTCAGGCCGTTCGGGATCCCAGAAGAAAAAAGCCTCGTCGGCGATCGCCATGCTTTGCAGACAAAACCGCCCCTGTTTTTGAAAGACGATCGATAGCACCGAAGAAAACAGCTTCATGGACTGCTCGCGGAGCCGCTGCCCATCGCGGCCATCGGTTCGCATGCCGAGTTTGTGCAGGAACTCTTTCTGGCTTCTTCCGAGGTCCAGCTGCGGGCACTTCGTCTTTACGGCTTCGGTGCAGATCCATGCCAGAACAAGCCGGGGAACCGTGCCGAAGGGCAGGCCGATTTTCGGGTCGGCGATAATCGAAAGAGACACGGCACCGCTCGTCCGCTCGAAGGATGACACGCCGGGGTCGGTGTGCGGCAAGGTGGTCTGAACCAGCGCCTGGCCCATGAAAGCGAGCGACTCCGCATCGACCTCGACATCGCTGATTTCGGAAGCGATCGACATCAGCTTGTCGGCGCGCGCGACCCTGGTCACGGGAATGCCGCATCCCGGGATGCCGGACGGAACGTGGGGCCGCCGTGATGGAATCGCGAGAAGGGGGGATTGGGGGTTGGTTCGCATGCCGTCACTGTTGCACCCTGCCGTTGCTCGGTGCAGGCGAAAAGCGTCCAGAAAAGTGGCTTTTCGGATGCAAGGAGCGGGAAGGCGTCAGATCGCGAAGGGCTATAGGCCGCGGAGCTACGGGGCGCGGCAGCCTGTATCGCTGTGGAATCGGACGATTCGAAATCCACAGTCGAGATTCCGGGTGGTGACGGTGCGTGTGATGGACGCTGACGCTGATCGTTTGCCGCTCGTGGGTCATACGCGCAGCGAGTCTTGCGCGGTGGTGGCGTGAAGGCTTCTCAGGCAGCACGCTGCACGGTGACCGTTTCACACCCTGCAAAACCCTGTCGCGGTGAGGTGCCGATCTGGCCATCCCCGCCTGATTGCCACGACCTTGGTTTTTCTCTTGGCAGGCCGCTTTTCGCTTTTCTTGCCCTTTTCGAGCTCGATTCCGCTGCACGTCACTCGGCGCGAGGGTCCTTCTGCGGCTCGAACGGCGCGGCGCCACGTAGTTATCCACAGGCGCGAGCGCCCTTTACTTGTAAATTACTTGAATTTACTTGTTAACTACTTGTAGACCCCCCTCAAAGCCTTGCCACGCAAGGCCTGTAGCCGAGGTCGTGAGACAGGTTTCACGTCGTTATGAGACAGGTTTCACGTTAACTGAGACAGGTTTCACGTGGATAACTTTTCCCCTCCTCTGGAAGCCCCTTGTAGCCTGGGTTTGCGGCGAATGGCGTTTGAGACAGGTTTCACGTGGATAACTTCTCTGGGGGGCGATTTCTGGGGATAACTTTTTCCGAAAAGCGGCTCGAAAGGACGCTTCTCGGGGACTTGCATTTTTTCAGCCATCCGTAGAATCGTTCTGGATAGCGTCTCGATCGGCGCCGCTCTCGGTGGAGCGGGACGTTGCAGGGCGCTCATTACGGAGGAGAAGAACATGCGCAACGAACAAACCGGACTGATCACATCACTGGCGTCGCATTGCTGGCGCCTCTTGAGTCTTCGTGGTGACTGGAAATCGATGCCGGACTCGGCAGCTTTCGTCTGGCTGGCCATGGGCGCGACACTTCTTGGCGGCCTGACGGAACAGCTCGTCAGGGGCCGGTCGCTGGACGTAGCCGTCCTCAGCGCCGTGGTCTGGGTGGGATTCATTCTCGCCGTGTCCAGACACGGCGGGATCTTCGATCGTCGGTTTGCCGGCGCTCTTGCCCTGCTGTCGATTGGAATCGAGGGGCTGCTGGTGCTCACGATCTGGATTCCAGCGGCCGAATGGCCGGTCGCGATCTGGGCCGGCGTTGCCGTCATGCACCTGCTTTTCCAGGCGAACGATGCCGGCGCGGCGGCTGGGCGCTGACGCCGGTTAGCATCATGCGCCGTCAGCCTCCGATGAAGACGCCGGTCATTGATCACCGTGCAATGATGCGCACAGGATCGGGCGGCCAGTTCCCTGAGCCGCTGCTTCTCAGGGATGAGTGCGACGCCGATCGCTGGCCCGACCTGGATCAGTCCATCGCCTTCGCAGCGTCGACGATCCAGCCAGACCAGACGTTCGATCCTGCGAAGCGGGTCACGGCACACGCCCAAACGCGCGACAGAAGAAAGCGTGCCGGCCATCCGTCGGCGCCATCGTCGAGGAGCGTGTGATGACCGTCTCCTCGCCCTACGACTTCGAGATCCCGTGGCGCCCCAATTTTGAAGCCAAAATGGCGCTGGTCTGGGCGCTCGCGTCGGCCCTGATCATCGCCTTCTCCTGGGCGGTTCCGTTGTTCTCCCAGTTTTCAGCACTGCTCGCCGTCGGATGTGCTCTGGCCGCGGCCTGCCGCGGTTACCAGGCTTACCAGCGGCTGCTCGATGCCTCGCGTCTGCGCTCGTTCGGCAAGGCGTTCATTGATCTCGGGGAACTCGAAAAGAAGGCCCTCCAGGCCGCTCAACGGCAGGCGCTCTGGCTGGGAACCGGGTTTCCCTGGACCGACATCGAGGCGAGCAAGCTGCACACCCTGATTTCACTCGGCGTCGTCAGGACGCTTGGCAAAGCCGCCCAGCAGACCGAGGGCGCCTACTGGGTCCACGGCCTCGCTCCCGAAAACGATCTCTATTCGGAACTCGCCCACCTGGTCGGGCACACCCTGATCGTCGGCACGACCCGTGTCGGCAAGACGCGCCTGTTCGATCTGCTCATCGCCCAGGCAATTTTCCGGGGCGAGACGGTGATCATCATCGATCCGAAGGGTGATCACGCGCTCGCCAGAAATGCCCGCGTCGCGTGTGACGCCAGCGGGGTAGGGGAGCGCTTCGTGTATTTCCATCCGGCGCATCCCGACCGGTCGGCGTGCATCGATCCCTTGCGTAACTGGAACCGAAAGACCGAGCTGGCCAGTCGAGTGGCGGCGTTGATCCCCTCGGAAACCGGCGCCGACCCGTTCACGGCCTTCGGCTGGAAAGTGCTCAACGACATCACCAACGGCATGATCGCCACCGGCCATCGGCCGAATCTGGTGCAGTTGCGACGGTACGTCGAAGGCGGACCCGAGAGCCTCTTGCAGCGGGCCTTGAAAGTTCATTTCACCCGGCAGGTGAAGGACTGGGAAAGCCGCGCCGGGTCCCATATCCGGCGCTACAAGGATCGGCTGCTGGAAGCCTACATTGCCTTCTATCGGGAGATCGCCATCCATGAAGCGCAGTCCGTGGATCTCGACGGCTTGATCTCGACCTACGAGCACAATCGCGAGCACTTCCAGAAAATGGTGGCGTCGCTGATCCCGATCCTCTCGATGCTCACCAGTGACCCCCTGCAGGCGCTCCTGTCACCGGACTTCGAGCCGGGCCACGAGCGGCTGGTGACCGACATGTCGAAGATCATTCACGGCAACAAGGTGGTCTACATTGGTCTGGATTCGCTGGCCGACTCGACGGTGGGCAGCGCCATCGGTTCGATCCTCCTGGCCGATCTCGCCGCCGTGGCGGGCGACCGCTACAACTACGGCATCGATTCGCTGACGCCGGTCAATCTCTTCATCGACGAAGCTGCCGAGGTCCTCAACCAGCCGGCCATACAACTCATGAACAAGGGCGGCGGCGCGGATTTTCGGGTGACTATCGCCACCCAGACCTTTGCCGACTTTGCCAGCCGACTCGGCGACGAAAACAAGGCCCGCCAGGTGCTCGCCAACACCAACAACAAGATCGCCCTGCGCGTTCTGGATTCCGAAACGCAAAAATACCTGGCCGAAGGCATGCCGCAGATCAAGGTGCGTTCGATGGCCCTGCGCTACGGGCACAACGTCGATAGCCACGTGCAGGACGAATACACCGCGTCCTACCAAGAACAGATCATGGAGGCGGAGGCGGAATTTTTTCCGGCGGCGATGCTGGGTGAACTGCCGCCGCTGCATTTCATCGCCCGACTTTCGGGCGGCCGGACGCTCAAGGGGCGGTTTCCCATCCTGCTGACGCAGCCATGAGGCCTGCGCGCACCGACAACGCCTGGAGTACCTTCATTGCCGTCGCGCTGTTTCTGCTCATGGCGGCCACCTGGGCGTTCATTCCGCCGACGGTGATCCGCAATGCCTGGATCGCCGAACGGGCGGAGGTCTACGCGATTGCTGGCAAGGGCGAGAGCGCTGTCTACGGTCGTACCCTGGCCGATCTGGAAAAATCGCTGGCGTCGGATTTTCGCAGCTTCATCGTCGGCGCTCAATCGACAGGACAGGGACCCTTTGGAAGTTCCGATCTCAGCGCTTGGGCGCAGGGCCGGATCGTCGCGACCTGGTTGTGGATCGGCCTGGTCGCCTACCGCCTGCAAGTGTTGATGGGATGGCTGGTACCAGGCATTCCCTTGGTGATGGCGGCCTACAGCGACGGCCAGCTCGTGCGGGAAATCCGGAAGTATTCCTTCGTGGCCCAGAGCCCGATCCGACACAGCCTCGGGGTGCGCGTGCTGTGGGCCGTTCTGGTAGTGCTTGTCGTCTGGATGATCGTGCCGTTGCCGATGCACTCGCTGCTGCCACCCTTGTTGATCGTCGCGATCTCGTACGCCCTGTGGCTATGGGTGAGCAATTTGCAGAAGCGGCTTTGAGGCGATTGCCTGAGGGACAGGTCAGCGTTGTCAGGGCCGTACGGGTCGCAGCAGGGGGCGTGATTGACGGTTCCTGTCGTGCCCCAGCAACACGTTTTGACGCAGCGCCAAATGTCCTATGCTTCTCACTTGATGAGAAAAGAACAGCAACTACCTACTGGCGCCGCCACCATTCGGCGCAACCTCTGCCAGGAGGGCCTGCCGAGCTCGGCCATGCGGTGGCCGCCCACACCTCTCGGCACAGGCGGTTTCGCCCGACTGCCTCCACAAGGTGTCGGCAGGCGTGTGCAACATGAAACAGCTGAGATGCTCGCAATTGGCTTCGGGCGTGCAGTCCAAGCCGGCGACTTCGCGTCTCGCCGGCGCTTGATATGAACGGCAGCGATCTTCCCCCGTTCATGGGCTATCTGCCACCCGTGGTGGACGGCACGCTGCTGGAACTGATGAACATGTCTTACCCGGACTATCCGCCGCGCGCCGGCAGGACGGGAGCGCAGCTTTCAGAGTCCCGGCTACTGGCGCTCGATTCACTGCGTTTGTTCTTCAAGGAAAAACCGCATCAACGCGCGGCCGAGATCGTCGGGGAAGCCGTGCTCAGACAGACGCCGTTCTGCCTTTACCTGCGCAATTTTGGCCTCGGTCCACGCGTCTATGGCGCGCGCAACGACCCGTACGGACTGCCGCAGGTGGTGACCCTCACCGGGCAGTTCGACAACTACATGCAGCGGAGCCTCCAGGCGGCGGTTGAACCCTCTTTGCCTGTGGTCGGTATCCAGAACCCAGCGGGACAAAGTGGACCGCTGCCGGCATTCGTCCTGGCAGACGAGGACTGGGAATCGCTGGCAGCTTTACTGGTCCGCAACGCGGGCATGATCGTCATCCACTTCCTCGGCTTCACTTCGGGCGTGCTCAAGGAATTGGAACTGATCCGTGCGGCGGGCAAGCAGACGTCGACGCTGGTGGTCATCGAACAGGAGGATCCCTTCGCCGCGTTGAAGGATGCGGCATTGCTCACCGGCGCCAGGCGCCAGGTGCCCGTGTCGATAGCGGGATCGCTCGACGACTTTCCTCATCGTCTGCTTCGGCAAGGCGACGACGGTTGGGAGGAAGTGCAGGCGAAGTTGGCCGCGATGGCGCGCGAACCGCATGCGCCGCCGGTAGATCGCGCGTTGTCTTTGCCGCCCGAGTTTCTGCCTCCCGAGCCGCTGCGCAATTACTGCACCGATCGGGCCACCGAGGAATATGACAGTGCGCATCAACTGATGGACGAGAAGCGTTTCGATGAAGCCGAGGACGTCCTCTATCGCGCGGTCGCCTACGCGCACTGGGCGCGGTACCCGCTGGGGCGCGTGATGACCTTGACGGCACTTGGCCAGTTGAGCCTCATCGGATTCGGCGCCAAAGGGGATGCTGGGTCGCTGCTCGAGATGGCTCTCGACACCTGCCAGGAGGTTCGGACGACGAGTCGGACGGCTGCCAAGATGTATCCGGCAATCGAGCAGGCACTGGGAAGGTTGCGAGCAGAGACGGCGGCCAAAGGGAAGGGCGAGATCGACGCCGCCGGGAAGTAGGGCAAGCAATCGGGCGTATGGCTACCGTGGCCGCTAGCAACGATCGTGGCGCTGTGACTGTCATCAACGACGCGACGGTTAGCAGCATCACGGACAGCCGACATTCAGGAGCGAGAGCGAGATTTCGGCTACTCGGCCATGCCGGACGGTCGGGAATCAAGGTCGGATTCGTGCCAATCCCGCTTTGCCTTACCATGAGCCAAGAGCTGCTGTCGGCCATTACCAGTAGAGCCGTGTGGCTGCTTTCCGATCCGTTGATTGCCGCCCGACGGCCCTGCTTTTCGATCGGTCGAATGACCGGGCCTCCGCAAGGAGTCCGTGGAATTGCGCCGGTACCTGGCCGTGATACCCGCAGGGCCGAACTCAATGGCGCATACTTGCGCCGTAGCCCTTGACGCTCTCGGGAATGGACCCACTTTTGCTCACAAAACCGGACCCGCCTAGTCGTCATGGCTGTGCGCACGAAAATGCCGCGCACACAGCCATTCCCGAGCGTACTCGCCTCTACACGGCGTCAAGGGTACGCTGCGCCGGGCTGCAAAAACCGCAGCCCGCCCTTGACCCCGCTCCGAGGCGAAAAGCTGGGTGTTGGCGCGCGCCAACGGTGGGTCAATTTTCGTGAGCAAAAAAGGGTCCGTTTTCGTGAGCGTTGAGGCCGTAGCTGAAGTCGCCGGTATCGCCACTGGCAGCGATCTGCGGGGCGCTACGCCGTGGCCGAACGCGGAGTGTAGTAATCGCGCACGATCATCGGCCACCCCGGTCGGCATTGTTGTGGCGCACCATCGGGCGCGCGGAACTTCATGGGCATGGCGCCACGCAAGCCAGGGGCCACACGCTGATGGCCTGGAGGAAAAACCCGCGATGAATATCCTTGCCATCTCTCGTCTGTGCGCAGTCGTCTGCCTGACGATGTTTCTGGCCAGTTGCCGTTCCGCCGGACTCGGTATCACTATCCCGGTCGTGCCAGGTGTCGGTATCGGTCTCGGGGTCGGCAGCGGCGGGGTGAATGCCGGCGTATCGGCAGGCCATGGTCCGGTCGGCGTGGGTGTCGGTGTCAACCAGGCAGGACGGGTCACGGGCGGTGCAGGTGTCGGCGTCGGCACCCGTGTCGGTGGCGCCAGCGTGGGTGCGGGCGTAGGTTCCGGTGGCGTCATCCACGACCCTGACGATCCCGACACACGCAAGTAGGAGCTCGCACGATGACGTGGGATCGAACTGAGCGCTGTCGTTGCCGCCGATGAGGACATTCGTACGCTTGGCGTCGCGCATCGGCATCACGTCGTCTCCGGGCCGGGTAAGGACGGCGGATTCATGGCCAGCTTGGCGGTATTCCCCACGTTCCAGTCGTCGCGAGTCGTGAAATCGCTGCCGCAGGAAGCTGACAGCCCGCCCCGGCGGGGTCGTTTTCAGTGCCTGCCGGTGCCTGGGCGGCGGTGGCACCTATGGAGGCCCGAATTGGGTGTTTGGAACGACAGGATGTCTGTCCGTACCAATTCCTACGCGAACGCGACGGCAGCTTGCCAGGGTAGGTTTCGTCATTCCGCCCGGGCACTCGACGAGGGACGTCGCGCCGGATTTCGCTGACCGCTCATGGCCTATTGTCTCAGGGCTTCCGCACTCGGATAGCATGTCATGAACCGGGGAAAAATCGTTAACATTCATAATGTTATGCCAACAGCTTGTAAACTGCGCTGGAATCAGGTCTACTCTCGTCTTTTGGGCGACCGAAATGACTTTGACCAACGGAGCGACGCTGATGAACTGCTTGAGCGAAATCGACGACCCGCGCAAGCCGAGCAACGGGACGCTGCATGACTTTCTGGAGATGCTGGTGATAGCTGTTTCGGCGGTACTGTCGGATTGCGACACGGTCGAGGACATCGCGTACTGGGGCCGTGCGAAGGAGGCGTGGTTGCGCAAGTTTCTCATGCTCACGAACGGTGTTCCCTCCGAGGAGACCTTTCTTCGCGTCTTTCGGGTCCTCGACCCGAAGCAATTCGAAAGTGCCTTTCGGCGCTGGGTGGGCGGCATTGTCGGCGCCTTGAGCGGCAGCATTGCCGTCGATGGCAAGACGGTGCGCGGGTCGGGCAGTGGTGGCGAGACCGCGATCCACATGGTCAGCGCCTTCGCCACAGACCTGGGCATCGTTCTTGGCCAGGAGAAGGTGAGCGGCAAGAGCAACGAGATCACCGCCATCCCCGAATTGCTCGAAGCTCTTTACCTCAAGGGTTTCCTGGTCAGCATCGACGCCATCGGCTGCCAGAAGAAGATCGCTTCGCAGATCACGGATCAGGGTGGCGACTACCTGCTGGCGGTCAAAGGCAATCAACCGACGCTGCTGGAGGCCATCGAGACGGCGTTCATCGACCAGTGCCAAGTCGGAGGCATCGATCGTCACCACGAGGTTCAAAAGGGTCATGGTCGGCTGGTTGGGCAGATCGCCTTGGCCCTGCCCGCCCAAGGGATCGTGAATCTCGCCGATTGGCCCCAGTGCAAGACCATCGGCCGTATCGACTCTCTGCGTAAGGTCGGCGACAAAGAGTCGGACCTGGAGCGGCGTTACTACATTAGCTCGCGTGCTTTGACTGCTGAACAACTGGCGGTAGCCGCACGTGCGCACTGGGGTGTGAAAACCGGCTTCACTGGATCCTCGACGTCAGCTTCGGGGAGGATGGCAGCACCATCCGCAAGGACAACGCTCCCCAGAACCTCTCGCTCCTGAAGAAGATCGTGCTCAACATGATCCGCCTCGATACGACCCACAAAACCAAAGGCAGCTTACGCCTGAAGCGTAAAGCCGCCGCTTGGGATGACGATCTCCGGATGAACATGCTGGGACTGTCAAAACGATGACATCCGAGTGCGGAAGCCCTGCCTATTGTCTAACGACAAGTGGAATCCGATGGGCTCTTCACGACCCTAAGCAGTATGATGCGCACAGCATTCCAAGTGGCCCGTCCACGCGATTACGCTGCCGTCCTGTTAATCCGTAGGTCCCTGGTTCGAGCCCAGGTCGGGGAGCCACAGAAAATTCCTAGTAGTACAAGCGCTTAGCTCAGCCGAAAGGTTGGGCTTTTTGCGTTCTGGGGTGGCTTCCGGGCCTATACCGAGCTGGGGGTGGGTCGGCGGTGTGGGGCAGGGGGATTGCGCGCAAGGGAAGGGCTCGGGGGCGGTGGAGCTACGTGCGCGTGTTTGGCCGGGTGGGTCCGTGGTGGCGCCTCTCGGCTGGTCCGCGTTCTGGCGGCACCGTTGCACGTCGGTGGGCATCGATCTGCTGCCGGGTTGCTTCATGCAAGATGATTGACTTCGGGAGCCTCGGCGTTACTATCGTCGTAGTGGTCGCCATCGCGGCGGTTCAGTGCGAGAAGGTTTATCTGCCGTGAGCTGCCGGTTTTTGAACCCGGCGCTTTCGTGGGCAGCAGATATAGGAGCTGTTGTTCCCTCGCGGTGGACACCGATGGTGGAGGAGCGCACGCAGACACTGCTCTCCCTCAAATCGCGTGTATAGCCCATCGTGGTCGCGAAGCATGAATGACTCGGAAGTTCTTGCACGATTCGAATGTCGTAAGCGCTGCGTAACTACGAAGTAGCAGAGGAATGGCGCAAGGTATCAGGCGCACCTGTTTCCCGATACTGGCAACTTGCTTAGCTCGCTTGAAGGAGCGCTGGAACGGTTTTTCATAAAGATGGCGGCGGCGAATGACACCAGAGCATGGATCAATCGAATGCATGAGCTGCGGACATACTCCAGCCCGATCCCGCGAACGCCTCTTTGGCGACTTAACGAAGGCTCGTAGTCATGAATAAGGACGATCTTGATGCGCTTGAGCAGCCTGGACAACAGGTCCCGCTTACGCCCGAGGAAATCCTCATGGGCCCGTCGATCGACCCGAAGGAGCGCGTGCGGCTTTACGATGAGGACACATTCGAAGAGTTCATTCTCGAATGGGCGTTCTTCTGCCTTCAGAAGCCAGGCAACTATGTCTCTGCCCGCCGCTTCGGGGGAGCTGGTGACCTCGGGCGCGATATCGTTGGCTACTTGGAGCTTCCACTGAAAGCGTCGCGCTTTGATATTTTTCAATGCAAGCACTACAAGGCACCAATTGCACCCAGCGACATTTGGCTCGAATTCGCAAAGCTCTGTGTCTTCACTTACCAGAAGCGCTTTCCAGTGCCCCGCCACTACTTCCTCGTGGCACCGCAGGATGTGGGTCCATCACTAGGTAGTCTTATTGACGAACCCGAGAAGCTGAGGGCCGAAATCCAAGCGCGCTGGGATACGAAATGCGCCAAATCCATTAGCAAGGGGAACACGTACTCACTGGAAGGCGATCTACTAGCCCACGTTCAAACCTTCCCCTTCGAAATCATTCGGTGCAAACCAATTCACGAAGTAATTCAGGAGTTCTCGAATTGTGGACGATACGCAGGTCGATTCGGCGGCGGGCTGAAAGGATTCCCACCAGACGAATTGCCGCCGGACTCAATCCTCACCACGGAGACACGTTACGTTGAGCAGCTACTCGCTGCGTACTCCGATGAAACTGGCCAAAATTTCCATGTGGTAGGTGATCTATCCGGCTCGAAATATGAGGCTGACCTACACCGACAACGGGAGCGCTTCTATTCGGCCGAGACACTTCGACGTTTTGCTAGGGATAATCAACCGTCGGTGGCGCCGTACGAAGACATCGCGGCCCAAATGTACTACGGCGTAATCGACTGCGTGCTAAAGAACTTTCCATCGGGCTACCAGCGAATGCTGGAAACCATGACGACGTCTGCGAAGATTGTCATCAGCAACCACCCGCTTCGCTCCTACCTGAAACCGCAGAGTAAGCAAGGTATCTGCCACCAGCTCGCGAACGACGATCGCGTCCACTGGGTAGATGAGGAAGAGAAATGAGGATTCTCTTCAACACTGCGATGGAAAGCTCGGTGCGTTCATTAGTCGTTCTAACTACCATTGCAGAAGCAGTGGATCTCGATGTCCTAGTTATCTACGATTACTTCCTCGTTCATTCCGGGGACTATCCGGGCGGGCCGTCGAGCCTTCACCCGCCTGTCCCACATCGATCGGGTGAATTGCTCGTCCGTCGTGACTTAGTAAGGGCCGGCCTGGATTACGCGCGAAAGAAGGGACTTGTAGAGCTTTGCTTCGCCCCAGACGGGGTGAGATATAGGGCAACCAAGATCGCTCAACCATTTCTGAGCTACTTCACCACGAAGTACTTCTTAGTAGTTAGTAAGAGGGCGCGATGGATTGCCGATGAGCTTCATAGGAGGCCGAGGGGCGAGCTCCTTAATTTGGTCGATGAGAATCTAGACGTTTGGGGAGCTGATACGGCGCAGTTTCTTTTGGTGCCAGGACAATGAGAGATACCGGCTTCAAACTGACTGAACTACGCCTGCGTGGAACGAAGGTCTCTAACGCACGAATCAGGTTTGACCCGAACCTTACGATCGTCGCAGGCCTCTCGAATACAGGAAAGAGCTACATTTATCAATGTATTAAATACATGCTCGGAAGTCATACTCGCCCGAAGGATGTCATCCAGGCAAAAGGCTACTCAAGTATACAGCTTGAGCTCACATCGCAGGGTGAAGGTGCGCTCGTATTTGAACGGTCGCTCGCCAAAGCCAGCGACTTCCAACTGTATCGAGCTCCGTTAACTGACATTGATCATGTTTGCTCTCCAGCCTTGCTGAGCGATACCCATTCGCAAGACGATCCCGAGAATATCTCTAGTTTCCTTCTCCGCCTAAGTGGTTTTGGTAACAGTCTCCGCCTCCTTGAAAAGACGACGACCAATGAAACGCGCCCACTGTGGTTTCACGACATCCGGCCGTTCTTTTTGGTCGATGAGGTTCGGATAATTTCCGAGCAGAGCCCCATTCGTCCCTCCGGTCAGTACACGAAAATGACGGTGGAAACCGCAGCCTTCGACCTCATGCTCAGCGGTCAGGACTGGAGCGGCGTGGTACCGAAGCCAAAGAAGCTAGAAGTCCGGGCGGCATCATGGGCGGCGCGAAGCGAGTTACTTCATGAACTTATCGCTCCGCTGGAGAAATCAGTCGCTGATAGTCCGCATGCAGCCGAACTCAAGGAAGCGCAGATGCGTTCCGAGGCAATCATTGCCACGGCTATGCGCGAGCTCGCGAAAGTCGGTGAGGAAGTGACGGTTCTGAACGGCAGGAAGAAGACGCTGCTCGACGAGAAACGACCAACTGAACTTCGCATCCGTGTTATCGAGCAACTGTTAGGGCAATTCGGCCTGTTAGCCGAAAGTTACCGCTCAGATCTCGAACGGTTGGAGTTTATCGAAGAGACTGCGAACTTCACCGCTCAGCTTGGTGGCGAGAGCTGTCCGACATGCGGTCAGCCACTCCCACAATCCGAACGCGAAGGCCATCCTCATTTATCCGGGGAAGATCAGATTCAGGCTGCTCGTGCCGAGCGAAGGAAGCTAATCCGTCATCTGGATGACCTCGCGACGACAATCGAGACACTTAAGACCGAGCAAAAACATCTAGCGGACCAAATTCGAAGCCTGGAACAGCAAGAGGGAGAACTTGATGTCATGCTCAAGGCTGCATGGCACCAGCGTTCAAAGCCTCTCGAAAAAGCCCTTTCGGCGGAGAAAGCGAGCTTTGAAAAAATCTCACTTCAGCTCAACGATTGGCGACAGTTGGAAGAGTTGAAAACGAAACTTGGCGAACTCGGTGCTAAGCCGCGCGCGCAGCGAAAGGGCGAGAAAACGGCGGATTCTGAGCCTCGAATTCCCACTCAAGAGCGGCGCAAGTTCTGCGATATTCTGGAATCAACCCTTAGAACGTGGCAGGTCCCCGACGCCGGAACAGTCGAGTTCGACTCAGATATGAACCTTATTGTCGCGGGCGTTCAGGCGAGATCGAACGGCAAGGGGGTCCGAGCGATCATTAAGTCTGCCTTCGCGATCAGCTTGATGCGCTACTGCATTACGGCTGACCTTCCTCATCCTGGCGTCGTGGTCCTCGATTCCCCCCTTACCTCGTACAAGGAGCAGGACCGTGAGGAACTCGGTGAGGAGGTCCAGGAGGCTTTTTACAGCGATATTGCGAGAGACACAGGGAGAGGGCAAGTCATCATTTTGGAGAACAAGGAGCCATCCGCAGCGATTCGACGGCTTACTCAGTACTACTATTTTACGCGTAGTCGCGAGCATGGTCGTTACGGTTTTTTCCCGACGGATTAGGTTGCAAGAGAACGTGATATGGGTGAGCGGTGAAGAAGCGAATCACACTGCCAGGTGCATGGCAGTGTTTAAGCATAGACTGTGAGTAGCGCAACTGGCCGCTGCACCGAGGTGGCGAATCCACTTCGGGACATGCGAGGTTCCCTTCGCCTGATCAGGTGGTTTCCTCGCTCAGCCCCATCTCTACCTCCGGCCAACGCCGTGGCATCTTTTGAATTGCTGTCCCGAACCACAAGGGCATGGCTCGTTGCGTTCGACTGTCCCGAACGGTCGTACAGAGGCGGCTTCTGCAGTAGGTATCTTGATCGCCCTGCCAAACTGCAGAAGCGTCTGTGGTGGTGGGCCTTTGACGCGTAACTCGGCGAGCAACCCGAGTTGTTGTTACGTCCGCCGCTCTCCAGGAACTGACGGCGTCAGTTATCCCATGAACGGCGGGAGCGAAAGAAGTTGGGTTACCTGAACGAGGCTGGGACGAAGTGAACATAAGGTGGGCCGGAACACCTCTGCTATCGTGGGAAGTTATCAAGACAAACCACATAGCAAAGAGCCCAGCCCATGGAACGAATTGTAGCCGGCATCCACACGATCGAGCAGCACCTTGAGGCAATCAAGGAAACCCCGGAAGCGTATCGGCCGCCGCGCTGCCCGCATTGCGGCCTCAAGATTCTTTGGCAGCACGGACACTACGAGCGCAAAGCCGACCGGCGACCCGGGCAGTTCTCCCTCAATCCGGTGCCGATCTGCCGCTACTGTTGCTCAGGATGTCGGCGCACCTGTTCGCGTCTGCCGGCGTGCATCGCACCGCGCCGCTGGCATGACTGGTCGGTGCAGCAAGCCCACCTTGAACGGCAGCTGAACGAACGCCCCGATAGCCACGGCGCCCACTGCGCTGTGCCCGACCGGCGCACCGCCGGTCGCTGGTGGAACTGGCTACAGAAGAACAGCGTGCTGTTTGAGTTTCACCTGCGCGCTCGCTGTGCCGACCTCGGACGGGCCGCCGACTTTGGCGCCTTCTGGCGGCGCGTGTTCGAATCCATGGGCCTGGTGCAAGCCATGGCCCTCCTTGATCAGCAGATCAGCGTCCCGTGATGTCCTGATTCCGAACGAGCGACGGACAGTGGGGGCCCCGCCCGGGCGGGGCCCCCACACAGTTTGCTCCTGTCATTAGCCCGGTTCTTCTGGTTTGATCACTGCTCCCATTTATCACCAGGAGTGGTCATGAACCCGATTGATCCGAAAGCCCTGTTTCGATTGTCCGTCCTCGGTCCCCTGATCAGCCGCGAGCGGCTGGAACGTGGAGAACTGCAACAGCTCCTGCGGGAACTGGCCAGCCGCGAGTACGCCATCCCCGGCACCCGTCGGCACCATCTGAGCGAGAAGACGATCCAGGCGTGGTACTACGCCTGGCGTGCCCACAAACTTGATGGCCTGACCCCCAAGCCGCGCGCTGACCGCGGGCAGTCGAAGCTCTCTGCCGCCACCCAGGCGGCCATTCTCGCCGCCAAGCGCGACAACCCGCGGCGCTCGCTGCGCCAGATTCGACAATTGCTCGAAGCCGCCGGTACCGTTGCCCGTGGCAGCCTGGCCCGCTCGACCATTCACCGTCTGCTGCAGCAGCACGGCCTGTCACGGATCGCGGGCTCGGCCAGCCTGCCGGAAGAGAAACGCAGCTTTGTCGCCGCGACAGCGGGGGCGATCTGGTATGGCGACGTGATGCACGGCCCACGCGTGCCGATCGGCGGCAAACTCGCCAAGAGCTATCTTGTCTCGCTGTTCGACGACGCCTCCCGGCTACTCACGCACAGCGCCTTCTGCCCCGGCGAAAGCGCCCTGGACATCGAAGGCGTGCTCAAGCAGGCGGTGCTCAAACGGGGCATCCCGCTCAAGCTCGTCGTTGATCACGGCGCCGCCTACCGCGCCGAAAGCTTGCAGGGGATCTGTGCCCGGCTGGGTATCCATCTGATTCATTGCCGGCCGTACGCGCCCGAAGGCAAGGGCAAGTTGGAGCGCTGGCACCGTACCTGCCGCGATCAGTTTCTCAGCGAACTCGACGAGCGCCATATCGCCAGCCTGGACGATCTCAACGCGCGCTTGTGGGCCTGGCTTGAGCAGGTGTATCACCACAGTCCGCATGCCGGTCTGGACGGCATCAGCCCCCTGGCGCGTTACCAGCAGGACTTGCCCAGAATTCGCCCGCTGGGACCGTTGGCGGCGACGCTCGATGCCTTGTTCCGGCATCGCGTCAGCCGCCTGGTGCGCAAGGATGGCACGGTGTCGTATCAGGGAAAGCGCTTCGAGGTGCCGTTCGAGCTCTCCGGTCAAACGGTGTCTCTGGTGGTCGATCCGCATACCGAGGTGGTGATCGGCGTCGAGGACGAGAACGGGGAAGCGATCGGCGCGGCGACGCCGCTCGATGCGCTGGCCAACGTCACGCGCCGGCGACGCCAGCCGGATCCGGCGGACAGCAGCCCGCCCCAGAAACCGGCGAGCGGTCCGAATCTGATCGAGCTGATCTATCAGCAATATTACGACCGCAAGGGGGAGTGAGATGGACCTGCAACACTTTGGTTTGCGGCATGCGCCGCTGGGCAAGGAAGCGGCCGAGCTGTGGGATGACGGTGCGCTGGGGCAATTGGCGGAGCGCTTTGCCTGGTTATTGCACTCACCCGGGGTCGGCCTGATCACCGGCGAACCCGGGGTGGGCAAGACAGCTGCCTTGCGCCAATTGACCCGCGGGCTGAATCCGCATCGCCACCTGGTGATCTATCAGGCGGAGACGGATTTCGGTCGGCTCGATATCTATCGCGGTCTGGCGCGTGCGCTGGGAGTGGAAGCGGGCTATCGGCGGGCGCAGTTGTGGCGCGATCTGAAGGAGCGGATTCTGCAACTGGTCGATGGCCGCCAACTGGTGCCGGTGTGGATCATCGACGAGGCGCAGAATCTGCCGCTGGAGTTCTTTCGGGATTTGCCGGCTTTCCTCAACTTCGCCTTTGATACACGCGATGTGATGGCGGTCTGGTTGATCGGCCATCCGATACTGGCGCAAGCGCTGGAGCGGGCGCCTTATGCGGCGCTGGCCGGGCGCATTCAGGTCCGCGTGCAGCTCAAACCGGTGCTCGAACGCGAGCGCTTCGCGCAACTGATCCTGCACAGCCTGAAGAGCGCCGGTTGCACGAATACGCTGCTCAGCGATTCGGGCCTGGAGATCTTGCGCCAGGCCAGCAAGGGATTACCGCGGCACGCCGGGCGGATTATGCGTACGGCGATGCGCCTGGCGGTGCCGCGCGGTCTGAATCATTTGCCGGACGATCTCTTGCAGTCGGCAATCGAGGAATTGCGATGAAGCGCCGCTCTGCTGTCCCGCTGTTCCCCGATGGGCTCTCCGATGAAAGCGCGGCGGCGCTCAGTGAATTCCTGCACCAGCTTGCCGCCGCTTGCGAGAGCCGTTACGTCGTGCAACTACGCCGCTACCACCAGCGACAGATGAATCTGTACGATCCCGAAGCCCCTTGGCGGACCCCTCCGCTTCCTCACCGGTAGTGCCTTTGTCCCACGCTGTCGCCGGCGCCGATCTTCCGGCCGCAGCGTGGGACTCGGCCATCGTCTCAACCTCGAAAAGCTTGGCCCGAGGCCTCCGGATTAGTGCGGGACGTAACAGTTGTGCAGCGATCTGCTCTTGCATTGCTATGGGTGAATCTTCAACCAAAGGGGCAATACGCGCCATCTCTAATTCGGCATCGTCGAACTCGCCGGAATAGGCGAGAATCACCGCGTACAGGCTTCGCGCATCCAGAAGCTTTGAAATAAGACGATGCTGCTGGATATAGGGCAGGACGGTACGTTCCATGAACTGTCTTGCGCCGAGGAAGTCGTTCATGCGAACGAAGTCATCTGCCACATCCAGACCAGTTCGAACGACGGAGTCCACCGCTCCTGCTATTTCATAGAAGCGCGTCGCATGGATTCTCGCGAAAGGCAGGAATTTCTCTTGTTTGGCACAAACCATGGCCAGTAGCTCTAGGGCGTCGGCAAGATGTTTGACATCCTGAATGTCGAGATCAGGGGTGCTAATTGCTTTCCACAGCTCCTCTTGGCTCAGTTCGGTTACTTGATCCGGCTCAATCACCAGCAGTGCGTAGTATTCGCTGATGAGCTCTTGGACTAGATGCTCCGCGAGCTCGTATGACTCCAGCCGATATAGTGCGGCGGCTGCGTTGTAGTTAAATACACGAACGTAGGCTTTGTCGTCGCGCAGAACCGATTTGGCCCTCTCATGCGCCTGAAGCGCGCCTTTGGCATTTCCCGTCACCGCCTCGTAATGCATTCTCTTCATCCACAGAGCAGCCTTCTGGTTGCGCGTCAGTACTCCTTGTCGAAGCAATTTCTCCATCGCTCCCAGCCATCTCTGGAGGTTCTTCTGCACGCCTTGGCCTCCATGCTTCATGGCTGCGAAGACTAAACCGTCGTACGCCCAGTACTGCTGGGACGGGGTCAGCTCCCCGGACGCAAGAGCATGCTCCAGTGCAGCCGTCACCTCGGGTATCACGCCAATTTCGTGAAAGAGCTCTTCACCGATCAATTCGACCAGTGGTTCGAGGTAATTCAGCGAGGCGAGCAAGCGTGCGAACGCACCAAACCTAGAGGAGTCACGCTGCTCGTGCAGGGACTTAAAGATTATCTCTTTGAGGGATTCTAGCCCTTTCTTGGTACTATCGGCGCCCAATAACCGTACGTAGGCTTTACCCAACACGCGGATCGCGTCATGGACTCGAACTCGGTCAGCACCTGAGATTTGAACGAGCCCAACTAAGCGAAGTTGCCGGAGAATGGCCGCAGCAGCCGGTTCCTCTATCGCCATGCCCTCCCGCAGCAATCTGATGACCTCTGAGCGGCAGAGGGAGACGTCAGAGAAGCTCAGAAGACCAGCGGCGTGACACTGGGAAGGTTCTAGTGCATTAAAAATGCGGGCCAAGATTACCTCTTGCGCGGTTGCGGCTGTGTGAATTCCATTTTCCACTGAAGCGCACAAAGCCGCCACGTCGCCGACGTACTCTGCTGCGGCCAGTCGCGCAGCACCTTGGACGAAAAGCGGGTAACCCCCCGTCAAAACCCTTAATCGTTCCATTGCATCAATCGACCCTCGACATTCAAGGGCCGCTGCTTCGGCTGCGACATCTTCCAGTGACCAGCCCTTCAAATCTTCCCTTTTTACACCCGTTAGTGCTTCGAGCTCCGCCACCATTGGTAAGGGATGGCACAGTAAGATTAGGCGAATGTGGCGGGTCGCCTGTACTACCTTCTGCAACGCCGTTGCGGGAAGACTGTGTGCGTTGTCAATCACGAGAATCGCAGGTCGACCTGCGCGGCAGAGTCCCTTGTCCAGCCCGCGAAGTGATTCCAAGCCCGTGACCCCTGGCGCCAGCACGCTGTCAAGGGGGAGCGTTCCCGATCCTGCAAGCTGGGCTGCGCACTCCCGTACGAGCGCAGCGGCCAAAGCAGCTGCTGGAATGTCCGCGGCGTCGTAATAGGCACAGCCACTTCCCGAGTGCGCGGCCGCTTGGGCTGCCCAAGTCGTCTTGCCGGCGCCTGAGAACCCACAAACGATCCTGAGATGTGCGGCCGAGTCAAGAGCCGGCTCGTCTTGCTGAGGACGATAGTGCTGAAGCAGCTCGGGGAAGTCCTGCAATTGGAGCAGTATCTGTTCAAAAAGGGTCGGTAGTTCTGCAACCTGAAAGCTGTGATTCCGGTAAGGTGCCGTGCCGCTCGCCGCGAGCGCGACATGCGCGGCGATCTTCCAGACGAGCACCTCAGCTGTGATTATGCGCTGCGGCAGTCTTTCTGCGGCTGCCGTACACCACGCAGCCGCAGTCGGGATATCAGGCCATGCCGGAGGTAAGCCATCAACCCGTAGGCCTATTGCTCCCTCAGGCCAAGTCATGGAAACGTCTGGCGGAAACTGACCTCGCTGCGCTAGCGCAAGCAAAGCCGGCGCTGGGGCTACGTTCGACACAAGCACGAACTCCGCTTTCGCGCTGCGCCGACCCGAGGCATGCTCTTCGCGAAGCTCAGCAAATCGCTGCAGTGCACCCTTGATGTCGGAATGGATCAGCGGCTTAGATCGGGTCTTCACCTGAATGTATGTCGCACGTCCACCGGACACGATCTCGATGTCCTCGTCCTTTTCAACACAGACCGCGGTGGCATGTCCATGCGCCACAAGCAAGCAGCCTGCAGCGAACAGATGTTGGTACATGAAGCCCCGGTGAACTCCCTCGATTCGAGAGAGCTGCTTGGGATCGAGTACCGCAGCTGGTTCGTCTTGCTTCATGTGCGCTATGTCCGTTGGTGGAACTCGGTGGCCCGGCAGTCTAGCCATATTGGCTCCACACTCGTGTCGGCGGAAGTCGCTGACGTTTCCTGGCACTCTAAGTTAATCGATCAAGGGCGTTGGTGGCGGAGCAAATTCGTAGAAATTTCGCTGCACAAACAAATCGCGGTGGCGGCGAAGGTGCGACCTCGGCATATTCCGCCCAAGTCGAATCGCCACAACCCCACCATTACGCCAATCTCCAACCCAGGAGCCGCCCATGAAGAAACTCGCCACCGCAATCACCATCACCGCATCACTCGCCATGCTCGCCGCCGCCGCGACCCACCAATACCAGCAATCCACCGCCGCCGAGCATCACCAATCAGCCCTCGCGTCATAGCTCCACGCGGTAGAGAAAACCCTGTCGGCCACCAAGCACGATCTCCTCGGCTACACCACGTTCACGCAATACCTGGAGGTCACCAAGAAAGCGATCTCAGGCCGGGCGAAATTCCTCGCCGCAACAATCGACCGCAACTACGTCCATGTTGAGCACATCAACAGGTCAGCGCTGGGCATCAAGTCGGACGCCACCATCATCTTGAACTACGCGGTGGAGTACTCCGTCGGCTACGACTTGAGCCCAGAGAGTTTCACTGTGGCTGGCGACGCCACCGGCATAACCCTGCCGTTGAAGAAGCCGGAGCTCGTGTCGTCGCCAGCCATCGGTGCGATCTCGCATGAGATTCCCGGCAAGGGGTTGCTGATCGATGAGAAAGCGCAAGTGATCGCCCTGCAGCAGCGACTGATCACCGCCGTGCGGAAGCAGGGTAATCGCATCAAGCAGGAAGAAGCCGTGATCGCCCTGTGCGAGCGAAAGCTCGGTGAGTTCCTTCGCGACTTCTTGGCGAAGCAGCCGAATGTTCGTGCCGTCCCGATGATCAAGTTCGCGTAGGGTTTGGAGAGGACAGCCAAACGAGTAACTGCTGAAGCCGAGCACCAACGGCCGGATCGAACTGAGAGCAGCCGCTCAGATTTTTCAGTCCACTGGCAGCGATCGACCCGAGGCCGCGCAAGCCCCCTGTGCCAATATGACCTGAGACACCTACCCCTGACGAATTAGAGTAGAAAGGTAGGTTTCCATCATGACAAACGACACGAAGGATCTGATGAACGGACAAGCAGCCTTGGCGATGGATGACGCGTTGGAAGGAGCCCGTAGGGCGACTGGAAACGCGTCATCCATCGCGCCGCCCGACCCCGAGGTGGTGGCGACGGCGCGCCGCCGCCAGTTCTCCAGTAGCGACAGGCGGCGTATTCTGGCCCTTGCCGACGGCTGTACCAAAGCCGGCGAAATTGGCGCCCTGTTACGCCGGGAGGGCATCTATTCCTCCCTGCTCGCCACCTGGCGAAAAAAGCGCGCGGCGATCGAACAGGCCGCACTCGAACCGCAAAAGCGCGGGCGCAAGGCCGACCCGGCGCTGGCCGAAGCGCGGCGGCTGGAGCAGCTCACGCGGGAAAACGACCGCCTGCGTCGCCAGCTCGCCCAGGCCCATACCATTATCGATGTCCAAAAAAAAGTTTGTATGCTGCTGGGGCAGCTGACGGACGACACGCCGGACGGGAGATCCTGATGCACGCGGTCAATGTCCTGGCGCCAGAGGTTGGGTTGGCACCCGCTTGCGCGGCCTTGCGGATCCCTCGCAGTACGGTCTATCGCGACGACGCGCGCCGGCGGCGCTTGAACGTTCCGCCGATGACACCGTCGACTCGACCGGCGCCACCGCTGGCCCTCAGCGATACCGAGCGGCAGGCGCTGCGCGACGTGCTGTGCAGCGAGCGCTTTGCCGATTGCGCGCCACCGAGCATCTACGCCACCCTGCTCGACGAGGGCATCTACCTGGGCTCGGTGCGCACCATGTACCGCTTGCTGGCCGCCGATGGTCAAGCGCGCGAAAGGCGTAATCAGCTTACTCATCCGGCCTACTTCAAACCCGAACTGCTGGCCACCGGACCGAATCAAGTCTGGAGTTGGGACATCACGAAGCTCAAAGGGCCGCTCAAATGGACCTGCTTCCAGCTGTACGTGATCCTCGACATCTTCAGCCGCTATGTCGTCGGCTGGTTGATCGCCCCGCGCGAGAGCGCTGAACTGGCCAGGCAGTTGATCGCCGAGACCGTCGCCAAACAGGGCGTCGAGCCACGCACGCTCACCGTCCATGCCGACCGCGGAACCAGCATGCGATCCAAGCTCGTGGCAGAACTGCTGGTGGACCTCGATGTGGCCAAGTCCCACAGCCGTCCCTACGTCTCCGACGACAACCCCTTCTCGGAGGCGCAGTTCAAAACCCTGAAGTACCGCCCGGACTTCCCCGCGCGCTTCGGTACCATCGAAGAAGCCCGCGCTCACTGCCAGCGCTTCTTCCAGTGGTACAACGAACAGCATCGCCATTCCGGCATCGGCTTCATGACCCCGACCGCCGTCCACCATGGCCAGGCTGCAGAGCTGTTCGAGCAACGGGCCGGCACCCTGAACGCCGCCTACGCTGCTCACCCGAGCCGATTCAAGGGCCACTGCCCCCAACCTCCCAAGCTGCCCATCGCCGCCTGGATCAACCCACCCAAGCAGGAGAACACGCCGACAAAAACAGACGACCCATGCTCACTAGATTAATGTGCATCGGTGTCTCAAAGTCATTGACACGTTCCGAAGCCCAAACAACAACCCTCCGCTAACCGAAATGCGCCCTTAACGGTCACATTTCAGCGACGCAGGAATCGTCTGGCTTCCTACCATGGCAGCCATGACTCGCGCCTTCCTGACAATCCTTCTGCTGCTGCCCGCTGCCTTTTCCGTGCAGGCCGCCTGCTTCGAAGAAGCCGGTCGCCGCTACGGCATTCCGCCATCGCTGCTCAAAGCAATCTCGGCCGTCGAGTCCAACTCCAACCCCGCCGCACGCCATCGCAACCGCGATGGCTCGGAGGACCTCGGGCACATGCAGATCAACAGCAGTTGGCTGCGCAAGCTGCGGTCGTATGGCATTGGCCGCGATCAGCTTTTTGATACCTGCACCAGTACGTACATCGGCGCCTGGATTCTCGCGCAGAACATTCGTCGCCTCGGCTATGGCTGGGAAGCTGTAGGGGCCTACAACGCCGTCTCTCCCGACAAACGCGCGGCCTATGCCCGCAAGGTCGCCTCGCAGGTAAAGCCATGGCGCTCCTGAACCCGGTCGCCGTCCTGCTTCTCACGACCGCGATACTGGTCGGGTGCGAGAGCTTGCCCCAAGCGCTGCCCAAGGCGCTTCCCGAAGCAGGTCCCAAACCCATGGCGAGCGACAGGATCGCCTGGATCGAACGCCAATTTAAAACCTGCAGCGGCACCGCCTGCCCGATACCCACACGCAAGACGCTGGCCATCGTCGAACTGCCCGTGGCCACAGACGAGCCAGCGCCTGCCGTTTCTGGTGTCCATCAGACCCCCCCACCGGTTGCCTCTGATTCTCCAGTCGCCACCGCTGCCGAGCCGGCAACCGCCTCCATCCATTTCGAGTACGGCCAGGAGACTCCCACCGCCGATGGACAACGGGAGCTGGAGCGCCTGGCTGCCATTGCAGTGAAGTACCAGCGCATCGAACTCGTCGGCCGAACCGACGACATCGGTGGCAAAGCCTACAACGACCGGCTCGCCAGACGGCGTGCCGAGTCCGTCCGCTCATGGCTCCTCGACAGAGGCGTCCAGGCAGAGATCTTGGTTCGTGCCGAGGGCCTGTGCTGCTACCTCGATCCGGCACCCACCGAAGCGGCGCGCCGGAGCAACCGCCGCGTCGAGGTGCGTCTCGCTGGCCCGCGCGACGGGCTCAGTGACAACAACCGCAGCAACAACCGCAAAGGAGCGTAGCGACGTGAAATTACCGCATACCCACAGCTTCATCCGCGACGTGGTCATTGCCGGCGGCTTCATCGCCATCGGCATCCTCGCGCCGGGTTCGCCGATCGAAGGCGGGTTCGACGCCCATCTGGGCGGCATCGCCGTCGGCCTCGG
>JEMY01000004.1 GCA_000585075.1 Candidatus Accumulibacter regalis | reverse complement strand
ATGGAGGAAGGTCTGCGCTTCGCCATTCGCGAAGGCGGCCGTACCGTCGGCGCCGGCGTCGTCGCAAAAATCATCGAGTAGTTCGGAACAACACTTCGGGCGGCGCCAAAGGTGCCGCCCATCGCTCTTTGGAATATGACATGCAAAGCCAAAAAATCCGGATTCGTCTGAAAGCCTTCGACTATCGTTTGATCGATCAGTCGGCCCAGGAGATCGTCGAAACCGCCAAGCGTACCGGCGCCGTCGTTCGTGGCCCGGTTCCGCTACCGACCCGCATCCAGCGTTTTGACGTACTTCGTTCGCCGCACGTCGACAAGACCTCACGCGATCAGTTCGAGATGCGTACCCACCTGCGCTTGATGGATATCATCGATCCGACCGACAAAACGGTCGATGCCTTGATGAAGCTGGACCTTCCGGCAGGTGTTGACGTCGAAATTAAGTTGCAGTAACGGCTTCCTTAAGGCTATAATCGCCGGCTTTGGTCGGGCAGCTGCGTTCTCTCACGCTGCCCGTTTTGTTTGCAACGCTCGCCGGCCAATCGTAGCCGGTCAGAGGAGAATAAACATGAGTCTAGGCCTTGTTGGGCGCAAGGTCGGCATGACGCGCATCTTTACCGAGGCTGGCGCAAGCGTCCCGGTAACCGTGCTCGACGTGTCGAACAATCGCGTCGCTCAGATCAAGACGCAGCAAAGCGACGGTTACTCCGTCGTTCAGCTGGCTTTTGGCAAGCGGCGTCCATCCCGTGTGAGCAAGCCGCTGGCCGGGCATTTGGCCAAGGCTGGCGTCGAAGCCGGCCACGTATTGAAAGAGTTCGCCGTCTCCGCTGACGAACTCGCCAGCCTGAAGGCGGGCGATCAGATCAGTGTCACCATCTTCGCGGTCGGTCAGAAGGTTGACGTTACCGGCCAGACCATCGGCAAGGGCTTCTCGGGCGCCATCAAGCGGCACCACTTCTTATCGCAGAATGCCTCGCACGGCAACTCGGTGTCACATAAGGCGCTTGGCTCAACCGGCATGGCCCAGGATCCGGGACGTGTCTTTCCGGGCAAGAAGATGGCCGGTCAGCTCGGTGCTGCCAAGCGCACCCAGCAGAACCTCGAGATCGTCCGCGTAGACGTCGAGCGTCAGTTACTGTTGCTCAAGGGCGCGGTTCCCGGCTCAAAGGGGTCGGACGTGATCGTGCGTCCTGCAGTCAAGGCGGGGGCATAAATGGAACTCAAGCTTATCAATGAGCAGGGCCAGGAGGCGAATCGCCTGCAGGCTTCTGACGTTCTCTTCGATCGCGAGTACAACGAAGCTCTCGTGCACCAGGTTCTGGTCGCCTACCAGGCCAATGCACGCAGCGGCAATCGGGCGCAGAAGGACCGCGGTGACGTTCGTCACACGACGAAAAAACCCTGGCGGCAAAAAGGCACCGGTCGTGCTCGTGCGGGCATGTCGTCGTCGCCAATCTGGCGAGGCGGTGGCCGGGTGTTTCCGAACTCGTCGGACGAGAACTTCAGCCAGAAGCTGAACCGCAAGATGTACCGTGCCGGAATGGCGGCCATTCTTTCCCAGTTGGCTCGCGAGGATCGTCTGGCGGTCGTCGAGGACTTTTCGATCGACGCGCCGAAGACAAAGTTGTTTGCCGCGAAGATCAAGGGAATGGGCTATGAGTCGGTGCTGGTGATTACCGAGGAACTCGGCGAGAACGTATTCCTGGCTTCGCGCAACCTTCCCAATGTATTGGTGGTGGAGGTGCAGCAGGCCGATCCGGTGTCGCTGGTCCGCTTCCCGAAGGTGTTGATCACCAAGGGCGCGCTGGCCAAGTTTGAGGAGGTCCTGGGATGAACCAAGAACGTCTGATGCAAGTATTGCTCGCCCCGCAGATCTCCGAGAAGGCGACGTTTATTGCCGACAAGAACGAGCAGGTGATCTTTCGCGTGGCGCCGGATGCGACCAAGCCTGAGGTAAAAGGCGCGGTTGAGTTGCTGTTCAAGGTTGCGGTGAAATCGGTCCAGATTGCCAATGTCAAGGGCAAGCACAAGAAGTTTGGCCGCGTCATGGGCCGGCGGAAGACCTGGAAGAAGGCCTACGTGTGCCTGCAGCCGGGGCAGGAGATTAACTTCGTCGATGGAGGGGGCGTCTGATGGCACTCGTCAAAGTCAAGCCGACCTCGCCAGGCCGCCGCGCGGTCATCAAGGTCGTCAATCCGAAGCTGCACAAAGGGGCGCCGGTCGCGGCGCTGGTCGAATCACAATCCCAGCACGCCGGACGTAACAGTAATGGGCATATCACCACCCGTCATCGCGGTGGTGGCCACAAGCAACATTATCGTCTGGTGGACTTCAAGCGCACCAAGGACGGTATTCCGGCCAAGGTTGAGCGTCTTGAGTATGATCCAAACCGCACGGCGAGTATCGCTTTGCTTTGTTATGCCGATGGCGAGCGGCGCTATATCATTTCGCCGCGGGGTCTGGTTGTTGGTCAGCAAGTCATCAGTGGCTCCGAGGCTCCGATCAAGGTTGGCAATACGCTGCCGATTCGCAATATCCCGGTGGGTACGACGATTCACTGCGTCGAGATGATCCCTGGCAAGGGTGCGCAGCTGGCGCGCTCCGCGGGTACCTCGGTGCAACTGCTCGCTCGTGAGAGTATGCACGCCCAGCTGCGGCTGCGCTCGGGCGAGATCCGCCGGGTGCACGTCGATTGTCGCGCGACGATCGGCGAAGTGGGTAACGAAGAGCACAGTCTGCGCTCGATCGGCAAGGCTGGTGCAAATCGCTGGCGTGGCATCCGTCCGACCGTCCGTGGCGTGGCCATGAACCCGGTCGATCACCCGCACGGTGGTGGTGAAGGCAAGACGGCCGCAGGTATGCACCCGGTTAGCCCGTGGGGTACCAAGACCAAAGGTTATCGTACGCGTCGCAACAAGCGCACGACCTCGATGATCGTGCAGCGCCGTAGTAATAAACGCTAAGGGATAGAGAACCATGGGACGTTCCGTTAAAAAGGGCCCGTTCGCCGACGCCCATCTGATCAAGAAAGTGGACGCAGTGCGCGCGACGGGCGACAAGCGCCCGATCAAGACTTGGTCGCGCCGGTCGACCGTGTTGCCGGATTTTGTTGGCCTGACGATTGCTGTGCATAACGGCAAGCAGCACGTACCGGTGTATGTCACCGAGAACATGGTCGGGCACAAGCTCGGCGAGTTTTCGCTGACGCGCACCTTCAAAGGCCATACTGCCGGCAAAAAGGCAAAGAGGTAGAACAATGAATATGGAAACTCGTGCTGTTTTGCGCGGCGTTCGCCTGTCGAGCCAGAAAGGCCGACTGGTTGCCGATCAGATCCGCGGTCTGCCGGTGGATAAGGCCCTCAGTATTCTGACGTTCAGTCCGAAGAAGGGAGCGGCAATCATCAAGAAAGTGCTCGAGTCGGCGATCGCCAACGCCGAGCACAATGATGGCGCGGACATCGACGAGCTGAAAGTCACCACCATCTGCGTCGAGAAGGGCATGGTGCTCAAGCGCTTCACGGCACGGGCGAAGGGGCGCGGCAACCGGATCGTCAAGCCGACTTGTCACGTTTTTCTGACCGTCGGCAACTGAGGAATAAGTATGGGACAAAAGATTCATCCTACTGGGTTTCGGCTGGCTGTCACTCGTGATTGGTCGTCACGCTGGTATGCAAACAAAAAAAACTTCGCCGGCATGCTCAACGAAGATGTGCAGGTGCGCGAGTTCCTGAAAAAGAAACTCAAGCACGCGTCCGTTGGCCGGGTTCTCATCGAGCGTCCTGCCAAGAACGCCCGCGTGACGATCTTTTCGGCTCGCCCCGGCGTGGTTATCGGCAAGAAAGGCGAAGAGATCGATAATCTTCGCGTTGCCCTGCAGAAGATCATGGGCGTCCCGGTGCATGTCAGTATCGAAGAGATTCGCAAGCCGGAAATTGACGCGCAGCTCATCGCCGACTCGATCACCCAGCAGCTCGAAAAGCGAATCATGTTCCGCAGAGCCATGAAGCGGGCGATGCAGAACGCCATGCGGCTTGGTGCGCAAGGGATCAAGATCATGAGCTCCGGCCGCCTGAACGGTGCCGAGATTGCCCGTCGTGAGTGGTATCGCGAGGGTCGGGTGCCGCTGCATACGCTGCGTGCCGATATCGACTACGCCACCTCGAAAGCACTCACGACCTACGGTCTGATCGGCGTCAAGGTCTGGGTTTACAAGGGCGAAGTCGCCAATCGCCAAGATCAGGCGGTGGTGGCTCCGGAAAGCGCCACCGACGAGCAGGCGCGCAAGCCGCGCCGTGCTGCCCGCCCAGGTGATGCCGAACGGCCGCGCGTGGCGGTGAGGACAAAGCCAGAGGGCCAGGAAGACGCTGCTGCAGGCGTCGAGGGGGCCGCTCCGGACGCGAAGGCGCCGGTGAAACGTGTAAGAAAGGCAGGAACCACAGATGCTTCAGCCAACTAGAAGAAAGTACCGCAAAGAGCAGAAAGGCCGTAACACTGGCCTGGCAACGCGCGGAGCCAAAGTAAGTTTCGGGGAGTTCGGGCTCAAGGCGATTGGTCGTGGTCGGCTGACGGCTCGTCAGATCGAAGCCGCTCGCCGGGCCATGACGCGCCATATCAAGCGCGGTGGCAGGATCTGGATCCGGATCTTTCCCGACAAGCCGATTTCGAAGAAACCTGCCGAAGTGCGCATGGGAAGCGGCAAGGGAAACCCGGAATACTGGGTCGCGGAAATCAAGCCCGGCAAGGTTCTCTACGAGATGGATGGTGTGAACGAAGGCCTGGCGCGTGAAGCGTTCTCGCTGGCTGCTGCGAAGCTGCCGATTCCGACGGTTTTCGTAACGCGTATGGTAGGTTGATCATGAAAGTCAGTGAACTCAGAGCAAAAACCGTCGACGAACTGAACAAGGAATTGCTGGACTTGCTGAAGGCACAGTTTGGTCTGCGGATGCAGCTGGCCACGCAGCAGTTGTCCAACAACAGTCAGATCGGTAAAGTGCGTCGCCAGATTGCGCGCGTACGCACGCTTCTTCGTGAAAAGGCAGTTCAACAATGAGCGAGACCACCAGCAACAAGCGCACCCTGGTCGGGCGCGTCGTCAGCGATCGCATGGACAAGACGGTGACCGTCGTCGTCGAACGCCGCGTCAAGCACGCGATTTACGACAAAATCATGATGCGCTCGAGCAAATACCATGCGCATGATGACGGCAATGATGCCAAGTCTGGCGACCTGGTCGAAATCCAGGAGTGCCGCCCGCTATCAAAGAGCAAGGCGTGGGTTGTCACCAAGCTTCTTGAACGCGCGGTTGCCATTTAAAGCTTGCTTTGTTCTCAAGAGCGGCTATAATGCCGCCTTCCCCGCGCTCGGCTGACTTTCGCCTTTGAGCGTTTCTACCCTTACGGGTTCCAAGACTGACCGCAGCTGCGGGCCAAGTTGGAGTGACAGATGATTCAAGTACAAACAGTTCTCGACGTCGCCGATAACACCGGTGCGCGCTCGGTGATGTGCATTAAAGTGCTGGGTGGCTCCAAGCGCCGCTACGCGGGTGTCGGCGACATTATCAAGGTCACCGTCAAGGATTCGGCGCCGCGTGGACGGGTCAAGAAGGGTGACGTCTACAGCGCTGTGGTCGTGCGCACGGCCAAGGGCGTACGCCGCATGGATGGCTCCTTGGTCAAGTTCGACCACAACGCCGCTGTCCTCCTGAATAACAAGATGGAGCCGATTGGTACGCGTATCTTCGGGCCGGTGACGCGCGAGTTGCGCGGCGATCGGTTCATGAAGATCGTCTCCCTGGCACCGGAAGTGCTGTAAGGAAGGTCATGGAAAAAATTCGTAAGGGCGATGACGTCGTCGTCATTGCTGGAAAAGACAAGGGAAAGCGCGGGGCTGTGCTGCAGCGTACCGATGCCGAGCACGTCCTGGTGGCTGGGGTCAATCGCGTCAAGAAGCATGTCAAGCCGAATCCGGTGAAGGGTGTCGTCAGCGGCATCGTTGAAAAAGAGATGCCGCTTCACGTATCGAATGTATCGCTCTACAACCCGGCGACCAAGAAAGCGGATCGTGTCGGCTTCAGGAAGCTTGAAGACGGTACGAAAGTGCGCTTTTTCAAGTCGAACGGCGAAGTGTTGGCGGGCTAAGGAGTAGTCATGGCACGTTTATTGGATTACTACAAGACCACCGTGGTGGCGGAGCTTACCGAGAAGTTCGGCTACAAGTCGAGCATGGAAGTGCCGCGGATCACCAAGGTGACCCTGAACATGGGTGTTGGTGAGGCGGTTGCAGACAAGAAGGTGCTCGAGAGCGCGATTGGCGACATGACCAAGATTGCCGGCCAGAAACCGGTTACGACCAAGGCTCGCAAGTCGATCGCCGGCTTCAAGATTCGCACCGGCTACCCGATTGGCTGCATGGTGACTCTGCGGGGTCCGCGTATGTTCGAATTCATCGATCGTCTGGTAACTGTGGCGTTGCCTCGGGTGCGTGACTTTCGTGGCATATCGGGCAAGGGTTTCGATGGCCGCGGAAACTACAGCATGGGCCTCAAAGAGCAGATCATCTTTCCGGAAATCGAGTACGACAAGATCGACGCGCTGCGCGGCATGAATGTCAGCGTGACGACTACTGCGAAGACCGATGACGAAGCGCGTGCCTTGCTTGGCGCGTTTAAATTTCCCTTCAGGAACTGAGACGAAATGGCAAAACTCTCTGTGATCAACCGCGGTGAGAAGCGGCGCAAGACAGTCGAAAAGTATGCCAAGAAGCGTGCCGATCTGGTGGCGGTCATTAATGACCAGAGCCTCTCCGTTGAGGATCGCTTCGAGGCGCGGCTGAAAATGCAGGCGCTGCCACGCAACTCAAGCCCGGTTCGGCTACGTAACCGGTGCGCACTGACCGGTCGTCCGCGCGGTGTTTTTCGCAAGTTCGGTCTGGGTCGTGGCAAGCTTCGCGACTTCGTCATGCAAGGTGAAGTCCCCGGAATGATCAAGGCTAGCTGGTAGGCAGGAGAGAACAGAATGAGTATGAGCGATCCGATCAGCGACATGCTGACACGCATCCGAAATGCCCAGATGGCAAACAAGGCCTCCGTCGCCATGCCGTCTTCAAAAGTAAAGATTGCCATCGCCCAGGTGTTGAAGGACGAAGGTTATGTCGAGGATTTCAGCGTCAAGCCGAACGACGGCAAGCCGATTCTGGAGATTGGCCTGAAGTATTACGCCGGTCGTCCGGTGATCGAGCGGATCGATCGCGTTTCCCGGCCCGGCCTGCGTATTTATCGAGGCGCCGACAACATTCCTCCGGTCATGAACGGTCTTGGTGTGGCGATCGTGTCGACACCGAAGGGTGTCATGACTGACCGCAAGGCACGTGCCAGCCATATCGGCGGCGAAGTGCTCTGCGTCGTCGCGTAAGGGGTAGCTATGTCCCGCGTTGCAAAAAAACCAATCGTTCTGCCGCAGGGTGTCGCGGTAGATATTTCCTCCGACCAGATTTCAGTGACCGGCCCTCTGGGGGCTTTAAAGTTTGCCGTCAATCCGGCGGTCTCGGTGGCTCTTGAGGATGGCAGTCTATTGTGCAAGCCGGTGGCTGGAGTGGCAGAGGCTGTTGCCATGTCGGGCACGATGCGTGCCGTTCTGGCCAATATGGTGACCGGAGTGAGTGCAGGGTTCGAGCGCAAGTTGAGTCTCGTTGGCGTTGGCTATCGAGCTCAGGCGCAAGGCGACACGCTCAATCTGACGCTGGGATTCTCGCATCCGGTTGCGTACAAGTTGCCAAGCGGCATTACGGCTACGACCCCCATTCAGACTGAAATCGTCATCAAGGGAGTGGATCGGCAGCTCGTGGGCCAGGTGGCTGCAGAGGTTCGCGCCTATCGTCCGCCCGAGCCCTACAAGGGCAAGGGTGTGCGCTATGTCGACGAAGTGGTCGTGATCAAAGAAACGAAGAAGAAGAAGTAAGGGTGCTGAGATGATTGACAAGAAACTGGCGCGTTTGCGCAGGGCTCGCAAAACCCGGGCCAAGATTGCCGAGCTGAAGTCGGTGCGTCTTTCGGTTCACCGCAGCAACTGCCATATCTACGCGCAGGTGATTTCGGCTTGCGGGACCAAAGTCCTGGCGGCCGCCTCATCGCTCGAGCCGGAAGTGCGCAAGAGCCTGCCGAACGGTGGCGACATCGGCGCCGCCAAGGCGATTGGTCAGCTGGTTGCCGAGCGCGCCAGGAAAGCGGGGGTCGAGCAGGTGGCGTTCGATCGTTCCGGGTTTCAGTATCACGGACGGATCAAGGCGCTTGCCGAGGCTGCTCGTGAAGCCGGCCTCAAGTTCTGATCGCCGCACCCTGCAAAGAATTGGAGTAATCAATGGCTAGACCTCAAGGCAGAAAACCTCAGCAGTCGGACAGGCCCGATGATGGCATGCGCGAGAAGATGATCTCGATCAACCGCGTAACCAAGGTCGTCAAGGGTGGTCGGATTCTCGGCTTCGCGGCGCTGACCGTCGTCGGCGACGGTGATGGGCGCGTTGGTATGGGCAAGGGCAAGTCTCGTGAAGTGCCGGTGGCCGTTCAGAAAGCCATGGAAGAAGCGCGGCGCAACCTGATCAAGGTGAGCCTCAAGAACGGCACCCTGCAGCACACCGTCTTCGGACGTCACGGCGCGTCGACAGTGATGATGCAGCCAGCGCCGGAGGGTACGGGTATCATCGCCGGGGGCGCCATGAGGGCGGTATTCGATGTGATCGGAATGACCAACGTGGTCGCCAAGGCGCACGGGTCTACCAATCCTTATAACGTTGTCCGCGCGACGATCAACGGGCTGCGCTCGATGACTACGCCTGCCGAGGTTGCGGCCAAGCGGGGCAAGACCGTGGCAGAGATTCAGGGGTAAGAGATGGCTGAGAAAAAAGTGAAGGTGACGCTTGTCAGAAGCCTGATCGGCACCAAGGAATCGCATCGTGCGACGGTGCGTGGCCTGGGCCTGCGGCGTATGCACAGCAGTGCAATACTCGAAGATACTCCAGCGGTTCGCGGGATGATCAACAAGGTTGGCTATCTCTTGAAGTGTGAGGGCTGAGATGGAACTGAATACTGTTCGAGCCGGCGACGGCGCGCGCGCAGACAAGAAGCGCGTTGGCCGAGGCGTTGGTTCCGGTTGGGGAAAGACCTGCGGGCGCGGTCACAAAGGTCAAAAGTCCCGTGCCGGGGGTTTCCACAAGGTCGGCTTCGAGGGCGGTCAAATGCCGTTGCAGCGCCGGCTACCGAAGCGCGGCTTCAAGTCAATGACCGGCGCCCGTAACGTCGAAGTAAGGCTGTCCGAAATCGAGCGCCTGCCGGTGGATGAGATTGATCTGGCAACGCTTCGGCAAGCGAATCTGGTGCCGCAACAGGTGTTGTCGGCAAAGGTTGTTCTATCGGGTGCGATCACGCGGAAAGTCTTGCTCAAGGGTGTTGGCGCGACTGCCGGCGCTCGGGCGGCGATCGAAGCCGCGGGCGGCAGCATCTCCGAATAACGCGTTGGCAGGGGTGATATTTTTTGGCAACTAGTCCTAACACGGTCAGCAAAGGCGGGAAGTTCGGCGATCTGAAGCGCCGTCTATGGTTCCTGCTTGGCGCTCTGGTTGTGTACCGGATCGGTTCGCACATCCCGGTGCCCGGAATCGATTCGCACGTCCTGGGCGAGCTCTTCAGTCGGCAACAGGGCGGCATCCTGGGCATGTTCAACATGTTCTCCGGTGGGGCCTTGTCGCGGTTCACGATTTTTGCGCTGGGGATCATGCCGTACATTTCGGCGTCGATCATCATGCAATTGATGACCCATGCCAGTCCGCAGCTTGAAGCCCTCAAAAAAGAGGGTGAGGCCGGGCGCCGGAAAATCACGCAATACACGCGCTACGGTACGGTTGCTCTTGCCCTCTTTCAGGGTATCGGTATCGCCGTGGCGGTCGAGTCGCAGCCGGGATTGGTGCTTGACCCGGGGATGATGTTTCGCTTCGTGACGGTAACCACACTGGTCACCGGGACGATGTTCTTGATGTGGCTTGGCGAGCAGATTACCGAGCGGGGCTTGGGCAACGGCATTTCGCTGATCATCTTTGCCGGTATTGCCGCGGGCTTGCCGAGTGCCATCGGAGGGCTCCTCGAACTGGTGCGTACCGGCGCGATGCATCCGCTGACGGCGCTGGTGATCTGTGTTCTGGTGGTCCTGGTCACCGCCTTTGTGGTGTTTGTCGAGCGTGGGCAGCGCAAGATTCTGGTGAACTATGCAAAGCGGCAGGTGGGCAACAAGGTCTATGGTGGTCAAAGCTCTCATCTGCCGTTGAAATTGAACATGGCGGGAGTGATTCCGCCGATTTTTGCCTCCTCTATCATCCTCTTTCCGGCAACCATTGCCGGCTGGTTTGGCGCCGGCGAGTCCGGGCGTTGGCTGAAGGATATTGCGGGCGCGCTGTCACCAGGGCAACCGATTTACGTGATGCTCTACGCCGCAGCGATTATCTTCTTCTGTTTCTTCTATACGGCGCTTGTCTTCAACTCCAGAGAAACAGCGGACAACCTGAAGAGGAGCGGTGCTTTCGTCCCTGGGATTCGTCCAGGCGATCAGACGGCGCGCTACATTGACAGGATACTGATGCGCCTGACCTTGGTTGGCGCCTGCTACATCACGATTGTTTGCTTGCTGCCGGAGTTCATGATTCTGAAGTGGAACGTACCTTTCTACTTCGGCGGTACTTCGCTGTTGATCATCGTTGTTGTGACGATGGATTTCATGACCCAGGTGCAGGCGTACACGATGTCGCACCAGTACGAGAGCCTGCTCAAGAAGGCTAACTTCAAAGGCTCCGGGTTACCGGCGAAATAGGATGGCAAAGGAAGACTTGATTGAAATGCAGGGTGAGGTCGTCGAGAACCTGCCCAACGCAACGTTCAGGGTGAAGCTCGAGAACGGCCATGTGGTTCTTGGTTTTATCTCCGGGAAAATGCGCATGCACTACATCCGCATACTGCCAGGGGACAAGGTGACCGTTCAACTGACACCCTATGACTTGAGCAGAGCGCGAATCGTCTTCCGCGCCAAGTGAAGAATCTCTACGCAACAATTCGGTTTCAGGCTGGCTGCGCCTGCTGCCGGAGAATCAGGAGTTAACAATGAAAGTGCTGGCCTCTGTGAAGCGCATCTGCCGGAAGTGCAAAATCATTCGGCGTCACGGCATTGTGCGTGTGATCTGTACGGATCCGCGTCACAAACAGCGTCAAGGTTGATCGCTGCGGCCCGAGTCATGGGTCGTCAGTCGGTTGAAGGTATAACTGTAAGTTTCGATTACTTGGGGTGAATCAATGGCCCGCATCGCAGGCGTAAACCTACCGAACCACCAGCACGCCGAGATTGCGCTTACCGCGATCTACGGTATTGGGCGTCCGCGCGCACAGAAGATTTGTGATGCTGCTGGTGTTTCACGTTCCACAAAGATGAAGGACATGACGGAAGCCGAACTGGAGCGTTTACGCGATCAGATCGGCAGATTTGCCGTCGAGGGCGATTTGCGCCGCGAAGTCACGATGAGCATCAAGCGCTTGATGGACCTCGGTTGCTACCGTGGCCTTCGTCATCGCAAGGGCCTGCCGTCTCGCGGTCAGCGTACGAAGACCAACGCCCGTACCCGCAAAGGTCCGCGTAAGCCGATCGCCGGCAAGAAGTGATTAGGAAATAGGATCTGACTATGGCCAAGACCGCTGGAAAAGTTCGCAAGAAAGTCAAGGTAAAGAAGAACGTAGCTGAGGGCGTTGCCCATATTCATGCGTCGTTCAACAATACCATCATTACCATCACCGACCGTCAGGGTAACGCCCTGTCCTGGGCTACCTCCGGCGGTGCCGGGTTCAAGGGCTCACGCAAGAGCACCCCGTTTGCGGCGCAGGTGGCTGCTGAAGCGGCGGGCAAGGTGGCTGTCGAATGTGGCGTCAAGAACCTCGAGGTGCGCATCAAGGGCCCCGGCCCCGGGCGTGAGTCGTCGGTGCGCGCGCTCAATGCACTTGGCATGAAGATCACGGCGATTACCGATGTCACGCCGATCCCGCACAACGGCTGCCGTCCGCCGAAGAAGCGTCGGATTTAAGGAGAAGATAGAGTGGCTCGCAACCTAGATCCGAAGTGCCGTCAGTGTCGCCGCGAAGGCGAGAAGCTGTTTCTGAAGGGTGAGAAGTGCTTTACCGACAAGTGTGCCATTGAGCGTCGCTCGTATGCGCCAGGCCAACACGGCCAGAAGTCGGGGCAGCGTCTGTCCGATTACGGTGTCCACCTGCGCGAGAAGCAGAAGATTCGCCGCATCTACGGGGTTCTCGAGGGACAGTTTCGCAAGGTTTACAAGGAAGCAGACCGGCGCAAGGGCGTGACGGGCGAGGTGCTCCTGCAGCTCCTGGAGGCTCGCCTGGACAGCGTCGTCCATCGCATGGGGTTCGCAGCATCGCGTTCAGAATCACGTCAGCTGGTCAGGCACAATGGCATGCTGGTGAACGGACGTCGGGTGAACATCCCTTCCTACCAGGTTCGTCCAGGCGACGTCGTCGAAGTCTGCGAGAAGGCGAAGGCCCAATTGCGTGTCAAGGCGGCGCTTGCAGCAGCCGAATCGCGGGGTTTTCCGGAGTGGGTTGAAGTGGACGCTAAGGCGCTGAAAGGCACCTACAAGGCGCATCCGGAGCGCAGCGAACTGCCGCCGACGATCAACGAGAGTCTGGTCATCGAACTTTACTCGAAGTAGTAGTGGCTAGGCTTGACGGCATCAGGCAAAGGACAGTACATGCAAAGCAGTGGACTATTTAAACCGCGCATCATCGATGTGCAGAGCTTGTCGCCAGTGCATGCGCGGGTGGTCATGGAGCCGTTTGAACGCGGTTATGGGCACACTCTGGGCAATGCGCTGCGGCGGATTCTGCTCTCTTCGATGCCGGGCTACGCACTGACCGAGGTGAGTATTGATGGGGTTCTCCACGAGTACTCGTCGATCGACGGCGTTCAGGAGGATGTTGTCGATATCCTGCTCAACCTCAAGGGCGTGGTCTTCAAGTTGCACAATCGTGAAGAGGTGGTTCTTCGTCTGGGCAAGGAAGGCAAAGGCGTCGTTCGGGCGGCGGATATCGAGGTTTCTCATGACGTCGAGATCATCAATCCGGAACACGTGATTGCGCACCTTTCAGCCGGTGGCAAGTTGTCCATGGAAATGAAAGTGGAAAGGTCGCTGGGCTACCTGGCGGGCAATCTTCGCGACCTTGGCGAGAGCGGAAAGAGCATCGGAAAGCTGGTTCTCGACGCCTCGTTCAGCCCGGTCCGTCGGGTCAGCTACACCGTCGAGAGCGCTCGTGTCGAGCAACGGACCGATCTCGACAAGCTGATCATGGAGATCGAGACTAACGGAGCAATTGAACCGGAAGAGGCGATCCGCACCGCGGCCCGCATTCTGATGGAACAACTGTCGGTGTTCGCCGATCTTGCTGGAACGGCGTTGCCCGTTGAGTATCAGAAAACGGTGCAGGTCGATCCGCTGCTGCTGCGCCCGGTGGACGATCTTGAGCTGACTGTGCGTTCGGCGAATTGTCTGAAAGCGGAAAACATCTACTACATTGGCGATCTGATTCAGCGGACCGAGAACGAACTGCTGAAAACGCCGAATCTCGGGCGCAAGTCGCTTAACGAAATCAAGGAAGTATTGGCCGCACGCGGCCTGACACTGGGCATGAAGCTTGAGAACTGGCCGCCGGCCGGGCTCGAGAAATAAGTCGCCGGACAAGAACAGGAAGGAATTGATATGCGTCATCGTTTGGGTCTTCGCAAACTGAATCGTACCAGCGCCCATCGTCTGGCGATGTTGCGCAACATTACCGTATCGCTGCTGCGTGAAGAGGTGATCAAGACGACGCTGCCCAAGGCGAAGGAACTTCGCCGGGTGGTCGAGCCGATCATCACTCTGGGCAAGAAGCCAAGCCTTGCCAACCGGCGTCTGGCGTTCGATCGCCTGCGTGACCGCGACATGGTGGTCAAGGTGTTCGACGAGTTCGGACCGCGTTTCGCGGCGCGCAATGGCGGCTATCTACGGATCCTGAAGTGTGGGTTCCGTGTCGGCGACAACGCACCGATGGCTCTGGTCGAATTGCTCGACCGGCCGGAAACCGAGGCGGCTGCGGTGGTTGCCGAGTAGAGTTTGGGACACGCGGGCCGGCGGCATGCCAGCCGCAGGCAAAAAAAGCCAGGCCTTGCGGCCTGGTTTTTTTTGCCTGCTTGAGCGCGATGCGAAACGTGTGTGGTCGTCGGCCGATCGCCGTGCGGGGGCCCGCCCGGCCACTACGGCTGAGCTACGCCGCTGTTGGCGCCGTCTCCTCCTGCTGCTGCAGTTCCCACATCTGCGCGTAGAGGCCTCCCGCCTGTAGCAGTTGCGGGTGTGATCCACGCTCGACGATACGTCCAGCGTCCATTACCAGGATCTGGTCAGCATTCATGATGGTGGACAGGCGGTGCGCGATGACCAGGGTGGTTCGCCCGCGGGCCGCGTTGTCGAGGCTGGCCTGTATCGCTTTCTCGGTTTTCGAGTCGAGAGCCGAGGTGGCTTCATCGAAAATCAACACGGGCGGGTTCTTGAGCAGCGCGCGGGCGATCGCCACGCGCTGTTTCTCGCCCCCGGAGAGTTTGAGGCCCCGTTCGCCGACGCGCGTTGAATAGCCCTCGGGGAGCTGTTCGACGAAACGCGCGAGTTGCGCGGCTGCAGCTGCGGCCAACACCTCATCGTGGCTGGCGTCCGGGCGGCCATACTGAATGTTGTAGTAGATGGTGTCGTTGAAGAGCACGGTGTCCTGCGGAACAATGCCGATCGCAGCGCGCAGACTGGCCTGCGTAAGCTGCCGCAAGTCGCTGCCGTTGATCCGGATGTGACCGCCACTGACGTCGTAGAAGCGGTACAGGAGGCGCGCCAGGGTGGATTTTCCGGAGCCGGACTCGCCGACCACGGCAAGCGTTCCGCCGGCAGGAATATTGAAATCGACGCCATGCAGGATCTGGCGGTTCGCCTCATAGAAGAAGTCTACTGCGCCGAAATCGACCTGCACAGGACCGGGCGGCAGGACCCTGGCAGCAGGTGCGTCGGCGATTTCGCGGTTGACTTCGAGCAGACCGAACATGCGCTCGATGTCGGTCAGCGATTGTCGGATTTCCCGGTACACGACACCAAGAAAGTTGAGCGGCATGTAGAGCTGAATCAGGAAGGCGTTGACCAGAACCAGGTCGCCGATGGTCATCGTGCCGTCGACGACGCCGGCGGCGGCTCGCCACATCATCGCCGTCACCCCTAGGGCGATACTGACCTGCTGACCAAGGTTCAGCCAGGACAGGGAGATGCGGCTTTTCGTCGCGGCGTCTTCCCAGTTGCGCAGCTGCTGGTCGTAGCGCCGCGCTTCAAATTCCTCGTTGTTGAAATACTTGACCGTCTCGTAGTTGATCAGGCTATCGATGGCGCGCGTATTGGCGGCCGAGTCGGTTTCATTGACTTTGCGGCGGATGGCGATGCGCCAGTTGCTTACCTTTACCGTGAACAACACGTAGGCGCTCAGTGAAGCGAGGGTGATGAGGACGAAGACGCTGTCGTAGCGGGCAAACAGGATGGCCAGGACAAGGCCGATTTCGACCAGCGTCGGGAGGATCGAATACAGCGTGTAGCTGATCAGATTGGAGATCGATCGGCTGCCGCGCTCGATATCGCGCGACACCCCTCCGGTTTCGCGATGCAGGTGGAAGCGCAGCGACAGCTCATGCAGGTGGCGAAAGACTTCCAGCGCAATGCGCCGAACGGCGCGTTGGGTGACGCGCGCGAAGAGGATTTCGCGCAATTCTGTAAACAGGGTGCTGGAAAAACGCAGCGCGCCGTAGAGGGCGAGGAGCAGGGCCGGCAGAACCAGAGCCTGCTGCTCGCTGCTCAGCGCGTCGATCATGTCCTTGAAAACGAGGGGTACGGCGACGTTGGCCACTTTGGCGCTGAAGAGGCAGGAAAGCGCCAGGAGGACACGCCATTTGTACTGCCACAGATACGGAACGAGCTTGTTCAGTGTCAGCCATAGATGGGTGTCGGCAGGCGGTGGCCGATCGAGGGCTGCATTGGAAGTGGCGGAACGGCGCATGTGAGTGATGACGTATGGTGGTTGGCCAGCGCTGCAGTATGCCTGCTGTTGCCGCCGAGGGTCTCGAGGCCGGCACAGAAAGGTGGAAAAAAGCCTTGCATTCGCCAGCAGCTCACCCTACCATTAAAACGAACGTTTGAGCGAGGCCTAAGTCCTCAGGCTCTGTCGGCAATTTTGCCAATCCTGCTCCTCCCGGTTCGTCGAAGCACTCAAGCCTGAACACTTTGGGGCCTGCTATCTCATGTCCGACCAGAAGACCAATCACGATACTCGCGAACGCATCCTGGATGTGGCCGAGCGGCTGTTCATGGAACATGGCTATGAAGGGACGTCGATGCGCGTGATTACCACCTGCGCTGACGTCAACCTGGCGGCCGTCAACTACCATTTCGGTTCCAAGGAAGCGCTGCTACGCGAGGTTTTTCGCCGCCGGCTCAGCTGGCTGAATCGGGAGCGTCTGTACGCGCTCGACGCGCTCGAGGCCGAGGCCGCTGGCGCGCCGTTGAAACCCTCGCAGATCCTCGAAGCCTTTTTTGGCACGCTGCTGCGCATTGGTGAGCAGCCATCGCTTGGCGGAATGACTTTCCTGCGCCTGCTTGGCCGCACCCTGACCGAGCCGGCGGAGTTCATCCGCACCTTCTTTGCCAGCGAATACGCGGAAGTGATCGACCGCTACAAACAGGCTTTGTACAACGCCTTGCCCGACGTCCCGAAAGCCGAGATCGTCTGGCGGCTGCATTTCATGCTCGGTGCCATGTCCTACGCGATCGCCGGTACGGATGTGCTGCGGGTGGTCACCGGCTGCGAGTTGGGCGACCTGGCCGGCGAGGGGGCGGCTGACACCGTCGACGACGCCACGCTCGCCAGACGCCTGGCCCAGCGCTTGATGCCTTTTCTGCTCGGCGGGCTGCGCGCACCACTGCCGTCGGCCCCGGACTCGTCGAAAGCTTCACCCGTGCCGCCCAGCGAAGGTGACCGGGAACCTCGGACCGCAAATCATTTACAGGAGAAACAGCCATGATCACCACGATCATCATGCTGCTCATCGGCGTCACTCTGGTGAGCATTACGGTACTGGTCAGCGTTCGTCCCTGGCGACAAGCGTTGATCAGCCGTCGTGTCTTCGCCACCTACAAGCGTATTCTGCCGCAGATGTCAGACACCGAGCGCGATGCGCTGGAGGCCGGCACGGTGTGGTGGGACGGGGAACTGTTCCGTGGCGACCCCGACTGGAACAAGCTGCTGGCTTATCCAGTGCCGAAACTCAGCCCTGCCGAGCAGTCCTTCATGGACAACGAAGTCGAGCACGCCTGTGCGCTGGTCGACGACTGGAAGGTGACCAGCGAGGACTTCGACATGTCACCGGAAGCGTGGCAATACATCAAGGACAAGGGTTTTCTCGGGATGATCATCCCGAAGCAATACGGTGGCCTGGAGTTCTCTGCCTTCGCACATTCGCAGGTGGTCACCAAGCTGTCGACGCGTTGCTCGGCCTTGTCGGTGTCGGTGATGGTGCCCAACTCGCTCGGCCCCGCCGAACTGCTGTTGCATTACGGTACCGATGTGCAGAAGAATCACTACCTGCCGCGGCTGGCCAAGGGCGTCGAAGTACCGGCTTTTGCCTTGACCAGCCCGTGGGCCGGCTCCGACGCCGGCTCGATCCCCGACGTCGGCGTCGTCTGCAAGGGCGTCTGGAAAGGCCAGGAAGTGATCGGGATGCGCGTCACCTGGGACAAGCGCTACATCACGCTGGGCCCGGTATGCACCCTCCTGGGCCTGGCCTTTCACCTCTATGACCCGGATGCGCTGCTCGGCGACAAGAGGCACATCGGTATCACCTGCGCACTGGTGCCGCGCGATACGCCGGGTGCCGACATCGGTCGCCGCCACGTGCCGTTGAACGCCATGTTCATGAACGGTCCGACGCGCGGCAAGGACGTGTTCATGCCTCTCGACTACGTCATCGGTGGCCCGGCGATGGTCGGCCACGGCTGGCGGATGCTCATGGAGTGTCTGGCCGCAGGGCGCTCGATCTCGCTGCCGTCGTCGAATGCCGGCATGGCGCAACTGACCGCCCGTACGGTTGGCGGGTACGCGCGCGTCCGCAGCCAGTTCAAGATGGCCATCGGACGCTTCGAGGGCGTCGAAGAGCCGCTCACCCGTATCGGTGCCTATACCTACATGATGGACGCGGTGCGCAAGATGACCGCCGGCGCCATCGATCTCGGCGAGAGGCCGTCGGTCGTTTCGGCGATCGCCAAATACCATGTCACCGAGCGCGCGCGCCAGGTGGTCAATGACGGCATGGATATCGTTGGCGGCAAGGGGATCTGTCTCGGCCCCTCGAACTTCATCGGCCGCGCCTATCAGCAGCTGCCGATCGGCATCACCGTCGAAGGCGCCAACATTCTCACGCGCAGCATGATCCTCTTCGGTCAGGGCGCCATCCGTTGCCATCCCTACGTGCTGAAGGAGATGAAGGCGGCGTATAACCCGGATACGGAGCAGGGCCTGCTCGACTTCGACGAGGCATTTTTTGGTCACGCCGGGTTCACGCTCAAACACGCTTTCGGTGCGCTGGCGAAGGGCTTGACCGGCTCGCGTTTCGTCCCGGTACCGGCCAATGTGGCGCCGGAGACAAGGCGCTACTACCAGCAGCTGACGCGCTTCTCGTCAGCTTTCGCTTTCCTCGCCGACATCTCGATGCTCGTCCTCGGTGGCGAACTGAAGCGGCGCGAAAAGCTTTCGGCGCGGCTGGGTGACATCCTGTCGATGCTCTATCTGTGCTCCGCAACGCTCAAGCGTTACGAGTCGGAAGGGCGTCAGCAGGCCGACGCTCCGCTGATGCACTGGGCGATGTGGGACACCATGTACAAGGCGCAGATGGCTTTCGACGGCGTGATCGCCAATTTCCCCGTACGCTGGATCGGTAGCATGCTCTATCGCATCGTTTTCCCGCTCGGCCATCCCTACGACGTTCCGTCGGACCGCATCGGCCACCAGGTGGCCAAGCTGATGATCGAGCCGTCCGCTGCGCGTGACCGGCTGACCGCGGAAACCTATCTGCCGAAGGTCGCTAGCGAGCCCGTCGGTGCAGTCGAACTGGCGCTGCTGGCGACCATCGAGGCGGAGCCGATCGAGGCCAGGATTCGGGCCGCGGAAAAAACCGGTGCGCTCGCCGACAACCCGGACGCCAACGTCCGCGATCTGGCGCACGCGGCTTTCGCCGCCGGCATCGTCACTGCCGCCGAATACGCGGTGCTCAAGCGGCGCAACGAGCTGCGCGACATCGTCATCCGGGTCGACGATTTTCCGCACCATCTCGGCCAGTCGCGGCAGGAGGCGGTGGTCCACAAAGCCGCCGCATAGGGTCGATCGAGGGCGCCTGTCGCCTAGCGGTGACGAGCGTCAGTAAAGGAGAGGAAATGGAATTCCAGCCGGTGTATGTCGTCGATGGTTCGCGGACGCCGTTTCTCAAGGGGCGCAATGCGCCGGGGCCGTTCTCGGCCAGCGACCTGGCGGTGCAGGCCGGGCGAGGGCTACTGATCCGTCAGCGCTTTGCGCCGACAGACCTCGACGAAGTGATCCTCGGCTGCGCCAGCCCTTCCCCGGACGAGGTAAATATCGGCCGTGTCGTTGCTCTGCGCCTGGGTTGCGGCCACAAGGTGCCGGGCTGGACGGTGATGCGCAACTGCGCCAGCGGCATGCAGGCGCTCGATTCGGCGATCGGCAATATCCAGAACGGACGCTCGCAGCTGGTACTCGCCGGTGGCGTCGATGCCCTGTCGCATGCGCCGCTGCTGTATTCGGACGCGATGGTGCGCTGGTTTGCGCAGATGATGCAGGCAAAGACGGTCGGCCAGAAGGCTGGCGTCCTGGCCAGGCTGCGCCCGGGACAACTTCTCTCGCCGGTGATTGGTCTGCTGAAAGGCCTGACCGATCCGAACATCGGCTTGCTGATGGGGCAGACGGCGGAGAACCTCGCCTGGCGTTTTGCCATTTCGCGCCAGCAGATGGATCAGTTCAGCGTTGGCAGTCACCAGCGTGCCGTCGCCGCACGTGCCGGTGGACGTCTCGGCGAGATCGTCCCGCTGGTCGATGCCCAAGGCCGGGTCTATGCCGACGACGACGGTGTGCGTGCCGATTCGAACGTCGCCGGTCTGAGCAGGCTCAAGCCATTCTTCGATCGGCGCTATGGGCGCGTCACGCCGGGTAACAGCTCGCAGATCTCCGATGGTGCCGCCTGGCTGATCCTCGCTTCGCAGGCTGCCGTCGAGCGGTGGCAGCTCGAGCCGCTCGGACGCATCACCGACAGTCAATGGGCGAGTCTCGATCCGGCGCAGATGGGCCTGGGTCCGGTACATGCGGCAACGCCGATCCTGCAGCGGCACGGACTGGGGCTCGACGACATCGATCTCTGGGAAATCAACGAAGCGTTCGCCGCGCAGGTGCTGGCCTGTCTCGCTGCCTGGGAGTCGGACGAGTACTGCGGTGAACAGCTTGGCCTGGCGCAAGCCCTTGGCTCTCTGCCGCGGGGTCGCCTCAACGTCGATGGCGGCGCGGTGGCCGTCGGTCATCCGGTTGGCGCTTCCGGCGCGCGCATCGTCCTGCACCTGCTGCATGCCTTGCGCCAGGCCAGGGTCAGGCGCGGCATCGCGGCGATCTGTATTGGCGGTGGGCAGGGCGGGGCAATGCTGGTCGACACCGTTGCCTGACGGTGACCAGCAGCAAAGAGGAGAAGAATGCATGAACGGGAATGACAACAGCGATCGGAACTGGCTGTTCGAGGTGGACGCCGATGGCCTGGCCTGGGCGACGCTGGACAAGGCGGGCGAGTCGACCAATTCACTGTCCAGCGCGGTCATGGACGAACTGGCGCTGCTACTCGATCGACTCGACAGCAGTCCGCCAAGGGGGCTCATTTTCCGCTCCGGGAAGGCGGCCGGTTTCATCGCCGGTGCCGACATCCAGGAGTTCACGCAGCTCGACACGCCTGCAAAAGGCATTGCGCTGGTCGAGCGCGGCTGGCAGTTGTTCAATCGTCTGGCGACGGTCGGCTATCCGACGCTGGCGCTGGTGCGCGGTCATTGCCTGGGCGGCGGCCTCGAACTGGCGCTGGCCTGCCGCTACCTGCTGGTGGTCGACGAACCGGCGACACGACTTGGCCTGCCGGAGGTGATGCTGGGCATCGTTCCGGGCTGGGGTGGAATGTTGCGCCTGCCCGAACGAATCGGTCCGCAGGCCGCTCTGGACATGATGCTCACCGGCAAGTCTCTCGACGCCAGGCGCGCCAAGCGCCTTGGTCTCGCCGACGAGTGCGTGCCGGCGCGCGTGATGGAGAACGCCGCGGCGCTGCTGGTGCTCTCTGATCAGCCCCGCCGCCGTCCACCCTTGTTGCAACGGCTGCTCAACGGACCCTTGCGCCCGCTGGTCGCCCGCGGGGCAAGAAAGCAGGTGGGCAAACGCGCGCGGATCGAGCATTACCCAGCGCCGTACGCCATCATCGACATCTGGGAAAAGCACCACGGCAATGCGCTGGCCGCTCCGCAACTGATCGACAGCATTGTCCGTTCGCCGACCGCCCGCAATCTGGTGCGCGTCTTCTTCCTGCAGGAGCGGCTCAAGGGTTTCGGAAAAGCGAGTGCGCACCAGGCTAGGCGGGTGCACGTCGTTGGTGCCGGCGTGATGGGGGGCGACATCGCCGCCTGGTGCGCGCTGCGTGGGTTGACGGTGACCCTGGAGGATCAGGGAATGGAGCGCATTGCTCCAGCCCTGCAACGCGCCTACGCCGCTTACGCGAAGAGGATCAGGGATCCGCACGAGCTGCGCAACGCCATGGATCGCCTCATTCCCGACCCCGAAGGGCATGGCGCACGGAGCGCCGACGTGGTGATCGAAGCCATCTTCGAAAACCTCGACGCCAAGCGCGCCCTGCTCGAACGGCTGGACGCGGTGATCAGGCCCGACGCGGTGCTGGCGACCAACACCTCCAGCCTGAGGATCGAGGACCTGAGCAGCGGCCTGAGCCAGCCGGGACGCCTGATTGGAATTCACTTCTTCAATCCGGTGGCCAGGATGCCGCTGGTCGAGGTCGTTGCCGCCGCCGGGGCCGACGGCGAAATGCTGGCGCGTGGCAGCGCTTTCGTGCGGCAGATCGATCGCTTGCCGTTGCCGGTCAGGAGCGCACCAGGGTTTCTGGTCAATGCCGTTCTTGGACCCTATATGCTCGAGGCGATGCGCGCCGTCGACGAGGGGCTGGCGCCGGAGACCGTCGACGAGGCGATGCTCGCCTTCGGCATGCCGATGGGGCCGATCGAGCTGGTCGATATGGTCGGCCTCGACGTCGCCATGGCAGCCGGCAAGAGCCTGGCTGGCGGTGCCGCCGAAGCGCCGCGCTGCCTGCGCGAGCGCTTCGACGCCGGTCAGCTGGGCAAGAAGACTGGCCGCGGTTTCTATGATTACGCGCAAGGAAAAGCGGCCAAGGGCGCGGCCGGTACGGCGCCTGCGGGTCTTGCCGAGCGGCTCGTCGCACCCTTGATTGCACGGACGCAGACGCTGGTCAGCGACGGCATCGTCGCCGACGCCGATCTGGCCGACGCCGGCGTCATCTTCGGTACCGGTTTCGCGCCGTTTACCGGTGGGCCGCTGAACTACTGGAAAAGCGCGAAGGGCTAACAACATCGCCCTCCTGGCGGACAGGCGGGCGATTCTGCGGAGGATGCCGATAGCTGCCGATAGGGGAGGGGCGATTCCCGCACTGCTCAAGGCGCGCCGCCGGCCGGCGACGGTCGCCGTGAATTCCTTCCCTTTGCCACAACGGCGGCCGTCGGTCGGCGACTGGGTGAGCGTCTTTTCCGAAATCGTCGAAACCGATGCAGTCTTACCGAAGCACCGCTCGTCTGTGTTGCAATTAGGCAACAGAGAGGTGGGCGAACGCCGTCAAACATCGCGTAGTTCGAGATTTTTCTGGCCGTAGGTCTTAGCATGTGCTTGTACATGGGCATTTTTCTGTGGCAAAAAAGCGACGCTTAGATCACATTCAAGGGGGAAGACAAAATGGCACGGCAGATTTCGATGAAGGTGCTTCCGGCACTGCTTCTGGTGGCTTTTTCGGGTGCCGCGAGCGCCTCTGGTTTTCAGTTGCTCGAGGCGGGCAGTGGCCTTGGCAACGCCTACGCGGGCTCTGCGGCCAAGTCCAGCGACGCCAGCACGATTTTCTGGAATCCGGCGGGTATGACGCAGCTGCAGGCGCGCGAAGTTTCCGGCGGTTTGACGGCCGTGCGGCCGAGCTTCAAGTTCAACGACAAGGGTTCCACGGTTGGCGTATTCAGCGCGGGTGGGGCGGCAGGTGCCGGCGATGGCGGCGATGCGGGCAGCTGGGCCTTCATTCCCAACGGCTACCTTTCGTGGGCGCTGAACAAGGACCTCTATATAGGGGTGGGCCTGAGCGGGCCTTTCGGCAATGCCACCAAGTACGACAAGTTCTGGCGCGGTAGCGCCCAGTCCGACGAGTTCGACATCAAGACGATCAACATCAACCCGTCGATCGCCTATCGGGTCAACGAAAAGGTGTCGCTGGGTGCCGGCTTCAGCTGGCAGAAGATAGAAGCCGAATACTATCGGCAGGTAGCGGTTACACCGGGTCGGGCGGGGGTGGAAAGCCACATGAGCCTCAGTGACGACGCCTGGGGCTGGAACATCGGTGTTTTGTTCACCCTCTCACCGTCGACCAAGGTCGGGCTCTCGTATCGTTCGGCGATTCAGTACCATACCGACGGGAAGGTCAAGCTGAGTGGTGACGGCACGACGCTGGGCAATACGACGGCAAACCTCCTGACCGCCGCTGGCGGGGCGAGCGACGTTGAAGCGGACCTCAAGGTGCCGGATACCTTCATTCTGAGCGTGTCGCAGCAGCTAAGCGACCGCTGGGAGATGTTGGGCGATGTGTCCTGGACCGGATGGAGTTCGATTCAGGACGTCGACATCATGCGCACCTCGGGAGTTCTCTCGGGCAGCGCGGCGCAGATTCTGCAAGCCGATTTCCAGAACACTTATCGGGTAGCACTGGGCGCCAACTACAAGTACACGGACGCGATCAAGTTCATGTTCGGAATTGCCTACGACCAGACTCCGGTCAAGAGTGCGAGCACGCGCCTGACGTCGCTGCCCGACAACGATCGCACCTGGTTCACGGTCGGAACGCAATGGAAGCCCGCCAAGGAGCAGACTCTCGAAGTGGGTGCGGCCTACCTGTACATCCCGAATACGAAGATCAACCAGAACGAGACGGCGCAAGGCCGTGGCACAGTTCTCGGCAACTACGATTCCAGCGTCTGGATTCTCGGTGCGCAGTACTCCATGGCGTTCTGATCAGGCGGCACGGCGCACACGAAAACCCCGGTCTCCGGGGTTTTTTTTCGCATGCTCGCCACGCTCAATGCGGGTGGCGTGAAGGCTTGGCGCCCGTGTTCCTGTTGACGAAGGCCATTGGAAATGTATAATTCAAACGTTCGTTTGATAGTTTTTTTGTGCACAAGCGCGGCGGGGCTTTCCCGGCGGGCGTCGATAAACAGACAGGAACAGGAGGACAGCTTGAGCAACTTCATCGTACGCAAGGCCGCCGTACTCGGGGCGGGGGTGATGGGCGCGCAGATCGCCGCGCATCTGGCCAACGCCGAAGTGCCGGTGCTGCTTTTCGACCTGCCCGCCAGGGAAGGCGACACCAACGGAATCGTCAACCGCGCCATCGACGCACTGCGCAAGCTCGAGCCGTCGCCGCTGGCCAGCAAGGACCGCGTTGCCTACATCGACGCCGCCAACTACGCGCAGCACCTTGAACAACTGCGCGACTGCGACCTGATCATCGAAGCGATCGCCGAGAAGAGCGAGTGGAAAGACGATCTCTATCGCCAGATCGCGCCCTTTGTGTCTCCGGACGCGATCATTGCCTCGAACACCTCCGGGCTGTCGATCAACCGCCTGTCCGAAGCGCTGCCCGAGCCCTTGCGTTCACGTTTCTGCGGCATCCATTTCTTCAATCCGCCGCGCTACATGCATCTGGTCGAACTGATCGCCACTGAGACCACCGACCCGGCGCTGCTCGACAACCTCGAATCGTGGCTGGTCTCGCGTCTCGGCAAGGGAATCGTGCGCGCGCGCGATACGCCGAACTTCGTCGCCAATCGTGTCGGCGTCTTCTCGATCCTGGCGGTGATGCATCACACCGAGCGCCTGGGGCTCGGTTTCGACGTCGTCGATGCGCTCACCGGTCCGCTCATTGGCCGTCCGAAGAGCGCCACCTACCGCACCGCCGACGTCGTCGGACTCGACACGCTGGCACACGTCATCAAGACCATGCAGGACACCTTGCCCGACGACCCCTGGCACGGCCATTACGCGGTACCGGCATGGCTGGCAGCACTGATCGGCAAGGGTGCGCTTGGCCAGAAGACGCGTTGCGGAATCTTCCGCAAGGACGGGCGGGCGATCAAGGTGCTCGATCTTGCGGCGCAGGATTATCGAGAAAGCGGCGCCGAAATCGACCCGCAGGTTCTGGCGATCCTCAAGAATCGCGATCCGGCCGCGAAATTCGCGCAACTGCGCGCCAGCACGCATCCGCAGGCCCGCTTCCTGTGGGCCATTTTTCGCGACATCTTTCATTACGCCGCTTTCCACCTCGCCGAAATTGCCGATAACGCCCGCGATCTCGATTTAGCGATGCGTTGGGGCTTTGGCTGGGCGCAGGGACCCTTCGAAAGCTGGCAGGCAGCCGGCTGGAAGGCGATTGCCGAAGCGGTCAAGGCCGACGTCGACGCCGGCCAGGCGATGAGTTCGGCAGCGCTGCCGGCGTGGGTCTTTGGCCAGGTCGCCGAAAAGGGCGTGCACACGCCACAGGGCTCTTACTCGGCGAGTGCCGACGCCTATCACGCGCGTTCGCCGCTGCCCGTCTATCAGCGGCAGATTTTTCCCGAGCGGATCTTGAGCGAAGAGGCGGTGAGCGGCGCGACGGTCTGGGAGAACGACGGTGTTCGTTTGTGGACGCTGCCGCAGGTCGACGACGGCATCGCCATCGTCAGCGTCAAGACCAGGAACCACACGCTCGGACGCGAGGTGATCGTTGGCTTGCAGGAAGCCGTGGCTCGTGCCGAAGCCGATTATAGTGCCCTGGTGCTCTGGCACGAGGCGCCGTTTGCCTTCGGTGCCAACCTCAAGGAGGTCGCCGAAGCGATCGCCGCGGGTCAGTTCGATCTGCTCGAAAAATACGTCGCCGAGTTTCAGAACACGTCGATGGCCCTGAAGTACGCCAAGGTGCCGGTGATTGCCGCGGTCCAGGGCATGGCGCTCGGTGGTGGCTGCGAATTTCTGATGCACGCCGCGAAGCGGGTGATTGCGCTGGAAAGCTACATCGGTCTGGTCGAAGCCGGCGTCGGACTGATCCCGGCCGGCGGTGGCTGCAAGGAGTTCGCCATTCGCGCCGCGCAGCACGCGGCGAGAACCGCCGGTAACGACCCCTTCGAGTTCCTCCAGCCGGTCTTCATGACCATCGCCATGGCGACGGTGTCGAAGAGCGGCGTGCAGGCCAGGGAACTCGGTTTCGCCGTCGATGCGGACAAGATCGTCTTCAACGCCAACGAACTGCTTTACGTCGCGCTGCGCGAGGCGCGCGGCTACGCCGAGGGCGGCTATTACCCGCGTCTGTCGCCGCGTCAGATCAAGGTTGCCGGGCGCACCGGAATTGCCAACTGCGAAATGATGCTGGTCAACATGAAGGAAGGCGGCATGATCTCGGCACACGACTACGCCGTCGCCAAAGCAGCAGCCACGGCGCTCTGCGGTGGCGACGTCGAGACCGGATCTCTGGTCGACGAGCAATGGCTGCTGAGTGTCGAGCGCCAGCTCTTCGTCGCGCTGCTGAAGAACGAGAAGACGCAGCAGCGCATCCAGCACATGCTGGCCACCGGCAAAGCGCTACGCAACTGACCCACCGAGCAAGCAAGGAGAACAGATCATGAGCAAACAGATTCAGGACGCTTACATCGTCGCCGCCACGCGTTTGCCGGTCGGCCGACGCAAGGGCATGCTCGGGCACGTTCGGCCCGACGACATGCTGGCGCACGCCATCGCCTCGGTGCTGGCGCAGGCGCCGGAAATCGACCCGGTGCTGGTCGAAGACGTGATCGTCGGCTGTGCGATGCCCGAGGCCGAACAGGGGATGAACGTCGCCCGTATCGGCCTGTTGCTGGCCGGCATGCCGAATACCGTTCCCGGGGTGACCGTGAACCGCTTCTGCGCTTCCGGCGTGCAGGCGGTGGCCATGGCTGCCGATCGCATTCGTCTCGGCGAAGCCGAGGTGATGGTCGCTGCGGGGACCGAAACGATGTCGCTGATGAACCAGATGATGGGCAACAAGGTTGCCCTCAACCCGGCGATCTTCGCCAAGGACGAGAACTACTCGATCGCCTTCGGGATGGGGCTGACCGCCGAAAAAGTCGCTGCGCAGTGGCAGGTTTCGCGTGAGGACCAGGACGCCTTCGCCGTCGCCTCGCACCGGAAAGCCTGCGCGGCAATCGCTGCCGGGCATTTCAAGGCCGAGATTTCTCCGTACGCGGTCACTGCCCGGCAGCCCAATCTGCACACCGGCGAAGTGCAGATCAAGGAGTATCTGGCCGAGAACGACGAAGGCCCGCGTTCGGACAGCAGCATCGAGCGGCTCGCCCGCTTGCGGCCGGTGTTTGCCGCGCACGGCTCGGTCACCGCCGGCAACAGTTCGCAGATGTCCGATGGCGCGGCGGCCGTCCTCATCGTCTCGGAAAAAATCCTCAAAGAGTTCAATCTGCAGCCGATGGCGCGTTTTGCCGGTTTTGCCGTGGCTGGCGTGGCCCCCGAGATCATGGGCATCGGTCCGGTCGATGCGATTCCGCGCGTGCTCAAACAGGCCGGAATCCGCCAGGACGCGGTGGACTGGTTCGAGCTCAACGAAGCCTTCGCCGCCCAGGCGCTGGCCGTGATACGTACGCTCGACCTCGATCCGGCGAAAGTCAACCCGCTCGGCGGGGCGATCGCACTTGGCCACCCGCTGGGAGCGACGGGTGCCGTCAGAACCGCAACGCTACTGCATGGACTGCGACGCACCCGGCAGCGTTACGGCATGGTGACCATGTGTATCGGCACCGGAATGGGCGCCGCCGGGCTGTTCGAGTCCATCCAGTAGATCTCCGGTAGAACCTGCTGCAAGTGGGTTGGCAGTCCTCGCCCGTTGGGCGAGGGTTTTTTTCCGGGCGCTCGCAGCGCGGGTCGCGGGCGCCCTCGTCGTCCCTACGCTTCACCGGTTGCTTGCTTCAGTTCTCATCAGGCACGTCAAGGGGCAAGAAGGCGATTGGCGCCACGCAGGTGTCTGGCATAATCGTCGCAGGGCAGGGGGCGGCACAGGGGGCGACGCGGCGAAGCGAGCGATGACCGGCCGTTTCCGGGATAATGTCTGACAAACACAGTCACTAGGGCGGGCCATGGATTTCGAGCTACTGGGCAGTCTGGGCTGGCGCGAAGGCTTGATTCTGGTCATCGTCCTCCTCCTGTCTTACATCGTCGTCATCTTTCTGCGCATGCGCCGACTGCAGAAGGAACTCAAGGTTTCTCTGCCGTCACCGTCGCTCGCCCAGTCGGCCGTAGCTGCGTACACCGGCATTCAGGAAGTGGATGCGGCCGCGGCAGTGACGCCAGAGCCAGGCCCGGCAGAGGTCGAGGCCAAAGCCACCGATTCCGGCGTTGGCGCAGAATCGCCCGGCGCACAGGAGCCGGCAGCGCCTGTTGCCGCCGACGAGCTTGACTTCGCGTGGAACGAGCCTCCGGCGGAGATTCCCGGGCAGGCCCAGATCGACTCGCTGCAGGAAGACCTCTACCAGCTGCGCTGCGAGGTCGATGACCTGCGCCAGGACCTGTTGGCCGCCCGTGAAGACTTCCGGCGCCAGTTGGCGCAGGTCTCGCACTTCGCGGAGTCGGCAGGGCACGACGCCTCGCCGCTGTACAATGATGCCATGCAGATGGCGGCTCAGGGGCAGGACGCGGCGACGATCGCCCAGCAATGCGGCATTGCTCGTGCCGAGGCGGATCTGGTGGTGGCCTTGGTGCGCAATCGCCACGATGGAAGCTGAGAGAGGAGAAGGGGGGCAGATGGCGGCTCGACACGAGACTAAGGCCACGGCCGGGGGCCGCGGTGAAGTTGCGCCGGCCGCCAGCACGGCTCAGCCGGCTGGCGAGGCGCGCGCCGATCTCAAGCGTCAACTGCTCTGGCGAATGGGGCTCGCCGGTCTGATGATTCTGGCGCTCCTCGGCGTGCTGGCGTTGTTCGATTATGCCAACGCGCCGGATGATTCGCTGGCTACGGGACAGCAGTTCACCGAACCGGTACCGGTGCGGAAGAAAGACCCGGTGTTGCCGCTGACGCCGGCTGAAACACCGGACGACGCGCCGCCTGTATCCACCGAGTCAGCGGCCACAGAAGTGAGCAGCGAAGTCGCCAGCGAAGCCGGTGGCGAAAGCGCTGCCAGGAAAACGGCTGGCGCCAGCGTGCAGACGCGACCGCTGTCGAAGGCAGGTGCCACCGCTGGCGAAAAACCCGGCGCCCTTTCCGCGCCCCCTCCACCGCCACCTCCACCTCCACGTGTCGCCGCAACGCCGGCCCTGCCGCCCGCTGTCAAGAAGCCGGGCGATGGCCCTGCAAGCGCTGCCACGCCGCCGCCTCCGGTAGTCGAAGCGCCTGCTCCTGTTGCCGTGCGGCTGGTGTCGGGCTACATCGTCCAGTCCGGGCTGTTCTCCGATCTGGCTCTCGCCGAAGAGTGGCAGGGCCGGCTGGCGCAGGAAGGTATTCCCTCGACGGTCGAGGCACGTTTGCAGATTGGCCCTTTCAAGAATCGTGCCGAAGCCGAGGCGGCGCGCCGGAAACTCGGCAAGCTGGGCATCGATGTGCCCAGTACCGTGCATCGGATCGGCAAACCCTAGGCCGCTTCAGTCGCTCGTCGCCGACAGTTGTTGCTGCACGCGGCGGGAAAAAACGCGCATCTCCCGGGCCGCCTGGACGTCGCCTTTTTCTTCGGCAACGACAATTCCCTGTGCATAGGCGGCGAGGGCTTCCTGTGGGTGAGCGCCTGCGCTGAGTGCCTTGCCGAGCAGCTTCCAGGCGGCGGAGTAGGTCGCGTCACGTTCGACCGCCTCACGCAAGCGCCGGGCGGCCTGTTCGAAATCGCCGGTCTTTAGGTGCTCGTTGCCCAGCGAATAGCGGAGCAGGGCGCCGTCGCGCGGACCGTCGAGCAGTTTTTCGAGATTGGCGATGATTGCAGTGCTCATTTACACTCTCCTGTTTCAACCGGATCCATTGTAGAGGACACCACCATGGCAAGAACGATCATCTCGACCAGCGCCGCGCCAGCGGCGATTGGCACCTACTCGCAAGCGGTAAGAGTGGGCGATACGGTCTACCTCTCCGGTCAGATCGGACTCGACCCGGTAAGCATGGACGTCGTCGACGGGATTGACGCGCAGATCGTGCGCGTTTTCGACAACCTCAAGGCGCTTGCCGAGGCGTCGGGCGGTTCACTGGCCGACGTCGTCAAGCTGAACGTCTATCTCACCGATCTTGCCCACTTCGCGAAAGTCAATGAGGTGATGAAAGGCTTCTTCTCGGAGCCGTTTCCGGCACGCGCTGCGGTCGGCGTCGCGGCCTTGCCACGCAACGGTCTGGTCGAGGCCGACGCGGTGCTGGTCCTCGGCGGCTGATGCCGGCGGCGGACGAGATCGACGCGCCGCCCGCGATCAGGAGCCGCCTGCACAAGCTGGGCCTCGAGCGGCGCGAAGACCTTGTTCTGCACCTGCCTTTGCGCTACGAGGACGAGACATCCGTCGTCGCTGTTGCCGCGGCGCCGCTGGGTGTTCCATTGCAGGTCGAGGTGCTGGTTGTCGATGTCGTGGTCAGCGTCGCGTCGCGTCGTCAACTGCTGGTCACAGTCAGTGACGTCAGCGCTGAGCACGGTGACGAAGGAAGCCTTCTTCGCCTGCGCTTTCTGAGCTTCTACGGCAGCCAGCAAAGGGCGTTCGAGGACGCGCGCCAGAAGCGGCTGCCGCTGCGCGCCTTCGGCGAGATTCGCGACGGTTTTCTCGGTCTCGAAATGGTCCATCCACGCTATCGCATCCTGCGCACAGCGAGCACCGACGAAGCGCTGCCGCAGTCACTGACCCCGGTCTATCCGAGCACTGCCGGCCTCGCGCAAGGGACGCTGCGCCAGCTTGTCGCGCGCGCCTTGCGCGACGTCGACCTTGGCGAGTTGCTTGACGCCGGCTGGTGCGCGGCGCACCGCCTGCCTGCCCTGTCGGCGGCGGTGCACTTGCTGCACTCGCCGCCGCCCGAGCTCGCCGCTGCCCTGCTGCAGGGGCGCAGCCATCCGGCCTGGCGACGGATCAAATTCGACGAGCTGCTTGCCCAGCAGCTGTCGCTGCGCCGCGCCTACCTGGCTCGTCGACGCAAGGGGGCGCCGCTGCTGATCGCCACCGGCGGGCTGGCCAAGGCCCTCGTTTCGGCGCTGCCCTTTGCGCTGACCGGCGCGCAACGGCGCGTTGCCGGCGAGATCGGCGCCGACCTCGAACAGCCGTTCCCGATGCAGCGCCTGCTGCAGGGCGACGTTGGCTGCGGCAAGACGATTGTCGCCGCGCTGGCGATTTGCCAGACCATCGAGGCCGGTTATCAGGCTGCCTTCATGGCCCCGACCGAAATCCTTGCCGAACAGCACAGCGTCAAGCTGCGTGCCTGGCTGGAACCTCTTGGCGTCGAGGTCGTGTGCCTGTCGGGTCGTCTCGGGGCGAAGACCCGGCGAGCGCTGCGGCAGCAGGCGGCGACGAGCGCGCAACTGGTCGTCGGGACGCACGCGCTGATTCAGGAAGGCCTGGATTTTGCCCGTCTGGGTCTGGCGATCATCGATGAACAACATCGTTTCGGCGTCGTGCAGCGACTCGACCTGCGGCGCAAGGGGGGCAACCCGCACCAGTTGATGATGTCGGCGACGCCGATTCCGCGCACGCTGGCGATGAGCTATTACGCCGATCTCGATGTGTCGCTGATCGACGAAACACCGGCTGGCCGCTCACCGGTGCGTACGCGGCTGTTCTCGGACGCGCGCCGCGCGGAAGTCACTGCCGCTGTGCGGGCAGTCGTCGCCGACGGGCGCCAGGCTTACTGGGTCTGCCCCCTGATCGAGGAGTCGGCGAAGCTGCAACTGCAGGCGGCACTCGACACGTATACGGCTTTGGTCGGCGAGCTGTCCGGTCTGCGCATCGGTCTGGTGCACGGTCGCCTTGGCGGCGCCGAGAAAGCGGCCGTGATGGCGGCGTTCGTCGCCGGCGAAATCGACGTGCTGGTGGCGACGACGGTCATCGAAGTCGGCGTCGACGTTGCTAACGCCAGTTTGATGGTCATCGAGCACGCCGAGCGCTTCGGGCTTGCGCAGCTGCATCAGTTGCGCGGACGTGTCGGGCGTGGCGCGCATGCGTCGGTTTGCGTGTTGCTCTATCAGCAGCCATTGTCGGCAGCCGCGCGCGCACGCCTGAAGATCATCTTCGAGCACAGCGACGGTTTCGAGATTGCCCGTGAGGACCTTCGTTTGCGCGGCCCCGGGGAGTTCGTCGGCAGCCGTCAGTCGGGTGTGCCACTGCTCCGCTATGCCGACCTCGAAGTTGACGCCGACCTCGTCGAACTGGCGCGGGAGATGGCGGCGCAACTGTTGCGCGACGATCCCGAGCGCGCCGCGCAGCAGCTGCGGCGCTGGCTGGGAAATCGCGAGGAGTTGCTGAGGGCTTGACGCTGACGGCGGGCGTCCACGGCCCGCGCATCTCCCCGGCGCCGGCCGTGCTCACCTTCAGGCGATACGAAAATAGGCCACTGTCTCGCGCAATTTCTTGGCCATGCCGTTGAGTGCGTTGGCCGCTTCGGCATTGCTGAGCATCGTGGCGTTGGTCTCCTCGGTCATCGAAGCGATGTTCTGCACGTGCCCGGCGATGTCGTTGGCCACCGTCGCCTGTTCACGGGTCGCGGCCGCCACCTGCTGTACTCGTTCGCTCGACTCGTGCGCCTGGCTGTGGATCGATTCGAGCATATCGCTGGCTTCGCGTGCCTTGTCGAGGCTTCTCTTGACCTGCGGGGCGGCTTCACCCATGGCGCCGACTGCCAGGTCGGTGTCGGCCTGCACGCTGACGACCATGGTGCTGATCTGATTGGTTGCCTTGCTGGTTCGTTCGGCGAGCTTGCGCACCTCGTCGGCGACGACGGCGAAGCCGCGCCCCTGCTCGCCGGCGCGGGCGGCTTCGATGGCCGCATTCAGTGCCAGCAGGTTGGTCTGCTCGGCGATCTCCCTGATCACCTCGGCAATACCGCCAATATCCCGTGAACGCGTCGCCAGCAGGCGGATCTGCTCGGACGAGCGGGCGACGATTTCGGCGACTTTCTCGATTTCGGCGGCCGAGCTGCTGACCAGTGCACGCCCCTGTTCAGCGCAGCTCGCAGCGGCTTGAGAGTTCTCTCCGGTCAGCTGAGCGTTCTGGGCCACCTCGTTGATGCTCACCGTCAGTTCCTCGATCGAAGCAGCCGTTGCCGACGTCGAGTTGGCCTGCGCCTCGGCCGCGTGGCGCGTTTCGTCGGTCGCTACCGAAATTTCGCTGGCGCTGCTGGCCAGAGAACTGGACAACTGGCCGATCTCGGCGATGATGCCACGCAGGCGGTTCTGCATCTGCGCGATCGAATGCATCAGGCTGCCAACGAGCAGTCTCCCGGCGTTTATTTCCTGGCCGAGGTCGCCGCCGGCGATGCGCAGCGCGATCGCCGACGCGTCGGCAGGTTCGCCGCCCAGCTGGCGCAGCACGCTGCGCCCGATCCAGATCGATACGCCGGCGAGGACGGTAATGACCAGCGCGATGATGATCAGGGCGTTGATCGCTTCGCGCTGGAACGTCTGGTCAACGTCCTCGAGATAGATGCCGGTGCCGATTACCCAGCCCCACGGCTTGAAGTGGGCGGAATAGCTGAGTTTGGGGACCGCTTTGTCGCTGCCCGGTTTGGCGAAGGAGTAGTTGACGATGCCGCCTTGCTCCTTGCCCAGTGCGACGCTCACCAGCTCCTGGATGAACAGTTTGCCGCTCGGGTCGCGCAAGTCGGCGGCGCTCTTGCCTTCCAGCGCCGCCTTCGCCGCGTGCATCACAAAGTGGTGCTCGCTGTCCAGGACGAAGAAATACTCGCCGTTCCCGTAGCGCATCTGGCGCACCGTTTCGAGCGCCTGCCTTTTTGCCTCGTCCTCGCTCAGCGCGCCGCTCTTGGCCAGATCGTGAAAGCGGGTGACGACCCCGATGGCCACCTCGACGAGGGCGTGGATCTGGTCCTTGCGATCGTCGAGCATGCTCCGGCGCAGCTCGTTGAGCGAGTACAGGCCGAGCGCGGCAAGGCCGAGCACGGCCGCGACCAATACGACGACAAAGCGCGTCCTGATGCTCCATCCGCCCACTTCCATTTGCGTTCTCCCGGGGAATTTGCCGTCAATGCGGCTTGTATGTAGTGGATGCCTGCCAGCAGCCGGTCGGCCGTTTCAGCCTCTTCCAGGCTCTCGTGCAGGCCTGCGTCCCGTTCTTAGAGGTCACTCGCTGCGCAAAAACGCAGGCGGTGGGCATGTGCTGAAGTAGTCACCGCGGCCATCAGCGGTCGATTGGATCGCGAGACTACGATACGATAACGGCCAGCGGCCAGGAAACTTTAGCGCAGCAGGCGTCGGCCTTACTATCGCTGATTGCCGCGGCGGCGCCAGAATTTCCGGCAGAACGCCGTCCAGCGCGGCGACTTGCCGACGGGAAGCTCGCGCACGACCTCCAGAACGTCGTCGCCCTGGTCGCTTTCCCGAACGGCGAAGTGTAACGCACGTGCCAGCGCGAGCATTGGCCGGTTATCGGCGAGAACGTGTCCGTGCATGCGTCGCATGCCGCGCCGTGACGCTTCGCGAATCAGCGCCTTGATGATCCGGCGCCCGATTCCCTGCCCTTGCCAGGGATCGCCGATGAGCAGGGAGAAAGCGCATTCCGGGCGCTGATCCTCGAGAACGAAGCGGCCGCCAGCAATCGGGATTTCGCCGTTGTCGTCGCGGCGCAAGACGACCAGCAGGTACTCCCGGGCGGGATCGATATCGATCAGTCGGTGCACTGCGTCGTCGGAGAACTCGGCAATCGAGGCGAAGAAGCGGCTGCGCCTGGCATCGGCCGACAGCTTGTTCAGCGACACCTTGACCTGAGGTCCATCGCTTGGCCGCATCGGACGCATTTCAAGCAACGTTCCATCGAGTGCGTGCCAGGTTTCGACGATGTCGTTCACGGTGGCACCGTTTGCGGGCCGAGGAGAGCTCTGAGCATGGTCCGCAGTATGCCTGCAGTTTTTGGGTGGTGTCGAGCCGCCGACCGGCTGCCGGCCCTTGGCAGTTAAGCGAGCGGTCACTGACTTTTCGCCAGGCGGTTGCGTTTGCTTGGCGGACGAGGCAAGATTCGCCCTCCTCGGCAGGTCACAGCCTGCGTCCAGAAGCCTCGCCTCGTATCGCACATGTCTCGTCCTGCAAGCCCTAGCGCATCGGCAAGCGCCAAGAACCCCAACCCGGTGCTCTGCGCCAGTGCTCTTGCGCGTCTGCTCTGGGCAGCCGGTGCACTGCTGTTGCTGTGGATGACGGTGTTCTGGGCGCTGCACTGAACGCCGCGTCAGCGATGGCCAAAAACAACTCATCCAGCGTCCAGCCGATCCTGCGTTTCGACAATCTGACGCTGGGCTACAATCGGCATCCGGCGGTTCACCACCTGCACGGGGAAATTGCTGCCGGCAGCCTGCTGGCCATCGTCGGTCCGAATGGTGCCGGCAAATCGACGCTGCTCAAGGGCATCACCGGCGAACTGAGACCACTGCAAGGGCGCGTCGAAGTGCATGGCGTGCAGCGCCAGCAGATCGCTTACCTGACCCAATTGACGACGCTCGACAGCAGTTTTCCGATGGTCGTGCACGACTTCGTGGCGATGGGTCTGTGGCGTGAAATCGGCGCCTTTGGCGGTGTCGACCGCGCCCGGCACAGGCGCATAGCCGCGGCGATCGACCTGGTCGGTTTGAACGGCCTGGAGAGCCGTCCGATCGGCGCGCTCTCGGGCGGACAGTTGCAGCGTGCGCACTTCGCCCGAGTGCTGCTGCAGGACGCCCCGCTGGTCCTCCTCGACGAGCCCTACGGCGCAATCGACGCGGCCAGCGTTCGTGACCTGGCAGCGCTGGTGCGGCATTGGCACGGCGAAGGGCGGACGGTGATCGCCGTCCTGCACGACCTCGATCATGTCCGCCGCGAGTACCCGGAAACCTTGTTGCTGGCGCGCGAGATCGTCGCGCGCGGGGACACCGCGACGGTGCTCAGCGAGGCCAATCTGCTGCGCGCCCGGAAGCTTGCCGAAGGGCGCGGTGGCGATGCGCACGCGCCGGTCTGTCACGCCGACGAAGGCGCGCAATGAGCGAAACCCTGGCCAGCATTCCGCTGCTCTCGCCGTTTGTCGAGTTCGCTTTCATGCGCCGCGCGCTGGCCGGTTGTCTCGCGCTGTCGCTCGGAGCGACGCCGGTCGGCGTCTTCCTGATGTTGCGGCGGATGAGTCTGGCCGGCGATGCGATGTCGCACGCGATCCTGCCGGGTGCCGCTGTCGGCTACCTGATCGCCGGGCTGTCGTTGCCGGCGATGACCATCGGCGGGCTGCTCGCGGGCTTGGCGGTGGCCGTGCTCTCCGGTGGCGTGGCGCGCAACTCGGTGATCAAGGAAGACACCAGTCTGGCGACCTTCTACCTGATTTCGCTTTCCGCAGGGGTCTTGATCATCTCGCTGCGCGGCAGCAGCGTCGACCTGCTGCACGTCCTTTTCGGCAGTGTGCTGGCGCTCGACGACGCGGCGCTGCTCCTGCTCGCAGGCTTTGCCTCGCTGTCCGTGCTGGTGCTCGCACTCGGTCTGCGCCTGTTCGTCCTCGAAGGCTGCGATCCGGCGTTCCTGGCGCGCATCAGCCGTCTCGGACCCCTTGCCCACTATGGTTTCATGGTCCTGCTGGTGGTCAATCTGGTCGCCGGCTTTCACGCCCTGGGAACCTTGATGGCGGTCGGGATCATGATCCTGCCGGCGGCTGCGGCGCGCCTGTGGGTGTGCAACGTCGGACCGCTACTGCTCATCGCCGTGTCGGTCGCGCTGCTCGGGTCCTTTGTCGGCCTGCTGCTTTCGTATCACGCGAATCTGCCGGCAGGCCCGGCGATCGTCCTGACGCTGGGGGGTCTCTACCTGCTTTCCCTGCTCGTCGCTCCGCTCGGACCACTGGCCGGCTTCTGGCGCTCGGGCTGGCACTTTGAACGCTGACCCAGCTTTCGGGAAGACAATGAGAGAAAAGATCCTCAACACGCTTCGGCTCTCGCTGCTGAGCGCTTCGCCAGCATCTTCCTTTTTGGTGACGGCTGTCCTGGTAGTTTTCCTTGGCGCTCAGCCGGGCCGCGCCGCGGCAGCCGAGTCCTTGCCGGTGGTCGCCAGTTTCAGCATTCTCGGCGACCTTGTGCAGCGCATTGGCGGCGAGCACGTGCAGGTGTACACCCTGGTCGGGCCGCTCGCCGACGCGCACGTGTACCAGCCGACTCCGGCTGACGTGAAGACGCTCGCACGGGCGCGGCTGGTGGTCGTCAATGGCCTCGGCTTCGAAGGCTGGATCGATCGCCTGATGCAGTCGTCCGGCTACCGGGGGCCGATCGTGGTGGCCAGCAACGGTGTCACGCTCCTGGCCAAGGAAGTGGCGATTGCCGGCAGGCGTGCTGCGCACGATCACGCCGCCGGCGTCGACCCGCACGCCTGGCAGGATCTGGCTCAGGCGCGCCACTACGTCGACAACATCGCCGTCGCGCTGGCACAGGTGGACCCGGCGAACAAGAACGCCTATCAGGCCAACGCTGCCCGCTTGAAGGCGCAGATCGACCTTCTCGACAGCGAAATCCGTGCCAGCCTGGGCAGGCTTCCCGTGGCCCGGCGTGTTGTCGTGAGTTCGCACGATGCCTTTGCCTACTTCGCTCGCGCCTATGGGATTCGCTTCATTGCACCCGTCGGTGTGAGCACCGATGCACAGCCTTCGGCCGCTGCCGTTGGCGCGATCATCCGGCAGATTCGCCAGGAGAAGATCCCGGCAATGTTCATCGAGAGCATCAGCGATCCGCGCCTGCTCGAACGCATCAGCGCGGAATCGGGCGCCAGTATCGGCGGCATCCTGTACTCCGATTCGCTGTCCCCCCCGGGGACGGCAGCAGACAGCTATCTCGGCATGATGCGCACGAACGCGAAGACGCTCGCCGCGGCGCTCGCCGACTGAGCACCGTCGCAGCCGCCGGTCGCTGTCGGCGGCTGCGGCCGGCCGACGACGCACCGTCATCAATCTGTCACACAAGCAGGGCATCCTCTCCCCGTCGTTACAAACTGCAGCAGCCGGCCGGCCGCAGCGCCAAGCTTGATCGAGCTGCGTGTCTGCACGGTGGCGGTTGCGCTATTCGCCAGGGGGAGCTTCGATGTCGTCAGCAGTCAGCCTTTCCAGCGCCGAAGCGATTCTCGCTGCGGCCACAGAACTCAAACTCAGAAGACTTGCCGCGATGCCGCCGGCGCTCGTCCCGCCACGAAAGACGAAGAAAGTGCACAAGACCGCGCGCCGCTTTCGCTGCAGTCTGCGGATTCCGGAAAGCGAATACCGGCAACTGATCAAACTCAAGAAGCGTCTGGCAAGGCGCGGCGTGTCGAGCAAGAAGGGGCAGCTCGTTCGTGCCGGCCTGCTGCTGCTTGGCCATATCGATCTGATCGATCTCAAGGTGGCGATACGCAATGTAATTGCGCCCGAGCCCGCGCTCTACAAGGTCAAGTAGGCGGCGGTGCCGCTGCTTTCTCGTACCGGGCTGAGCGCGCTGCTCGCGCCCCTTTGAAGTATTCTTTCCAGGGTTAATAAAATGAAAAAAGAAGCCGTTGTAGGGTCTTCAACATTCAGCAAGGAACGCAGGCGAGTGGCCCGTGTTGCGAAAGCGGCACTCGTGAAGGGTCCTGGCGGTGTGGGCGATGCCAATCACCCCGTAGCAATCGCTCCCGGTGTGGCCAACAAGGCAAAGGTTCGCCAGCCTGGTCGGCGCGGGCCGCAGAAGCTGCCGACCAAGGTGGCGGTGACGGTGCGCTATAGCCCGGAAGTTCTCGACTACTTCAAAGCGACCGGCGACGGTTGGCAGACGCGCATGAACGATGTCTTGCGGCGCCACGTCGAAGAGCAGCTACACGACCAGCAGCATCGCGCAGCGTAGGGTCGACGACGAAGCGCTTGCGCGCTGGGAGCCGCGCTTTTCGGCCGTGCTGATGGTTTGGCCGCGTCCTGAGCGATAATCGCTTCTTTCCGTCAAACCCGGACCGACGCGAGCAATGGACAGGGATCTGATCAGCAACGACAGCGCGAACGCGCACTTCGCGGCGTTCCTCACGCGGCTGTCACCTTCGGCGATTACGCGTCGGCGGCTGCTGCAGGTGGGTCTGGGCAGCGCTGCGCTGTCCTTCTTCGGCTTACCGGCGCTGGCCGGGCCGACCGGCCGGGCAGCCATCGGCTTCACGCCGATCGGTGTATCCAGCGACGACGCCGTGCACGTCCCCGACGGCTACACGGTTCAACTCCTCTACGCCTGGGGCGACCCGATCTCGAACGGGCCCGCGTTCCGCGCCGACGCTGGCAACAGCGCCGCCGAACAGGCCGAGCAGGCCGGAATGCATCATGACGGGATGCATTTCTTTCCCAGGGTCGTGAACGGCCAGCCGTCGTCGACGCACGGCCTGCTGTGCATCAATCACGAGTACACCGACGATGGGATCCTCCATCCCGACGGGATGGCGGAGTGGAGCCACGACAAGACGCGCAAGTCACAAAATGCGCACGGCGTTTCGGTGGTCGAAGTGGAACTCGGGGAACTCGGTGGCGCGTTTCGCTGGCAGCTCGTGCGGCCGTCGGCGTACGCGCGGCGGATCACCGCGCGTACGCCGATACGCATCGCCGGTCCGGCTGCCGGTGCGCCAGGCATGCGTACCCGTGACGACCGGCGTGGCAACGTCGTTTTCGGGACGCTGGCCAATTGCGCGATGGGCCATACGCCGTGGGGCAGCTACCTCACCTGTGAAGAGAACTTCAACGCCTATTTCAACGGCCTTGGCGAGCCCACGGCCGATCAGAAGCGGTATGGCATCCGCGCGAACGGCGCCGGCTTCCGTTGGCACGAGTACGACAGCCGTTTCGACGTGGCCACCGAGGCCAACGAGGCCAATCGTTTCGGCTGGGTCGTCGAGATCGATCCCTGGCAGCCTGCGCAGGCGCCTGTCAAGCGTACCGCTTTGGGTCGCTTCAAGCACGAATGTGCGACTGTCGTGCTGGCCGGCGACGGCCGCGTGGTGGTCTACATGAGCGACGACGAAGCCTTCGAATATCTCTACAAGTTCGTTTCGCGCGATCGCTTCGACGCCAGAGAGCCCGCTGCTGGCGGCCGCCTGCTCGACGTTGGAACGCTGTACGTGGCGCGTTTCGATGCCGACGGGAAAGGTCGCTGGCTGGCCCTGCAACATGGGCAGCACGGTCTCGACGAGGGCAGCGGTTTCGCCGATCAGGCGGACATCCTGATGCGCACCCGGCAGGCCGCCGATGTCGCTGGCGCGACGAAGATGGACCGCCCGGAGTGGCTGGCCGTCGATCCGCAGAGCGGCGACGTCTACTGCACCCTGACCAACAACCGCCAGCGCCTGACCCCGGAGCCGGGCAATCCGCGCGCAGAGAACATCTTTGGACACATTGTTCGCTGGCGCGAGGCGCAGGGTGACGCGGCGGCCGACACTCTCGACTGGGACGTCTTCGTCCTTGCCGGCGACCCGGAAAACCCCGACCCGGCCAGGCGCGGGAACAGCAAAGGTGACGCTTTCGCCAGCCCGGACGGGCTGTGGTTCGACCGCGCAGGTCGCCTGTGGATCCAGACCGATGTCTCCGGCAGCGTCCTCAACCGTGGCGATCACCAGCGCTTCGGCAACAATCAGATGCTGGTTGCCGACGTCGCCAGCGGTGAGATTCGGCGCTTCCTGACAGGACCCAAGGGTTGCGAGATCACCGGCATCAGCGCCACGCCGGATGCACGCAACCTGTTCATCAACGTTCAGCATCCCGGCGAGGTGGCCGGTGGGCGGTCGTCACCAGCGGCGCCACTGGCAGGGTCGGGATGGCCGGCGAACCAGTTCGCCGGGGTGACCGGTGGCCGCCCGCGTTCGGCGACGCTGGTGATCAGGCGTGCGGACGGCGGCGTCGTCGGGAGCTGAAGCGCAGACCGCTTCCTGGCGAGTTCATGGGCGGGCACGTTCGCCGGCGCTGAACCACTTCTGTTCGAGGCACAGGCGCAGCGCCATGCGTGCCCGATGCAGGATCACCCAGCAGTTGCTGGTGCTCATCGACAACTCCTGGCAGATTTCGCTGGTTTCCAGGCCGAGGATCTCGCGCATCATGAAAACCCGCGCGGTGGCTGGCGGCAGGCGCTCCAGGCAGGCGTCGAAGACGGCCCAGAAGCTGCGGTTTTCGAAGCTCTTTTCGGGATTTCCCCAGTCCGAAGGCCGCGCGTCGCGTTGCCAGTGGCCATTGCCCTTGAACAGCGCGTCGAAGTCGCTGTCGTCGACTTCCTGTTCGACCGCTTCGTGGATGGGTTCGCGAACTCGCCGCCGGATGATGTCGACGATCTTGTTGCGCAGAATCGAGAATACCCAGGTCTTCAACTTGGCGCGCTCGGCAAAGCGATCGGCGCCTTGCAGCGCGGCGAGCATGGTTTCCTGCACGGCATCCTCGCCGCTCGCCTGGTCGCGCAATTGCAGGACGGCGAAACGCAGCATCTCGCGGCGAAAACCGTCCAGCTCCGTGGCGATCGTCCCGGCAGCGGGGGGGAGCGCAGGGCCGCCAGCGTCTGCCGTAGGCGTGCCGTCGATGCTCTGATGATGGTTGCTGGTCATTGGCTGCGGCAATCGTTGGGAGGCTGGTCGCGCCGGGTTCGAGAAGGGCAGTTTATACGCAAGCGTGCGGCGGCGATAGGCGTGCAGCGGCTTGCACATGCCTTGCTGCCGTCGTCGCCGGTGGCGTGCATCGGGATCAGTTGCAGGGAAGTTGCTGCCCGGGCAAGCCCCGCACGACGATGCCGGACGGCCAGGTTCAGGAGCCGGAAAAAACCCGTTCGCCATTCGGAAATGACCTAAGATAAGCGGCCCCGATACCACCATGAGGAGACAGAAATGCACATCGGCGTACCCAAGGAGATAAAGAACCACGAATACCGCGTTGGGCTGACCCCGTCATCGGTTCGCGAGATGGTCGCCCACGGTCACCCGGTAAGTGTTGAGACTGGCGCTGGCGCGGGCATCGGTGCCGCTGACGAGGTCTACGAGAAGGCCGGAGCGACGATTGCCGCGACCGCCGCGGAGATCTTTGCCAGCGCCGAGATGATCATCAAGGTCAAGGAGCCGCAGGCCGGCGAGCGCGCGATGTTGCGCGAAGGACAGATTCTGTACACCTACCTGCACCTAGCGCCCGATCCCGCGCAGTGTGCCGACCTGGTGAGCAGCGGCGCGGTATGCATCGCCTATGAAACGGTCACCCAGCCGGGCGGCGGCCTGCCGTTGCTGGCGCCGATGTCGGAAGTCGCCGGGCGCCTGTCGATCCAGGCCGGTGCCTATTGCCTCGAGAAGGCGCACGGCGGCATGGGTATCCTGCTCGGCGGCGTCGCCGGCGTGCCATCGGCGAAGATCGTCATTCTCGGCGGTGGTGTCGTTGGCTCGAACGCCGCGCAGATCGCCGTCGGCACCGGTGCGCAGGTGGTGGTCATCGATCGCAATCTCGATGTCCTGCGGCGCATGGACAGGCTGCTCGGCGCGCGCGTGATCACCGTCTTTTCGAACCGCGACAACGTCGAGCATCACGTGCTGCGCGCCGATCTTGTGATCGGCGGCGTGCTCATCCCGGGTGCGGCGGCGCCGAAGCTGATCACCCGTCAGCTGGTCGATGACATGAAGCCGGGGTCGGTGATCGTCGACGTCGCTATCGACCAGGGCGGCTGCTGCGAGACGGCCCGCGCGACGACGCACGCCGACCCGACCTACATGGTCGGCAACGTCGTGCACTACTGCGTCGCCAATATGCCCGGCGGCGTGCCGCGTACCTCGACCTACGCGCTCAACAATGCCACGCTGCCTTTCGCACTGCAGATTGCCGACAAGGGCTGGCGGCAGGCGCTGAAGGATAACGAGCACCTGCGCAACGGCTTGAACGTCGCTTTCGGCAAGGTCACCTGCCGTGAGGTCGCCGACGACCTCAAGTACGACTACCACGATGCGCTGTCGGTGATCGCCGCCTGACCCGGACGCGTTCTCGCCAGTACCACGCAAGCGGCCGGGGGCCAGCCGAGGGATTCTCTGAGGGAGCCTCGCGGTCTCCGACCGATTTCCACGGCGGAGACTCTTACGGAGCGGTCGAGGGACTCAGGAAGCGTGTCTCAGAGGGCCTCGCGCACGGATTTCAGGCTTCCAGCCCCGGTGTGCGATGGCTGTCGATGACCTGCAGCAGCTGCGCGAAGACTTTCGGCGTGCCGGCGACGAGGTTGCCGGACTGGAGGTAGGTTTCGTTGCCGGCGAGGTCGCTGACCAGGCCGCCGGCTTCGGAGATGAGCAGCGCGCCGCCGGCCATGTCCCAGGGCGACAGGCCGAACTCCCAGAAGCCGTCGAAGCGTCCGCAGGCGACGTAGGCGAGGTCGAGCGCGGCGGCGCCCGGGCGGCGCATGCCGGCGGTTTTCTGCGCCAGTTCCTTGAAGATGCGCAGGTAGGCGTCGATGTGGTCGTACATGCGGTAGGGGAAGCCGGTGCCAAGCAGGGCCTGTTCCAGCTTCAGGCACTTGCTGACGCGGATGCGGCGGTCGTTGAGGAAGGCGCCGCCGCCCTTGCTGGCGGTGAACATCTCGTTGCGCACCGGATCGTAGACCACCGCTTGCGTGACCTGCCCGCGGTAGGCGAGGGCAATCGAGATGGCGTACTGGGGAAAGCCGTGGATGAAATTGGTCGTCCCGTCGAGTGGGTCGATGATCCACTGATACTCGCTGCCGCCGCCCTGGCCGGCTGTCAGGCCGGACTCTTCTGCTAAAATGCCGTATTCGGGATAGGCCTCGCGCAGGATGTCGATGATCGCCGCCTCGGCCGCCTTGTCCACTTCGGTGACGAAGTCGCTCTGGCGTTTGGTGGTGATCTGCAGGTGCTCGAGATCGAGTGCGGCACGGTTGATGATCTGGCTGGCGCGACGCGCCGCCTTGATGATGATGTTCAGAGCTGGATGCATGATTTTGAAGACGCGACGGGCGGTTGATGCCGCCCGATTGGTGTAGAGGACCCCGATTCTAATATGAACAGACCCCCAGGGTCGCATTCTTCCGGCTCGCCGCTGTCGCGGATTCGCGTCGTCCTCTCGCATACCAGTCACCCGGGCAATATCGGCGCTGCCGCGCGCGCGATGAAGACCATGGGTCTGTCGCGTCTGCTGCTGGTCAATCCGAAGCACTTCCCGGACCCGCAGGCAGTGGCGCGCGCGGCCGACGCCGACGACATTCTCGAGCAGGCGCAGGTGTGCAGCAGCCTCGACGAGGCGCTGGTCGGGACGGTGCAGGTGTACGCGCTCTCGGCGCGGCAGCGCAACCTCGGGCCACCTGCGATGCCGGCGCGTGAGGCGGCCAACGACATTCTCGCCTGGGCCGGCGAGGGCGAGGTGGCGCTGCTCTTCGGTAACGAGACCGCTGGCCTGTCGAATAGCGAGGTGCAGCGCTGCCAGCGGACGGTGTTCATCCCCGCGAATCCCGACTACAGCTCGCTGAATCTGGCTTCTGCGGTGCAGCTGCTGTGCTATGAGCTGCGCCTGGCCGCCTTCGACGGTCGCCCGCCGGTGCTTGCCCGCGCCGTGCCCTTCGCCTCGCCGCCGGCGCCGCACGAGGACGTCGAGCGCTTCTATCGGCACCTCGAACGGGTAATGGTGAGCAGTGGTTTTCTCGATCCGCAGCGACCGCGACGGCTGCTGCCCAAGCTGCGCCGACTGTTCGGGCGCGCCGAGCTCGAGCGCGACGAGATAAACATCCTGCGTGGGCTGCTCGACGCGGTTGAACGCACGGCGGGAGCGGGGCCGGCGCCGGGCGGAAGTGTCGGAACCAGTGCCGGAAGTAGTGTACTAAAATAGTGCGGTATTGTATAATCGCGCTCATCGTTCAAGGACTTTCTTTCCATGTTCAGCCGTCTTCGCGAAGACATCCAGTCAGTTTTCAATCGTGATCCCGCCGCGCGCACCTTCTGGGAGGTGCTGACCTGTTATCCCGGCGTGCATGCCATCGCCCTGCATCGTCTTGCGCACTGGCTGTGGACGCGCGGTCTGCGCTGGCCGGGCCGCCTGGTCTCGCATCTCGGACGCTTCTTCACCGGTATTGAAATCCATCCTGGCGCGACCATCGGTCGGCGCCTGTTCATCGATCACGGGATGGGAGTGGTGATCGGCGAAACGGCGGTCATCGGCAACGATGTGACGCTCTACCATGGCGTCACCCTGGGGGGCACCTCGTGGAACAAGGGCAAGCGCCATCCAACGCTGGCGGATGGTGTGGTGATCGGCGCCGGGGCACAGGTGCTCGGGCCGATTACCGTCGGCGCGTCGGCCAAGGTCGGTTCCAATGCGGTAGTTGTCAAGAACGTCCCGAGCGGGGCGACGGCGGTCGGCAATCCGGCGCGGATCATCGACAACGAGCAGGATCAGAAGCGCGAGCAGATGGCCGGGCAGCTCGGTTTCTCGGCGTATGCGCTGGCCACCAATCAGGATGACCCGCTGGCCAAGGCGATTCACGGTTTGCTCGATCACGCGGCAGACGCCGATCGGCGCTTTGAACTGTTGCTCAAGAAACTCGAAGACGCCGGCGTGCACGTCAATGGCGACCTGGCAACGGCGGATCGGTTCGATCCGCAATACTTGAGTAAAATAGTTGACTAATAAGCGAGCGGTCACTAGAGTGGATAGTGTAGTAATTTAATCAACAATTATTAGTAATCGTGGCATTGGAGGAGGAAGCATGAGACTGACGACCAAAGGACGTTTCGCAGTGACGGCGATGATCGACCTGGCCCTGCGCTGCAGTGAAGGGCCGGTATCTCTGGCTGGCATCAGCGAGCGTCAAAAGATTTCGCTGTCTTACCTGGAGCAGTTGTTCGGCAAGTTGCGTCGCCATCAGCTGGTCGGCAGCGTGCGTGGCCCGGGTGGGGGCTATTGCCTGGCGCGACCCACCAGCGCGATGACCGTCGCCGACATCATTCGCGCCGTCGACGAGCCGCTGGACGCCACCCAGTGCGGTGGTCGCGAGAACTGCCACGACGAAGAGCGCTGCATGACCCACGACCTGTGGGCGACGCTGAACGTCAAGATGTTCGACTACCTGACTTCGGTGACCTTGGCCGACCTCGTCGCACAGCAGGTGAGCAAGGGTGGCGGCGACGTCGCTGTCCTGCATGACGAGCGGCGAACGAGTGCTCGGCAGCGCGCCAAAGTCGTCGCTTTCGGCCGCTAGATCCGGAACTGGAAGACTTCGCCCGCCGCCGTGTTCGCTCCCGTCTATCTCGATCACAACGCAACGACTCCCGCCGATCCGGCGGTGGTCGAAGCGATGCTGCCCTATCTTGCCGGCCTCTGCGGCAATGCCTCGAGTCGCCATGAGTATGGTCGGGGGGCGCGGCGAGCGATCGACGAGGCGCGTAGCAAGGTGGCGGCGGCGGTCGGTGCGCATGCCAGCGAGGTGGTGTTCACCAGTGGCGGTTCGGAAGCCAACAACCTGCTGATCAAGGGCGCGGCCGCGTGTCTGAAACCCGGCGTGCTGGTGGTCAGCGCGATCGAGCACCCTTGCGTGATCAGGCCTGCCGAGCAGCTGCGCAAGCGTGGCTGGACGCTGCACAAGCTGGCGGTGGACGCCGCCGGACGCATCGATGGGGCGAAATTCCAGACGCTGATGGCGGAGCGGCCGAGCATCGTCTCGGTGATGCTGGCCAACAACGAGACCGGCGTCGTGCAGGACATCGAATCGCTGGCCACGCAGGCGCGAGCGGCGGGGGCCTGGTTTCATAGCGACGCAGTGCAGGCGGTGGGCAAGATGGCCGTCGATTTTCGCCGCCTCAACGCCGCCGGCGTCAATGCCCTCAGCGTGTCGGCGCACAAGATCGGCGGCCCCAAGGGTGCGGCCGCGCTGATCCTCGACAAGCGACTCGACATCGAGCCGCTGATCGCGGGTGGCGGTCATGAGCGTGGCTTGCGTTCGGGTACCGAGAATGTGGCGGCAATCGTCGGTTTTGGCGTTGCCTGTGAATTGGCGGCAGCACGTCTCGCCGACCTGGCGCCGCGCCTGCGGGTGCTCCGCGAGCAACTCGAGCGTGGCCTTGTCGCCCTCGGCGCGACGCTTTTTGGCCGGGCCGCCGAGCGCTTGCCGAACACCGTCTACTTCGCCTTTCGCGACATCGACGGCGAGACCCTGGTCGGCCAGCTCGACCGCGCCGGTTATGCGCTGGCCAGCGGTGCCGCCTGTTCGAGTGCCAACCCGGAGCCGTCGCATGTATTGCGGGCGATGGGTGTCGAAGCAGAGCTGGCACGCGGTGCCGTGCGGGTCAGCCTGGGGGTTGGCAATAGCGCCGCACACGTCGATGGATTTCTGGCGGCGTTGCAGGCCACGATGCTCAGATTGCAGCAACTGACCGCAATGGTCGTCTGAACAGTCAGCGTAAATGGGTCTGGAAAGCGGGACAAAGAAGTGGAACAAACCAGCAGGATAACGAGTCAAGAGTCACGCGTAGCACGCAACCTGTACACACCGGAGCAAGAGCAATGCTGAAACTGCCCATCTATCTCGATTATTCGGCGACCACGCCGGTCGATCCGCGCGTCGCCGAAAAGATGATTCCCTATCTGGTCGAGAAATTCGGCAATCCGGCCTCGCGGTCGCATGCCTTCGGCTGGGAAACCGAGGCGGCGGTCGAAGAAGCGCGCGAGGAAGTGGCCAGGCTGGTCAACGCCGACAGCAAGGAAATCGTCTGGACTTCCGGCGCCACCGAGTCGAACAATCTGGCCCTCAAGGGAGCCGCACAGTTCTATGCTGGAAAGGGCAAGCACCTGGTGACGGTGAAGACCGAGCACAAGGCGGTGCTCGATACCTGTCGCGAACTCGAACGTCTCGGTTTCGAAGTGAGCTACCTCGACGTCCAGGACAACGGCCTGGTTGACCTCGAGGTCTTCAAGGCAGCCTTGCGTCCGGACACCATTCTGGTGTCGGTGATGATGGTCAACAACGAGATCGGTGTCATCCAGCCGATCGCCGAGATCGGCGAAATCTGCCGTGCCAGGGGAATCATCTTTCACGTCGATGCGGCACAGGCGACCGGCAAGGTGGTCATCGATCTGGCGACGCTGAAAGTCGATCTGATGAGTTTTTCGGCACACAAGACCTATGGCCCGAAAGGCATTGGCGCGCTCTACGTGCGCCGCAAGCCGCGCATTCGCCTGACCGCACAGATGCATGGCGGCGGTCACGAACGTGGCTTCCGTTCCGGCACGCTGGCGACGCATCAGATCGTCGGCATGGGTGAGGCTTTCCGTCTCGCACGTCTGGAGATGGGCGCCGAGAACGAGCGTATCCGCATGCTCCGCGACCGCCTGTACAAGGGGCTGTCGGACATCGAAGAGGTCTATGTCAACGGTGACATGGAGCAGCGTGTTCCCCACAATCTGAACATCAGTTTTGCCTACGTCGAAGGCGAGTCGCTGCTGATGGCGGTCAAGGACCTAGCAGTGTCGTCGGGATCGGCGTGCACCTCGGCATCGCTCGAACCTTCGTACGTGCTGCGCGCCCTCGGCCGCGAGGACGAACTGGCGCACAGCTCGATCCGTTTCACCCTCGGTCGTTTCACCAGCGAGGAAGAGGTCGACTACGCGATCAAGCTGCTGCACGAGAAGATCAGCCGGCTGCGCGAGCTTTCGCCGCTGTGGGAAATGGTCCAGGACGGCGTCGATTTGAGTACGGTCCAGTGGGCCGCTCATTGACAAGACATACAAGGAATCAAGGAGAATCATCATGGCATACAGCGTAAAAGTTCTGGATCACTATGAGAATCCACGCAACGTCGGCTCGTTTGGCAAGGAAGACGAGGGCGTCGCCACCGGCATGGTCGGTGCGCCGGCGTGTGGCGACGTCATGAAGCTGCAGATCAAGGTCGGCAAGGGCGGCGTCATCGAAGACGCCAAGTTCAAGACCTACGGCTGCGGTTCGGCGATCGCCTCGTCGTCGCTGGTCACCGAGTGGGTCAAGGGTAAGACCGTGGATCAGGCTCTGGATATCAAGAACACCCAGATCGCCGAAGAACTGGCTTTGCCGCCCGTGAAAATCCACTGCTCGATTCTCGCCGAGGACGCGATCAAGGCGGCGGTCGCCGACTACAAGAAAAAGCACGTTGATCAGGCTGCCGGCTGAGCGGGCGGCAGCAATCACAGAACCGCAAACGCAATTACAGCAGGAGGTTTCCATGGCAGTGACGCTTTCCGAAAGGGCCGCCAGCCACGTCGCCAATTACATGGTCAAGCGCGGCAAAGGCATCGGCCTGCGCCTTGGTGTACGCACCAGTGGCTGCTCGGGCATGGCCTACAAGCTCGAGTTCGCCGATAGCGCGCAACCGGACGATGTCGAGTTCGAATCGCACGGCGTCAGGGTACTCGTCGATCCGAAAAGCATGCCTTATCTCGACGGCACCGAGCTTGACTACGCGCGCGAGGGTCTCAACGAAGGCTTCAAGTTCAACAACCCGAACGTCAAGGACGCCTGTGGCTGCGGCGAAAGCTTCAACGTTTGACCTTGCCCGGGGCTGAGTAGGCGGTGGTTGACGGTGGTGGCCTAGCCGTCGACCGCTCGCTGCCTGCCCCGACGCGCACCGCGATCGAAAAGCATGGATTTCAACACCGATCACTTCTCGCTGTTCGAGCTTCCGGCCAGATTCCGGCTAGACGCGCCACTGCTCGATGGCCGCTATCTGGAGATGCAGTCGAGGGTCCACCCCGATCGCTTCACCGGCGCTGGCGACGCCGAGCGCCGCCTTTCGCTGCAGTGGGCGACGCGGGTCAATGAAGCCTATCAGACGCTCAAGAAGCCGCTTTCGCGTGCCCGATACCTGCTGCATTTGGCCGATCACGACGTCGGCAGCGAAAACAACGTCTTGATGCCGAACGATTTTCTCGTCGAACAGATGGAATGGCGCGAGGCAGTGGCCGAAGCGCGGACGGCGGGCGAGCACCACGAGCTCGAGCATCTGCACCATCGCCTGCAGCACGACATCGGCAAACGTTATGAAGAACTTGCCGCGTTGCTCGACGATGCTCACGACCTCGAGCAGGCGGCGGATCGCGTCCGGCGCCTGATGTTCATCGAGAAGCTGCTCGTCGAACTCGACGAGGCAATGATCGCCTGCGAAGAGTGAATCGCTGCCCCTGAACGGCAGGCAGCAAGTGCAAGGCAGTCGCGTCACCTGGTGTTAACTTGCGTCGCGTCGTAAAACCTATCCTCACACCGGCAACAAATCTCAGGACCACAATTTCCTCATGGCGCTACTACAGATTGCGGAACCCGGCGAGTCAGCTGCGCCGCACGAGCATCGGCTGGCGGTCGGCATCGACCTGGGGACGACCAATTCACTGGTGGCGACCGTGCGCAGCGGCCTGGCGGTCGTTCTTCGCGACGAACTCGGCCGTCCCTTGCTGCCCTCGGTCGTTCGTTATCGCAGCGACGGTCACAGCGAAGTCGGCTACGAGGCGCAGGCGCAGCAAGCGCTCGACCCGCGCAACACCATTGCCTCGGTCAAGCGCTTCATGGGCCGTGGGATCGCCGACATCGCCAATCGTGAAGCCATGCCTTACGTTTTCGAAGACAGTCCAGGGATGCTGCGCCTGCATACCGCAGCCGGGCTGAAGAGTCCGGTGGAAGTCTCCGCCGACATTCTCCGCGTGCTGCGCCTGCGTGCCGAGGCCGCGCTGGGCGGCGCGCTGGTTGGCGCGGTGATCACCGTTCCGGCGTACTTCGACGAGGCGCAGCGGCAAGCGACCAAGGACGCGGCGAAACTCGCCGGCCTCCCGGTTCTGCGCCTGCTCAACGAGCCGACCGCGGCAGCCATTGCCTACGGTCTGGACAATGCCGCCGAGGGTGTCTACGCCGTTTACGACCTCGGTGGGGGTACCTTCGATATCTCGATTCTCCGACTGTCGCGGGGAATCTTCGAGGTCCTGGCGACGGGCGGCGACTCGGCGCTGGGTGGCGACGATTTCGACCATCGCATATTTTGCTGGATTATCGAAGCGGCCGACCTCAAGCCGCTCTCGGTCGAGGACGCCAGCATGTTGCTGGCGCGGGCACGCGAAGCCAAGGAATACCTGACCGTACACGGTGCGGCGCCCATCGCTGCGCGCTTGACCAGCGGCGAGCGGGTGGACCTGCAACTGACCACCGAAATCTTTGCCGCGATCAGCCAGACGCTGGTGGCCAAGACCATCCAGCCGGTCAAGAAGGCGCTGCGCGACGCCGGCCTGTCGGTCAGCGACGTCAAGGGCGTGGTCATGGTCGGTGGCGCGACGCGCATGCCGCAGGTACAGCGTGCGGTTGGCGAGTTCTTCCGGCAGGACCCGCTCAACAATCTCGACCCCGACAAGGTCGTGGCCATCGGTGCCGCGACGCAGGCCAATCTCCTGGCCGGCAACCGTGCGGCCGGTGACGACTGGCTGCTGCTCGACGTGATTCCGCTATCGCTCGGCCTGGAAACGATGGGGGGCCTGGTGGAGAAGATCATTCCGCGCAATTCGACGATTCCGACGGCGCGCGCGCAGGAGTTCACGACCTTCCGCGACGGTCAGACGGCGCTGGCCATTCATGTCGTCCAGGGTGAGCGCGAGCTGGTCAGCGATTGCCGTTCGCTGGCGCGTTTCGAGTTGCGTGGCATCCCGCCGATGGTCGCGGGTTCGGCACGCATCCGCGTCGCTTTCCAGGTCGACGCCGACGGTCTGCTCGCGGTGACCGCCCGCGAACAGGCTTCCGGAGTCGAAGCGAGCATCGTCGTCAAACCCTCGTACGGCCTTTCCGACGACGAAATCGCGGGCATGCTCAAGGACTCGATGGCCCACGTCAAGGGCGACGCACAGCTGCGGGCGCTCAAGGAATCGCAGGTCGACGCGCAGCGCTTGCTGGAAGCGGTGCGCGCGGCGCTCGCCGTCGACCGCGAACTGCTCGCCAGCGACGAACTGGCACGCGTCGAGGACGACATCGTCAAGCTCGAGAACGCAGCGCTGGCCGACAATCGCCGCCAGATCATGCTGGCGATGGACGATCTCGAAGCCGACACCAAGGATTTTGCGGCACGGCGAATGGACAAGTCGATCCGGCGGGCGTTTGCCGGCCGCAATATCAACGATCTCGACGTCGAGTCCACGACCAGCAAGACGGGAGAAACCGCATGACCCAGATCATCGTTCTGCCCCACCTCGAACTGTGCCCGGACGGCGCCGTGTTCGATGCCAGGCCTGGTGAGTCGCTGTGCCAGAACCTGCTCGAAAACAGCATTGCCATCGAACACGCCTGCGAGATGTCCTGCGCCTGTACCACCTGTCACGTCGTCGTCCGTGAAGGTTTCGACGCCCTCGAGCCATCCGACGAAGTCGAAGACGACCTGCTCGACAAGGCCTGGGGTCTGGAGCCGAATTCCCGCCTGTCGTGTCAGACGATAGTCAGTGAAACACCGCTGACCATCGAGATCCCGCGTTACTCGATCAACATGACCAAGGAAGGCAAGCGATGAAGTGGACCGATATCAACGAACTGGCCATCGAGCTCGTCGAAGCCCATCCGGAGGTCGACCCCTTGAAGATCAATTTCGTTGACCTGATGAACTGGGTCGTCGCCTTACCGGGCTTCGAGGACGATAGCCGCCACTGTGGCGAGAAAATTCTCGAGGCCATCCAGCAGGCCTGGATCGACGAGCTGGCATGAAGCCTGACGATAGCGGTGGCCAGCAGCGCAATGTCCTCGGCGGCATCCTTGGCGCATGCAGCGAAACGCCGATGACCGGTTTCTTTCGCGACGGCTGCTGCAATACCAGCGACGAGGATTTCGGCAGTCATACCATTTGCGTCGTCGCGACCGCCGGATTTCTGGCTTTTTCCAAGACCAGCGGCAACGATCTGTCGACGCCGCGACCGGAGTTCGGATTTTCCGGCCTGCAGCCCGGGGATCGCTGGTGCCTCTGTGCCGCGCGCTGGCGCGAAGCCCTGCTTGCTGGCAAGGCGCCACAGGTGGTCCTCAACGCGACCAACGAAGCCGCCCTGTTGGTCGTCAGCCTCGACGACCTCAAGGCGCACGCCATCGACCTGAACTGAAGCCGGGCAGACTCCGCCAACGTCAATGACCCGTGTCGCGACCAGCGCAGCGCGGCACGAGCCTGTCCGCTGTGGACAAATGGCTACCGCCAGCACCGGCCGGATGCGACAATGCACTCGCCGCGCAACGCACTCTATCGGGCGTCAGGATGCGGACGACCTGCCACTCATCGATCGCTATTTCGAGCGCCTGCCTTGACGACCTTGCCAATCGGCATCTGCCGTGCCCAGTCATGAATATCAGAGTGGCCACCTACAACATCCATAAAGGCGTTACCGGCATTCGCGGTCGACCGCGCATCCACGACGTGCGCCAGGCCTTGCAGGCGATCGACGCGGACATCGTTTTCCTGCAGGAAGTCCAGGACTGTAACGAGCGCCTCGCGCATCACCCCGACCAGCCGCTGGGAACCCAGCTCGAGTTCCTGTCATTCGGTGCCTACGCGCATCGCGCCTACGGCATGAACGCCGTCTACCCGCACGGGCATCACGGCAACGCCATTCTTTCGCGCCACCGCATCGTCAACTTCGTCAACCACGACATCTCTGACCACGTGCTCGAAAAGCGCGGCCTGCTGCACGCAGTCATGCGCGTGGGCCGTGGCCAGGGCACCGAAGTGCACCTCATCTGCCTGCACCTCGGGCTGATCAAGCGCAGCCGTGTTCGCCAGGCGACTTTTCTGGCTGATCTGGTGCAGCGCGAAGTCCCGCCCGATGCGCCGCTGATCATTGCCGGCGATTTCAACGACTGGCAGCAGCGTGTCGATGGTCTGCTGCGCGCCCGCCTCGGCGTCGAGGAAGTCGCCGTCGCGGCCCGGGCCGCATCACCTGCCAAGACCGTCCTCAACTGGCTGCTCACCTGGCGCAGCGGCAAGCATCCGAGCGCCGGCGTCTCGCGCACCTTCCCCAGTTTCGCTCCCTGGCTGACGCTCGACCGGATCTACGTGCGCGGTTTCGAGGTGCTCGACATGCACGTCCCCAACGGTCTGGCGTGGGCGCGCTGCTCGGATCATGCGCCGCTGATCGCCGAACTGAAACTCTGATCAGGCGGCTGGCGCGTGCTTCCCGGTGAACGCCGCTGCGCTGGCCGGCGACGTCTCCGTGCAGGAGTAGTGAACGGTCCTTGACGGGAAATCGGCGCCTTCGAGAAGCGGCGGGCTGCGAGATTGTGCACCGCAGCAAAAATAGTGCTATAGTGGAATCTATTGATGACCTGACCACGGCTTCCCAGAAGCTCCATGTATATCGTAGATGATCCCACCCTGGCGTTGATCGCTCGTTTTCTGGGCGACGTTGCGCCTGAAGGCCGTGCGGATGAAGAGTTCTTCCGTCGCCAGTTCAGTGCCATCGAAGCCTACGTCGAGCGTTTTCCCGAGGACCAGCGCGACGCGCGAGCCCTGGAGTGGATCGAGACCAACGCCATGCACTATCGCCAGCAGTGGCAGAAGCAGACGGCGATCAGCACGCTGGCCCGTAGACGCTGTCCCGATTGCCCGCTGGCCGGCGGGAGCCAGGAAAAGCCTTGCGCCATCCATCGCCGCTGGCTGAAGCTCCTTGAGCGCTACGCCGCCGACGAGCTCTCCTCGCCTGAGTATGTGGAAATGAGCCTGGCGCTGTTGAATACGCACAAGAGCTGGCTGAAAGTGACTCGCTGCCACGAGTTCTCGGAATCCGGGTCGGCGACCGCCTTGTTCGCCGGCTGACGGTAACCTGCCGCGCGGTCGAGCCAGAAACTCCGTCCTGTTTCCTTGTTCGGAAACCAGTGCAGCGCAGCATTCTTGACGAGACTTTCAGCAAGCTGGACAGCCGCTTGAAACCATGTCGCGGCTGGAATTCCAAGCTCCACACTGTGTGCAACCCTAACCCTACGCTAGACCGCGGCTGCCGCCTCGCCACCGAAGGCGGCGAGCAGATCGTCGAGCAGTTGCGCGACTTCACCGCTCATCAGGGTGAAGTCGATGTCGAAGCGTTCGTCTTCGTTGTCCGCCTGGCCGTCGGCCTGCTCCTTGAGGATGTCGAGGAAGGCCAGCCGCTTGATCTGCAGGTTGTCGTCGAGAACGAAGGAGATGCGGTCATTCCAGGTCATGGCCAGACGAGTGACGACCTTGCCGGCTTCGATGTGCTGGCGGATTTCCTCACCTTCCAGGCTGTGCTTGACGTAACGGACGGTCGCTTTTTCGGCCGAGCGCAGTTCGAGATCCTGGTCGAGGGTGAAGCCCGTCGGTGCCTCGCCGCCAGCCACCCAGTCGGTCATTGCCGCCGATGGCGACTGGATGACCTTGAGACTCTTGGCCGGCACGCCGTCGACCGACTTGCGCAGATGTTCGAGGAACTCCTCGGCTTTTGCCGGCGACGCCGAGTCGACCACCAGCCAGCCGTTGCCGCGGTCGATCCAGGCGAAGGTGCTGCGCCGGCGCACGAAGGCACGCGGCAGCAGTTCGAGGGTCATCTCTTCCTGGATTTCGCGCATTTCCTTGCGCCCGATGCGGCGCCCTTCAGTCTCCTCGATGGCTTTCGCCTTGTCGCTGGCAAAACGCTTGACGATCGACGCCGGCAGCAGCTTCTCCTCGACGCCGAGGGAAAGCAGCCATTGCTGGTTGACCGAGTGGATCAGAGCGCCGCCGTCACGTGGCGCCACCCAGCCGATGCTGCGTGGATCGGTCGCGCTGCACCCTTGCAGGGTCAGTCGGGCGAGCTGTTCCTCCAACGCGGCAGGATCAACGGCCCACTGCTTGGGGAGGCGGTACAGATAAAGGTTCTTGAACCACATGGACGGACTCGCAATTGGAAAAAGGCGGCAATTATAGGCCGGAATCGGCGCCCAATCTCCGGCACGCCTGCGGCTTTCCGGCCGGTCGGCCGGTCATCACCGTGGCGACGTGCGCTGACGATGGGCGAGGGGACGAGGAGAAGGCAAGGACGCAGCGGGCGTCGCCTGGCGGTCGCTGCGGCGCGGAGATGCTGACAGCGCCGGCGTGTCGCGGTTAGAATGCCGCACTGGCGTCGGCGCGGTTGGGCCGGCGTGCTTGCCGGGTCGCCATATGGGTGCTTCGTGTTCGGGCACGTGCTTGACTTGGCGGCTGGCTGTGCCCAGGTGGCGAAATTGGTAGACGCAGCAGGTTTAGGTCCTGCCGCCGCAAGGTGTGGGGGTTCGATTCCCTTCCTGGGCACCACAAGAATTCAATACCGTCGCCAATTGCGACCCACGGTGGATCGTCATGAGCAAGCTCGCCGGCATCAAACCCACTCCCAGGCAGGCCATGGAGTGGGTCAAGGAAGTCGGTAACGGCCAGCGCCGTCTGGTGTTCAGCGAGCAGGCAGAAGCGCGCATGAAGAATCGCTACATCGGCCGCCGGCAGGTGCTGGAAACCTTGAAGAATGGCCTGGTCAGCGAGCCGCTGCACAAGGATGCGGGGGACGATTGGCGGTGTAATCTGAGCTGGTTTTACGCCGGCGCTCGTTTGACGGTTGGCGTGATCTTCAAGCTTGGCGACGCCCAGGAAGGCGGCGCGGGCGGCGAGCTGGCCGTCGTGGCCACCGTTGTCGAGGGCTGAGATGGGCGACATGCTGAAGTATGAAGACTGCGGGCTGAAGAACATCTGGCTGGCGAGCGGTTTCCGCTACGAGGACGTCGACGGGCTCGGTCCGTGCCTCGAGATTTACGATATCGACGGCTTGCACCGGACCATCGGTCGCCATCTGGTCGATTACAAGCGGCGCCTGACCGGCGTCGAGATCCGTTTCCTGCGCGTCGAAATGGGCATGTCGCAGAAGCGACTCGGCGACTGCCTCGGCGTCGACGAGCAGAGTGCGTCGCTCTGGGAGCGCGGCAAGCGCCGGCCAACCATTGCGGCCGAGCGCATGTTGCGGCTGATGTACCTCGAGCATATCCACGGCGCCACTCGCGTCACCGAGCTAATTGCCCAGTGGAACGAGACCGATCGTCAGAAGGACGAAGTGCGTCAGATCTTCGAAGAAACCGAAGTCGGCTGGCGGCTTGCGGCCTAGGCGCCTGGCCGGGCGTGCTCCCGGCTTTGCCCGCAGCCTTGGCGATGTCATTCCGGCGGCTGTCGTTTCTTCGGTGGCCGCCGGACGGCGCCGCGGATCACCGCAAAAGCCCGTACGGCGAGCAATGCCAGGCTGCCGCCAACGACGCCGACGAGCATTTCCAGCGCCAGCGAACTCAAGGCCTCGAGCACTCCACCGACCTTGCCCATGGCGTTGGCGATATCAGCCGCGTTTTCGATGAAGTGATGGGCGGGCGGAATGCCGTGGCTGAGGATGCTGCCCCCGACCATGAACATTGCCGCCGTACCGATCACGGTCAGCGCCTTCATCAGGCGCGGCGCGGCGAGCACGAGGCCCTGGCCGACGGCTTTCGCCAGTGCATCGCTCCTCTTCAGCAGGTACAGCCCGAGGTCGTCCAGCTTGACGATGCCGGCGACGATGCCGTAGACGCCGACCGTCATCAGGACGCCGATTCCCGAAAGAACGGCCACCTGCGTTGCGAACGACGCGCCGGCGACGGTGCCCAGCGCTATGACCACGATTTCTGCGGAGAGCACGAAGTCGGTGCGGATCGCGCCCTTGATCTTGGCGGCTTCCATGGTTGCCAGATCGACGCTTTCGCCTTCCACTACCGCCAGCCCTTCGCCGTGGTGCGCGCCATCCTCGCCGTCGCTCTTGCCGTGCAGCCACCTGTGCGCAATCTTCTCGACACCTTCGAGGCAGAGATAGAGGCCGCCCATCATCAGTAGCGGCGTCACCGCCCACGGCGCGAAGCGGCTGATCGCCAACGCCGCGGGTACGAGGATCAGCTTGTTCTTGAACGAGCCGACGGCGACCGCCCAGACCACCGGCAGTTCGCGTTCGGCGCGTACGCCGGACACCTGCTGCGCGTTCAGTGCCAGGTCGTCGCCGAGCACGCCGGCGGTTTTCTTGGCCGCCACCTTGGTCATCAGCGCGACGTCGTCGAGGACCGTGGCAATGTCATCGATCAGGGCAAGCAGGCTGGCTCCGGCCATTGGGGGTCTCCAGTGTCTGGTGAGAGCCGGCACGCCTCTGGCAGCCAGCCGTGCCGTGCATCATGCCCGGCCCGCGCGACGCGGCCTTCTGCTCAAGGGGTGGAAGTGTAACGGCTGTCCAGCGTCTTGCGCGACAGGGCGCGGTCGCCCGAGCCGCGGAACCCTGGCCGACGGTGGCCAACGGTTGTCCGTTTCGACACGCCGCCGGCAAGCACGGCAGAGCCAGGTGCTGCGCCCGCCCCGACTAGCGCAGCGTCCGGACTTGGCGTTATCCTGCACGCCTTGTGCCGCACGGACTTCCCGTGCACCCGCTGAACTCGGCTCGCCGAATCACCCAATGGAGACAATCGTGCCCGCACTCCTTCCTCAACCCGATCCCGATGGTCTGCTCGAGTACTCGGTGGTGTATACCGACCGCGCCCTCAACCACATGTCGCGGCGCTTCCAGGGTGTGATGAAAGACATCTCGAGGATCGTCAAGACCGTGTACAACGCCAAGGCCGCGATCGTCGTTCCGGGAAGCGGCACCTTCGGCATGGAGGCGGTCGCCCGTCAGTTTGCCACCGACAGGAAGTGCCTGATCATCCGCAACGGCTGGTTCAGCTTCCGCTGGACGCAAATCCTCGACATGGGGCGGATCGCCTCGGAGAGCGTGGCCATGGTCGCCCGCCCGGTTGACGAGCAGCCGCAGGCGGCATTTGTCCCGCCGCCGCTCGAAGACGTCGTCGCCAGCATCCACGCCGAAAGGCCGGAGATCGTCTTCGCGCCGCACGTCGAAACCGCCTCGGGCCTGATTCTCCCCGACGACTACCTGCGCGCGGTCGGCGCCGCCGTCCGCGCCGTCGATGGACTCTTCGTCCTCGATTGCGTGGCGTCCGGGACCGTCTGGGTCGACATGGTCGCCAACGACGTCGACGTGCTGATCAGCGCACCACAGAAAGGCTGGAGTGGCTCGCCGTGCTGCGCGCTGGTCGCCCTTGGCGAGCGCGCGCGTGCGCGCATCGACGAAACCAGCAGCAGCAGCTTTGCCTGCGACCTCAAGAAATGGCTGCAGATCATGGAGGCCTACGAGAAAGGCGCTCATGCCTACCACGCGACGATGCCCACCGACGCCCTGGCGGTCTTGCGTGACGTGATGCTGGAAACCGAAAGCTACGGCTTCGAGCTTGTCTGCAAGGAGCAGCAGGAACTCGGCCGCCGGGTTCGCGAGTTGCTCACCAGCAAGGGCTTCAAGAGTGTCGCCGGCGAAGGATTCCAGGCGCCAGGCGTCGTCGTCAGCTACACCGATGACGCGGATATCCAGTCCGGCAAGAAGTTCGTCGCCATCGGCGTGCAGGCCGCCGCCGGTGTGCCCATGCAATGCGACGAGCCGGCCGATTTCCGCAGTTTTCGCATTGGCCTGTTCGGCCTCGATAAACTGCACAACCCGGAGCGCACCGTGAACAGCCTGGCCGCCGCGCTTGATGCGCTGAGTCGCTGAGCGCAGGGTCGGACAAGATTTAAGCCCTTTTCCCCCGTCGCCGCTGGCCAGGCGGGGAACTGCGGCAGGCGATGGCCCAGCCAGTGGTTTGAAATCGAAGGATCGGAGGAAGCGGACATGGAAAGAAACGCGGTCGCGGCGGTCGAGAAAGCCGCTGCGCAAGTCATTGATTACAGCAACGTCGACCAGCTGATTGTCCTGGTGACCGAGCAGGGGACGTCGATCGGCCTGAAAGTGATCGCCTCGATTCTGATCTTTCTCGTCGGCCGATGGCTGGCCAAGGCGGTGACCAACTTCGCGCGCAAGGCTTTCCAGAAGACGGGCATGGAGGATACGCTCGAGAAGTTTCTCTGCAACATGCTTGGCGCCGTTTTGCTGGTGGTGGTGATCATCGCCGCCATTGGCGCTCTTGGCGTGCAGACGACGTCGCTGCTCGCCGTTCTCGGCGCGGCTGGCCTGGCGGTTGGCCTCGCGCTGCAAGGCTCGCTGTCCAACTTCGCATCCGGTGTCCTGATCGTCGCCTTCCGCCCCTACAAGGTCGGCGACTTCATCGAAGCTGCCGGGGTCGCCGGGACGGTCAAGGAAGTGCAGATTCTGACGACCATCATTCACTCGCCCGACAACAAGAAAATCCTCGTTCCCAACAGCCAGATCATGGCCGGAACGATCATCAACTACTCGGCCAACGATACCCGGCGGCTGGATATGATCGTCGGTTGCAGCTATGGCGACGATCTCGACCAGGTCCGCAGGGTGCTCAACGAGCTGGTCGCCAGCGACGAGCGCATCCTCAAGGAGCCCGCGCCGACCATCGAAGTCGTCGCGCTCGGCGACAGCAGCGTCAATTTCGTGGTTCGCCCGTGGGTCAATTCAGGCGACTACTGGGCGGTTCATTTTCATCTGCACGAACAGGTCAAGAAACGCTTTGACGCCGCCGGGCTGAACATCCCCTTTCCGCAGCGGGATGTGCACATTCATCAGCACGGCGCGGCCAACTGAGCGTTGTTGGCGGCTGGTCGCGGCACCGCACTGCTGACGACGCCAGCGTGCCGGCGGGCCGAAAACCGTCACGGCAGGTAGCGTGCAGCGCTTATCGAGGGCAACGCGATGGCCGATTTCAAGAGAATCCGCATCATGATTTCCAGCCGGTGCTCCTCGCTGGTCGCCGACGGCGAGCAGCAAGTAAGCATGACCGTCGTGCGCAAGCGCCTGCACGACAGGCTGCGCGACGAGCCGCTGCTCGGTGAAGCGCTGTTCGAGGTCTGGATATCGGACAACGCGCCCGATCAGTCGCAGGGCGACCTCGATACCGCCTGGAACCGCTCGCTCGAAGAAGTGCGCAAGGCCGACATCGTCCTGGCCCTATATACGGGCGAAGCCGGCTGGGCACCGAAAAGTGGCGAGATCGGTATCTGCCATGCCGAGTTTCAGGAAGTCTGGAACAACGGCCCGGCCAGGCTGAAGGTCGTTCGCGTGCTCGAGGTGACGTTCCCGGCCAGAAAATCGGCCGCCGAGACGAAGGCCGACAGGACTTTCCAGGACTACTTCCAGACACTCAACCCGACCTCGCCGGAGGCGCGCAACGCCGACGATGTCGTCGCGCGCAGTCTCGAAGCCCTGCGCGAGGCCGTCGCCAGCCTGGTCAAGCTGGGCGGCCGCGAAGCGCGCAAGGGGCGTTTTGCCTACGGCACCGCCCTCGACTGGAGCCGGCTCGATTTCGGCACCCGCAAACAGGCCATGGAAGAAGCGCTGGGCGAAGCACTGCGCGACCTGGGCGCGAGCCCTCTGTCGTCCGTTGCCGGCGGCTGGGACTGGCCGCTGGCGGACGAATCCCTGCTCACCATCGTGCACGGCCTGCCCGCCGCCTTTGGTGTCGCCGCCGCGCGCGAACTGGTCGGCCAACCCTTTCTCAGGGATCACGGCTACGACGCCAGCGGCGAGGCACCGTCGCTGGCCGGCCCCGTGCATCTGGTCGCCTGTTTGAAGACGGTCAGCGAGTCGCAGGCCATGCGGCAACTGGGCTTTCCCGATGCGACCATCGTCGCCGCGCCCTTTGGCGTCTACGTGGCCGACAAGGTGCAGAAGATCCAGATGGTCTTCCTGGCCAACTGCCGCGACGCAACGACGACGCGTCATGCGCTGACGCGCCTGGTCGAATGGCTGGATTCCACCGGCGAGGAGGCCAATCTCGTCAGCCGCGCGCGCGGCCGGCGGCGGATTGTCGCCGCGGTCAGGCTCGCGCTGGATGAAGGCGCGTAGCAGGGCGGCGCGCTGAGGGTGGCGGTCGGGAGTCGGGGGTGGAAAGCGATGCCGCCGGCGAACCCCCGCTCACGTATACTTCTTCCGCTGGTGTGACGACGCGCAGCCGCATGGCGAGCAGTCACGCGATCTGCAATCGACTTCTGGAGCGGCGATGAGTTCTACAGTAGCAGCACTGCCAATCACCCTCGGCAAGGAACTGGATTTCAACCTTGACGAAGCGAGCGCGTTCGGTCGCCAACTGACCGCCACGTATACCGCGGCCGGGCCATTTCCCCATGTGGTGATCGATAATTTCTTGCCGGCCGACGTGATCGACAGCATTCACGCCAATTTCCCGGCTGAACGGACCAATGACGAAAAGCTCTATGAGCGGGGCTACAAGGGATTACACAAGCGGCAGATCAACCCGAATCGGTGCAATCCCACTCTCAGAAACATATTTTCCGCTTTCAACTCGGCGGCCATGCTGCAGTTCCTCGAAAACCTGACCACCATAGACGGTCTCATCCCTGACCCCTATTTCGATGGTGGTGGGCTGCACGAGACCAAGACCGGCGGCTTGCTGGGCGTACACGCCGACTTCAGGATCAACAAGAAGCTGCACTTGGTGCGCCGAATCAACGTCATCATCTATCTGAACAAGAACTGGCAGGAGGAGTACGGCGGCAATCTGGAACTCTGGGACCAGAAGATGACGGCCTGCCTGAAGAGAGTCTCGCCTGTTTACAATCGCTGCGTCATCTTCAACACCGACGAGGACAGCAATCACGGGCATCCGGAGCCGTTGCGCACGCCAGAACACATCACCAGGAGGTCGGTCGCTCTCTACTACTACACCTCGTCGCGCAATATCTACGATGAAATCGAGCGGGACAAGACGCATTACAAGCCACGCCCAAGGGATCGTCTGAGCGTCAGGTACTATCTCGACAAGTGGACAAGGAAGAAGGGCTGATCATCCAACGCCGTATCCCGCCTCCTCGCAATGACGGTGGCTGGGGAGTGGTGGCCCGGATTTGGCGACGAAGCGATCGAGCGCGACTGGAGTTTACCGGCCTGCGTTCCCGGCCTTAGCCGAACTCGTAGAAAGCGATCTTGTTGCCGTCCGGGTCGCGAATATAGGCGCCGTAGAAGACATCGGGAACGCGCTGGCCGGGCTCGCCTTCGGAGCTGGCACCCAGCGCGATCGCCTTGAGGTACAACGCGTCCACTTTTTCCTTGGAGCCGGGGTTGATGGCGATCATGTTGCCGTTGCCCGGGCTGGGGTCGTTTTCATCGTAGGGGATGCAGACGCTCAGCATCGGGGCGTCCATCGTGCTGCCGATGAAGGCGATGCGGCCCATGTCCATCAACACCTTGGCGCCCAGGTCGGCGAGCAGCTCGCTGTAGAACGCCTTCGCCTTGTCCATGTTGCTTACACCGACGGTCACGTATCCGATCATGTTGGTAACTCCTTGCTGGGGTTGGTTTTACGAGCGGGATACAGTAGCGGAAAATGCCCGGTGATGATAGCGACCAGCGCGCTGCCGGCGCGCCCGCTTACGCGCTGCTCCATCCGGTCTACAATGGGCCCATCGCCCTGCTCATCAGCCTCCCGTTCCGCCAGTGCGCTGGCCATCTCCATCATGATCCTCCCCTCGAAAATCGAGCAGCACAGCGGCCCGCTGGAAATGCTGCTGCAGCTCACCGAATTGTTGCCGGCGAACTACGCGCAGTATCGGCCACTGGTCGCGGACGGCTTGTCGTTCTTCCTGCAACGCCTTTCCCCGCTGCGTCAGCAAGCCATCCTTGCAGCACAGCTTGCGCTGCCGACTGCCGCCAGCCGCGAGCGGCGCGTGCTCAGCCTGTTCCGTCTCTGCCCGACCCTGCACAAGCTGGGGCAGGTGGTGGCCCACGACCGGCGCCTGTCGGCCGATTTGCGCGCGCGTTTGCAGGAACTCGAAACACTGGCGCCGACCGATTCGCTGGCTGCGCTGCGTTCGCTGCTCGATCGCGAGGTGGGCACTGTCGCCGGTCTGCAGCTCGGGCAGGAGACGATCGCCGAGGGCAGTGTCGCCGTCGTCGTGCCTTTCGTCTGGCGCCAGGCGAAAGGCGAAGCGCCGCAGCGGGGCGTCTTCAAGCTTCTGCGCCCGGGGGTGCAGGACAGGCTGGAGGAAGAACTGGCCATCTGGCCGCTGCTCGGGACGTTTCTGGAAGAACGCTGCGCTCACCACGGACTGCCGGTGCTCGACTACGGCAATACGCTGGAAATGGTCGCCCGTCTGCTGGCCAACGAAGTCCGCCTGGACCAGGAACAGGAGCACCTGCGGCAGGCTGCCGATCTCTACGCAGGCGCAGCGGATATCCTCATCCCGCGGCTGTTTCCTTTCTGTACGCCGCTGGTCACGGCGATGGAAAGGGTCGATGGCTGCAAGGTGACCCACCAGGACCTGCCCGCCGGGGAAATGTGCCAGCGTGCCGAGCGGGTCACCAGGGCCTTGCTGGCCCAGCCCTTCTGGGGCAGTGGCGAGGCGGGGGCGATGTTTCATGCCGACCCGCACGCCGGCAACCTGTTGGCCACCGCAGATGGACGCCTGGCGATCATCGACTGGGCACTCACCACACGGCTGACCAAGGCGCAGTGCGAGGCGGTCGTGCAACTCGTCCTGGGCGCCGTGACGCTCAACGAGACGCGCGTGTGCACGGCAATCGCCGCGCTGGGCCAGCCTGGCGACGAAACCCGTGTGCAGGTCGCGGTCAGCGCAGCGATTGCGCAGGTGCGTTGTGGCCGCTTTCCCGGCTTCGACTGGATGACGTCGCTGATGGATAGTCTGGCAGCGGCCTCGGCCGTTCGTTTCCCGGAAGAGATCGCGCTCTTTCGCAAGGCTTTGTTGACGCTGTCGGGTGTGGTCGCCGATGTTTCCGGGCAGACGGGGATGGACGGCGTGCTCGTCCGCCACGGCGCTGCCCAGTTTCTGCGGGGCCTCATGTGGCGTCCCTGGGCCTGGGCCGACTCTCGTGCCGTCGGTGCCCACCTGTCGACTGCCGACCTGGTCGGTCTCTGGGCCGACCTGCCGGCGACCACGCTGCGTTTCCTGGCGGGCGATCGCGGCGGGCGTCGTGGCGCAGTGCGGCAGTGATCGAAATCGTTTCCTTCGCGCCGCGAGCGGGCGCGCAAAGGCCGCGAGACGTGCACGGTGGAGCAAGCCGGCGCGCTGCTGTTTCCCGCCGTCCCGGCGCAGGCTGAATTCGCCCGCAGCCGGAGATCGCCGCCTGCCTGTGACTTTCGACACCAAGTCAATATCTGCGCCGTGCAAAGATTGTCGCATTGGGCGGACACGGACGAGGGAGTTGGCGATGAAATTGCAGAGCATGCTTGTGGTTCTTCTCGGTTTGCAGATCTGCCAGCCGGCTGTCGCCGGTTCGCTGTTCAGGTGCGAGGTCGATGGCCGGATTGAGTTCTCCGATCGGCGCTGCCAACCGGTGAAACAGACAGCGGTTTGCCCGCAAAGGAACGGCAAAACGCCCGCCAGTGAGTCGCTGCAGGGACCGTGTGCGACGCCGGTATCGGACGCGGGCAGCGTGCAGGTCGTTTCATCCGCCACGCGGCCGGATTCCCGCGCTGGCGTCGAACCGCCCGGCCGCCTGGCTCTCAACGACATCGGGAATGGTGCACGGAGCAAATCTGCTGCGGCGGGTGCCAGGTAGGCCTGACGGCACACTTGTTCGCAGCGTCGAGGGACAGTAGCCCGCACGTCATTGCGAGGAGGCGTCGCCGACGTGGCAATCCCGAGGTCTTGTTTTTCGCCGGGCTGACGTGGCGCACCCGTAGTCAGAGAATGGAACTGGATTGCCGCGTCGGCTACGCCTCCTCGCAATGACGGTGTGTGGGGTGTGAGCGCCAGGGGTGGCGACGAGAGCCGCCCCGGCATGGACCCTGCGGAATTCGGCCAGCACAGGGCTTTCGCCCTGCTTTCAGCAGTCGCCAAAAGCCTCCTCAAGAATGCAGCACAGCGCTAGACTGGGCAATCGATCGAACTCAAGAACCCCGTTCAATGCAAAAACTCCGGAAGTGGGCGGCTCGCCTGGCGTTGCTCTCGGTATTGCTGGCGGGAGTGTTGCTGTCCTGGGCGTACTGGCAACTGCGCGCCAGCCTGCCGGTCCTCGATGGCGTAGTGGCGATTGCCGGGTTGGACGAGGAGGTCAGCGTCACGCGGGACGAGGTCGGCATGGTGACCATTTCGGCGAACAGTCGCACCGCCGTGGCCAGGGCGATGGGTTTCGTGCATGCGCAGGAGCGCTTCTTCCAGATGGATTTGATGCGCCGTCAGGCGGCCGGCGAGTTGTCGGCCCTGCTCGGCGGCGCGGCGCTGGAGTTCGACCAGCTCGTTCGGATTCACCAGTTGCGTGCGCGTGCCCGCGTCATTGCTGGCCAGCTTGCCGAAGACCAGTCGGCGATTCTGCAAGCCTATGTGGACGGCGTAAACGCGGGCTTGCACGGTCTCGCTGCCAAGCCCTTCGAATACTGGCTGCTGCACGCCGAACCCGTCGCCTGGACGGCCGAGGACAGCATCCTGGCGGCGTACTCGATGTACCTGGTGCTGCAGCCGTCGACGCCGGAAAAGAAGTTGACCCGGATGAACGTGAAAGAACGCGTTCCCGAATCGCTCTACGCCTTCCTGCGAGCCAAGGGCTCGGAATGGGACGCACCACTATGGGGCAAGCCGCTGTTGCCGCCTTCGATTCCCGAGGAATCAAGCCTGGCGAACTGGTCGGCAAGGCTGGAACTGCCGCTGAAAAACAACGACCGTCTGGAGCCGGTATTCCCGGGGAGTAATAGCTGGGCCGTCTCGGGTGAGCTGAGCGACAACGGATCGGCGATTCTGCACAATGACATGCACTTGAAGCTGCGCGTGCCGAACATCTGGTTTCGGATGCAGATTCGCTATGGTGAAGACGAGCCATCGGGCGGTCGCTACCGGCACCAGGTCACCGGCGTGTCCTTGCCCGGAGCACCACTTGTCGTCGTCGGCAGCAACGGCAAGGTCGCCTGGGGTTACACCAACAGCTATGGCGACTTCAGTGACGTGATCATTCTCGAGCAGGCGCGCCCGGGAAGCTACCTGACGCCGAACGGCGAATACCCGCTGGAAACGGTCGTCGAGACGATCGACGTCAAAGGTGCGCCAGCGCGGCGTCTGGCCATTGAAAAGACGATTTGGGGACCGGTCGCCGAGACGGGTGCTGATGGCCGGAAGTTCGTTTTCAAGTGGCTGGCCCATGACGTCACGCAGGCGATCGACTTCGGAATTCTTGCCCTGGAGACGACGGAGAACGTCGCCGACGCGATACGCGTTGCCAACAGGGCGCGCCTGCCGTCGCAAAACATCCTGCTCGTCGACAGTGACGGCAATCTGGCCTGGACGATCATCGGCGCCATTCCCAGGCGTGTCGGATGTGACGGCGAAGAACCGGTCAGCTTCGCCGACGGATCGTGTTCGTGGCAAGGCTACCTCGCCGACGATGAATATCCGCTGCTCCTGAACCCGCCTGAAGGCCGCTTATGGACGGCGAACAACCGCGTCGCCTCGGGCGAGATGCTCAGGCGTATCGGTGATGGCGGCTATGACCTGGGAGCCCGCGCCAGACAGATTCGCGACGACTTGTTCGCCCGCGAATCCTTTGCCGAGCACGATCTGCTGGCCATTGCGCTTGACGATCGCGGCTTGTTTCTGGCGCGCTGGAAGGAACATCTGGAACGTTTGCTGGCCGACGAAAGCGTTCTGCAGGACGACGTGGGGAAGGCCTTGCTGGTTCGATTGAAATCCGAAGAAGCCTTGCGTGCGCGTCGTGACTCGGTGGCCTATCGCGTCGTCAGGGCCTATCGCTACATGCTGCGTGACACGCTGTTCACGGCCTGGCTGTCTGCCGCCTATGCCGCACAGCCCGACCTCAAGATCGGCTCGCTCTCGAACCAGTGGGAGGGCGTGCTCTGGGAGGTGATCGAGAAAAAGCCCGCGCATCTCCTGCCGGCACCGTTTGCTTCGTGGGGCGACTTCGAGCGCGAGGTCTTGAAGGCGACGTTGCTTTCCCTGGGGGCGGACAACAAGGAACGGCTGGCGGAACTCACCTGGGGTGCGCGCAACACGGCGGCGATCGAGCACCCGCTGAGTCGCTTCATTCCGTTGGTCGGCAGCTTCCTGAACGCGCCGGTCGAAGCTGTCGATGGCGATGCCAACATGCCGCGAGTTGCGGCGCCTTCGTTCGGCTCCTCGCAACGCATGGTCGTTTCTCCCGGCCATGAAGAGCGCGCGATCTTTCATATGCCCGGGGGGCAGAGCGGGCACCCGCTTTCTCCCTACTACCTGGCCGGGCACGAAGCGTGGGTGAAAGGCGAAGCGACGCCATTTTTGCCGCAAGCGACGCAGCATGAGTTGACACTCGTGCCGCAGGTCAGCCCGTGATTTGCGCTCGCGGGGCTTGCCGGTGGGCTAGTTGACGGACGTGCGCGACGGGAAGGCGCTGCTGGTCAGGAAGGCTTCGAATTCGGCGGCCGGCAGCGGCTGGCTGAACAGGTAGCCCTGCATGTCGTCACACGCCAGGCCGCTGAGCAACTGCCGCTGCGCTTCGGTTTCGACGCCTTCGGCGAGGATGCGCAAGCCGAAGCTGCGGGCGATGCAGGAAATCGCGTGAATGATCGACGTCGAGTTGCTGTTGCCGGCGTTCAGGTCACGGACAAACGATTGGTCGATCTTGATGCTGTTGATCGGAAAGCGGCGCAGGTAGTTGAGTGACGAATAGCGGGTGCCGAAGTCGTCAATCGAAATTCGCAGGCCACTGTTGCGCAGTTGCTTGACCATGTCGATATTTTTCTCGGCGTCCTTCATCAACAGATTCTCGGTAATCTCGACATCGAGCGCATCAGGCGGGACGGCGTGGGCTTCGAGACGGCGCAGCAGTCGTTCGGGCAGGTCGGCGCGGTCGAATTCCTTGGGCGACAGGTTGACGGCCAGCTGCAGACCGGTGAAGCCCTTTTCGCGCCAGTCGGCGAACTGGCTCAGTGCGCGTTCGAGTACCCATTCGCCGAGGGCCACGATCATGCCGGTTTCCTCGGCCAGCGGAATGAAGGTGTCCGGCGCCATCAGGCCGAGTCGCGGGTGGTGCCAGCGGATCAGCGCTTCCATGCCGACGGTGCGCGCGTCGCGGTGGCTGACCTGTGGCTGATAGTGGAGTTCGAATTGATCGCCGCCGCTTTCCAGCGCCAGGCGCAGGTCGCTCTCGAGCGTGATGCGCAGGCTGTGGCCACTGTGCATTTCCGGCGTGAACTGGAGGTAGCCGTTCTTGCCGCGGCCCTTGATCTGGTACATCGCGATATCGGCGTTGCGGATCAGTAGTTCGGCGCTTTCGCCGTCTTCCGGATAGAGCGAGATGCCGACGCTGACCGTGGCGAAGAAGTCCAGTCCGGCGATCTTGAAGGGAAGTTTCAGCTCGGCGAGCAGCTTCTCGGCGATCACCGCCGCGTCCTCCGCGCTGCTCAGATCGGGCAACAGGACGGTGAATTCATCGCCCCCCTGGCGGGCCAGGGTGTCGCCCGAGCGCAGGCAGCTGCGCGCCCGCTCGGCAAAGCGCTTGAGCAGCTCGTCGCCTTCGTGATGACCGTAGCTGTCGTTGATCAGCTTGAAACGGTCGATGTCGATGAACATCACGCCAAGCCGTTTGCCTTTTCTTTTCGCCTGCGTCAGGGCGACTCCCAGCCGGTCCTTGAACAGGATCCGGTTGGGCAGCCCGGTGAGCAGATCGTGAAAGGCCTGGAAGGCGATCGTTTCCTCGGCTTTCTTGCGGTCGGTGATGTCGCGGGCAACGCCCGAGGTACCCATGAAGTGCTGCGTGGCGGGCCCGTCGGTGGTGTCGTAGAGGCCTTGCGCGCTGAGAATGGTGACGATGGTCCGATTCTCGAAGTGGCGGACCCCCTGGGTCTTGGTTTGCAGCCGGATTTCGACATTGGTGCTCGCGCGATCGCCGATGCGACGCTCGTTGAACGCGAAACGGGCGTGCTCCAGGTCGTCGGGATGAACGATCAGCGAGTAGTGCTTGCCGAGCAGTTCACCGCGCGAGTAACCGAGCAGTGCTTCGACGCGGCCATTGATGAAGATGAAACGGCCGTCGCGGTCGAGGGTGTAGATGATGTCCGGCGACTGCTCGACGAGAAAGCGGTGCAGGCGCTCGGAGTTTTCGAGCTGGACGGTCATCATCGCGTGTTCGCGTTCGATCCGGCGGCGGCTCTGCAGGCGCTCGACGGCGTCGATGAGCTCCTGCGCGTTGCCGTGCTTGCGGATGAATTCGAAAGCGCCGTGGCGCAGCGCGCGGATTGCCGAATCGATCGATTCGTCACCACTGAAGACCAGCACCGCCGTCGGAACGTGCTTTTGAACCATCCATTCCATGATTTCCAGTCCATGGACGTCGGGCAGATTGAGGTCCAGGATCAGGATGTCGACGTCGCGGCGGTCGAGGCGGTCAATCGCTTCCCCCCCCGTGGCACATTCCTCGATGCTCCGCTCTGGTGCCGCGAGCAGTTGTCGATAGGCCGCGCGGATTCGCTCCTCATCGTCGACGATCAGGATGCAGCTGGTTTCCGGCTGGTCCGGAACCTGCGGCGAAAAATCGACGTTTGCTATGGCCTTCATCGTTCCTCCTGACGGGTGTTCGGCGACGCGCTCTTCTCGTTTAGTTGGGTTTGGCTTCGCCGTCGCTCCGGCACTCTACGCGGCCCGGTGTTGGCAACAGCAGTGAAATCATGGTCCCCTGGCCGGCCTTGCTGCGGCACGAGACGGGAATTCCAAGGCGGTGGGCAAGCGCGCCAACGATCGACAGACCGATGCCACGCGTCGCCCCGAGCCGACCTTCGGCGGCGCGGTGCAGCGCGCTCATCGCCATTGCGCTCATGCCGGGACCGTTGTCCTCGATGCGCAATTCGCAAACCGGCTGTCCCTGGTGAAGGATGTCTTCACTCAGCGAAAGCTTGACCCGCTGCCCGGGTGAGAGCGCTTCGGAAGCATTCTTCCAGAGGTTGACCAGGATTTGCTTGATGCTGCCACGATCGGCGGCGATGCGCACCGGGCGCAGGGGCAGGGAGGTTTCGATACCGATTCCGCGCGCATCGAAAAGTGTTTCGCGGTAGAGCTGCAGCAGCTCGCGCACCAGCTCGCAGACATCGACTGCCTTGTCGGTGCTGCCGCCTGCGGGAACTTCGCTCATCCGCCGCACGATGCTGGCCACACGGTCGATCTCTTCGCTGAGCACCTTGAGTTCGTGGTGCACGCCTGCTCCCGCCGGCAGCTTGCCGTCGAGTATGCGCAGGTAGCCCTTGATGATCGTCAGCGGGTTGCCCGCTTCGTGAACCACGCGTCGGGCGTGGCGAGTGAAGCGCGCCGACACCGCTTCGTCGGCTTCCTGGCGAAGGTCCTGTGCGTTGCGCCAGCTTTCCAGGGTGACGCCGGCGATGCGTCCGAAATTCGCCACGCAGGGCAGGCGGCGCGTCAGGCGGGTGTGCTGACCGGCGCTCAGCCCGGCGACGATCACCCCGATCGTCCGCCCGCGGCCGATCATCGGAATGCACACCAGGCCGGCGCTTGACAGCGCTCGGGCAAACTGGATGTCGATCAGCGAATTCGCGGGCGGCGCACCGCGGTCGTAGGTCGAGCAGATCAGGCCGCTGATCGCGGCCGCGGCGGCGAGGCTGCGATGCGCCTCGGCGAGGATGTTGACCTGGCCAAAGATCGCCGGCTGTGCGGCAACGCCTTTGCCCGTGAGCTGGCCGCCCTGCGGCTCGCAGAGCAGGAAGGCGAGGTGGTTGAGGTCAAACAGGATGCGTGCCGATTCGCGTAGCGAGAGGAGGACTTCGGCGTCGCTATCGAGGCTGCAGAGATCCTCCTGCAAGGGAGCCAACAGTGCCCGCTCACCGATGATCGCGGCGATCTGCTCGTGGGCGTCGTGTTCGCAGCAGCGACGAGCGCCAAGCACCCGCGGCATGCCGTTCGAGCTGCCGCCGGCAGCTGCTCTTTCCGGGGGGGCGATGCCGATGGCGTCGGCGATGATGCACATCCGCTGTTCGGCTTGGTCGCGCAGGCCGGTCAGGCGAGCGCTGCTGCCGTTGCCCAGCATCTGCTCGGCGAGGGCTGCCAGTCCGTGCGGAATCTCGTCGCAGGAGACCAGCGCGTGCGCCAGCCACACCAACCGCGGGAGCCCGGCGGCGGTGACGATCTGCTCGGCGGGCAGATGGTGAAAGAGGATGCCGTCGGCGAATGGCGAATCGAGATGCCACTGGTCGGCCAGCCAGGTGCCAATTTCGCCGTGGTGCACGCCGAACTGCGCGCTTTCCCGAGCGGAAAGTTCGGCTTCGCTGGGGCAGGTGGCAAGCAGCTGCAAATAAGGGTCGCCAAGTGCCGAGAGCAGAATGAGCTCGCCGACGTCGTGCAGGAGTCCCGCCAGGTAGGCCTCGTCCGGTCGCTGGTAGCCGCTGGCCGCAGCCAGGCTTCGCGACAGTTCGGCGACGAGCAGCGAGTGCGTCCAGAAGGCGGAGAGGTCGACCGACCGGGTGCCGGCGCGTTCGTCGAACAGGTTCTGCACCGACAGGCAGGTGGCGATCGAACGCACCAGCCTGGTTCCGAGCGCGATCAGGCAGTTTTCGATACTGCGCAGCTGCGTGCCGCGGCGAATGGCGGGTGAATTGGCGGCCGTCAGCACGCGCGTACACAAACCGGGATCCTGTTCGACGAGGCCCGCCAGCTTGGCCATCGTCGTGCTGTCGTCGTCGACCATCTGCAGCAGGCGCAGCAGGACCTGTGGCGGCGAAGGGGCGCGTCCCGACTCGATGGCGTGGCGGACGGGCTCCGGCAAGCTATACATCGTCGTGAGCGAGGATGCGAAACGGTGTCCTTGCGGCAGAAGAGTGGCGGGAAGGCGCGCGCATTGTCCTGGGGGCTAGGAAAACGGGTGGTGCCCGGCGCGAACAGCGTTCTCGCCGGCAGCGTCGATACCTTCCTGGACCTCGCGTGAAACGACTTCGAAGAGCGCACGGACGACGAAGTTCATGCCGTCGATGATTTCATCGACCGACAGCATCGAGGGAACGCGGGTGCCGCGGTGTTCTATCGCGCCGCCAATCTGTTCGACATTGACGCCCAGGCGCGTCAGGTTCGACGCCAGACGCGGCTCGGTGAGGACGAACAGGGTGGTGATTCCGTAGCTGCGAGCCAGCGAAATCAGGCAAAGATAGACCGCCAGAGCGAGGTAGGGTTGGCGCGGCTGCTTGGCAGTGCCGAAGTCCTCCTCCGAGATCGAGATGGGTCTTTCCTTCTCGCCCGGCCGGCGGCGGTAGCTGCCGATCACCGCCAGGCGAGAGATTTCCGCAATGCGTGATCGGTCCAGCGCCAGCGGATCGACGATCGAGCGGTCCAGCGTTTCCGCGCAGCTGATCTCCAGCGGTAGCCTGGCCTCCTGGGCAAGTTCCGGATCGATCAGCACGAGGCGAGCGCAGCCGACGAAGTCCCCCGTCGAAACCGATTGCACCAGGCAGTGCAGCGACTGCTTGTCGTAGGCGTCGGCTTCGAGACCCTCGGGGCGCAGCGGCTCGTAACCCAGCTCCTGGCAATAAACCTGGTGCCGGATGCGGTAGTTTTCGGCGCGCAGCTCGTCGGTCAGCGCCGGCACGACCCTGAAGAACCGCCGGTAGCCCTGGCTCATGGTCAGTTCTGTCAAGTTGGAAAGAAACATCCGCCGCCCTTGTGGTGTTGTCTGTCTGGCCGGCGAGCTGCCGGCACGACCTGCGCATACTACTACGAAGTGCGGGGCTCGCACCCTTGGCGGGCGCCACGTCAGTCGAGTTTCTTGAGGTAATCCTTGGTGAAGATCTTGTCCGGAAGATCGCGCAGCTTCATGCTGCCGTATTCCAGGACCGACTGCTCGCCGCCGCGCAGCGCATCTTCCATGACCAGTCGAGTCGGGCGCTTCCTGCCTTCCATGGTCTGGTAGTTCTCGTACTTGCAGGTTTTCAGCAGGCGGTTGGAGAGCGAATAGAATTCCGCGCGGTACGGCCAGGAGTCCTTTTCCCGGACCCAGTAAAGCACCCGCTGGTAAGTGACGCCGCGGTCGACCCCGATCAGTTCAAGCACGAAATAGCTGTCGTCGCCGATCTTCTCGCTGCGCAGAAGCTTCGGGTTGTAGTCGGCGGCGAAATTGGCCCGTGCCAGGTCGCCGTTGGCCACCTGTCCGGTCAGCCGTTGCGAGAGGGCGAGGCGAATTGGCTGCGAGACTTCAGGCATGAAGATCCACAGGTCGCGGCCTTTCATCAGGATGATCTGACCGCGCTCGGATGCCGGTTCGGTGACCATCACCACGCTGTTGGTGTTGCCCTTGGACAGCACCCGATACTTATGCACGTCGGGGTTGTCGCCGTTGGTGGTCGTGGTGATTGCCACGTCGACCTGAAAGCTGTCGGCGGGGAAGCGAACCTCGTCGGCTTTCTGGACGATCATCCGGGCCATGGCCTCGTTGCCGGGATCTTCCTGCGCGGGCGTTGCCGCCGGCGCTGCCGCGCTCCAGGCGGAGAAAGTCAGCAGGAGAAGCGCCAAGGCAGTCTTGACACCAGAATGGCGGATCGTCATGCTTTCCATCGTTTTCACCTCATTGTGCTGGCCGTTCAGTCGGTTGGCAGGAAGTGCCACCGCATGAAAGTTGTCCGCATCGACCACGTTTACAAGGATTATCAACTCGGCGAGCAGAAAGTCCAAGCGCTCAAGGACATCACGCTGGCCTTCGACCCGGGAGTGTTTCTGGCAATTGCGGGTCCGTCGGGCAGCGGCAAGACAACTTTGCTCAACCTGATCGGCTGCATCGACACCCCAAGCAGCGGCAAGATCTACATCAACGAGAAGGACGTCAGCGGCCGGACGCCGAACCAGCTCGCCGATCTTCGCGCGCGGACCATCGGTTTCATTTTTCAGACGTTCAATTTGCTGCCCGTGCTGTCGGCGGCTGAAAACGTCGAGTATCCGCTGCTTCACCGCCGCGATATGTCGGTTGCCGAACGGCGCGAGCGGGTGGCGTACTTTCTCGATATCGTTGGCCTGGCAAAGTTTGCCAGTCACCGTCCGAACCAGCTGAGCGGCGGTCAGCGGCAGCGCGTGGCCATCGCCCGGGCCCTGGTGATCAAGCCGGCCATCGTCCTCGCCGACGAACCGACCGCCAACCTCGATCACAAGACCGGTGAGGAAATCCTTCTTCTGATGAAGAGGATCAATCGCAAGCTCAAGACGACTTTCATCTTCTCTACCCACGACAGGCGGGTGATCGCCAAGGCCGACCGTCTGGTCCGCGTCGAGGATGGCGAGATCGCCCTGCTCGGGAAGCGTTCGAGTGGCAAGTGGTCGCTGGCGCGTCACCGTCCGACGGAAGCCGTTGTCGACGAGCCGGCGAGTGCGCTGGCTAACGAGGAGCCGGCAGTCAATGACGACGAGAAGCAGGACAGCGCGCCGATCGAGGCGCTGGATAGCAACGGGGAAAACCGCAATGCAGATCAGAAATAAGCAGCCTTTGACCGTTCTCGCCCTGCTTCTGGCGAGCTTGCCGCTGTCGCTTCTGGCCCAGCCGGCGGATCACGCCGGGCGCGCTGCTGGCGATGCCCTCCTCGCCGCCACGCCAGAGCGGGTGCCGTTTCAGCTCGCCGCCAAGTCGGACGATCTGCCGCTGAGCCGGGATTCGCTGTTCGGCACCGACGAGCCGGCTGCGAAGCCCGCCGCAAAGCCGGTCGTCGCTCCAGCCGCCGCCCCGGCAAGCGAACCGCCGCTCAGTCGCGACGCCCTGTTTGGGACCGATACGCCAGCCGTCGCTGCGCCCGCCGACGAACTGCCGCTTAGCCGCGATGCCCTGTTCGGCGACGGCGACGATGCCCTGCCGAAAGGAAAGGCGGCGCAGGCTGTTGCCCAGTCGGCGTCGCGCCCGGTTCGCTACCGCGGCTTCATCCAGAACGTCATGGCCTACACCACGCCCGGGCCGGCGCACTGGTCGGAGGCGATGACACGTGCCGATGTCAGTGCGCAGGGCGATTTCGGCAGTGGCGTCAAGTGGCATCTGGGCGCGCGCGTGGACTTCGACGCCGTTTATCCGATGAGTGATTTTTACCCGCAGGCGGTGAACGACAATCAAACCCTGAATGCGATGTTGCGCGAGAACTACATCGATATCGGCGCCGGCGACTGGGATTTCCGTCTCGGTCGGCAGCACATCATCTGGGGCGAGATGGTCGGTCTGTTGTTCGGCGATGTCGTTTCGGCCAAGGATATGCGGCATTTCGTGCTCCCCGAGTTCGACATCCTGCGCATTCCGCAGTGGGCTGCACGGGCCGAGTACTTCAAGGGCGACTTTCACGCCGAGGCGATCTGGATCCCGGTGGCCAGCTACGACAACATCGGCAAGCCGGGGGCGCAGTTCTACGACTACACGCTGATACCCTATGGCCAGGCCACTTTTCGCAACGAGAAGATCCCGACGCAAAACCTCGAGAACACCAACTATGGCCTGCGCCTTTCCGTTCTCCAGAACGGCTGGGATGTGGCGGCATTTGCCTACAGCAGCATGAGCGTCGCGCCGACCTTCTACCGGCAGATCATTGCCGGAGCGCAGCCGACGGTGGAGTATCAGGCGCGGCACGAGCGCATCGACCAGTACGGAACGACCTTTGCCAAAGACCTTGGTTCGACGGTTCTCAAGGGCGAAGCGGTCTACACCAGCGGCCAGAAGTATCAGTCAACAAATCTGACGACCCCCGATGGACTGGTCGCGCAGAACACGCTCACTTGGGTGCTCGGCCTGGACTTTTCCCAGATTACCGACACCCGGGTCAACGTCCAGGTCTTCCAGAGTCATTTCTTCGACCACAGCCCGGATATCATCGAGTCGGCCAACGAGAACGGCTACAGCCTGCTGGTGAACCGCAAGTTCGGCGACAGGTTCGAGGCGCAGGCGCTATGGATTTCCAGCCTCAACCGCAACGACTGGATGTTGCGCCCGCGGGTCAGCTGGAACTTCGAGAAGAACTGGGACCTGGCGGTCGGCGTCGATATCTTCAACGGCCCGCCGCTGGGATTCTTCGGCCGCTATGACGACAGCGACCGGGTCTATTCGGAGCTGCGCTACAGCTTCTAAAGCGTCGGGTTCCGGCCGGAAATCGATACCGCGGCAGCGAAACCATGGAGCCCGAGACGCGGGGCGTCGCCGGCAGCGAGCGTGCGTGCACGCTACTGTTCGGTGACCACCACGACGCCGCCACGCCGGCGGTCACCCGCGCCGTAGAGGTGCCCATGACCGCTGGCGACGCAGTTGACGCCACCGAAGAACAGGCTCGCCTCGTCGAAGCGGGTCGCTGCCGGCCATGCCGCCTGCAGGGCGTCGGCGGCCCCGGCGCCGAGGCCGTGACTTTCAAACCACAATCTGGCCCCTTCGACGTGCAGGCGCGGCGCGTTCACCGCCTCCTTGAGCGGGCGGCGATAGGCCAGCAGGTTGAGCAGCGATTGCAGGATGGCGCTACGAATCCGATTTGAGCCGCCGCTGCCGAGCGCGAAGCATGGCCGTTCGCCGGCGACGACGATCGTCGGGGACATCATCGTGCTCATCCAGGTTCCCGCTGCCCGGTGATGGAAACCGCTGGGGTTGATGTCGTCCTCGCCGAGGAAGTTGTTGACGTGGATACCGAGTCCGGGCAGGGCTTCGCCACAACCCTCACCATTGCTGGTGGTCATCGCCGCGGCCATGCGGTCGGCGTCGATGACCGAGATGTGGGTCGTCGCGCCGAGCTGGTTCTCGGCAATCAGCGTTTGTGTTCGCGCACCCCAGGCGGGAATGCCGTCGCCGGCGGCGAGATCGAGAATCGATCCCGGGTCGGCGTAGAGGCGGTGGTCATAACCCGCCTGGCGGATTTCCGATACCGTCGCCAGCAGCGCCGCCATCTTCAGCTGCTGCTCGCGCGACAGGAATTCCTCTTCGCCGAGACCGAGTCGCTCGGCGATACGCAGGCCGGCGCCGATCAGGCCGCCCCCAGCCGCCGGCGGCGGGTTGGTGAGCACCGTGTACGGGCCAAAGCCGACGCGCAGCGGTGCACGGATCACCGGCGCGTACGCCGCCACGTCCTCGGCGGTGATCAGTCCGCCTTGCGCCGGGCCGAAGTTGGCGACCAGCGCCGCCCAGTAGCGGGCGACGTGGGTGTCCGTGTCGCCCTCGCCAAGCGCGTAGAGGAAGTCGCCGAGATCCGGGTTGCTCAGGCGATCGCCTGCTTGCGGCAGGACGCCGCGCGGGAAGAACAGGTTGGCCACGGTCGGCGAGCGGCGGGCGATCGGCGCGACGAGTGAAATGATCATCGCTATCTGCGGGCTGACCGTGAAGCCGTCGCGCGCCCAGGCGACCGCCGGCGCGACGACTTCGCGCAGCGGTACGCGGCCGGCGCGACGGTGCAGCTCGAGCAGTCCGACCAGTTCCCCGGGGACAGCCGCTGCCGCCCTGCCGACATGGAAAACCTGCGTCGTGCGTCCGAAATCGACCGTCACCGGCGCGAAGTCGAGGCGCGGCGGGCTGGCGAGGCCGCGCCCCGGTGTTGCTGCGAAGAAGTCGAGGACCTTGTAGCCATCGTCGGCGTCGCCCCAGATGCACGCGCCGCCGCCTCCCAGCGAGGTCAGCGGCAGTTCGGTGACGGTCGCCGCGAGCTTGGCGGCGACGATGGCATCGACCGCGTTGCCGCCCCGGCGCAGAAGGCAGGCGCCGGCTTCGGCGGTATGCGGCTCCGACGCCGCGATGACTCCAAGAATCCCCATTGGCGGAGGATACGCGATGGCCGCGTGCGAGTGAACACGATGTGCAGCCGACGACACCTCACCCTCGCCACTCGCTGCGCAACACGCCGGCTGCCATACCCCGGCCTTTCGCCGGCGGTAGCCCGCGTGGCGAAGCGGCTGCCGCCAGGCGCCTTTCAGGAAACGCCGAGCAGCGTGCTGTTGCGGCCGAAGGCGAGCAGGGCGCCGGGGATCCGTTCGAGAGCCATGACCTGCTCGGCACCACCGTGCCTGACGGCTTCCTTGGGCATTCCGAAGACGACGCAACTCGCTTCGTCCTGGGCGATCGTCCGGGCGCCCGCGTCGCGCATTTCCTTGAGGCTGCGAGCGCCATCGTCTCCCATGCCGGTCATGATGATGCCCAGCGCGTTGCCACCGGCGAACCTGGCCACCGAGCGGAAAAGCACGTCGACCGATGGCTTGTGGCGGTTGACCAGCGGTCCGTCGACGACGTCGACCAGATAATGGGTGCCGCTGCGTCTGAGCATCATGTGCCTGTTGCCGGGCGCAATCAGCGCCCGGCCGGCGACGACTCGGTCGCCGTGGCCTGCCTCGCGCACTTCGATCTGGCACATCTCGTTGAGGCGCTGGGCGAGCATCGCGGTGAAGCGCTCCGGCATATGCTGGACGATGACCATTCCCGGGCAGCTTGTCGGCAGTCGGCCCAGAACGAACTCCAGCGCCTGCGTGCCGCCGGTCGACGCGCCGATGGCCACGATGCGCTCGGTACTCCCGGCGCTGGCGGTCGCCGCACCGGCGGCAAGCATGACGTCGGCCGAGTTCTTCGGGCGCAGCAGATCGTTGGTTAGTGCTGGTGTCGGGCGCTTTTGCAGTGGCAGGCAGGTTTGCGCAGCGGCGCGCACCGCGCGCACGATGGCCTCGGCATGATGTCCGGCGGCGGGCTGCACGCCGATCGCCGGCGTGCAGAAGCTGCCGACGGCGCCGGCTGCCAGCGCCGCCAGCGTCGCTGGTCCCTGCCGCTTGGCCAGCGACGAGCAGATGACGATGGCCGTCGCTCGCTCGGCGAGCACCTTGCGCATGAACGAGAGGCTGTCCAGGCGTGGCGTCTCGACGTCCAGCACCAGCACTTCCGGCCATTGCCGGCGCATTTTCTCCAGGGCAAGCAGCGGATCGGCGGCGCTGCCGATGACCTGGATCCCCGCTTCGCCGGCGAGCGCCTGGGCGACGAACTGGCGCACCAGCACCGAGTCGGCGACGATGATGACCTTGGTGGGGGATGTGCCCATGGGGCGAGGGACCTTCACCGGTGCATGATTCCACTCTTCGTTGCCGTCGGCAAGCACGGCTGTGCTCGCTGCACGCGGCGTTGACCCTGCGGCTGCCGCTATTCCTGCTGGCTGCCGGGCAAGCTGTTGTCCACGCGGGGCGCCAGTTCTCGCCGCTTGGCCCGCACTCGTCGGTGGGCAGAAAATCCGGCGATTCGCGCGACCGCCGCCTTCGCCGCCTGATAGTCCGGGCGTGCGCAAAGCGCGGCCTGTAGCGCGCCGAGCGCCTGCCGGTCGCGTCCCAGGCGGAAGAGCAGCAGGCCGAGGTCGTACCAGGCGCCCGCCAGTGCCGAGCCGTGGCGCCCGCCAGTGCCGAGCCGTGGCCGCTCGCTGCGCGCAGGCACTGCGCCGAGGCCAGCAGATCCGGCCCGCCGGCGACCGGTGGAGCCGCTGGCGCGTCCGGATCGGCGGCGCTGAACGCCTGCAGCGCCTGGCTGCGACGGTCGGTCCGATAATAGACAAGACCAAGAAACTGCAGCGACACGATATCGTCCGGGATCGCCTGCAAAATGCTGCGTGCGATCCATTCGGCCTGCGCGAAGTCGCCGCTTTGATAGAAGGTGCCGAGAAGGTCGAACAGGGCGTCGATCATTGGCGGGCTTCCTTGCGAGAAATGGCCGGCGCTGCAGGCGGCGCGATCACTCCACCTGCAGCCTGACGGTGCCGAGACGGGCTCAACCGATGTCGACCGGAACGAAGATCTTCGCGTCGTCGCGCTCGATGAGCAGGGCGACCTTCCTCCCGGACTTGTCGAGCAGCGCGCGCAGCTGGGCGATGTCGCGCACCTCCTGGCCGTTGAGCGACAGGACGATGTCGCCCCGCCGGATGCCGGCCTTGGCGGCTGGGCCGCTGACGTTCTCGACGAGCAGACCGCCGGCCGTGCCGCTTGCCTGCTGCTCCTGCGGGCTCAACGGACGCAGCGCCAGACCAAGGCGAGGATTGTCGGCTTCGCCGCCGCTTGCCGCCGCTTGCGCCTGCGTGGGGATTTCGCCGACCGACAGCGCAATATCGCGCGTGCCACCCTTGCGCCAGACCTGCAGCGCGATCTGCGTTCCCGGTTTGATCGCCGCCACCAGGGGTGGCAGCTCGGCCGAGCTGCCGATTTCCGTGGCGTCCAGTTTGAGAATGATATCGCCCGCTTCGAGACCGGCGGCCGCCGCCGGGCTGCCTTTCTCGACCGAACTGATCAGCGCGCCGGCGGTGTTCTTCAAGCCGAAGGACTCGGCCAGCGACTGCGAGACTTCCTGGATGGTGACGCCGAGGCGCCCGTGACTGACCTTGCCGTTCTTCAGCAACTGCTCCTGAATGTTCATCGCCACATCGATGGGGATGGCGAACGACACGCCCTGATAACCGCCGTTGCGACTGTAGATCTGCGAGTTGATACCGATCACTTCGCCGTTCAGGTTGATCAGGGGTCCGCCCGAGTTGCCCGGGTTGACCGCCACGTCGGTCTGGATGAACGGCACGTAGCTGTCGCTGGCCAGCGAGCGGCCCTTGGCCGAGACGATGCCGGCGGTGACGCTGTTCTCGAAGCCGAACGGTGAGCCGATGGCGACGACCCATTCGCCGACCTGGGCGCTGCCCGGACTGCCGAGGCGAACGACCGGCAGGTTCTTGGCGGCGATACGCAGCACGGCGATGTCGGTGAGCTTGTCGAGGCCGACGACCCTGGCCTTGAATTCGCGCTTGTCGGTCAGCTTGACGGTGACCTCGTCGGCATCGCTGACGACGTGGGCGTTGGTCAGAATCAGCCCGTCGGCGCTGACGATGAAGCCCGAGCCCATGCCGCGCGAGGGGGCTCCGCCGTCGGGCATCGGAATGCCGAAGTGGCGGAAAAGCTCGGGGACGCGTTCATCCCGGTCGCCGCCTGAGTACGCCGTTTTCGACGCTCCGACGGCGCTGATATTGACCACCGCCGGGCCACTGTGCTCGACGATTGCCCGGAAATCGGGCAGCCCGACGGCAGGATTGGCCAGCGGCGCTGCGCTCGGCGCCGCAAGAGCGGCAACGGCGTCGGCCGGGCGGATGACGTCGCCGCCCAGCTTGGCGTAGCCGACGCCGACGGCGGCGATCAGTGCCGCAGCCAGCAGACTGCGTTTGAAGGTCGTTGCTTGCATGGTGATCTCCTCTTTCGTTTCATCGAGGAAGCGCATCGCTTCCGGTGCAACGTACGATAGACGGCCATGACTTAAGACTGACTTAAAACGAAGTGCGGGTCGGAGTGGTGGACGAATTGGTGGCGGAGGCTGAGCGGTCGAATTGAACGCGTGCGCACAAGCCGCCGAGCCGGGCTTCGCCGAGGTGCACCGTCGCCTGGTGCCGTTCAGCGATGGTCTTGACGATGGCGAGCCCCAGGCCGCTGCCCGCTTCTTCGCTTTGTGCGCGGCGATAGAAGCGGTCGAAGACGCGTTGCCGGTCGGCGGCGGGAATGCCAGGGCCGGAGTCACTGACTTCGATGAACACGCCGTCATCGTCACCGACGGTAACGTCGACGCGACCGCCGGCCGGGGTATAGCGAATGGCGTTGCCGACCAGGTTGGTGATCAGGATGCGCAGCGCTTCCTGGTCGCCGCGAATAACATCATTGTCGGTGCCGGGCGCGGCGCCGAGATCGATTCCCTTCGCTTCGGCCAGCGCCAGCTGCGCGGCGATCACCGTCGCCACGAGATCGCCAAGGTGTACCGCGCTGGTCGCACGTTCTCCGCTGCCCGGTTCCTGGCGGGCCAGGGTCAGCAGTTGTTGCACCGAATGCGTCGCGCGCTGCAAACCGCCCTTCAATTCGCCGAAGGCCTCGGCGCGGGCGGCAGCATCCGGTGCGCGCTCGGCAAGCTGTACCTGCAGACTCAGTGCCGCCAGCGGCGTGCGCAGTTCGTGCGCGGCGTCGGCAGTGAACTCGCGCTGCGCCTGCAGCGCGTGCTGGAGCCGGTCGAGCAGCTCGTTCAGCGCGCGTACCAGTGGCACGACTTCGCTCGGCACCCGATTTTCCGGGAGCGGGTCGAGGGCGACCGCGGTGCGCGTGCTGACCGCGCGTGCGACGGCGTCGAGCGGGCGCAGTCCGCGGCCGACGACGACCCAGATCAGCACTCCGAGAACCGGCAGCATGAGCAGGAATGGGGCGACGGTACGCAAGGCGGCGGCGAGCGCCAGTTCGTCGCGCGAATGCATCGGCTGCGCGACCTGAATCGTCTGGCCGTGCTGCTGCATGCCGAAGACACGCCACCTGCCATGGCCGGTATCGATGGTCGCGAAGCCCAGCGGCGTCCGGTCCGGCAGTTCGTTGCGCGGGTGCGACAGGTAGAGGCGGGTGCCGTCCGGGCGCCAGACCTGGATCGAGAAGTCCTGCGCGTCGCCGTCGATCGTGAAATCGTGCGGCCGCCCGCCCTGGAACACCTGGTCGCGGAACGACAGGGCCAGCTGGCGCAGCTGGTAATCGAACATCGCGTTCGCCTCGTCGCGCGCCGTGCGGTAGGTGGCCAGCGCGCCGAGCAGCGTGGTCAGCGTAATCACCGACAGGAGCGCCAGCAGCAACTGGCGGCGGATCGACGTCATCGGCCAGCCGGCACCAGGTAGCCGACACCGCGGATGTTCTTGATCCGCTCGCTTCCGAGCTTACGCCGCAGCGAGTGGATATAGACCTCGACGGCGTTGCTTTCGATCTCTTCTCCCCAGCCGTACAGCCGCTCTTCGAGTTTCGCCCGCGACAGCGGCACTCCCGGTTGTTCGAGCAGCGCCTGCAGGAGGGCGAATTCCCGTGCCGAAAGCGCTACCGGCTTGCCGTCCTGAGTGAGCTCGTGAGTTGCCGGATTCATGCGCAGATCGCCGTGTTCGATGACCGGGCTGGCGCGACCGGAACGGCGGCGCAGCAGCGCGCGCATGCGCGCCGACAGCTCGTCGAGGTCGAAGGGCTTGATCAGGTAGTCGTCGGCACCGCTGTCGAGCCCCTTGATGCGCTCGGTGACGGCGTCGCGGGCGGTGATGATCAGCACCGGAATGTCGTTGTCCGAACGCCGCAGCCTGGCGAGAACGTCCAGACCGGATCTGCCGGGCAGGCCGAGGTCGAGGAGCAGCAGCTCGTAGGGAGTCGTCGTCAGCGCCAGTTCGGCCGCCTCCCCGTCGCGCACCCAGTCGACGCTGGTGCCCTCCTGGCGCAGGCCCTGCTGGACGCTCTTGCCGATCATCGGGTCGTCTTCGACCAATAGCACGCGCATCGTTCTCTGCGGAGAGGAAAAGGATCGTCGAACGGCCCGCAACTACGCGAGACAGGGCATGGCGCTTACGGCGCCAGCACCACTTCGTAATACACGCCGCTCGACCCGAAGTAGGGCTTGTACCAGTTCGGCCCACTCTGGTAGTACTGGGCACCGTTCACCGTCATGTGTCGGGCGTTGGGAGGCAGTGCCGCGTACTGGCTGCCGATCGGCAAATTGTTCGGGGTCACGTAGGTCGGCTGTGGGGCCACATAAACCGGCTGTGGGGCCACGTAGACGGGTTGTTGGACCACCACCGGTTGCGCCGCGCTGGCGATCGCTGCCCCGGTCATCGCTCCAACCGCCAGGCCGGCAACGGCACCCGCGGCCGCGCCGCACCCGTAGCAACCGCGATGGTAGTAGCCGCCGCCGTGGTAGTAGCCGCCATGGTAGGGGTGGCCGGCGGCAACGAAGCCTCGTCCGCCCCATCCGCGTCCAGCCGCGACCCAGGCGTTGGCGTCGGCAAGGGGAGCCAGGACGCTCGCGGTCACCGCGACGCCGAGAATGAGTTTTTTCACCGGTTTCATCGTTTTGCTCCTCATGTCACTCATTTGGACTGCGCAAGGCCGATCGGCTTGAACTCGAGCTTCACCGCGTCCTTGGGAATGGCGACCTCGAAGCTCTGGGTCGGCATTGGCGCATTGAGCTTCCAGTCCGAGAACTCGACCGTGAACGTGGGCTGCCGCTCACCACTGCGGTACGACGCGATTACCAGGCGCGGCAGCCTGTCCCGCGTGCCGATCCAGAGCTCCCAGTCAACGCCGGGGGCGGTAAACGCCAGGTGATCGGTGTTGACCCCGTCGATTGTCGATTGCCCTACCAGAAGGGCGCTCGAGAGATCCTTGGTGAGGCGGGCGTAGGGGTCGGAGACCAGTAGGTCAACGAAGGGCGCCAAGGTGTCCGCGCCCGGCTGTTCCTGGGCGAGGACGGAGTCGAGGGTGCTGCCGCTGGCGTCGTGTTGCGCGTAGAACTTCTTGGCCGGGCCGATCGCCGTCACCGTCTTGCCGTTGTAGTAAAGGTCGGTTGGCACGAGGTCGCCGCGCGACTCGACGAACAGGCGGTCGGGCCGCTGCAGCCGTACGCGTGTCGCAGCGAAGAGGCTGACGTACTGCCCGCTCGGCGCCTCCAGGGGCAGCAGGCTGCGCGCCTTGAAGGCGAGTGTCCGCGCCGCGGCCAGAGTGTCACTCATATCCTTCAGCAGCTTGAGAGCTCGCTGATCCGTGATCTCCTTCGCGGGCGTGACCGGCTGCTCAGCCTTGTCGTCGGCCAGGGCCGTGCCGAGGCCCCCGAGAAGCACCGTGGCGGCCAGAAAAGTGCCGCCGACAAGATGTGCCATCATGTTTCGTCCCATCATTTTCTCTCCCGTTGTTCCAGTATCGTCCAGATGGACTGTTTGCGCAGACCCACGCCGCGCAGTGTAACGAATCCCTGATCACCATTGGTGAGTCGCGTGAAGGCGACAAGCTCGAGGCCTTCTCGCCCGGGCACGATAACGGCCGCGGCAGTTGTTTCTTGACGCTGCCGGCGACAGCGGCGGCAAGCATGCGTCTGTGTGAACGCGTCACGGACAAGGAAACGACCACGCGCCGCCGGGCGGGCGCGTGGTCGTCGGGAGTCCTGCTACTTGCTACCTGTGGTCGTGCGTGCTGCTGACCACCTGCGCCATTTCGCGCTCGACCTCCTCGTCGAGATGCACGTCGGCGGTGTTGAAGGCGCCGGCGTCGGGGTCGTTATAGACGTCCAGGTTCAGCTGCCCTTCGCTCTTGGCGACGATCACCGAAACCACCGCGTCGCCCGAGACGTTGACCGCGGTGCGGATCATGTCCAGCAAGCGGTCGACACCGAGAATCAGTCCGATGCCTTCGATCGGCAGGCCGACCTGGGTGAACACCATCGAGAGCATGATCAGGCCGACACCGGGCACGCCCGCCGTGCCGATCGACGCCAGCACCGACATCAGGATGACCGTCAGATAGCCGCCCATGCCGAGATCGACGTTGTAGACGTTGGCAATGAATACCGTGGCCACGCCCTGCATGATCGCCGTTCCGTCCATGTTGATGGTGGCGCCGAACGGGACCGTAAACGAGGCGACGGAGTTCTTGACGCCCAGGCGTTCGGTGACCGTGCGCAGCGTCACCGGGATGGTGGCATTGGAGCTCGAGGTGCTGAAGGCGAACACCTGTGCATTGCGCATCTTCGCCAGGAAGATTTTCGAACCGAGTCCAGAGAAGACCTTGAGCACCACCTGCAGGGTGACGAAGAGGTGGAAGAGCAGGACACCGATGAGCACCAGCACATAGCCAAGCAGTTGCGCCAGCAGATCCAGTCCCAGGCTGGCAATCGCCTTGGCGATCAGGCAGAACACGGCGTAAGGCGCCAGCGCCATGATGATGCTGACCATCTTCATCATCACTTCGTTGAGCAGTTCGACGAACTCGACGACCGTCTTGGCCTTCTTGCCGACCAGCAGCAGGCCGACGCCGCAGAGAATGGCGAAGAAGATGATCGACAGCATCTCGCCCTGCGCCATGGCATTGACCGGGTTGGACGGGATGACGTTGATCAGGACCTCGGACAAGGGTGGCGACTCCTTGCCGGTGAACTTCGCCGTGGTTTCGGCGTTCATGCCTTCGCCGATGCCCAGGCTGGCGGCCAGCAGGATGCCGGTGGCGATGGCGATCGCGGTGGTGACCATATACAGGACGAAAGCCTTCGAACCGATACGCCCCAGCAGTTTGATGTCGCCGATGCCGCAGACACCACAGATCAGCGAAAAGAGCACCAGGGGAACGACCATCATCTTCAATGCGTTGACGAACATCTTGCCGACGACGTGGAACAGGCCGTTGACCAGGTATTCGTTGATTAGCGAGCCTGCGGCATTCATGCCGCCCAGGTTGATCACCAGGCCAACCACTATGCCTAGCGCCATCCCCAGCAATACTTTGACTGTCAGATTCATGACCACCTCCTAATATGGGTAATGCTGTCTCTTGGAGTCGCGACGAGCCTCCATCGCGCGTCAGCTGCGCCTACGCTTACCCTCGCAGCTGCACGGTACGCCCTTGTTTTTCTCCTTTGGCCGCGAAGCAGATCGCCTGATTTCTGGTCAAGGTGGGGTCTTTCCGTAGTACAAACTAACACCAATCGAAGATGGGAATGCAAGCACGTTCTTCGTCGGCATTACGCGCCCAACCGCACCAGCCGATTATCCACATCCGCGACATAAGATTTGTGGCGAGCAAAGCGCCAGAAAGCAACAATATTTAAAACAAAGACATGCAGAGGTTCTGTGGTATTTCTGCGGGTCTGGCGAGCGCTCGATGGTGGCCGCGCTGCGGGGTGACAAGGAAGCCTGAGGCCATTATTGGTGCCAGGCATTCTGACGGTATTGGTGCCAACCCGTTGCCGACTTCCGGCGCGATTCCGGGCGAGTGGCGAACGTAGTGCTGCATTCCCGATGCGACTTTCAGCGACCCTGACCGCAGGGTGGAACCCCTGCGGTGGCGGGATTTCACCAGTCACATGGGGCACCCCGCGTTGCCCACTCCCGGCAAACATTCCCCACCTGCCGTCATTGCGAGGAGGCGCAGTCGACGCGGCAATCCAGACATTTGCCGCTGCGCACGATCATAAACGGCATCGAACCCGAGCACGGCACTCAGCGGCTCGGGAATTAGTGTTCCTGCAACCCCTGGAAAAGGAATCTTGTCGGAATTCTTTACAGTCCGAATTCGGCGTACACACAACGCCCTGATTCCATGACAAAGTATTTTCCGGCATGCTTTGTGCTTGCAGTTTGCATATTCGCTTGCGTCCCGCCCGCCGCACAGTTCTTGCGGCGTTCCCGTTTCGCCTGCGACGCAGCAGGCCCCTTCGGTCAGGGGAGTAGTGGAACGTGTGGGGGACACACCGTTGCCGCAGCTTGCCTGCGACTGGATTCCCGCGCACCTTGCTGTTTCCAGGAGAAATTTCTCCGATTGCGGCTTTTTTTGGGGTCCAACGATGAAACCACTTCACGATCTGTTCGCGTTCAGTCTCGTTGCCAATCAGCTTGCTCGGTTCGCTACCAACGCACGCATCACCCATTGTGGGAGGCTGGTATGGCACCCACCTCGGACAGGCTGACAGCACTGCGGTCATCACGTTCCTTGCAGACGGAAGCTACTGGATGGCCGAAGATGGCAGTTCGGTCCTCGACCCCAGTGGGCAGGACGGCATGGAAAGAGGCACCTACACCTGGAATCCGCTCACCAGTGCTTTCTCGTTCACGACGCTCGTGGACACGTCGGGGCAATGGGGGTTGTCTCACTCGGGCCTGACCTCGATCGGCATTTCCGGTGACACGATGACGATCGCTGGTGGCGTCACGCTGAATCGCGTAACCAGCCCAACCAGCGCCATTGTCGGCTCCTGGTATGCCACCGCTGGCGGACAAGCTGCCAGCACGGTGCTTATCACTTTCCTGTCTGACGGAAGCTACATGATGGCCGAAGACGGAAGTTCGATCCTCGATCCCAGCGGACAGGATGGCATGGAAAAGGGCAGCTTCACATGGAATGCGCTCACGAATGCTTTTTCGTCCACGACGCTCGTGGATACGTCGGGGGAATGGGGCCTGTCGCACAGCAATATCGCTTTCGCCGCCGTAAGTTGTAACACTCTGCAGTTAAGTGACGGCGGGGATACTTTTACGCTGGTTCGGGTCGTTTCCGACCCGCAGGTCTGCGCCATTCCCGAGCCGCAAACCTGGGCCAATCTGCTCGACTCGGTCTGATGGCGGCATTCGTGCGCCGTCGTTCGATTTCGCGCGAGGGCGCGCTAGTGGTGTTCTGCATTCTCAATGAGACTTTTGGCGACTGCTGAAAGCAGGGCGAAAACCCTGTGGTGGCTGAAATTCGCATCGTCCATGCCGGGGCGGCTCTCGTCGCCTCCTCGCAATGACCAGCGTGCTGGCGTGTTGCCGCCTACCCGACGAGACTTTCAGCAAGCCCGACAGCCGCACGCAACCCCTGTGGTGGCTGGGATGTATGCGTTTCATGCTGCGCGCAACACTACACCAGCGAGCACGACGCCGGCGCCCGTTCCACACCAAACGCCATAGAGCTCCGCCACTTGGCAGGGGCAATGGTTGTGCTGAAAGGGGAGGACGGCGAACGGCAATGGACGTTGGCGGCGATGGATAAAGAGATGTGACTTTGCTAGGGCCTACGATTTGTCCGAGCGGACAGGTCAGCGCGTCAGCAGCATCCACAACACCAGATTGAGCAGCAGCGAGACGCCAGCGATGACCCGCCAGGTGAGCAGGGGGTTGCGCAGCGCCAGCGGCGTGACGGGTGGTCGGCCGACCGGGCGGTTGGCGCCGCGTTCGAGCGCCAGCAGAAATTCCTCGGCGGTTTCGAAGCGCTGCGCGGGATCCCTGGCGACCGCCTTGAGGAGGACATTTTCCAGCCAGCCGGGGATGTCCGGGCGGTAGCGCGTCGGTGCTACCGGTTCGCCGAATTTCGGATGCTGGAAAGGCTCGATCTCGCCGTAGGGGTACTTGCGGGTGAGCAGGTGGTAGAGCGTCACGCCGGCCGCGTAGAGGTCGTGCGCCGGGCCGGCGCGCTCGCCGGCGAGCAGCTCCGGTGCCATGTAGCTGGGGGTGCCCGGGCTGCCGGTGGCGGGGTCGTCCTCGGAGAGGCTGAGCGCGACGCCGAGATCGAGGATGCGCAGGCGGCCGTCGCGCCCGATGTGGATGTTGTCGGGCTTGATGTCCCGGTGCGCGACGTCGAGGCGGTGCAGCGCCGAGAGCCCCTTCATCAGGCGGACGGCATGCTGGACGGCGTCGGCAACGGTGAAGTGCAGGCCGGCGTCGAGCATTTTCTGCAGCGTCGCTCCCTCGTGCCAGGTCTGCAGGTAGTACAGGCAGCTGCGTCCTTCGGCGGGCAGCAGCTGGGCGAAGAAGGGCGAGGTGATGCGCCGGCCGCGCCACTCCTCCATGATCAGCGCGCGGATTTCCTCGCCGTCGTCGGCCAGCTCCGGGCGCAACGTCTTGAGCACCAGCGGCTGGCGTGAGCAAAGATCGGTGACGCGGTAGAGCAGGGTGGCGCGCGAGTCGTGCAGCACTTCGTCGATCTGCAGCCCGTCGATTTCCTGGCCCGGCTTGAACTGCGGCGGCAGCGGCAGGCGCGCCGTTCCTTCCAGCGAGTCGCGCAGGTTCTCGGCCGGCAGTTCTTCGATGCGCGCAACGACGGCGCTGGCGTTGTCCTGGCCACCGGCCGCCAGCGCCAGGCTGGTCAGCGACGCGGCTGCCTGCTGCGCGTCGGGATGGGCGAGCAATGCGGAGCGGATGCGGCCGTCACCGATCGCCGCCCAGACGCCGTCGCTGCAGAGCAGGAAGCAATCGCCGACCTTCAGTTCGCCGTCGGCAAAGTCGAGCTGGAAGTGGCGGTCGAGGCCGACCGCGCGCGAGAGCACGTTCTTGAGTTCCGGATGCTCCCAGACGTGGTCGCTGCTCAGACGTGTGCACACCCCGGCACGCAGCAGGTAGAGACGCGAATCACCGACGTGCGCGCTGACGTAGCGACGGCCGCGCAGGACGAGAACGGTCAGGGTCGTGGCCATGCCGGTGAGATCGGGCTGTCGGCCGGCTTCGGCCATTACCCAGCGGTTGAGCGCGGCGATGACCTTATCGAGCGCGTGCGGCACGCTCCACGTGTCGGGGGTCGCGTAGTAGTCGGAAAGCAGGCCGCGTACCGTGTACTCGGCGGCTTCGCGACCGCCCTGGTGGCCGCCGACGCCGTCGGCGACGGCGGCGATCAGGCCCTTGTTGTCGAGTTCGGCGCCGGCGGGGGTGACCATGCCGCAGAAATCCTCGTTGCGCTCGCGCGGTCCGGTGAGCGACGAGTGACCGATATCGACTCTGAGCGGCATTTCTCGGCTAGCCTTCTGATTTCATGGTCTGCTGTGCCGCCTGTGTCTGGCGCTCACGAGCCTCGCCCGGCGCCCTCTATCGTGCACCGAGCCGGAGTCTTGCGCTGGATGAAATCAGCGATTCGCCAGGTTTTTCCCGACGATGTTTTGATACTTGCGGATTTTTCCGCGTTTCAGCCTGATCCCGTCCTTGGCCGACGCCGTTCCCTTGTCGATGTGGTCCAGATATCTGAACATCTCGCGAGGCGCTATCCTGACGAATCTGTAACCCAGCCTGGGCAGCTCGTCCTGCATCTCGTAACCGGGGATTTTCTCTCCCATCGAGAAGCTCATGCCGTGGCTCTTGATGATGTTCACGTTCCACAGAGCGCAGAAACTCTTGAAGTAAACCTCGTAATACAGGGTCGGTGGTCTTGTTTTCAAGCCAAGCGCCATCTTCAGCCGCCTGAAGTAATACTTCGTTCCTCGCGTCGCAGTCCGCCAGACGGTGTGCGGCAGCTTGCGCAACACCGGTTCCATGCAGCCCACGGCGGCAACCCTGTCGTCGGCAGAGAATTTCTCCAGCATGATGTCGATAATGGCCGGGTCATAGATGAAAGTGTCGGTATGCAATAGCAGGAGATACTCGGTGCTCACCTTTTCGAGGATCATGTCCAGCGCGCGGCCGTGCGCCAGAAAGCCGACTTCCTCGCCGGGAGGTTTTCTTTCAATCAGCTTGATCCAGTCGATCGACCTCAGGTACTCCAGGCTGGCGTCGTTGGAATCGTTATCGACGACCCACACCGGGATCTCGGAAACGTCGACCGCTTTTTGCAGCAAATCCAGGCAGATCGAAGTCATTTCCAAGGACTTGTAATTGACCAGCGCGATACTGAATCGCGGCGGGCGATCGACCTGCCCGCTGATTTCTTCCTGGCTGTCGCTGCGTGTACTCATGGCAATGGGTTTCTACGGCTTCATCAAGGCGTTGTTCGAGTCGCCAGCGGCAGATGTTCGACGCGCCGACGGGCCTGCCGGCCGTCGACGCTGGCCGGCTTGAAAGCAGGGCGGCGGGAGCGGGAACGGCGCGGCAAGGTGGCAATATACCTTGCCGCGCCGGTTTGCTGAAAGGAGCAAGGCGTTCGCAGGTCGCCCCGATGCGGTCAGCGATTGCCGCCGCGAGTCGTTCGCTTACCGCCTGCAGACCGAGCCAGACCGTGCCGTCGTCGTTGCCGCCCTCAGATCTTCGCTGCCGTCAGGTGCGCCGCACCCCAGGTCGTCCGCCAGCGGTTCTTGACGGCGCTCAGCCCGGCCAGCGCGAGCAGGGCCAGTGCGGCGAAGATCAGGAAGCCGATCTGATAGCTGCCGGTGAGCTGCTTGGCGTAGCCGAGCGACGATGCCAGATAGAAGCCACCGATGCCGCCGGCCATGCCGACCAGCCCGGTCATCACGCCGATCTCCTTGCGGAAGCGCTGCGGCACCAGCTGGAAGACTGCGCCGTTGCCCATGCCCAGTGCCAGCATGGCGCCGACGAAGGCGAGCAGCGCCATCCACGCTTCAGGCAGGCCGATACTGACGATGGCCAGGAAGATCGCGGCAAAGACGTACATCACCGACAGGCTCTTGATGCCGCCGATGCGGTCGGCGACGTTGCCACCGATGGGTCGTACCAGCGAACCGGCGAAGACACAGGCGGCGGTGAAGAAACCGGCGGTCTTGGCGTCGAGGCCGTACTGGATGTTGAAGTAGATGGTCAGCGACGAGGCGAGGCCGACGAAACCACCGAAGGTGACCGAGTAGAAGAACATGAACCACCAGGCGTCGCTGTCCTTGAGCACTTTCAGGTACTCGGCCAGCGACTTCGGCGGCGGGCACTCGGGCGAATCCTTGGCGGCGACCATGTAGAAGACGAAGACCACGAGCAGGGGAATCAGCGCCAGGCCGAAGACGTTGGTCCAGCCGTAGGCGATGGCCAGGCTCGGCGCGATCAGCGCCGCCAGTGCCGTGCCCGAGTTGCCGGCACCGGCGATGCCCAGCGCCGTTCCCTGATGTTCGGGCGGATACCAGCGCGAGGCGAGCGGCAGGGCGACGGCGAACGACGCGCCGGCGACACCGAGGAAGATGCCGAGGATCAGCGTCTGTTCGTAGGTCTGCACGCCCACGTACCAGGCGACGAACAGGGAGACCATCACCACCAGCTGGCCGATGGCGCCGGTGAGTTTCGGCTTCAGGTGGTCGACCATCAGGCCCATGACGATACGCAGCAGGGCGCCGGCGAGCACCGGCGTGGCGACCATCATCCCTTTCTGGGCGTGTGTCAGGCCGAGGTCGCCGGCGATCTGCACGCCGAGCGGGCCGAGCATGACCCAGACCATGAAGGCCAGGTCGAAGTAGAGGAAGGAGGCGATGAGCGTCGGCCGGTGGCCGGCTTTCCAGAACGAGTTGTCCATGGTCGTATTCCGTCGGTGGGGGTGAGAGTTCAGCTTGCAGCTATTTCAGATATCGAGAAACACCGTACCGCTTTCGATGCGGATCGGGTAACGGCGGGAGCATCCCTGGTCGGGGGCGACGGCCTCTCCGGAATCAAGGCGCAACCTCCAGCCATGCAGCGGGCAGGTCACCTGGTTGCCGTGCACCAGCCCCTGCGACAGTGGCCCGCCCTTGTGCGGGCAGCGGTCACGCAGCGCGAAGACCTCGTCCGACGACGTGCGAAAGAGCGCGATGTCGCCATTCATTGACCTGACGATGCGACTGCCGAGGCGCGGTATGTCGTCGAGCTTGCAAATCGATTTCCATTCAGCCATTGCTGTTCTCCAGTTCTTCCGGCTCTATACCGAAAGCGTTTCGTATTCGTTCTTCTCGACGCCGGCGATGCGCTCGGCCCAGGGGTCCTTGGCGTCCTTGAGTTCGGCGAGCAGGCGGCCGTGCAGCGCCTTGCGGTTTTCCTCGTCGTCGACGACCCGGCTCTTGGCGTGGTCGAGGCCGACGCGTTCGAGGTAATGGCAGGTGCGCTCGAGATAGAAGGCCTCTTCGCGGTAGAGCTGCAGGAAGGCGCCGGCGTACTCCATCACCTCGTCGTCGTTGCTGACCTTGACGAAGAACTGCGCAACTTCGGTCTTGATGCCGCCGTTGCCGCCGACGTACAGCTCGTAGCCCGAATCGACGCCGATCACGCCGACGTCCTTGATGCCGGCTTCGGCACAGTTGCGCGGGCAGCCGGAAACGGCGAGCTTGACCTTGTGCGGCGAGTACATGTCGAAGAGCATCTTTTCGAGCTTGACGCCCATGTCCATCGCCAGCTGGGTGCCGAAGCGGCAGTGCTCGGCGCCGACGCAGGTCTTGACGGTGCGGATCGACTTGCCGTAGGCGTGCCCCGAGGGCATGTCGAGGTCTTTCCAGACGCCGAGCAGGTCGTCCTTCCTGATTCCCAGCAGGTCGATGCGCTGGCCGCCGGTGACCTTGATCGTCGGCACCTGGTACTTGTCGGCGACGTCGGCGATGCGGCGCAGTTCGGCGGCAGTGGTCAGTCCGCCCCACATCCGCGGCACGACGGAGTAGGTGCCGTCCTTCTGGATGTTGGCGTGCGCGCGTTCGTTGATCAGCCGCGAGCGCGGATCGTCCTTCGCCTTCTTCGGCCAGGTCGAGATCAGGTAGTAGTTGAGCGCCGGGCGGCACTTGTCGCAGCCGTCGGGCGTCGTCCATTCGAGGAAGCGCATCGTTTCGCCGATGCTCAGCAGCGGCTGCTGGCGAATCGCGTCGCGGACCTCCTGGTGCGAGAACTCGGTGCAGCCGCAGACCGGCTTGCGGTTCGACGCTGCCGGCGTGTAGGCGCCGCCGATCGTCGCCGAGAGAATCTGCTCGCAGAGGCCGGCACACGAGCCGCAAGACGATGCGGCCTTGGTGTGCTTCTTGATGTCGTCGAGCGTGAACAGGCCGTTTTCCTTGATCGACTTGACGATCGTCCCCTTGCTGACGCCGTTGCAGCCGCAGACCTCGGCGCTGTCGCTCATCGCCGCCGCCTTGCTGTGGCCCTGGTGGCCGACGTCGCCGACGTGCGACTGCCCGAAGAGCAGGTGGTCGCGAATCTCGTGAATGTCCTGGCCGTCGCGCAGCAGCTGGTAGTACCAGGGACCGTCGGCGGTGTCGCCGTAGAGCACGCCGCCGACCAGCTTGTTGTCCTGGATCACCAGCTTCTTGTACACGCCGCCGGCGGCGTCGTTGAGGATGATTTCCTCGCAATCCTTGCCGCCGAAGAAGTCGCCGGCCGAGAAGAGATCGATGCCGGTCACCTTGAGCTTGGTCGAGGTCACCGAGCCGGTGTAGCGGCTGATGCCGTAGTCGCCAAGATGGTTGGCGGCGACCTTGCCCTGCTCGAAGAGCGGCGCGACGAGTCCGTAGGCGATGCCGCGGTGGGCAACGCATTCGCCGACCGCGTACACCTTGGGATCGTAGGTCTGCATGGTGTCATTGACGACGATGCCGCGATTGCAATAAATCCCTGCCGCCTCGGCAAGGGCAATGTTCGGGCGGATGCCGACCGCCATGACAACCAGATCGGCCGGCAGCTGCAGGCCGTCCTTGAGGCGGATGGCGGCGACGCGGCCGCTCTCGCCGGCGACCAGTGCCTCGGTCTGCTTCCCGAGCAGGAATTTCAGGCCGCGCTCTTCGAGCGACTTCTGCAGCATCCTGCCGGCGGTCTCGTCGAGCTGGCGTTCGAGCAGCCAGTCGGCGAGATGCACCACGGTCACGTCCATGCCGCGCAGCTTCAGCCCGTTCGCCGCTTCCAGGCCGAGCAGGCCGCCGCCGATCACCACCGCGTGGCTGTAGCGTTTGGCGGCGTCGATCATGGCGTCGGTGTCGGCGATGTCGCGGTACGAGATCACCCCGGGCAGGTCGTTGCCGGGAACCGGCAGCATGAACGGGTTGGAGCCGGTTGCCAGCAGCAGGCGGTCGTAGCCTTCCTCGCTGCCGTCGTCGGCGATCACCCGGCGCTTGACGCGGTCGATGCGCTTCACCGTCTTGCCCAGATGCAGCCGGATGCCGTTCTCGGCGTACCACTGGTGATCGTTGAGGATGATGTCCTGGATGGTCATCTCGCCGGCGAGCACCGGCGAGAGCAGGATGCGGTTGTAGTTCGGGTGCGGCTCGCTGCCGAAAACGGTGATCTCGTAGTGATCGGGGGCGATCTTCAGCAGCTCCTCGAGCGTGCGCACGCCCGCCATGCCGTTGCCGACCATCACCAGCTTCTTCTTGCTCATTTTCGCAACTCCATTCGAAACGTCTCTATGGAGGCATTAAAGCAATTGGCGTGCCATAGGCGGCGACGGTTGATTTTCCTGAAGTTTCTTCTGGCGTCGCCGGGCGCAAAATGATGCGGCGCACAAGTTCGGGGCACGCCGGCGCGTGCTGGTGCGAGTTATGGTGCAGGGAGGGGCGCTTGCCAAGGTGTTCGCGCGAAGGCAGGCGAGCCTGCGCCTCCTCGCAATGACTGGTGGGCGGGCAGTGGTTGCTTCCACCCTGCCTGCCGCACCACCCTAGCGCATGACGAACGCCTCCTGATGGAAGCGCAGGCGGCTCTGCCACAGCTCGTGCAGGCGGTCGCGCAGGCTGTCGGCGAGTCCCTGCGGGCCGCAAAACCAGACCTCGGCCGGGCGCGCGCGATCGTGTCTCGCGGCCAGTTCGTCGGCGCCGAGTTGCTGACCCTGCCTGGCGTCATGGACATGGAGGCGGATCGAGGGCAGTCGATCGGCGAGCGCCTCCAGTCGGGCGACGAAAGGATCACCGTCGCGATCGCGCGTGCAGTAGTGCAGATCGGCGGTCGGCACGTCGGCGGCCCTGCCTTGCAGCGCTTCCAGCCAGGCCAGGAAAGGCGTGATGCCGATGCCGCCGGCGACCCAGATCTGCTGCGCGCCACGCTGCTGGCGGGCGATGTCGAAGCGTCCGTACGGTCCTTCGACGCGCAGCGGCTGGCCGACGGCCAGGCGTCGCGCGAGCTGGCGCGTGTAGTCGCCAAGAGCCTTGATCTGGAAAGTGATCTCGCGGTCGCCACGGTCGGCGCTGGCGATCGTGAACGGGTGCTGCCCTTCGCCGTCGTCGAAGCCGACGAAGGCGAACTGGCCGGGCCGATGCCCCGGCCAGCCGGCGTCCAGGCGGCAGCGAACGGCGAGCAGGTCACCTGCCGGGTGGTCGAGCGCAACGACGCTTCCGCACACCTGTCGCGAACGACCGATGCGCCCGGCCAGCGCGAGCACGCTGCCGTAGACGCCGCCGGCGATGAGCAGCGCGAGGAGCGTACCGACCGGCTGCGTCCAGTAGTCTGTCGGTGCCAGCAACAGCGCATGGAAGGCGAGCATCAGGTAGAGCAAGGGCATCGCCCGGTGCAGGAATCGCCACATCCGGTACGGGAAACGCTGCCACAGCGTGATCGCCAGCATCGCCAGAAGCGCGTAGATCGCCCATTCGCCGAGGTCTTCGGCGAGATCGCGCAGCACTTCCAGAAAGCCGCCGTAGTTCTCCTTCGGCACGCGTCCCTCACGGCCGACGAGTGCCTTCAGGATGTCGCTCGACATCTCGATCAGCCAGTGCGCGGCGGCGAAAGCGCAGGCCAGGATCCCTGCCCATTTGTGCGTGCGATAGACGCGGTCCATGCCGCCCAGCGGGGCTTCGAGCCATGTCGGGCGGGTGGCGAGAAACATCGCCACCGACATCAAGGCGATCGCGAGCAGGCCGGTGAGGTAGAGCGCTTCCTGGCGCAGGACCCACAGCGGGGCGCCGCCGGACGGCGTGCCGGTGACGAGTACATCCCAGCCCCAGGCCGCGGTGACGAGGGTGATGATCAGAGTGAGAGCGGTTTTCATGGTTGGCGCATCATTCCGTCAGTGGATCAGGCAGGGGAGTCTTCGACAGCGGGCGAGGTGGCCGGCGAATGAAAACTCGAGGTCATTTGCCGGCAGGCGGGAGCGCGCCGACGGCGGCCTGCGGCAGGTCGTCGCGGCAACGCCTTTCGTTGCAGTCGGCCGAGCCGCTCCTGCGTTCGCCACGTTCGTCGCTCGCGCGCTGGCGCTCACCCTGGCGAGAGTCCATGACTTCGCCGGTCTGCGGATGAACGTACAGCTTGCTGCGCGTGCCATCGCGGCGGGTGGCGCGCACTTCGTACTTGCCGTGCTCGCGTTCGATCTCCTCGATGTTGCGGTAGCCGGCCGCCTCGAGTTTGTCGACGATTTGCGGAATCGACAGCCACTGCCGGTCGGCAGTGGAAGCGGCGGCCGGTGGACGCTTGTCGTCGCTGAAGGCAGGTGTGATGAAAGCGCTGGCGGCGCCGAGAACGACGCCTATGATCAGCGCGGGAAGGAAGTTTTTCAAGCTCATGGTGGCGATCTCCTGTTGAGCGGTCGGGGGTTCAAGGAAATGACCGCGGGGCAAGTGTGCAAGGTGTTTTCTGAACGTCCGCTGAGTCGGCTGTTCATCTGCTGTTGCCGAAGAGCAAGGCCCAGCGCCCAACGTTCAGTGCCTAGTCGTCGTAGTAGCCGCGTTCCGCGCCGGCGTGGCAGGCAAGGCAGTTGGCCTTGCTGCGCACCTCCTTGTGTTGCCACTCCCAGGCGGGAACTTCGCGGTGTTCCTTGACCCAACGCTTGAGCTCGGTGATGCGTAGCGGCGCCTTGTTCGTCGAGGCCCCGCGCAGCAGCTTGTCGCCGTAGCGCCGGCCGCCGGTATCGCCGGCGTTGCTCACCAGGTAGTGGGTGATCTGTGCGGCGGTCACGGGATCGACGCTGGCGTCGTCGCCGAAATGGTCCTTGAGTTCGCCCATCATTCGCTGCCACGAACTGGCCGGAAGCATCGACGGCGGAAAGGCGAGGTGGCAGCTGCCGCATTCTTCCTTGACCACCGGGTCGCTGACCGGCGGGAAGTAGTGGCTGCCACCGGCCTGCGCGCGCTGGAAGACGAGCGCTGAAAAGGCGATCGCCAGCAGGCCGAGCGCGATGGGGCGATAGGGCAGATTCATCGGTTTCTCCTTGGGATGGCTGGTGCGGTGCATGCATTGGTGCAAGTGTCGGCGGGTGCGTGCTTACTGACTGATCATGAAGCTCAGCCAGTCGCCTTTTTCCTGCGCCGTACACTGACGGCCAAGCACGTCGTTGCAGTTGCGCTTGAACCATTTCTCGACCTTGGCCGGGTCGGCATAGCGGCCGGGGCTGGCCGACAGCGCTACCGGGTCGATCGCTTTTCCGGCCGGAGTCTGGCCGGATTTGCGCGGGTCGTTTGCGTGGCAGCTGGTGCACGCCGGGGTATCGGCCTTGCCGCCGGCAAACGACTGGCGATGGAAAGCTTCGCCGCGAGTTGCCGAGAAACCGGCAAAATGGGGGTCGCCGCTCTTCGCTGCCGCTGAATAGGCGGCAAGCAGATCGTCGCGTGCCGCGGCGAACGCGGTTGTGCTGACCAGGACTGCCAACGTCGCTGCCAGGAGCTTCGTTCTCGGGTGCCTCTGTGCGTGCCGTTTCATGCTCGTTCCCTTTCGCTTCGGTTTGACATGGCGCCACTTTGCCTGGCGCCCTCTGAACGAAGGCTGAAGCGCGTGTTCATCCTGCGTTCAGCTGCAACGGCGTAGAAAGGAGGTCCACTGCAGGCCGCCGTGGCGAGCGAGGGTCAGCCCGGAAAGTCCTTGCTCCCGTTACACTCTGGAGATGAGCCGCTTGAAGAACGCTTTGCTTGCCCTTGCCACGGCGCTGATGGCCAGTGCCAGTCCCGGTAGTGCCGGCGGTTCCGGCGACGGCCACGGTGCTGACCACGACCGCGCGCGCCAGGCGCTCGAAGCCGGTGAGGTGCTGCCGCTACGAGCGATCCTCGAACGCGTCGAGCGCGCTTATCCGGGGCAGATCGTCGAGGTCGAACTCGAACGCGAGGACGGCCGCTGGGAGTACGAGATCAAGCTGCTGCGCAGCGGCGGAGCGCTGGTCAAGCTCAGGGTCGACGCTCGTGACGGCAGCATTATCGGCGTCAAGGGGCGCAAGGATCACAGGCAGGGCGAGCGCCGTGGCGAGGCGGGCGGGGAGCAACGCGGGGAGCAGCACTGATGCGCATCCTGATCGTCGAAGACGAACCTCTGCTGCAGACGCAACTGTCCGACGCGCTGCGCGCGGCCGGCTACGCGGTCGATTCCGCAAGCAACGGCGTCGACGCCCACCACCTCGGCGACAGCGGCTCGTACGACGCCGTCGTTCTCGACCTCGGCCTGCCGCAGCTCGACGGTATCAGCGTGCTCCGGAAATGGCGTTCCGCCGGCCGCGCCATGCCGGTGCTGATCCTGACCGCGCGCGACGGCTGGCACGAAAAGGTCGCCGGCATCGACGCCGGTGCCGACGACTACCTGACCAAGCCGTTCCACATGGAAGAGCTGCTCGCCCGCCTGCGCGCGCTGATCCGCCGTGCCGGCGGACACGCCAGCGCCGAACTGGTCTGCGGTCCGCTGACGCTCGATACGCGTAACGCCCGGGCGACCGTCAATGCCCAGGCCCTGACGCTGACCAGCCACGAGTACCGCGTCCTGGCCTATCTGATCCACCATCGCGACGCGGTGGTCTCGCGCAGCGACCTGGTCGAGCACATCTACGCGCAGGACTTCGATCGCGACTCGAATACCGTCGAGGTCTTCATCGCCCGCCTGCGCAAGAAATTGCCGCCAGGGCTGATCGAAACGGTACGCGGCCTCGGCTATCGCCTGAGTGCCGGTGCATGAGCTTGCCCGCCGCGCCGCGCTTCGCTCTTTTCGCCCGCGGCTCGCTGCGCATCCGCCTCCTCGCCGGGACGCTTTTCTGGATCGCCGCGTCGATCGCCGTCGCCGCCTGGGGATTGAGCAGCCTTTTTCGCGAACACGTGGCGACGCAGTTTCACGCCGAGCTGAAAACGCATCTCGACCAGTTGACCGCCCAGCTGGCGGTCGACGGCAAGGGGCAGGCGACGCTGGCGATGCCCTTGAGCGATCCGCGCCTGAGCCTGCCGTACAGCGGACTCTACTGGCAGGTCGACGAGCTGCCGGCCGAGGTCGACTCTGCGTCGGCGCGCACTACGCTTGCCGGCCGGCTGCGTTCGCGCTCGCTTTGGGACAGCGTTCTTGCCGTGCCGCCCGATGCGCCGGCAGACGGCGAGATTCATCAGCACCGCCTGAGCGGTCCGGGCGGCAGCATGCTCGGCATGGTCGAACGCGTTATCCGCGTCGAAGAAGGGAGCGGCGGAACGGAGGGAAGCGATGCCGGCAGGCGCACTGCACGCGCCTTTCGCCTGATCGTCGCTGCCGACGAGCAACTGATGCGCGAACCGGTGAGCAGATTCGATGGCGCGCTGTGGCTGGCACTCGGCATTCTCGCGGCGGGTCTGGTCGTCGCTGCCCTGGTCCAGGTGATCGTCGGGCTGGCGCCGTTGCGCACGCTGCGCGCCGCCCTCGGTCGCGTTCGCGATGGCGACGCGCAGCGTCTCGAAGGTCGATTTCCGGCCGAGATCGCTCCCCTGGTCGACGAGTTCAATACCGTTCTGGCACAGAACGCCGAGGTCGTCGAGCGCGCCCGCACGCAGGCGGGAAATCTCGCGCATGCGCTGAAAACGCCGCTGAGCGTCCTCGCCAACGCCGCCAGTGGCAAGCACGACGAACTTGCCCGCCTGATCGTCGGCCAGGTCGACACGGCCAAGCGCCAGGTCGACTATCACCTGGCGCGGGCGCAGGTGGCGGCCAAACGCTGCCTTCCCGGCGCCCGCACGCCGCTGCGAGCGAGCCTCGAAGCACTGCTGCGCACGATGCGCCGGATACACGCGGAGCGCCAGCTCGAACTGCTTCTGCGTCCCTTTGCCGATAGCCTGGCATTTCGCGGCGAAGAGCAGGATCTGCAGGAAATCCTTGGCAACCTGCTCGACAACGCCTGCAAGTGGGCGCGCAGCCGTGTCGAGGTCGCTGCCTGTGCGACCGGCGACCGCCTGCGGATCACCATCGACGACGACGGCCAGGGAATCGCCACCAGCGATCGCGATGCGGTATTCCGCCGCGGTGTGCGCGCCGACCAGCAGGTGCCGGGTTCTGGCCTGGGCCTGTCGATCGCCGACGACCTGGCGCAACTCTACGCGGGCGAACTGAGCCTGGCCGATTCGCCGCTGGGCGGGTTGCGGGTGGTGCTGAGCCTGCCGGCGGCGGGCAGCAGCAGCGGTCGATCGGCAGGCGGTCGTCCCGACCCGGCCTGATCGCGCGGGCTCGATCCGCGCTCGAGCGGAGCGCTGCCCGCGTCACTCCGAAAGATCTCGCCGGCACGGCTGCTGGAGGGCGGGGGTCTGTCGGAATTCTTTACACTCTCGTCCGCCGGCCACCTTCTGCGTTTTCTAGCGGGCTGATTTAATGTGTATAGCATATCGTGGTGTGAAACTTGCTTTCAAGACAGAAGTGCGTCGGTGACTCACCAATCGTCCTTCCTGGCGTGTGCAGGAAGGTTCTGGCAGGGAGGCGGTGAATTCAGGGGGCTGCTCCGTTCCCGCCGGACTCTTCCGGTAGTACTTTTGTCCGCTTGCTTGACACTCTGGAGACCGAAGATGAGCACTCTAAGATCCTTTCTGGCCATCGTCATCGTGGCTTTTTTCCCGTCGTGGGTGTGGGCCGGACAGATCGTCGTTTTTGGCGACAGCCTTTCCGACGTTGGCAACGTCTATGCCGACAGTATTGCCCTGGGACTGACTCCCGATCCACCCACGCCGCCCTATTACGCGGGCAGAATGTCCAACGGTCCAATCTGGGTGGACTACCTGGCCGATGCGATGAACGTTCCGCGCGCCGAGGCAAGTCAGCAGGGCACGGGTGGAACAGGCTATGCGTATGCGGGTTCAGCGATCGGTCCGGGAACGCGGCTACGGAATTCGATCGCCATTCCGGGGCAGGTACAACCGGTTTCGAATACCGGCAAGCAGATCGACGACTTCCTGGCGGCAAGCGCCGGCAATCGCTTTTCGCCTGACCAGATGGTCCTTTTCTGGGGCGGCGCGCAGAACCTCCTGCAGGCAACCCTGACGGGTAGCGTTGCCAGCGGCCTGGCTGCCGTGGCGGCCACCCTCTCCGAATTCGAACTCGAGCTGCGCAAGCTTGACGCCAACGGCGCGCAGCGCGTGGTCGTGCCGAATCAGATCGACGCCAGCACTGCGCCGTTCTTCAACGGCTACGGGCCAACGCTTCCAGCGGGCACCCAGCCGCTCCTGGCGTTCCTCACCGTCGCGTTCAATACGCAGCTCGACGCACTGCTCACCGGCTTGATGGCCGATCCCACCCTGCAGATGCAGCTCTTTCCGGTTGATATGTTCGGCTTGCTCAAATCGGTAGAGGCGAATCCGTCGGCATTCGGGTTCACCAACGCCACGACGCCAGCCTTCATTCCCGGATTCGGGCAGGTTGCCAATCCGGCGGGCTATGTCTTCTGGGATCCGATCCATCCGACCACCGAGGTTCACCAACTGATGGCGGCGGCAACCTACCACGCCGCAGTGCCGCTCCCGGGAACTCTCCCGTTGCTGGTACTGGCCATTGGACTGCTCGCTGCCGGGCGCGGTGGCGCGCGGCGGCCAAGGGCTAAGGGCGTTCCTGCGGGGGCGTGACAGACGACGTGGTGTGCGGGTGAATGAACGGGCAGCCTATGCTGCCCGTTCATTCGTTCCGGCGCTCGTCGCAAACGAGAAGCCGGGATCGGTCTGGCAGGGGCTCAGGTGCCCTGGCGCAAGGCGTCGACGATCAGTACCCGCGACGCCCGCCGCGCTGGGAGCAAGGCGGCCAGACAGGTGGCCACGAAGCCCACGGCGCCGGCCGTGACGACATCGACCGGAAGCAGGCGAATCAACGCCGTGTAGCCGATGTTGGCGTTCGGTGGGGGGGGCATCGGGATGCCGATGGCCGAAATCAGCCAGGCGCAAACACAGCCGAAACCGATCCCGAGGAGTGCGCCGATCAGGCCGATCAAGGCGCTTTCGGCAAGGATCAGGCGGAACACCTGTCCCGGGCGATCGCCCAGCGCCAGCATGGTGCCGAACTCCCGTGTACGTTCGAAGATGGTCATGTTGACGCTGTTGACGACGCTGAGCAGGACCATCAGCAGGATGATCAGGCGCAGCACGCCGAACTGCCGATCGTAGAGTTCCAGCGTCTTGTCGTAGAAGTCGGACAGTTCGTGCCACGACGCGATTTCGTAGCCGTGCGGGCCCAGTTTCTCCCGCAGCGAAGCCTGGGCGCGCTCGGTGTCTTCAGTCCGGCTCAGCAGGACCACCATCAGGTGTGCCGATTGCGTATCCATGAGGCTGCGCGCCGCCGCCAGCGGAATGCGCACGGCGCGTGCGTCGAACTCCTTGGAGAAGCTCTGAAAGATGCCGACGACTTCGAAGTCGAGCGTGTTGACGGCGCCCTGTGGCAGGCTGATGATCAGATTTGCGCGGTCGCCTGCCTTCAGCCCGAGGCTTCGCGCGACACCCTGCCCGAGGACGATCCCGTCCAGGTCGCTGTCGGCGAGTGGCCGACCCTCGATATAGCGCAGGAAGCTGCCGAGGACTGCCTCCGCCGACGGCTCGACGCCTTCGCCGATGATGCCGAGATCCCGTTTGCCGTTGTTGATCATGCCGGCGAATGCCAGCCGGGCGAGGACCATTTCGGCTCCCGGTTGGGCGAGGATTTCCTGCTGCAGTTGTTCGGGCCGTTCGATGAGATAGCGCTCGGGAGCGCGGATGCCGCCCTCGCGATAGCCCTGACGGGAAATCTGCAGGTGCCCCGTCTGCGAGTGAATCAGCGCTTCGCCCAGTTGCACGAAGATGTCCTGCACGAAGCCGCCGGCGAGAATCAGCCCGGCGACGCCCAGGGTGATCGCCGCCAGCGTTGCCGCCGAGCGCAGGCGCTGGCGAAAGATGTTGCGCAGGACAAAGGTCCATCCGTCGGGCAGGCGCAGCTTCATTGATTATGCCGCAGCGCGTCTACGATGTTCATTCGGCTGGCCTTCCAGGCGGGCATGATGCTGGCCAGCAGGGTGGCGATCAAGGCCAGCAGGAACGCGTCCCGAGCCAGATTGCCGCTGACCAGAATTCGCCCTATATACCCTCGCGCCATCCCCGGTGGCGGCGGCATGGGGATGCCGATGGCCGAGATCAGCTGTGCCAGACCATAGCCCAGGGCGACGCCGAGGACGCCGCCGAGGAGGCCGACGAGGATGCCTTCGAAGATGAACATCCCCATGATGTGGCGGGCGCGCTGGCCGATGGCCAGGCTGGTGCCGATTTCGGTGGTGCGCTCGAGAACGCCCATGGTCTGGGTATTCGAGATGGTGAGCACAATGAGCAGGCCGATGATGTACTTGACGACGCTCACCTGCTTGGAGAAGAGGACCACGGTCTTGTTGTAGAAATCGGCCAGCTCTGTCCACGGCACGATCTGGAAGTCGTCGCGCTTGAGGGTGTCGTTCAGGTGGCTGGCGGCCGCGGCGGTCTGCTCGGTCCTGTCGAGCAGCACGACCCACGACGTCGCGCCGTCGACACGCATCAGCTTTCTGGCGACCGCTAGCGGCAGGCGCAGGGCCCGGTCGTCGTAATCCTTGTACATGGTGGCAAAGGTTCCGGCGACGCTGACCTCGACGGCATTGGCGCCGCCGTTGGCCGCGGTGGCCAGCAGCACGACGACATCGCCTGGTTGCAGGCCCATACTGCGTGCCAGGCCTTCGCCGAGAACGACGGCCGATTCCGTGGCCGATGCCAGGTCGCGGCCACTGACGATGGCGATACCGCTGCTCAGCCGTTTTTCATGTTCGGGGTCGACGCCATCGCCAATGAAGGCGATGGTCGCGTCGCCGTGGCTGAGCAGTCCACTCAGGGCAAGGCGCGGGGCCAGGCTGGCGAAGCCGGGTGTCTTCTCGACCACTTGCTGCGCCGGCGAGTGCCCGGGGAGCAGGAAGGCGTAGGGATCGGCGATTCCCTTTTCAAAATAGTCCGGGCGGACGACCTGCAGGTGACCGAGTTGCGAATGAATCGTCGCCTCGCGCATCTCCTGGAAAATGTACTCGATGAATCCGCCAGCGAGCAGAAAAGCCATGATGCCAAAGGCAACCGTGCACACGGCGACTGCCGTCCGCCGGGTATTGCGTTGCAGGTTGCGAATGGCGAGGCGCACATCCGCAATCAGGCTGGCTATTGGCACCGAGAGTTCTTTGCCTGTAATGTTCAAAAAACGAGTTGGAGGGGAGTGCCGCCCGACTTGCTGCAGTGCGCCGCCACCTGGGCCACGGGCTATTGCCGAGAAGTTGCATTTGATCAAGTGCTTAGGCGGTCATGTTGCACCGTTTTGGCAAGGCCGGCAGATACCGTTTAGGCGCTGATACTAATTGGAGAGGGTTCATCGTGCAAGCTTTCGACTACGACCAGGCGTTTTCGCGCAACCTTGGCTGGGTTCGCGATGCGGAACAGTCACGCCTACGCCAGGCGCGCGTCGCCATTGCCGGCCTGGGCGGAGTCGGGGGCTTTCATCTTCTCACCCTGGCGCGGCTGGGCATTGGCCACTTCACCATCGCCGATCTCGACGTTTTCGAAGTCGCCAACTTCAATCGTCAGGCCGGAGCGAGCCAGGCAACCGTGGGCCGGGCAAAGGTTGAGGTTCTCGCCGAGATGGCCAGGGACATCAACCCGGAATGCCAGCTGGCACTCTTCCCTGACGGAGTGAGCAAGGACAACCTGGACGAGTTTTTCCAGGGCGTCGATCTTTATGTCGACGGCCTCGATTTCTTTGCCTTTGAAGCACGTGAGCGCGTTTTTGCCTATTGCGCCGAACACAGGATTCCTGCGATCACCGTCGCGCCACTCGGGATGAGTGCGGCGCTGCTCAATTTCCTGCCCGGCGGCATGACTTTTGAAGATTATTTTCAGGTTGCCGGCCTCCCCGATCTGGAGAAGGCAGTACGTTTTCTCGTCGGTCTTGCACCGGCCTTGCTGCATCGCCATTACCTGGTCGATCAGACACGTGTCGACCTGAAGTCTCGCCGCGGTCCGTCGACGCCAATGGCGTGCATGCTGTGTGCCGGGGTTGCCGGCAGCGAAGCCTTGAAGCTTCTGCTCGACCGGGGCAGGGTACTGGCCGCTCCGCATGGCGTACAGTTCGACGGTTATCGCAACAAGCTGGCCCGTACCTGGCGACCGGGCGGCAACCGTAATCCGATCAATCGCCTGGCGATCGCCATCGCTCGCCACCAACTCAAACTGGATTGACATGGACAAGCTGAGTCAGGAGCGGCTGCGCTTCGTTCTCCAGAGCGCGCTCCTCGCGCCGTCGGCGGACAACCACCACCGTTTCCGTATTCAGGTTCGTGACCAGGTGATCGCGATCCGTGGCATCGAGACTCGCCTGCCGCCCGTGGGCAGCTACAAGCGAGTTCTCGCGCTGGTCTCGCTCGGCGCCGTGGCCGAGAATCTGAACCTTGCGCTGAGCCGATTTGGCCTGGCTGGCGACGCGCTCCTGTTGCCGGACCCCGCGCAAGCCAATCTTCTCCTGCGCGTTGTCGTCAACGCGCGCGGCGTGGCGCCGGATCCGCTTTGGAAAAGCATTCCCGAGCGCCATACCAACCGGCAGGTCCGCTTCAGTGGTCCGGCAATGAACGCTGCCGAACACGCCGACCTCGATTCGGCTGTCGCCGCTTACCCGACCAGCAAGCTGATGTGGCTCGACGAAGCGGCGCTGCGCAAGCGCGTGCTCGGCCTGATGCGCCGTGCGGAAAGCGAACGTTTCCGCAACCCGGTGTTGCACGAGGAGCTTTTTTCGGCGATCCGCTTTGACGTCGGCTGGCGCAATAACTGCCTGGAAGGATTGCCACCAGGCAGCCTGGGTGTCGAGGCACCGCTGCAGCCCTTCTTCGCTCTCCTGCGCCATTGGTCGCTGGCCCGTGTGCTGAACCTCTTCGGGGCGCATCAGATGCTTGGCTTCCGCTCCTGCTACCTCCCCTGTCGTATGGCACCGCATCTGGGCCTTCTGGCGGTCAGTGATGCGGACGACAGTCAGTCGATTTTCGACAGCGGACGATCGTTCCAGCGGCTGTGGTTGGCGGCGACCGGACACGGGCGAGTCCTGCAACCGATGCCGGCGGCAGCCCTTTACACCTGCCGCGGAGCGCGGGCCGAGGGAATTCCCGCGACCTTGCAGCGAGACCTGGCCGACGCCTGGAAGGAGCTGCTCGGTGGCGCCGCTCCGGTGATGCTGTTTCGCATGGGTCTTGCCCGGCGGTCGGCGATCGTTTCGGGTCGGCGGCCAGTCGACGATTACCTGGAGCTGCGGCAATGAGCTGTCGACAACGCTTCGCGCATTGAACCCGGGCGCGCTGCGCTGTCCTCGCCCCGACCGTCGCGGCGGTGACTCTGCCGACTTAGCGCCTGCCTGCTACAAGCCTTGCAGTTCGCCCTGGTAGCGCTGCCAGTTGGCAACATAGTGCTCGGCGCTGTGGCTGATCCGTTCCACCTGTTCGGCGCTCAGCTGGCGAACCACCTTGCCCGGCGAGCCGACGATCAGGGAGTGGTCCGGAAAGACCTTGCCTTCGGGAATCAGCGTTTTGGCGCCGACAATGCAGCCCTTGCCGATCACCGAATGGTTGAGCAGCACCGAGCCGATGCCGATCAGCGAGCCGTCGCCGATGGTGCAGCCGTGCAGCATGACCAGATGGCCGACGGTGACGTTGCGGCCAATGTCGAGCGGCACGCCTTCGTCGGTGTGCAGCACCGAGTTGTCTTGAATGTTGCTGTTTTCGCCGATGCTGATCGGGTCGTTGTCGCCGCGCAGCGTGGCGTTCCACCAGATCGAGGCGTTCCTGGCCAGACGGACGTCACCGATGATGATCGCCGTTGGGGCGACCCAGCATTGTGGGTCGAGCTGCGGGCGACGGGTGCCGAGTGTGTAAATGGGCATGGCATGGGTCTCGCGGTCGTTGCGGATTGCAGATTGTAGCCTGTAAGCCACGGCCAGGCCTATTGATGGCGCAGCGCTTCGATCGGGTCGAGTGCGGCCGCCCGGCGCGCCGGGTAGAAACCGAAGAAGATGCCGATCCCTGCGGCAACGGCAAAAGCAACCAGCACCGAGCCGCCGGAGATGACGATCACCATATCGGTGATGGCGTTGACCAGCAGTGCTCCGCCGATCCCGAGGAGCAGGCCGATCAGGCAGCCGGCGACGGAAATGATCAGCGCTTCGAGCAGGAACTGGCTGAGGATGTCCTTCTGGCGGGCGCCAATGGCCATGCGGATGCCAATCTCGCGCGTCCGCTCGGTCACCGAGACGAGCATGATATTCATGATCCCGATGCCGCCGACGAGCAGCGATACCGAGGCGATGGCGCCGAGCAGCAGCGACATCACGCGCGTCGTTTCGGCGGCCGAGTCGGCGGCAGCGGTCAGGTTGCGGATGTAGAAGTCGTTGTCCTGTCCTTCGCGCAGGCGATGGCGCTGGCGAAGCAGGGCGATCATGCTCGTTTCCACGCCAGGCATGGCTTCCGCCGACGCGGCCTGGACCATCATGACCCGCACCGATCCCGGAAAGGGGGTACCGAAGACCTTGCGCTGGGCGGTCGTCAGCGGCACGATCACCGTGTCGTCCTGGTCGCGCCCGTCGAGGTTCTGGCCCTTCTTGCCGAGAACGCCGATGACCAGGAAGGGACTCTGCTGGATGCGGATGGTCTTGCCGACGGGATCGTCGCTGCCGAACAGGTTGTCGGCGATGGTCTGGCCGATCAGCGCCACACGGGTCGCCGAACGCACGTCCGAGTCTCCGAACGGGTAACCGTTGCTGACCGCCCAGGCGCGTGCGTCGAAATAGGCGGGCGTCGTGCCGACCACCGTGGCACTCCAGTTGTTCGCGCCATGCACCAGTTGCTGCCGTCCCTGATGCACCGGTGCCACCCGGCTGACGCCTTCGAGCTGAGCGATCGCCTCGGCGTCGGCAACGTTCAGCGATGGGCCACCGCCGCCGCCGCTGCGCAGACCGCCGGCGCTGGTCGATCCCGAGATGACGATATACAGATTGCTGCCCATGGTGCTGATGGTTTGCGCCACCGCGTACTGAGCACCCTGGCCAATGGCCATCATCAACACCACCGAGCCGACGCCGATGACCATCCCGAGCATGGTCAACGCGGTGCGCATGCGGTTGGCCCCCATCGCCCTCCAGGCTTCGCCGAGCATCGCTTTCAGCATTGGCCGGGCACCCTTGCCGGCGTCGCAACGTCGCTGACGATCAGCCCGTCGAGAAAGCGCACCTGGCGCTGCGCCCAGGCGGCGATATCGGCTTCGTGGGTAACCAGGACGATGGTGATCCCGGCAGCGTTGAGCGTTGCCAGCAGGTGCATGATCTCTGCGCTGGTATGGCTGTCGAGGTTGCCGGTCGGCTCGTCGGCAAGGATCAGCGGCGGCGAGGTGACCAGTGCGCGGGCGATCGCCACGCGCTGTTGCTGACCGCCGGAAATGCGGCTGGGTAGCGAGTCGGCGTAGGCGGCGAGGCCGACGCGGGCCAATTCCTGCTGCGCCCGCTGCTGACGCTGCGCGCGCTCGACACCGGCGTAGACCAGCGGCAGGGCGACGTTGTCGGCGAGCGTCATCCGTGGCAGGAGATTGAAACCCTGAAAGACGAAGCCGATGGTCCGGTTGCGCAGTGACGCCAGTTCGTTCCTGCCGAGATGCGCGACATTGCGATCAAGGAGAAAATAGTCGCCGCTGGTCGGTGTGTCGAGGCAGCCGAGCAGGTTCATGAAGGTGGACTTGCCGGATCCGGACTGACCCATGATGGCGACGAACTCGCCGGCTGCGATGCTCAGATCGACACCCCTGAGCGCCGGGAACGGCCCGGCGGCCGTGCTGTACGACTTGCCGAGTCCGGCGACGCGAATGAGTGCCGACGACATCAGAACAGGCGCATGCCGACGCTGCTCGGCTTGCCGCCCGAAGTGACCGCGTTCTCGCCGACGACCACCCGTTCCCCGACCTTCAGCTCGCCGCCGAGCACTTCGCTGTTGCGGTTGTCGGTGATGCCGAGCTGCACGTTCACCGCCTTCAGCTGGCCCTGATCGACGACGTGCACGGTGCCGCTGCTGCCGCTGTCCTTATCCCTGTCGTGCTTGCCGCCCTTGCCGCCCTTGCCCCTGACGTCGCCAGCGACCGGTTTGCTGCCCGGATCCTCTTCGGGCGGCTTGAAACGCAGCGCCGCGTTGGGGACGAGCAGGGCGTCTTCGCGCCGGGCGACGACGATGCTGACGTAGGCGGTCATTCCGGGAAGAAGAATATGGTCGGGATTGGAGAGCGAAACGCGGACGTTGTAGGTGACGACATTCTGCTGCGTCGTCGGGTTGAGGCGAATCTGCTGCACCTGGCCGGCGAAACTTCGCTCCGGGAAGGCGTCGACGGTAAACCGTACCTGCTGCCCGTCCCTGATCTTGCCGATGTCGGCTTCGGCAAAGCTGGAATCGATGCGCATTTCGGACAGATCCTGGGCGATCTTGATCAGCGTCGGCGTTTGCAGACTGGCGGCGACCGTCTGTCCCAGATCGACGACGCGGTCGACGACGACGCCAGAGACCGGCGAGCGGATCGTCGTGTAGCGCAGATTGACCTGGTCCTTGTCGGCCGCTGCCCTGGCTTGCGCCAGCTGCGCCTCGGACGAGCGGCGCGTCTGGATCGATTGCTCGAGTTCCTGGCGGGAAACGTACTCCTGCTCGAAGAGCGCCCGCATGCGTGCTTCGTTGGCGCGTGCCAGATCGAGCGCTGCCGAGACGTTGCGCACATTGGCCGCCGATTGCCGGGCCTGGGCGGCGAGCAGGGAGTCGTCGAGTTCGAGCAAGGCCTGGCCCTTCTCGACCTTGTCGTTGAAATCGACATACAGGCGGGTGACCGTCCCCGAAACCTGCGTCCCGACATTGACCAGCACCACCGGGTTGAGGGTGCCGTTGGCCGACACCGTCTGGGTGATCTCGCCACGCTCGATGGCCTGCAGCTTGTAGCGCTGCTCCGGCGACAGGGCAGACTTTTGCTGTTGCCAGTACAGGCCGCCGGCGGCGAGGGCGACGGCGAGCACGCCAATGGTCGATCTTGTGCGCGAGATTTTCATGGATTGCGGGCTTTCGGCTCGCCACCGACGGCGAGCAGCAGGCTGCTGTCGAGGACGCCTATGGATCGGGCCAGGGCGGCGCGCGAGACCTGCCAGTCCAGCATCGCCTGGATGCGCTGCAGGCGCGCAGCGGCGAGCGCGCTCTGGGCGTTGAGGACGTCGAGGATGTTGCCGACGCCGGCCTTGTAGCGGCCCAGGGCGACACGTTCCGACTGTTCGGCACTGCTCAGCAGGTCGGCGCTGGTGCGGATCGTCTGGGTGGCGGTGTTCAGGCTCTGGTAGTTCTCCCAGACTTCCAGAGCAACCTCCTGGCGGGTGTTTTCCAGGCGCGCGGCCTGGACCTCGCTGCGCGCCTCGGCGGCGCGTATCTGGTAGGTGGTGTTGAAACCGGAAAAGATCGGCAGCTGCACGCTCAGCCCGATGGCATTGCCCTGGCCCGAGAGGCCGTCGAGGTTTTCCCACTGCGGACCGGCGCTCAGCGAGATCGTCGGCCGGCCGGAGGCGCGCGCGTAGTCGATCCCCGATTGCGCCGCTTTCAGTTCGGCTTCGGCGGCCTTCATCTCGGGTCGACGCTGGCGTGCTTCGGCGATCAGTGCGGCGATGTCGCGGTCGAAGCCGCTGTCGGGCGTGGTCGTCGGAATGTCGTCGAGACGTAGCCGGTGGTTGGCGTCCAGGCCCATCACCTTGGCCAGTCTGCCGAGCATGTTGCGCAGTACACCCTCGCTCCTGATCCGGTTGAGCGTTGCCTGCGACCAGGCGGTCTGCGCCTGCAGGCGGTCGGCCGGGGTGCCGCTGCCGACGCGGTAGCGGACTTCGGCGGCGGTCAGGCTCTCGCGGCTGGCTTTCTCCGATTCCAGCGCCGCGCTCACGGCCGCCCGTGCCGCCTGGGCGTTGAAGTAGGACTGCAGGGCGCCGAGAAAGACGCTCTGCACGGTCGCGTCCAGTGTCGCCGCCGCAGCGCTGAGCAGTTGCCGCGCGACTTCGAGGTTGGCCGAGCGGGCGCCGAAATCGATCAGCAGCCACGACAGGGTCAGCGACGCACTGCGCTGGGTCGCGCTGCGCGCCTCGCCACGCAGGCGATTAACCGCCAGTCGACCATCGAGCGCCGGCAGGAAGTCCGACTTCGCGACGCCGACCTGAGCCGCCTGCAGGCGGGCGATGGCCCATACTTCACGCGTCGTCGGGTTCTTGCACAACGCCAGATCGACGACTTCGAGAACGCCGTAAGGGGTGTCGTCGGGCAGTGCCTGGCACGGCAGATAGGCATTCTGCGCGGCAGAAAGATCAAGGGCCGGGTGTGGCGGGGTGATGGCGTCGGTGGCAAAGGGGTCACTCACTTCCCCGGCCGACAGCTGGCCGGGAAGCGCTGCAAGCACGATGACGATTGCGGTGAGGAAGCGAGCAGCGCGCGCAAGCAGCGAACCCGGTCGGGATGTGGTGTTGGTCATTTTTCGCTAGTATAGCCAAGCTCGCAGCGATCGCAGCCGGGCGATGCGCTCGGCGCAGTCCGCTGCGGCCACTTTTCCCCTGCAACAATGTTGCCCGGCGCCGGTGGCCATCGGAGCGTGCGACGACGCACCACAACGAGGGTTGCCGCAATGACATTCAAGTGTTCAGCTTTTGGCGCTCGCCGGCGCAGGGCAGGTCGTCCCGCCAGCGGGACCTGCGGTGGCACCCCCGCCAGAAGAGGCGCTGATGCCCTGGGCTGAAGTGCTCAGCCTGCTGGCGATGCTGGCTGCTGGCGCCCTGTGGTGGGACAGCTTCAAGTCGCGTGAGGCGGGCATGCGCGCGGTTCGCGCGGCTTGTGCTGCCGAGGATCTCCTCTTGCTCGACGATACCGTTGCCCTCGCCTCCCTGCGCCCGGGACGCGACGATGAGGGTCGCTTTCGCCTGCGTCGCGTCTATCGTTTCGAGTTCAGCGACACCGGCGACAATCGCCGCGATGGTCAGGTGACGCTGCTCGGCAGCGAACTGGTGACGCTGCACCTGCCGCACTCGAATCGCTCGCCACTGCGTTCGGTGGGCACGCCCGACGAGGAGCAGAATCGACCGTTTCCGCGCCTGCCGTCTTGAACTACCTGGCGCACGCGCTGCTCTCCGGTGCCGACGACGAGTGCCGGCTGGGTGGCTTGCTCGGCGACTTCGTCAAAGGGCCTTTGGCGCCACCGCCAGCGCAGTTCAGCGCGGCCGTCGTGCACGGCCTGCTGCTGCACCGGCGGATCGACAGCTTCGCCGACGCGCACCAGGCTTTCGCACGCAGCCGGAGACGGGTGAGCAGCGAGCGTCGCCGCTACAGCGGCATCATCGTCGATATGTTCTACGATCACTTTCTTGCCGTGCACTGGGCGCGCTATTCGCCGCAGCCGCTGGCGACGTTTTCCGCCGCTGTCTATGCGCTTCTCGCTTCCCGGGCGCTACCCGACCGTCTGGCCCGGATTTTGCCCACCATGCGCGACGAGGACTGGCTGACCAGCTACCGTGAGCCGGCTGCCGTCGGTCGGGCGCTCGACCGGATCGCTGTGCACCGGTTGCGGCGCAGCAACAGCTTGCGCGGCGCGGGCAGCGAGCTGGTCGCCGGCTACGCCGGCTTCGAAGGCGACTTTCTCGAGTTCTTTCCGGCAGCCATGGTCTTTGCCGCGCACTTCCGCGAACAGCGCCCGGCGTAGAGCCTCTGCGCGGCGCCCGACCGGCCGGCGTGCCTGCCTTTTCCGGCGATCAGCCTTCGCGCGACGCGCGTCGGCGCTCGTTGTCGGTGAGCAGGCGCTTGCGGATGCGAATGTTCTTGGGCGTGATTTCGACGAGTTCGTCGTCGGCGATGAATTCCACGGCCGATTCAAGGGTCAGCGCCACCGGTGGCACCAGGCGTACGGCTTCGTCGGTGCCCGAGGCGCGAACGTTGGTCAGTTGTTTGCCCTTGATCGGATTGACCACCAGGTCGTTCTCGCGGCTGTGGATGCCGATCACCATGCCCTCGTAGAGTTTGTCGCCAGGGCTGCTGAACATTCGCCCGCGGTCCTGCAGTTTCCACAGCGAGTAGGCGACCGCTTCGCCGCGCTCGGCCGAGATCAGCACGCCGTTGCGGCGTCCGGGGATGTCGCCCTTGACCGGCGCGTACTCGTCGAAAACGTGGCTGATCAGCCCGGTGCCACGCGTCAGGTTGAGGAACTCGCCCTGGAAACCGATCAGGCCACGCGCCGGGATGCGGTATTCGAGGCGAACACGGCCGCGACCGTCCGAAGACATGTCCTGCAGGTCGCCACGGCGATAACCGAGCGCTTCCATGACGCCGCCCTGATGCGCTTCCTCGACGTCCAGAGTAAGCATTTCATAGGGCTCGCACGGCTCGCCGTCGACCTCCTTGACGATGACCCGCGGGCGCCCGACGGCCAGCTCGTAGCCTTCGCGGCGCATGGTCTCGAGCAGGATCGTCAGATGCAGTTCGCCGCGCCCGGAAACCAGAAAGCTGTCGGTGTCGGTCGTTTCCTCGACGCGCAACGCCATGTTGGTCAGCAACTCCTTGCGCAGGCGTTCGCCGATCTGGCGGCTGGTGACGAACTTGCCTTCGGTGCCGGCGTACGGTGAGTTGTTGACCATGAAGGTCATGTTCAGCGTTGGCTCGTCGATGTGCAGCATCGGCAGCGCTTCCGGCTGCTCGGTGGAGGTGATGGTACAGCCGATCGAGAGATCTTCGATACCAGTCACCAGCACGATGTCGCCGGCCACTGCCTCGTCCATCGGCACCCGCTCCATGCCCTGAAAACCGAACACCTGATTGACCTTGGCCGTCTTCGGCGCGCCGTGCTCGAACTTGCCGTCGGCATCGGCCTGGCCGTACATGATGGTCACCTGCTGGGCCGGCTTCAGGCGGCCACGCTGCAGGCGGCCGATGCCGATGCGTCCGACATAGCTCGAGTAATCGAGTGCCGAAATCTGCAGTTGCAGCGGCCCGTCGATCTCGTCGGCGTGCGGTGGCGGGACGTGCTTGAGAACGGTCTCGAACATCGCTCGCATGTCGGTCGAGGGCTGTGCCAGATCGAGCGTCGCATAGCCGTTGATCGCCGAAGCATAAACGACCGGGAAGTCGAGCTGCTCGTCGTTGGCGCCGAGTTTGTCGAAGAGGTCGAAGGTGTGATCGACGACCCAGTCCGGGCGCGCGCCGTCGCGGTCGATCTTGTTGACCACCACGATCGGCTTCAGACCGAGCGCCAGCGCCTTCTTGGTCACGAAGCGTGTCTGCGGCATCGGACCCTCGACGGCATCGACCAGCAGCAGGACGCCATCGACCATCGACAGCACACGTTCCACTTCGCCCCCGAAATCGGCGTGTCCCGGCGTGTCGACGATGTTGATATGCACGTCGCCATAGTCCACGGCCAGATTCTTGGCCAGAATGGTGATTCCCCGTTCCTTCTCGAGGTCGTTCGAGTCCATCATCCGCTCGGTGATGTGCTGGTGGGCGGAGAAGGTGCCCGCCTGAACCAGCAGCTTGTCGACCAGCGTGGTCTTGCCGTGGTCGACGTGGGCAATGATGGCGATGTTACGGATGGCGCGGGTCATAAGGGGTCAAGCCTCTGAACAGGGGCGGTTATTCTATCACAGGCTGGAAGTCCGTGCTGCGCTGCAAAAACTCGCCCCCTCTAGCCGGGCTGGTTGCGCATGAAGTCGGCCGTACTGAAAAAGGATGCCAGCAGTTTCTGGCGCAGGGCTTCCTCGATCCCGACCCCTTCCATGGCCAGCACCATGCACGCCACCCACTGGTCACGCTCGGCCTCGCCGATGGCAAACGGCAAGTGCCGACGGCGCAGCATCGGATGTCCGATGTTTTGCACGTAGAGGTCGGGTCCGCCCAGCCACCCGGACAGAAACATGAACAGCTTGTCGCGCGACGACTGCAAATCAGCCGGGTGCAGCGCCCGAATCGTCGCGAACTGCGGCACCGTTTCCATCAGTTCGTAGAAGCGTTGGCAGAGGCGGGCGACGGTGGTTTCGCCACCGATGAGGGTGTAGGGCGTTGCTTCGGGCATGGTGCTCACTCAAGGTCGGGTTCGCGCAAGCCTTGCTGGTCGCCGGTCGGATCGCCAGCCGCCAGCGGCGGCGCGCAACACGTGGCCTGACGCCTTGCTGGGGCGATAGGGAGGCGAAAGTGTGTTTGTGGCAAGGCGGCTTTCGGCGCTCATTGGCTCGCTGTTTTTCTCTTGTTGCAACGCAGCAAAAACGCTTGACAATCCCTGCTCGAAGGCTAGAATAGGTCATCCGCTGCATTGCAGCAAACAGCTTCAGGCGGGAAGCCTGGGCGGTGTTCGGGTTCGCAATTTCAAGGAGAGTATCGTGTACAACGTAGCTGAGCAATTCACCAGCCGCAGCAAAGCCGGTCTGGACGTGTGGAAGTCGGTGGTCAATGCTTCCCTTGACGGGATGGGCAAGCTTGCTGCGTTGAATCTCCACACTGCACGCGCTGTTGCCAAGCAAGGCGCCGAGAACTTCAAGGCCTTGTCCGACGTTCGCGATATGGCAGGCCTGAAGGCCCTGCAACAGCCGATGGCAGTCGCCGCCGTCTCGCAATCGGTCGCCTTTTCGCGTCGTGCCTACCATATTTCCAACGAAACCTCGTCAGCCGTCGTGCAGGTCTTGGGCGGCCAGCTTTCGCAGGCCGGCAGGGGCGCGGTCGGAGCGCTTCAGGAAGCCAAGAAGAACACCCCGCCGGGTGTGGACTTTGCGGTGTCATCGGGCAAGCAGATGGTGACGACGGTCACCTCGATGCTGGCCAACCTCGCTCAGTTCACCAAGCCGGCAACCGAAGTCGGCGCCAAGCCGGCTGCAAAGATGATCGCCAAGACGGCCTGAGCCAGCCGATCGGTAGCCGCTGCTTGCTGGCGGCTGCGTTCGCGCAAGTCCGAGCCCGGTGTTACGGCACCGGGCTTTTTCGTGCTTGGCAGGCAGGGGCGTTTCGCGCTGCCTTGCTGCCGGAAAATGCTTGCGGCGATAAGCGCCGCAGCGCCGACAGAAGCGGGTTGTGGTTGGGTGCGATTTGCCAGAACGGCGTCCGCGGCGCACACTGAGACACTTTGCCGACTGGCAATGGCATTTATTTGGGGGTTCAGATGACCGATTCGATCCTTGGGTTCCTGAGAGCCAACGGCGAGCAGCTCGATGTCGACATGGCCGCATCGCTCGATATTCCGATCGCCGAACTGCGCGACGAAGTCGCGCGGCTCGCTTCGTCGGGAGACCTGATCTGTTGCCGGGTGACCCGTTTCGTCGACGGCCGGAAGATTGAGGGTACCAGCTGCCGGTTGTCGTGCGATCCGCCGACCCCGGCGCGTGGACGCAAGCCGGGTGTGAAGAAGGCTGACGACAGTAGCGAAACGAGCAATTATTGAGCTGGCCTGTCGTGCCCGGTGTCGACCGGGGCACGGAGGCGCCGGCCTGCCACCGTCATCGCAGCCGACGGCAACGGTCGGCATCGGGCGGCGCGCTCAAAGCACGCCCGATTTCTACCTGAGAAGATTCAGGTTGAAGTGGGCCTTGGTGAATTCCTGAAATTTCTCGACCCCCTTCAGGGCGAGTTGCAGGCGGCCGAGCTCCATCATGTTCAGGCGTTTGAGGGGAATGTAGTTGTCCGGTATGCGCCCTTCCCGCACGGCTTCCACCTGACCGCGGAGGCGCATCAGAACCAGAAAGTCGAAGGTCTCGGCGACGTTGTCGGCCATTTTCTGATCGATCACCTTTTCCTTGACCAGCGCTTCCAGGCGCTGGTGGGTGCTTCCTTCGAGCTTGCCGGCGAGGATGGCCAAGGCCTTGACGCCCTCTGAAATGGCAAAGATACCGGCCTTCTTTATTTCCAGCATTCCCGAATGCTCGCCGCCGCTCTCGCCCTTGATCTTGCCAAACCAGCCCAGGGGGGGCGCAAAACGCAAGGTGCTCTCGACCATGCGCATCAGGAACAGTTTGTCGCGCTGGACGTGCTCGTAGAGTTGCTTCTTGAGTTCCTGTTCGAAGGACGGGTCGCCGTAGATCGTGCGGATGTCGACAAAGGTGCCACAGCTGAGCACGTGTTTCGGCGTTGGCGTGCGTAGCCAGCGGTCGAGTTGTTCGCGCCACTTGCCGATGCTGCGTCGCCACTCCTTGTTCTTGGCCATGATCCCGCCGGGGCAAGGCGGGATGCCGATGGCGATCAGCGAAGCGACCAGTTCTTCCGAAAAGTCCTCGATCCGCGCAATCTCCTCGGGGCCCAGTTCGTCGCCGTAGACAATTGCGTTGTCCTGGTCGGTGAGCAGCGTCTGCTCGCCACGCCCCTCGCTGCCGAGGACGACGAAGGCAAAGCGCGCAGGCAAGTCGGCAAAGCGGTCGGCGCGCATCAGCGCGATCAGCCGCAAGAGAATCTGGTCGTTGAGGTGGGCAATCAGTCGCACCATATCGCGAGTGCTGGTGCCGCTGCCGCTGAGGTGCAGAACCAGGCTCTGGATCCTGCCGTACACCGCTTTCACTTCGTCGAGGTCCTTGGTCGCTTCGATGTCCAGGACCAGTTGATGCGGCGAGTGTGACTGCAGGCGGATGATGTCGCTGTCGGTGATGATTCCCGAGAGTCGGCCCTTGCCATCGACGACCGCCAGCCGATGGATCTTCCTGCGCGACATCCGGTAGAGCGCCTCGTAGAGCAGGTCATTCTCGCCGATCACCGCCAGCGGACTGTTCATGATCGTACTGACGGTGAGCGTCGACGGGTCGATACCCGAGGCGACCACCTTGTTTCGCAGGTCGCGGTCGGTGATGATTCCACTCGGCAGTTTCTGGTCGCAGACCACGACGCTGGAGATGTTCTTGTCGCGCATGATGCGGACCACGTCTACCAGTGCGTCATCCGGTCTGCAGGTGACCACCGCACGCTGGCAGAAGTCCTTTACCGGGCGAAAAAACTGACCTTCCTCAGCCATCGTGTGCTGTTCCTTGTTGTCGGCTTTTTGTTTGGCCCGGCGGCGTGCGACGTGCGTGAGCGAAGCGAACACCGGACGGGAAAGTGCGAGGCGCGATTCTACCACTGGCGACGGGCGCGAGTCTGCTAACGCCCGGTCGTGCACTCGTTTCCCGCGCTGCCCAGCCGACACGCTGCGGCCATCAGCGGCGTGCTGGCGTCAGCGCAGCAGTCGGCTCGTGCCGGCGCATCGCGGAGCCGTGCCATGTGCTCGCTCAGGATCGCCGCAGCCGCCGACGCTTGTGCCTGACGTACCAGTACCAGCCGATGCTGGTCAGCAGGTAACTGGCGAGGCCGATCAGGCTGGCGGTGATCGCCAGGCCGACGACAAGCGGTGTGCCGAGGGCGGTGATGCGCTGCCAGATGCCCGCATCTTTTGCTGGCGGGGCGGTGCCCGCGCTTGGTGTCGGCGGGTCGAGTTTTTCGCCCGTGACCCAGGCGCCGATCCGGTAGGCGGCGAAGTAGACCGGTGCAAAGGTGATCGGGTTGGTGACCAGCGTACTCGCCGCGGCAGCCGGCAGGTTGGCGCGCATTATCACGGCGGCGGCGGCGGCGAACGGGATCTGTGCAATCGGGATCAGCAGGCCGAAAAAGACGCCGATCCCGACCCCCAGCGCCACCCCGCGGCGGGACCAGTGCCAGAGCTTGGGGTGGCCGAGGTAAGGCGACAGCCAGCGCAGCCAACGATTGTTGCCAATCTGCTCGCGGGTCGGAATCAGGGCGCGCCAGCGTTCAAGCATCGCTGTCCGGATCCTGGGGCGCTCGGACATCGCTGATCACCAGAACATCGCATTGCGATTCGGCCAGCACGTGTTTGATGACGCTCCCCAGCAACAGCTCGTCGGCCGTGAACCGGCCGTGCTTGCCGACAATGACCAGGTCGCAGGCCTGCTCCTGTTCCACGGCAGCGATCAATTGCGCGGGGTCGCCATGGCGGACCAGTGGTGCATAGTCGCCGGATGCCAGCCCCGCGCTGGCGGCCAGTTGATGGAGTTGTCGCCGCCGCTCCCGGCGCGCAGTCTCTATGTAGCCGTGGATGACGCCATCCTCGACGCCGGCAAAGCGCAGCTTGCCCTCGTAAGGCAGCTCGAAGGCATGCAGCAGCACGATCTCGGCCGTCGGCGCCAGTTGCCGGCCGAGGCGGATGGCCTGTGCGGACGCCGGCGAGAAGTCCACCGGGATCAGCAGGCAGCGGTAGGATTCGTGCGGCGCCTGCTTGACGATCAGCACCGGTCGTCGGAGCGACTTGCGCAGCAGGCGCGAGGCGGTGGACCCGAGCAGGGCATGGCGCAGGAAAGACTCGCCGCGTGCACCGACGACCAGCAGCTCGGCATCGAGCGCATCGGCCTCGTCGGCGATGACCTTCAGGGGCGCTCCGGAAACGATCCGCGCATCGGCCGCGACGCCGCGGTTGTGCGCCGGGTTCGACAGCATTCGTTGCAGCGTTTCCCGGGCATCGTCGGCCAGCCGCTGCTTGATCCTGCCGGTGTCGGCGCCGAGCAGATCCGACAGGCTGTCGAGAGCGTCGAGTTCCGTCGCATGCATTACCGTATAGCGCGCGTTGCTGTCGGCGGCGATAAAAAAGCCACGATCGACCGCATGGCGGGCGGGTGCTGACAGGTCGGTGGCGGCGAGTATTCGGGTGATGGGGTTCATGGTGCATTCTCCTTTGTGCCGATAAACTTGGCAGTGCTGGCGTCGGCGCAATAGAGCGCCTGGGTCAGTGAGCGCTCATGGTTTGGGGTCCGTTCACATGCTGCGCACCTGCAAGCGCCGCAACACCGCTTTCTCCGCTTCGACGGCGAGGAACTTGCCTGCGCCGAGAGCGACGATGACCAGCCAGGACAGCACATCCAGCGCAGCGGTGTGGAACACCTGTTGCAGAGGCGGGGCGTAGGTGAACAGCAGCTGGAAAACGATCAGGATTACGCTGACCCAGAGGGCAACCGGATTGCCGGTGAGGATCTCGCGGTTGAGAGCCGGGGCGGTAAAGTGGCGGACGTTGAAAAGGTACACCAACTCGCCGATGACCAGCATGTTCACTGCCGCCGTACGCGCCACCTCGACGCTGCTGCCGCGTGCCAGTTCCCATTCGAAGACGGTGAAGGTGACCGCGATCATCAGCACGCTCACGTAGGCGATGCGCGCCGCCAGGACGCCGGTAATCAGCGGCTCGCCGGGGCGTCGCGGTGGCCGGAGCATGACGCCAGGCTCGGCTGGTTCGAAGGCCAGGGCCAGCGCCAGGGTGACCGCGGTGATCATGTTCACCCACAGAATCTGGCCGGCGGTGACCGGCAGCGCCAGCCCGAGAAAGACTGCCAGCAGGATCACGCCGGCTTCGCCGCCGTTGGTCGGCAGGATGAACAACAGCGATTTCTTGACGTTGTCGAAGACCACGCGGCCTTCGCGCACGGCGCGCGCGATGGTCGCGAAATTGTCGTCGGTGAGTACCAGGTCGGCCGCTTCGCGGGCGGCATCGGTCCCCTTGAAGCCCATCGCCACGCCGATGTCGGCGGCTTTCAGCGCCGGTGCGTCGTTGACCCCGTCACCAGTCATTGCCACCAGTTCGCCCTGGGCCTGCAGCGCGCCTACCAGGCGCAGCTTGTGCTCCGGGCTGGCACGGGCAAAGACGTCGGTGTCGAGGGCGTGGCGCCGCAGCGCCTCGTCGTCGAGCGCGCCGATCATGTCACCGGTCAGGGCATGATCCGCATTCAACCCCAGTTGCCGGCCGATGGCCGCTGCGGTGACCGCGTGGTCACCGGTAATCATCTTGACGCGCAGGCCGGCGCGCTGGCATTCGGCGACGGCGGCGATCGCTTCCTCGCGCGGGGGGTCGATCAGGCCGATCAGTCCGAGCAAGGTGAAGCGCGGAGCGATGTCGTCCATCGCCAGCGCCGTCGTGTCGGCCGGCATTTGGCGGCGCGCCAGCGCGAGCACTCGCTGTCCCGCACCGGCCGCACGATGCATGCGCGTTTGCCAGGCGTCACGGTCAAGCGGCTGACCGCTGCCATCATCGGTGCACAGGTCGAGCACCCGCTCCGGTGCGCCCTTGAGCAACACGGCGGTGTGTCCGGTGTGGTCATGGTGCAGCGTGGCCATGAAGCGATGTTCCGACTCGAACGGGATCTCGTCGACCCGAGGGTGCGTTTTAGCGAGCTGGGCGGGGTCTAGCCCGGCCTTGCGCGCGAGCGTCAGCAATGCGCCTTCGGTGGGGTCGCCAACGAGTTGCCAGCCGCTATCGGCGCTGCGCTTGAGTTGGGCGTCGTTGCACAACAAGGCGCAGCGGGCCAGTTCCTGCAGGGCCTCGTCGCGCTGCGCGTCTACGGTCGCGCCGTCGCGGCTGAAACCTCCCTCGGGCGCGTAGCCGGCGCCGCTCACTTCCAGGGAATGTGCGGGCAGCATGACGCACACGGCGGTCATCTCGTTCCTGGTCAGCGTGCCGGTCTTGTCCGAGCAGATGACGGTGACCGAACCGAGGGTCTCGACCGCCGGCAGGCGCCGGACGATGGCGTGCTGGCGGGCCATGACGCGGGTGCCGATGGCCAGGACGATGGTGACGATCGCCGGCAGACCTTCGGGGATCGCCGCCACCGCCAGACCGACGACGGCGAGAAAGATCTCCAGCACGGGCATGTCCTGGACCAGATGGCCGTACAGGAAAGTGAGCAGTCCGACGACCAGGATGAACAAGGTGATCTGGCGGGCGAACTGATCGAGCCGGCGGGTGAGCGGCGTCGCCAGGGTGCGCGTAGCCCCGACGAGGAGCCCGATGCGTCCGATCTCGGTCGCCTGTCCGGTGCCGACGACAAGGCCCTGTCCCTGGCCAAAACTGACCACGGTTCCGGAAAACGCCAGGCACAGGCGATCACCGATCGCGGCGTCGGCTGTCACCGCTTGCGTGCGCTTCTCCGCGGGTACCGATTCACCGGTCAAGGCCGCCTCATTGACACGCAGGTTCTTCACCCGCAGCAGGCGCAGGTCGGCCGGAACGCGTGCCCCCGATTCGAGAAAGACGATATCCCCGGGAACCAGCAGCGAGGCGTCGATTTCGTGCCGCTCGCCCTCGCGCAGGACGGTGGCGCGACTGGCCAGCATCGCGCTCACCGCTTCCAGCGCTTTCTCCGCCTTGCCTTCCTGAACGAAACCGATAACGGCGTTGATCAGCACCACGCCGACGATTACTCCGGCGTCGATATAGTCTCCGAGTGCGAAGGTGACGGTGCCGGCAGCCAGCAGCACATAGATCAAAGGGTTGTGGAACTGCAGAGCAAAGCGCAGGCAGGGCCCGCGCCGCTTGGGCGGTGGCAGACGGTTGCGCCCATGTTGTTCGAGACGCTCGGCGGCGCCTTGCTGGCTGAGACCCGTGGCAGCAGCGACCGCCAGCCTGTGCAAGGCATCGGCGACAGGCAGCGAGTGCCAGGCTGGAGAGTTGTCGGATGCTGCACGCGGTATGGACATAGGTCACCTCAAGCGAAAAGCGTCGGATTCCCAACAGGCTTCGGATTTCAAGCTCGACTCACGCGATGAGTTTCCTCCGGAAATTTGTCTTCCGGGCGCCAGGGTACAAGCACAACGGAAACGAAGGAAGTACGGTGTTCACGAGTGGCTTCATGCGTGCCCCGCACTGCTGCGCAGCGCCGCGATGCGTTCGGCCAGCGGCGGGTGGGTCATGAAGAGGCGCTTGATGCCGCCGCCGCCACCGCCGCTGATGCCGAAGGCCGCCATTTTCTCCGGCAGGGGCGCGGGATGCAGCGAATTCAGCCGCTCCAGCGCGGCGATCATGTGCTGCCGCCCGGCGAGCGCGGCGCCGCCCCGGTCGGCGTGGAATTCGCGCTGGCGCGAGAACCACATGACGATGATAGAAGCGAGAACGCCGAGCACCAGTTCGGCGACGATCATGGTGACGAAGAAGGCCGGCCCGTGGCCGCGCTCGGTCTTGAACACGACGCGATCGACCAGGTGGCCGATGACGCGCGAGAGGAACATGACGAAGGTGTTCACCACGCCCTGGATCAGCGCCAGCGTGACCATGTCGCCGTTGGCGACGTGGGCGATTTCATGACCGATGACGGCTTCGGCTTCTCGCTTCGACATCTGCTGCAAGAGGCCGCTGGAAACGGCGACCAGGGAACTGTTCCTGCTCATGCCGGTGGCGAAGGCGTTGACCTCGGGGGTGTCGAAAATGCCCACCTCGGGCATCTTGATGCCGGCTTTGGCCGAGTACGTGCGCACCGTTTCCAGCAGCCACGATTCGGTCGAGTTGGTCGGCGTTTCGATCACCTGCACCCCCATCGCCCGCTTCGCCGACCACTTGGAGATGGCGAGCGAGATGAAGGAACCGCCGAAACCCATGACGGCAGCGAAGATCAGCAGCGAAGTGAGATTCAGGCCATTGGCGTTGAGATAGGGCTCGACGCCCAGGAGGCGCATGCTGACCGACAACACCAGCACGATGGCCATGTTGGTGGCGAGGAAGAGAAAGACGCGTTTCATGGGTTCTCCTTTGCGGTGGGGTCTGACGACGGGGTTTGGAGAAAGCCGGACGGAGCGGTTGCGCCGACCGAGAGCATGGATTGGAGGGCGCGGATTTCATCGCGCAGGCTGCGCATCTCGGCGTGCAGGTCGGCCTCGATGTGCTCGCGGGCCGCTTTCACGGCCAGTCGCGTGTCGTGCTGCTCGGCGTCGGTGTAGCTTTGCATGGCGTTGACGATGATAGCGATGAACAGGTTGAGCATGGTGAAGGTGGCCACCAGGATGAAGGTGACGAAGAAAGCCCAGGCGTAGGGGAAGTTCTCCATCACCGGGCGGGCGATGCCCATCGACCAACTCTCCAGGGTCATGATCTGGAACAGGGTATACAGCGAGCGGCCGAGGTCGCCGAACCATTCCGGGTGGGTCGCGGCGAACAGCTTGGTGGCAATTACCGCGAACACGTAATAGACGATGAGCAGCACCAGGGCGATCGAGCCCAGGCCCGGAATCGCCGCCAGCAAGGCGCCGACCACGCGGCGCATCGACGGCACCATGGTCAAAAGGCGCAACACCCGCAGCACCCGCAGCGCCCGCAGTACGGCCAGCGGCCCGGTCGCCGGGACCAGCGCGATGGTGACCACGGCGAAATCGAATACGCTCCACGGGTCGCGCCAGAAGGCCGCGCGGTGGGCGTAAAGGCGCAAGGCGATTTCGACGACGAACACCCCCAGGATGGTGCTGTCCAGCAGGACGATCAGCCCGCCGGCTGCCGCCATCGCGCTGGCCGAGGTTTCCAGCCCCAGCAAGGCGGCATTGAGCAGGATCAGGGCGATGATGAAGTTCTGCACCCGCGGCCGCTCGACCCAGGCGCGTATGCGCTCGCGTGAGTCGCGTGCCCGAGGGTCATTGAGGTTCGTGCTCATGGTCGTTTCAGCGAACCACCAGATAGGCCAGCGCCAGCAGCGCCACCGTTGCCCAGCCCAGGCGGTCCATATGGCGGTGCAGGGCGGCCTCCATGCGCTCACCGCCCCAGGCCATCAGCCCGGCGACGAGGAAAAAACGCGCACCGCGCCCGATCAGCGAAGCGGCGACGAAAGGCAACAGGGCCAGCGACAGGGCGCCGGCGGCGATAGTGAACACCTTGTAGGGAATCGGCGAGAAGCCGGCGATGAACACCGCCCAGAAGCCCCAGCGTTCGAACCAAGCGACCGCCGTCTGATAGGCTGGCCAGTAACGGCCGTCCTGCAACCAAGGCAGTACGGCGTCGATGGCGAAGTGGCCGATGGCGTAGCCGAAGAGCCCGCCGGCCACCGAGGCCAGCGTGGTCAGGAGGGCAAGACGCCAGGCCTGCCGCGGTTGTGCGAGGCACATCGGCGCGAGCATCACGTCCGGCGGGATCGGGAAGAACGAGGACTCGGCGAAACTCATGCCACCCAGATACCAGGGGGCGTGCGGATGCCGCGACCAGATCATGGCCCGGCGATAGAGTGATGAAAACAGTTTCATTGGCGGTGCCCGTGGGGTTGGAAAGTCCGGCAGGGTGCGAGTGCGGTCGCCACGACGGCGGCATCCTGTACCGCGTGCCGGCTGCCGATCAGCGACGTTCCGGAAAACGCCGTCGTGCGGGCGCCGCGCCCTGGTGGGTAAGGCCGGCGACAGCGCCGGAATCGCGAGGAAGATCGCGGCCAGGCTGGTGGGGCGGCGAGCGTCAACGCACCACCATCACGGGGTGCGGACTCAGATGCATGAGCGTGTGGGCCACCGAACCGAGCAGCAGGCTCTTGGTTACGCCCAGGCCGCGGCTGCCGATGACGATTCCCGAACAGCCGACGTGCCCGGCCAGGGCAATGATTTGATCGACGGCCTCGCCCATCGCCACGTGCAGTCGCCACGGCTGGCCTTTCGCGTCGAGCAGCGCGCGCGCCGACCCGGTCGCCAGCCACGCCCGGCTCGCCAACGCCTCTTCTGCCGCTTCCTTGCCGAGCCAGGGTTGCACATTGACGAGATGCAAGGCACAGGCGGTCATCTCGCCGGCCCGCTGGGCGGCTGCGGCGACGGCGCGCAACGCCTGTTCCGAACCGTCGACGGCGACCAGCCAGGGATTCGTTGCCGGCGCCGGAAGCGGCGGCGAACTGTCGAACACCAGGCCGACCAGACGGCCATCGCTGTCGCGCTGGCAACTCGCGGGAGCGGGAAGATCGATCAAATGGCTCATGTTTCTTCTCCTGTGGCGAGGGCTTTGGGCTTCGACAGGGCCAGGCTGGCCACGACCGACACCAGAATGGTGCCGGAGACGATCGCCAGCGACCACGCGATCGGCATATGAAACCACGGCATGGCGAGGAGCTTTCCGCCAATGAAGAGCAGCACGATGGCCAGGCCGTACTTGAGCAGATGGAATCGATCCGCCATGTCGGCGAGCAGGAAGTACAGGGCACGCAGTCCCATGATGGCGAAGATGTTCGAGGTAAACACGATGAAGGGATCGGTGGTCACAGCGAAGATGGCCGGGATGCTGTCAACCGCGAAGAGAACGTCGCTGGCCTCGATCAGTAGTAGCACGAGGAACATCGGTGTCGCCCACAGGACGCCGTTCTGGCGGACGAAGAAGAATTCGCCGTGGAAGCGCGGCGTGATGCGCAGGTGCCCGCGCAGCCAGCGCAGCAGTCGGTTCTTCTCCAGATCGGGCTCGTGGCCGGTGAAAACCAGCATCTTGATGCCGGTGATCACCAGGAAGCCGCCGAAGACATACAACACCCAGGCGAACTCCGATACCAGCCAGACCCCGGCCAGGATCATGCCAGCGCGCATGACTATGGCGCCGAGCACGCCATAGAGCAGCACGCGGCGCTGCAGTTCCGGTGGCACCGCAAAGGCGCCGAAGATCATGACGAAGACGAACATGTTGTCCACCGACAGCGACTGTTCGATCAGATAGCCGGCAAGGAATTCAAGGGTCTTGCGCTGGGCCACCTCGGCACCCTGCGTACCATTCAGATACCACCACAGCAGGCCGGCAAAGGCCAGTGCCAGGCAGGCCCAGGCGATCACCCAGGCCAGCGCCTCCCTGACCGGGACGCGGTGCGCCTTGCGCCCACCGAAGACGAATAGGTCGAGTGCAAGCATGCCCAGCACAAAGGCAATGAAGCCGACCCACATCGGGCCGGTGGCGAAACTGTCGATGTTGGCGGTCAAGAAAGGTTCCCCGTTTTGCCGCAGGTCAGCGCCATGACCTGGCCGGCGTCCCGTGTTGCGGCCTTCTGCCGCTCCGCAGCAGAACCCGAGCCCATGACGATGGCTGTCAGCGGTCGGTAGGCAGGGCGCTGCACGGCGTTTCCTCGGTGAGCGGTTGTTGCCGAGTGGCTGAGATCATGGGGAAATCGCGTCGCCGCGCCAGGTGGCGATCGAGTGCACGGCCGATGCGTGCGCTGGCGCGGTCGATGGCCAGGTAAAGATCGCTCTGGATATCCTCGACGATCAGGGCAGGAGCGCCCTTGAGGCGCACTTCGATGCCGCAACATCTGTCCTTGCCGCCGCGCGGGCCATCGACCTCGGAAAGGCGGACGACGATGCGCGTGAAGACGTCCCGGCCATGGTTCAGGGCGTGGGCGAGGCGCGCGGCGAGGTGTTGGCGCAGCGCGTCGGTAAGAGGGAGGTCTTGAGCTTGGATTTTCAGGTTCATGGCATTCCGCTGGCTGGACGGGACGACGACAGCTGGATTATGGGCATTGGGCAGGTTCGACACAAATAGATATAACTATGGGTTATGATCGAAAAATACGAACATATGGAGGGCGGCATGCTCAACTACAAGCATTTGCATTACTTCGTCAGTGTCGCCCGCTCGGGTGGTGTCACCCGCGCGGCGGAGCGCCTGCATCTGACGCCGCAGACGCTTTCCGGGCAAATTTCCCAGTTCGAGGAACGGCTCGGCGTGGCGCTGTTCCGGCGCGTCGGGCGCCGACTGGAACTCACCGAAACGGGAAAACTTGCGCTCTCCTACGCCGAGGAGATCTTCCAGACCGGGGCCGAGCTGGAAGACCTGCTGAAGAATGGCGCCGAGGAGCGGTTCATCACCTTCCGCGTCGGCATCGCCGACGTCGTGCCGAAATTCATCGCCCATCGTCTGCTTGCGCCGGTACTGGGACTTCCCACGGCCGTGCGCCTGATCTGTCAGGAGGACCGGCTGGAACGTCTGCTGGCGGATCTGGCGATCCATCGTCTCGACATGGTGCTGGCCGCCCGCCCGATGCCGCCGGGTACGGAGATCAAGGGCTACAGCCATCCGCTAGGCGAATCGGGCGTCGCTTTCATGGCTGCGCCCGCGTTGGCGGCGCGACTGACGGGCGACTTCCCGGACTGCCTGGATGGCGCGCCCTTGCTCCTGCCCGGGCGTGATAGTGCCCTTCACGGCGCCCTGCCGCGCTGGCTGGAGCGCGAGGGGATGCGTGTGCGCATCGTCGGCGAGTTCGACGACAGCGCCTTGATGAAGGCTTTCGGCGAAGCCGGTGCCGGGGTCTTCCCGACGCCAGCGGCCAGCGTCCCGGACGTGACGGCGCATTACCAGGTCGTCAAGCTGGGCGAAACGGAGGAGCTTCGCGAGCGATTTTTCCTCATTTCGGCCGAGCGGCGGTTGACCCATCCCGCAGCGCGGGCGGTCAGCGAGAACGCGCGCAGCGGAGTGTTCACGCCGCCGCAAGGCCCGGCGAACACGACGTCGCAGCAGGATACGCAGCGAGGTTGAAAGGTCGGCCCGGGCGGGGTTTCCTCTCAGTGCGGCCCCGGCTCCTGCTCGCCTGTCTGCGCTGGCTGCCCGGAATTGCGCCCGCTCGATTGCCGATGGAGCGCCGCTTTGGCCAGCAGGTGTGCCGTCACCGGCGCGGTGATGAAGAGGAAGAACAAGGGGGCCAGCTCGTGCAGGCTGATTCCTTCGCTGTCCTGTAGCGAAAAGAAAATCGCCGAAGCGAGCAAGGTTGCGCCGACGCCCATGGTCGTGGCTTTGGTCGGGCCGTGCAGACGCATGAGAAAGTCCGGGAGACGGGCGAGACCGACGGAGCCGAGCAGCGCGAACAGCGCGCCGACAATGATCAGCGCGGCGATGATGGCTTCGGTGGCCGCGCTCATTCGCTGATATCTCCACGCAAGAGGAACTTGCACAGCGCGATGGTGCCCACGAAGCCAAGCAGCGCGAGCAGCAGTGCGACCTCGAAGTAGGCGGTGCTGTTGGTGCTGATTCCGTAGAGTACGAGCAGGGCGATGCTGTTGATTCCCAGGGTGTCGAAAGCCAGGATGCGATCGGTCGTGTCCGGGCCGACGAGCAGGCGGTAGACGTTCAGCGCCAGTGCGCTGGCAATCATGACGAAAGCGATTTCGACGGCGGCATTCAGCATGCAAACATCTCCTTGAGGGCCTGTTCGTAGCGCTCCTTGATCTCGCTGATCAGCGCCTCCGGATTGGGCGCGTCGAGGGCGTGTACCAGCAGCACCCAGCGCTGCTGGTCGACGTCGATCGATACCGTTCCCGGGGTCAAGGACACGATACTCCCCAGTAGCGTGGCGATAAACGGGTCGCGCAGATCGAGGGGTACCTCGACGAAAGCCGGTGACAGCCGGTGTAGCGGCCCGATGATCTGGCGCGCAACGCGCCAGTTGGCGGTGACGATGTCGAGTCCGAAGAGACCCATGAAGCGCAATGCCCGCCAGGGACGGACGAGCGGCGGGGGGTCGGGCCAGAAGTCATGGGTCAGCAAGGGGATGACGATTGCCAACACGGCGCCGAGGACGAGCACGCCCAACGATGCGGCGTTGGTGATCACCGCCCAGAGCAGGAACACCATCAGCGACAGGCGCGGGTGTGGCAGGATGGCGCGCATCATGGTCTTGTCCCGTGGCCGGTGGTCGTTGCGCCTGCTCCGAGAACGCCCGTCACGTAGGCGCCAGGTGCATGCAGTTGAGCGGATGCGCGCGCGGCGTAGTCGGCTAGCGGGCGCGCACCGACCGCCAGCAGCGGCCCGGCAGCGACCAGCAGCAGGGTCGCCGTCGCCCGTTGCCAGCCGACGGGCTCGCCCGGCAGCGATCTCGCCGCCGCCTTGTGTTTCCAGATCAGATAGCAGCCGTCACGGGCCAGCGCGGCCATGACGATGAAACCCGAGATCAGTATCACTACCCAGATAGCGCTTCCCGCTTCGACGTCGCGCGTGCTGGTCAACAGCATCAGCTTGCCGACGAAGCCGGAAAACGGGGGCAGGGCGGCGGCCGTGGTGGCCACGATCAGGAAGGCGATTTTCAGCCAGGTGGCGCGCAGTGGCGGGCCGGCCAGGAACTGGTCGGCGACCTTGCCGCGCTGCTCGGCGATCAGGCCTGCGAGCAGGAAGAAAGCGGCGCCGGCAAGGGTCGATTGCAGCAGGTAGTAGAGCGCTGCGGCGCTGACTTCGGTACTTGCCTGCGCGGGCGTCACCAGCAGGGTGCCGGCCGACAGCAGGACCAGCCACGCGATAAGCGCCTGCAGGCGGGCGGCAGCCAGCGCGCCGAGGGCGGCGAAGGCGACGGTGGCCAGCGCCAGGGTGGTCAACCAGTTGTCGAGAAGGTCGGGCATCACCGGTTCGAGGGCGATCGCCTGTACGCGCAGGATGGCGACGATGCCGACCTTGGTCATGATCGCAAAGAGCGCGGCCACCGGTGCGCCGGCAGCGCTATAGGTGTGTGGCAGCCAGAACGATAGCGGCAACAGACCGGCCTTCAGTGCGAAGACCGCGATCAGCAGTGCGAAGGCCAGTCTGGCGAGTGCACGATCATGGCCGGGCAGGGTCAGAACGCGCGCTACATCGGCCAGGTTCAGCGTGCCCAGCGTGCCGTAGATCAAGCCCAGCGCGATCAGGAAAAGCGCCGAGCCGACCAGATTGAGCACCACGTAGGTGATCCCGGCGCGCGTGCGGGCCAGGCCGCCGCCGTGCGCGAGCAGCACGTAGGAGGCGAGCAGCATGATTTCGAAGAAGACGAAGAGGTTGAACAGGTCGCCGGTGAGAAACGCGCCGAGCAGGCCGAGCAGTTGAAACTGGAACAAGGGGTGGAAGTGAATCCCCTCGTCGTCGAAGCCGGCGCTGGCATAGAGCAGGACCACGAAGCCGAGCACGGCGGTGAGCAGGGTCATTGCGGCGGCCAGGCGGTCGACGACGAGGACAATGCCAAAGGGCGCCGGCCAGTCGCCAAGGGCATAGACGCGCAGCACGCCGTCGTCGGCGAGCAGCGTCAGCCAGCTGGCGACGAGCACGAGGAGCGCCGTGGCCAGCAGTCCGACCGCGCGCTGGAACGAGAGGCGGCCGGACGCCATCTGCAGCAGCGCTGCAGCCAGGGGGATCAGAAGCGGCAGAATGGGCGCGTTGGCGTTCATGGTCCCTTGTGGGCGTCGACGTGGTCGGCTCCCGATTCGGATAAGGCGCGCAAGGCAAGGATCGCCAGATAGGCGGTCATCCCGAAACCGATAACGATGGCGGTGAGCACCAGTGCCTGCGGCAAGGGGTCGGCATAGCTTGCGCCGGCGCGAATCAGCGGCGGGGCATCGATGCGCAGGCGGCCGCTGGCAAAGAGAAAGAGGTTCACCGCGTAGGACAGCAGGGTCAGGCCGAGCAGGACGGGGAAAGTGCGCGAGCGCAGGATGAGGAACACGCCGCAAGCGGTGAGCACGCCGATGGCAATCGACAGCAAGACTTCCATCAGTTCCCCGCCTCCTGGTTGTGTGCGCGTGCCGATAGTCGGCCCAGGCCGGAAAGTACCGTCACCACGACGGTGACCACCACTACATATACACCGAGATCGAAGATCATCGCCGAAGCCAGTTCGAACTCGCCGATCAGCGGCAGCGAGACATGGCCGTGGGCAGTGGTCAGAAAAGGCCGCTCGAAGAGCCAGCTCGCCATTCCCACTCCGCTTGCCAGCAGCAGCCCCAGCGAGAGCAGCCCGGCCGAATTGCGTGGCATGCGTCGCTGCGCAAAGACGTTGCCATTGGCCAGGTATTGCACGACCAGCGCGACGCTGGTGATCAGGCCGGCGACGAAACCACCGCCGGGCACGTTGTGTCCGCGCAGGAAGATGTAGACCGAAATGGTCAGCGACAAGGGCAGCAAGGGGCGCATCATCATCGCTAGAAATAGCGGGTGGGCTTCGCTCGACCAGGGGCGTCCATCGCTATCGAGTCGTGGTGCGGTCAGGATCAGCCGGTCGAGGAGCGCGTGGGAAGCCAGGGCGACCAGGGCCAGGACGGTGATTTCGCCGAGAGTATCGAAACCTCGGAAGTCCACCAGGATCACATTGACGACGTTCGTACCGCCGCCGCCGGGAACCGCTTCGCGAAGATAGAAACCGGAAATCGTCGCGAACGGTGCGGCGAGCATCTGCAGGGTAATCAGCGCCATGCCGCCGCCGGCAAACATGGCCAGCAGCAGGTCGCGTGTCAGGCGACTGGCACTGCTTCTCGGCGCTTCGCGTACAGGAAGAAAGTAGAGTACCAGCAGCATCAGAATGATGGTTCCTGTCTCGACCGCCAACTGGGTCAGCGCCAGGTCGGGTGCCGACAGGCGGACGAAGATCAGCGCCACGATCAGGCCGACGATGCCGACGAGAATCACGGCCAGCAAGCGTTTCCGATACAGCAGCGTGCCACCCATGCTGCCCACCAGCAGCGCGAACAGGGCGAGGTAGGCTGCTTCGCCAGCGGGCTGGCTGGGTAGCCGGACAGTCGCGGCAGGCCCCGAGAAGAACGCCCAGCTGCCGAGCACCAGGATGAAACTGAATAACAGCGCGTTGTAGCGCTGCAGAGAGCCGTTGTCGAGCAGCGCGACGAGGCGTCGCGCAGCGCCGGCGAGCAGCCGGTAGCCGCGTTCGAAGGCCGTGCGCGGGCGTAGTGGCGGCAGCTGTTCCTGCCACGCAAAGAGCGGACCGCGCATTGCGTAGATGAAAACGCCACCGGCCAGCGCCAGCAGGCTCATCATCAAGGGCCGATTGAAGCCGTGCCACAGCGCCAGTTCGAATTCCGGCAATGGCGCCTGCAACGCGGCGGCGGCGGCGACGTCAAGCAGCGGCGCGACGGTCCATCCGGGAAAGACGCCGACGAGCAGACAAAGGAGCACCAGCAGTTCGATCGGCGCACGCATCCAGCGGGGTGGCTCGTGCGGCTGGCGCGGCAGGTCGATCGGCTCGCCATTGAAGAAGACGTCGTGCACGAAGCGCAGGGAGTAGGCGACGGCAAGCATGCCGGCGATCGTGGCGACCAGCGGCAGCAGCCAGGAGACGGCTTCGAACTGCGGGTGACCGACCGTTTCGGCGAAGAACATCTCCTTGCTCAGGAAGCCGTTCAGCAGCGGTACGCCGGCCATCGAGCCGGCGGCAATGATGGCCAGGGCGGCAGTGATCGGCATGCGCTTGAACATGCCATTGACGCGGCGCATGTCGCGTGTGCCGCATTCGTGGTCGATGACCCCGGCGGCCATGAACAGCGAGGCCTTGAAAATCGCGTGGTTGATGATGTGGAAGACGCCAGCGACGATGGACAGCGGCGTGTCGAGGCCGAACAGCAGGGTGATCAGACCCAGGTGACTGATCGTCGAGTAGGCGAGCAGGCCCTTGATATCGTGTCGAAAGAGCGCCGTCGCCGCGGAATAGACCAGGGTCACCGCGCCGGTGCCGCTGACCAGCCAGAACCAGGCGTCGGTACCGCCGAGTGCCGGATGCAGGCGGGCGAGCAGGAAGACGCCCGCCTTGACCATGGTCGCCGAATGCAGGTAGGCCGATACCGGCGTCGGCGCCGACATCGCGTTCGGCAACCAGAAGTGGAAGGGGAACTGCGCCGACTTGGTAAACGCGCCGAGCAGGATGAGGATCAGCGTCGGTATGTAGAGTGCGTGTGCGCGAATCTGATCGCCGGCCGCGAGAATCACCGAAAGCTCGTAGCTGCCGGCGATATGGCCAAGGAGGAGGATGCCGGCGAGCAGTGCTAGGCCGCCGCCGCCGGTGACCGCCAGGGCCATGCGGGCACCAATCCGCGACTCGTACTTGTCGTGGCTGTAGGCGACGAGCAGGAACGACGAGAGACTGGTGATCTCCCAGAAAACGAGGAGCAGGAGCAGGTTTTCGGAAAGCACGACGCCGAGCATCGCGGCCATGAAGAGGAGCAGAATCGAATAGAAGCGCCCCATGCGGTCGCTGCCCGGCAGATAGTAGAACGCATAGAGCACGACGAGCAGGCCGATGCCGCAAATCAGCAGGCTGAAGAGCAGCCCGAGACCATCCATGCGCAGGCCGAGGTCCAGTCCGTAGGTGGGAAGCCAGTGCACGCGTGCGACCTGCGTTTCGCCGGCGAAGACGGCGGGCGCCAGCCGCAGCACCAGCGCGAGGCAGGTGCCGATCACCGCTGCCGCGGCCACGGTGGCGGCGACGCGTCCGAAGCGCTGCAGCAGCAGCGGCAGCAGGAAAGTGGCAAAGGCCATGCCGGGAATGGCCAGGAGCAGCAGGTTCGAATTCACAAAGGCCGATCCAGGAGTGAATTGTCCGGGGGTGACTCGGAGGTGCCGAAGATGCGACTATTACAGAAACTGGAGTTGTCCGCTGGCTTCATCGCAGGGAGTGTTCTGCTCGCCAGCATCGCAGGTCCTGGCGGAGCACAACAGCGGTGTCGCTGGGCCGGATTATAGCCGTCTGCTGAATCTGGTGGCCGACGCGAAGTCAGTGGCCGCTCCGGGCAGGCGGGCTGCGTCATCGCGCCGAAACATTGGCGGCGTAGTCTGCCGGCTGTCCTTCTCACTGCCCACACGAGCCCAAGCCAATGAGCGACCACCTCAGCAAACAGTTCGATCTGGAACTTGAACACATTCGCACGCGCCTCCTGCAGATGGGTGGCCTGGTCGAAAATCAGGTGCAGGCGGCGATCGATGCCTTCAGCAGCGGCAATCTGGAGGCGATGCAGCAGGTGATCGACAGGGACTGCGAAGTGGACGCCAACGAGGTTGGCATCGACGAGGACTGTACGCTGTTGATCGCTCGCCGGCAGCCGACGGCACGCGATCTGCGCCTGGTGATGGCCGTCTCACGAATTGTCACCGACCTCGAGCGTGTCGGCGACAAGGCGGCGAAAATCGCCAATATGTCACGCAAGCTGCACCAGGGCGGTAACCAGCGCATCCCGCGCCTGTCCGATATCCGGCATTGCGGCCGCCTGGCCACCGACATGTTGCAGAGCGCCCTCGATTCGCTGGCGCGGATGGATGTCGCCGCGGCACGGCAGGTCATCGGTGCGGACAAGGCGATCGATGCCGCGTTCAACGCGATCCTGAGGCAGTTGATCACTTACATGATGGAGGACCCGCGGACGATCAGCGAGGCACTGGACATCATCTGGATTGCCAAGGCCATCGAACGGGTCGGCGATCACGCGGCGAACATTGCCGAAAACGTGATCTACATCGTCAGCGGCGTAGACGTTCGGCATAGCGGGGCGGCGCGCAAGGTGGCGAGCGAGTGATGACGCGCACGAAGGCCAGTTTGCCGCAGGTTCTTGTCGTCGAGGACGACAAGGGAATTCAGGAATTGCTGCGCTTTACGCTGCTGCGCGGTGGCTATGAGCCGCTCTGCGCAGACAGCGCCGAGCAAGCCGAGACCTTGTTGCGCGAGACGCTGCCGGAGCTCGCGCTGGTTGACTGGATGCTGCCCGGGAAGTCGGGTCTGGCGCTGATTGGCCGGCTGCGCGGCGAGGCTCGCACGCGCGGCCTGCCGGTCATCCTGCTCACCGCGCGTGGTGAGGAACCGGACCGCGTCGCCGGGCTCGAAGGTGGTGCCGACGATTACATCGTCAAGCCCTTCAGTCCGAAAGAGCTTCTCGCCCGCGTGCAGGCAGTGCTGCGGCGTTGCGCTCCGGAGTTCGTCAAGGGGACGCTGCAAGCCGGGCCGATTGAGCTCGATACGGTCAGTCACGCGGCAAGTGTCGATGGCCAGCGAATCAGCCTGACGCCGACCGAGTTCCGGCTGCTGCGCTTTCTGATGGCCAACCCTGGCCGCGTCTACACGCGGCAGCAGTTGCTCGACAACGTCTGGGGCGATCACGTCTATATCGAAGACCGTACGGTGGATATTCACATTCGCCGCCTGCGCGTTGCGCTCGGCGCTGCGGCCGAGTCGATGGTGGAAACCGTTCGCGGTGCCGGTTATAAACTCGCATCTCGGTCCGGGTCGAACCCGCTGGACTCATGAGCCGGCGTGGGTCGTGGTTTGCAAGGTTTCTGCTCACCCGTCTGCTGCCGATTCTTGGCCTCGCCCTGCTGGCCTGGATCAGCCAGGGTGCAGCGTGGGGCTGGGCGGTTGCAGCGCTCGGCTTCGCCGTGCTGGCTTGCGTGCACGCCAGGCAGTTGGTGGCACTGCTCGCGTGGCTGGACGCTCCCGAGAAGCGCGCGTTTCCGCACGCCGGTGGCGCCTGGGGCGAAGTCCTGGGCAAGCTCTCGGGAAGGCTGCGTGACGATACGCGCGGTCGCCAGGAAGTCGAGGCGACGCTGCACTCATTCCGCGGTGCCATGGACGCCGTCCCCGATGGCCTGGTGATTGTCGACGCCAGCCATCGCATCCACTGGAGCAATCGCGCCGCCGGCGCGCATCTGGGAATTCATTTGCCGCGCGATAGCGGCGTGATCATCGAGCACCTGGTCCGTACGCCGGGCTTCGCCGAGTACCTGGCCAGTCCGGATGTGCACAGCCCCTTTGTCCTGCAGGCGCCGGCGGCGCGGACGCGCATCTACACCATCCGGGTCGTTCCCCTCGGTGATGCCAACAAGCTGCTGGTCAGCCTGGACGTGACCGATGCCCGGCGCGTGGAATCGATGCGCAGTACCTTCGTGGCCAACGTTTCTCACGAATTGCGCACGCCATTGACCGTGGTCCGTGGTTTTCTCGAGTATTTCACCGACGACGGGGTGGTCGACGGCGAGCAGCGCCAGCAGTTCGCGCGCCTGATGAGTGATCAGACCGCACGCATGTTGACGCTGGTCGACGACCTGCTGACCCTCTCGCGGCTGGAAGCGGAGGACGCGCCGGCGAGCGAAGAGGATGTCGATATGGCGAATCTTCTCGCGCAACTGCAAGCCGAAGGGAAAAGCCTCAGTGACGGTCGCCATCGTCTGGACGTGAATTGCCTGGGACCGGCCTTGCGCGGCAACCGCAAGGAGCTGCACAGCGCTTTCGGCAACCTGGTTTCCAATGCCATTCGCTATACGCCCGCGGGTGGCGAGATCGCTATCGAATGGGCCATGCACGAGGGGGTGGGCGTGTTTTCGGTTCGCGATTCCGGTGTCGGTGTGGCTGCCGAACACCTGCCACGGCTGACCGAGCGCTTTTACCGCGTCGATCGCGGTCGCTCGCGCGACACCGGCGGCACGGGTCTGGGCCTGGCGATCGTCAAGCATATCCTCCTGCGCCATCAGGCGAGCTTGAGCATCGACTCGGAAGTCGGGGCCGGCAGCACCTTTCGCGCCGCATTTCCGGACTGGCGCTTACCAGCGGCGAAGTGAGGCCGGGCTCGAGGCGACGCCTTGCTCCCGTCCAGGCGTCGTCGCGGTGTGCCTCGATCAGCCACCGCCTGGAAAATCGGCGGGCAATCGTCGCGTCGGGTCGTGGTGGTGGTGGCGGTTGAAAGGTTCCTCGTCAGGGAATTCGGGCGCCAGAACTGCCGGCTCGAATGCTTGCGGCTCGGCCGTCGCTGCGCCGAGACCGAGCTCGATCTGATCAGCGATATGCTTGATGCCGGCTAGCACTCCGGTGTCCGGATCGTCAACCAGCTGCCGCCACATCGCCGTCTGTGCCGAATCCAGGGTCGCGCGCAGCTGTGCTTCGAGCGCCGGCTTCTCCTGCGCGTGGGCGATGGCGCCAACGCCGGCGGCGCCCAGCGAGAGGACCATCCCGGCGACACCGCCGACGGCCGCCGCGGCAGCGCTGGCGCCGCCGCTGATCGCCATCTGGTCGATGAGTTTTCTTGCCGCGCGTTCGGCGATTGGCGATATCCGCGCCGCCACGGGCCCGGCGACGACGCGCGAACGCCCCTCGTGCAGGCGCGCCAGCAAGCTTGCATAGGCCGGCAGCCGGCCAACTGGCTGGCTATGCACAAGGTCATAGAGCGAGGCGTCTGGCGCGGCGGGTGTCGCGGCAGCAATGGCCGAAAGGGCCTTCAGTCTGCGCTCGAATTGGGCTCTTGGTACGCCATGGCGCCGCGGCATACCCTGCAGCTGCTCGGCGAGGAGCTTGACGTACAGGTTGGTCGCCTGTTCGGTGACCACGTCGGGGTCGATCTCCTCGGACGCCGGTTCGAGGACCCGCTCGGCGTATTCCTCCTGCAGATACGCGGCCAGGCGTCGTACACTTGCATCGTTGCCATCGCCATCGCCATCGCCATCGCTGCCCCCGTCCCCCATTTTGTACCAGGCAACTTTGATCGACAGCCATTGCTGGGTCCAATAGCCGGTATACCAGGGGATGAAGTCTTCTTCGCCAAGCTCGCGCACGCGGCGCATCCATCCGTCCATCAAGCCGCGCGCAAAGTTCTCGGCCGACTCCCAGGCCACCCGCGACGCGGCGGCAATGTCGTCATCGACCTGCTGCCAGGTGCTTGCGGATACATGGGGCGCGGGAGCCCGCTCGGGCGGCGGTTCGGGAGTTGCGCAGCCGAGCACGGAGAGCAGCAATGCGACGACCAGTGAATGGGCCGTCAGGAGCAGGGTTCTGTAGTATGAAATCGACACGTTTTGCCTGACCACCTATGTGCATGTCAGAACGGGTGCTTCCACACCGGCTGTCACTGATGCAATTATAGTGGGCGAGCAAAGTGCGCCTGGCTCCGAATTCCCGAGCGGCGGGAACGAGCGGCGGCCGGCCCTGCCGCGAGGCTGCGTTACCACAAGGAGAGACTATGAACACGCTTCGTCTGCTGGTTGCTCTGTGCTGCCTGTTTGCTTTGCCAGCGCTTCAGGCAGCCGACGACCTGAAGGCGTTTCCCGCCGCGGAGCAGGGGATGGTTCGCCATGTCCTGCGGCTGCCGCCGCAGGGGGAGGAAGACGAGGCCGATCTGAAGATCGAACTGGTTGTCGGCAGGACGCTCGAGGTCGATGCGCACAATCGCTACTTCTTCGCTGGCCAGATCGCCAAGGAAACCATCAGCGGCTGGGGATTTCCGCGCTTCATCGTCAGTCCGTTGGGGCCATTGGCGGGCACCTTGATGGCCGTCGATGCGGATACGCCGAAAGTCAGGCGCTTCGTCGCTCTCGGTGGCGAACCGTATCTCATGCGCTACAACAGTCGCCTGCCGATCGTCGTTTACGCGCCCGAAGGCGTCGAAGTCCGTTATCGATTGTGGCGCGCCAGCCCCGGGACGACCGTGATCGACAGGGGGTGAGCAGGCGCGGCAGGCCGACGATCATCCAACGGGCGGGCAGCTTCGTTGCGCGAGTGCGAACCTTCCCGTTTCCGTTGCCCTCGAGCGTATCGAAGGCATTCTGCTTGCCGGTCGGCGTGGGTCAGGCGGTCATTGCCTCGGCGCCGTGCCGGCTGCTTAGCCAGGCAGAGAAGTCAGCGCCAAGTTCGGGGTGTGTCTCGCCGAGCACGACGCTGGCCTGCATCAGGCCGAGCTTGCTGCCGCAGTCGTAGCGCGTGCCGTGGTAGCGGTAAGCGAGGACCTGCTCGGTGTTGAGCAGCGCGGCGATGCCATCGGTGAGCTGAATTTCGCCGCCAGCGCCGCGCGGCTGCTGGCGAATCAGGTCAAAGACCGCCGGCGTCAGGACGTAGCGCCCGGCTACCGCCAGGTTCGAGGGGGCGACGTTCGGCTGGGGCTTCTCGACCAGGCCACTGATTTCCACCAGATCTGCCCCCATTGCCTGCCCCTTGACGATCCCGTAGCGGTGCGTCTGGTTTCTCGGTACCTCCTGCACGGCGAGGATACTGCACTGGTGTGCGGCGAACAGTTCGGTCATCTGTTGCATGATCGGGGGCTCGCCGATCATCAGGTCGTCGGCGAGCAGGACGGCAAAGGGTTCGCCGCGAACCAGACGCTCGGCGCACAACACCGCATGGCCGAGACCCAGCGCCCGCGGCTGGCGCACGTAGACGCAGTCCATGTCGTCGGGCTTGATCGAGTGCACCAGCGCCATCAGCGCGTCCTTGCCGCCGCTGGCGAGTTCCGCCTCCAACTCGTAGGCGGTGTCGAAGTGGTCTTCGATGGCCCGCTTGTTGCGGCCAGTGACGAAGATCATCTCGCGGATTCCAGCGGCGTAGGCTTCTTCGACCGCGTACTGGATCAGCGGTTTGTCCACCACCGCGAGCATTTCCTTGGGGCTGGCCTTGGTCGCTGGCAGAAAGCGCGTACCCAGCCCGGCGACCGGGAAGACTGCTTTCTGAACCAGCAAGTTGTTGTTCTTGGGAGTCATCAGGGTCTCCAGATTGAGTGGTTTGGCGGGGTCGTGGCGTCGTCCTGCCCTGCAGCGCTCGGCTCGTCGACGATCCGCCAATTGTGCCAATCATGGCTTCGGTCAGGTGTGATTTTATCCTCGGCGAGGAGCAACAGGCCCCCGGCTGGATCGACAAAGCCCTCGCGACCTGGGTCAGCTTGCGAAAACGGCGGCCCGATCGGCGGTCCACGCCATGCCGCCGATGACGGCCATTGCCGAGACAATGACGAGCAGCACGCAGCTCGCGAAGTATAGCCTCGGGTGCGCTTCGCGGTCGGCGATCGCCAGGATGTGCAGGGCTCCCCAGGTGACCGCCATGCCAATGAGCAGCGGGATGCCAAGAACCTGCCACTCGACGCTGTTCAGCGACAGCATGCGGCTCTCGCCCCACGGTACGGCGAGAAAGACGCCGAAGGTCCAGAACAGCGCGACGCTGCCTGTGGCGCAGAGTAGCGCGACGCTGCGGGTGATCCACTTTTCCATTCGGTTTCCTTGCCGTTCATTGGTTGCGCTGGCGGTGTCGCGGTTCGCGAAAACAGGGTCGTCGCAGCGCCGGATCACGGTTTCATCAGGATGACGCATCGGCTCGACGGTCAATAGATGAAGCGCTCGCGCAGGTCGTCGAGATTCAGCGCGTGCAGGATCTGTTCCAGTCGCGTGCCGGCGTTGCCGCGTGCCTGGCCGGTATGCCTGGCGATGATCAACTCGTTTTTCAGCGAGTGTTCTCAGCCGACGAGTTCGGTGACCGTCAGCTGATAGCCGCGCGCTTCGAGTTGCAGGCAGCGCAGGGCGTTGGTCAGCTGGCTGCCGAACTCTCGCGTGTGTATCGGATGACGCCAGATTTCCGACAGCGGTGTCTTGGCGAAGGACTCGTTTTTCTTGCTGCGCAGCTGTGCGGCGACTTCCGCCTGACAGCAGGGGACAAGAACAATGAACCGCGCCTGTTTCTCGAAGGCGAAGCGAATGGCGTCGTCGGTGGCGGTGTCGCAGGCGTGTAGCGCGGTGACGATGTCGATTCTCTCGGGCAGGGCTGGGGAATCGATGGCGTTTTCGACGCACAGGTTGAGGAAAGACATGCGCGTGAAGCCGAGTCGCTGGGCCAGCTGGCGCGAACGATCGACCAGTTCCGGTCGCGCTTCGACGCCGTAGATATGGCCGTCGTGCCGGGCCTTGAAGAACAGGTCGTAGAGGATGAAGCCGAGGTACGACTTGCCGGCGCCGTGGTCGGCAAGGGTCAGGCTGCTGTCGGAGGCGACGAGTTCGGCGAGCAGGGGCTCGATGAAGTGGAACAGGTGGTGGACCTGTTTGAGCTTGCGGCGGCTGTCCTGGTTCAGCTTGCCGTCGCGGGTCAGCAGGTGCAGTTCCTTGAGCAGTTCGATCGACTGTCCGGGCCTGATTTCGGGGGGCGGCGGCAAGTTTGTCCTGAGCTGGGTTGACGAGAAACCAGCATTCTAGCGCCCTTGGCTGCTCGCGGGGCGGCAGCACAGGTGGCAGGAGGGCGGCAGGACGGTGGCCGAAGCGCGGCAGGAACGGTCAAGCGGTGGGATAATGGCCGCTCTTTCAGTCAGTCTTTGGATCGTGCATGGCCATCCAGTGGTTTCCCGGACACATGAACTCGGCGCGCAAGAAGGCGGCGGAGACGATGGCGTCGATCGACGTGGTCATCGAGCTGCTTGATGCACGTATGCCAGAGGCGAGCACCAATCCGCTGGTCCGCGAACTTCGCGTGCACCGTCAGCGTCCCTGTCTGAAGGTGCTCAACAAGGCCGACCTCGCTGATCCGGCGGTGACCGCGGCGTGGATCGATCACTACAACCGGCAGGATGGCGTGCGCGCGGTCGCGCTGTCGTGCCGCAAGCCCGGAGACGCAACGCGCCTGCCGACGCTGTGCCAGACGCTGGCGCCGCATCGCAACGACAACGTCAAGCCGCTGCGGATGTTGATCATGGGCGTTCCCAACGTCGGCAAGTCGACGCTGATGAACGTTCTCTTCAAGCGCAAGATTGCCAAGGTCGGTGACGAACCGGCGGTCACTCGCCAGCAACAGACCTCGCAGCTGGACGTTCGTCACTCGATTACCGATATGCCGGGGCTGATGTGGGCGAAGATCGACTATCCGAGCGATGGTCTGATGCTCGCTGCCGGCAATGCGATCGGTCGCAATGCAATGATCGATGAAGAAGTGGCGAGCTTCCTCGCCGGCGTGCTGCTGGCGCGCTACCCGGCGCTGCTGGCCAGCCGTTACGGTTTGCCGAGCGCTGAACTCGCCAGGCTCGACGCGGCGGACGTGATCGAGCGGATTGCCGTGCGGCGCGGCCTGCGCCTGCGCGGCGGTGACGCCGATCTCGAAAAAGCGGCGAAGGTGTTGCTGCAGGACTATCGCGACGGCATACTCGGGCGGGTGAGCCTGGAGACGCCGGCAACGCGGCGGCTGATGCTGGCCAGTCAAGCGCCGCTGGATGCTTCCCGACCGGCGGCCGCGGCGGAGCGGGTGTCCGATCCCCGGCGCCAGGAAAATTCGCCGGCGAGCCCGCCTGGCGACACTGCGCCGTAGGCCTCGCGCGACGGCATCTTCAGCGCGATCGTCGCCGTCGGCGCTCACCATCCATGTTCCATTTCCTTCCCGCCCCACTGCTTGGCCTGATCGCTTCCTTGCTACTCGGGCTCAACACCCTCGTCTGGGTGCCGATCCTGGTCTCCTTGGCGGTCGTCAAATTGCTCCTGCCATTCAAAGCGCTGCGTCTGCGTCTGGACCCGCTTCTGGTGCACATTGCCGAGGCGTGGATCGCCGGCAACAGCGGCTGGATGCGCCTCACGCAGAAAACGGTCTGGGACATCGAGGGGGGTGACGGACTCGACCGGCACGGCTGGTATCTGGTCAATTGCAATCATCAGTCGTGGGTCGATATTCTCGTCTTGCAACACTTGCTGACCGGGCGTATTCCTCTGCTCAAGTTCTTTCTCAAGCGGCAGTTGCTATGGGTGCCGGTGATCGGTCTGGCGTGGTGGGCTCTCGATTTTCCGTTCATGCGCCGGCACAGTGAGCAGTCATTGGAGAAGAATCCGGAGTTGCGTGGCCGCGACCAGGAGGCGACGCGCAGGGCGTGCGCGAGGTTTGCGCTGATTCCGACCAGTGTCATGAATTTCTGCGAGGGGACGCGCTTTACCCCCGCCAAGCAGCGGCGGCAGCAGTCGCCGTACCGTCACCTGCTGCGACCGAAGGCCGGTGGCATCGCGCTGGCCCTGAACGCGATGGGCGACAAGTTCCAGGCCATCCTCGACGTGACCATCGTTTATCCTGACGGGGTGCCGAATTTCTGGGCGTTTCTGTGCGGGCGCGTGGCCTGCGTGCGTGTGCGTGTGCGTCGCCTGCCGGTGCCAACGCATCTGGTGAAAGCCGATTACGCCAGTGACCCGGCGGTGCGTGAGGCGTTCCAGCAGTGGCTGCAGCAAATCTGGCAGGAGAAGGATCGGCAGATCGACGCGCTGCTGGCGCAGCGATCGTGTTGAGCAGTTACCGAGCACTTGCCTGTTGCCAGCGAGCGGGGCGGGCGGTCAAGGTACTGCGAAACAAGTGCCCTGGTAGCAGGCGTCGTCAGGCAGCGCAGGCACCAGCAGGAAATAGTTCGTTTGGTCGCCACTTGCGGGTGCTTTGTGCCTTGCCTGTCAGGCCAGTGATGGCATAATTGCCGGGCAATGCCCATTCCTCTCATCAAGCTGTTTAGAAGGCAGGTTTTATGTCCATGTCACTAGGCCGGGTAATCGCCGTTGTTTCGCAGAAAGGCGGGGCCGGGAAGACGACGGTTGCCATGCAACTGGGCGGCGGCTTCCATGCACTCGGCGCTTCAGTGTTGCTGGTTGACCTCGATCCTCAGGAGAGTGCGTTTCGCTGGGCGGAATCGGCCCCTTTGCTCGACTCTGATCTGCAACTCGATGTGCGCAAGATGTCCGGGCTCGAGCTGATAAAGCACGTCGGCGAGTTGCAGCGGGAGGCCGACTACGTGATCCTCGACACGCCGCCGTCGATCTACCATCCCTCGACGCTGGCGGCGCTGGCGGTGGCGCATCTGGCGGTGATCCCGGCGGTGCCCAGCCCGACCGATCTATGGTCTACGCTGGCCGTCGAGCGACTGATCCTGACACGCATGGAGCAGAGCCATCGTCTGCACGGATGCATCGTGCCGAACCGCGTGCAGAACACCGCGCTGGCGACGGATGTGCTTGAACTGTTGCACGAATTTACCTTGCCGATTCTCGATGCTATGCTCTGCCAGCGTAATGCCTATGCGCAAAGTGCGGTGATCGGTGCATCCGTTTTTCAGCTGGGATCAGGAGCTGACGCCGCACAGGAAGAAGTGCGCAAGCTGATTGCCGCCGTTCTTAAACAATTGGGAGAAAATTGATGACAACATCCTCACGTACCAGCAGCAACAAAAGCGCCTTGCGCGCCAGCCTGAAGAAGGAAGACGATTCGCTGGCCGGTCGCCTGGCGGGGACTGACGCTCCCCTGGAGGCCACGATTCAGGCCACTGCGGCCGAGTCTGAACCGGCCACGGGCGCTGCTGCCGTTACTGCTCCCAGCGCACCGGCGCGGCGGGCAGCGGCACGGCCGGCGGCGGCGAAAGCGCCTGCTGCCCGGACGGCTGCGACGGCCAGAAAAGCGCCTGCCCAGGCGCCGGCGGTCGATCCAGCAGCAGCACCGAAGGCAAGACCGGCGAGCAGGAAAGTCGCCGCTACTGGCGCCGAGCCACGAACGAGGGCTCCCAAGCCGGTAACGGGGACCGTCGAGATGCTCGAGAAGGTGGCCAAGCAGAAGCGCGACAAGCTGGTCAGCTACTCGGTCAAGCTATTGCAGAGTGAGGAAGCCGCGATCGAAGCCCTGCGCGACGAGTTGTCCAGGGTTGCCGGTTGGGCGGCGACCAAGTCTGATATTCTGCGTGCAGGCATTCAGGTCTTTGCCGAGCAGAAGCTGGAGCAAATGCAGGCCTTGCTCGGGTCGCTGGCTGCACCCGTGAAAGCTGGCAAGAAGGATAAGAAGGATAAGAAGGATACGAAGAAAAGGAAGCGCTGAAAGAGACGCGCTGACTTGCAAGAATAAGCGGTGAGTGCTCACCGCTTTTTTTTTGTCGAGGTCAGGCGCGCAGCCGTCGTAGAGCGGCGACGGTTTGACAATTCATGAGCGAGTGGCAGGACGATGATGGAACGTTTCGTAGTCGGTAAAGATGAAAAGCGTCGGCGTTGGACCAATGCCGGGTGGGGTGCGTTGTTCAGTGCTGCCATGGTCGTGGCGGTCTCTTTCGGTCACCAGCAAGACCCCGAACGTTACAGCAGTTTTCTCTTCTGGTCGGTTGCCTCAATCGTGACGACGCTGAATCTGGTCAACCTGATCTTCCTCTTGCGTTATCTGCGCGCGATCGGCGATCACTGCCTGGAAGTGCTGCCTGGCAAGCTTAGATTTCTGACCGCAGGGAAATGCTCCGAGCTGGAGTTCGAGCAAGTGACGGCACTGCGCTTGTTCCGGCGCCGAGGTGAGCTGCGGCACATTCAGCTGCTTCTCAGGAACAATCGCGGGATCCGCCTTGAGGGCTACCAGGATCTGGAACGTCTGGCTCAGTGTTTGCAGGATGCGCTTCCTGGCAAACAGATGTCCTGAAGAAGTCGGCGCGGCGGCTGGCTCAGGACGCTCGCCAACGGTCGGCAAGGCATTCCTCCTGCGACCTTGCCAAACGGCCATTCACGTGCGCTCGACACGCGTGCTGCGGGCGGCCGCGAACGAGCCGGCAGAGGCGCTTAACTCTCCCGTGATTGTCGCCTGAGCGCCAAAATGCTGCGTTCGGTGGCTGTCTGCTGGCTGGTCGACATGGCCTTCCGTCAAGCCGCCGCGCTGCGCTACGCATCGAAAAAAATTTCGCAATTGCAGGCGTTTGCGTCCAAAAAATCTCTTGACACCCTCCCTTTGTGATGCCTTTAGGACTACAATTTAACCCGGATCGAGATGCGTAGAAAGGCGCTTCACGGGCAGCTTGAAGGCCTGTGCGCGCGGCAAAAAATAACAGAGGTTTGTAGTTTTTCTTGTTTTTTACCAACCATACCGGAGGACAAATGTTATCCACCAATCCGATTGCGGCTTTGTTCGGCAAGTCGCCTTTCAAGCCCATGCAACAACACATGCGCATCGTCTGCGAGTGCGTGGCGGAAGTACCGGGAATGTTCAACGCCGTAATTGCACAGGACGCGGCGCAGGTCGAAGCGCAGAAGGACAAGATCTTCGTCAAGGAGGGTGAGGCAGACGCGCTGAAGAACGACCTTCGCGACCATCTGCCGAAGAGCATGCTGTTGGCGGTTGACCGGCGCGACCTTCTGGAACTGCTGGCAATGCAGGATTCGATTGCCGACACCGCTCAGGATATCGCCGGCCTGCTGGTCGAACGCAATATGGAAGTTCCGCCGGACATGGCCGAGCCGCTGATGCGATTCGTGAACCGTTGCGTCGAGACCTGCGAGCAGGCGCACAAGGTCATCGAGGAGCTTGACGAACTCCTGGAAACGGGTTTTCGCGGCCGTGACGTCGACCGGGTCAACGCGATGGTTCTCGAACTGGGCCAGATGGAAAGCGATACCGATCTGATGGGCATTGCGCTCAGCGGTGTTCTTTTCGCCCAGGAAGATAATATCAAACCGGTGTCGGTGATGTTCTGGTACCAGCTGATCCAGTGGGTTGGCAATCTCGCCGACAACGCCGAGAAGGTCGGTGATCGCCTCCGTCTGCTGATCGCTCGCTGATCATCGAACGCCGAGCGCGTGCGCAAGCCGTTCAGTCAGACCACCCTTCCCGATGCGGGAAGTCGATTCGCGTGGTCAACTAGCAAACTCTACAGTTAAGGTTATTCAATGGAAATTATTGAGCAGCATCAGACTATCTTCTTAATCATGGCCTTCGGTTTCGGTCTCTACATGACCTGGGGTATCGGCGCCAACGACGTCGCCAACGCCATGGGCACCTCGGTCGGTTCCGGCGCCCTGACCGTCAAGCAGGCAATCATCGTCGCCGCAATCATGGAGTTCGCTGGCGCCTATCTGGCCGGGGGCGGGGTCGCGTCGACGATTTCGAAGGGAATCATCGACGGTACGGCCTTCGAGCCGGTGCCGGAATTGCTGGTCATGGGCATGTTGTCGGCCCTGCTGGCCGCCGGCATCTGGCTGATGGTGGCCACGATGCGTGGTTGGCCGGTGTCCACCACGCATACGATCATCGGCGCCGTCGTCGGCGTTGGCGTCGCGGCAATTGGCATGGACGCCGTGCACTGGGACAAGATGGGCGAGATCGTCGCCAGCTGGTTCGTTTCCCCGGTGCTTGGTGGCTTTTTCGCCCTGCTGCTGACGCTCAGCATCCGCAAGCTGATTCTCAACACCGACGACCCGATCAGCCAGGCTCGCAAGTGGGGGCCGTTCTATGCATTCCTGGTTGGCTGGCTGGTGTCGCTGGTGACCATCACCAAAGGCCTCAAGCACATCAAGATCCATCTCACTGACGTCGAGGGGCAGATCCTCGCGCTGGTCATCGGTGTTGCCCTGGCCATCATCGCCAAGTTGATGATGAACCGCATCAAGACCGACGAACGTGCGGACAAGGACTTCCACTACGCGAGCGTCGAGAAACTGTTCATCCCGCTGATGGTGTTTACCGGTGCGGCAATGGCCTTCGCCCATGGTTCGAACGACGTCGCCAACGGTATCGGCCCGATGGCCGCCGTGATTCAGCTGATCGAGACCAAAGCCGTATCGGCGAAGTCGGCGGTGACGCCGTTCATGCTGTTCATCGGTGGTGTCGGCATCGTCATCGGTCTGGCGACTTACGGCTACAAGGTAATGGCCACCATCGGCAACAAGATCACCGAACTGACGCCAACGCGCGGTTACTGCGCGACTATCGCCGCTTCATTCGTCGTCGTGCTGGCTTCGGGTCTTGGCCTGCCGGTGTCGACCACCCATATCGCGGTGGGTGCCGTGATGGGGGTGGGCCTGGCGCGTGGAATCGGCGCCCTCGACCTGCGCGTCATCGGCGGCATCATTCTCTCTTGGTTCATCACCGTGCCGGTCGGGGCGATCCTGGCGGCGATCATTTTCTACGTCATGCGAGCCGTCTTCAGCTAGGCTAACGACGCAACCCTCCAGGCGGCGCTTCCTTTCCTTTGGGGCGCCGCCTGTTCGTTTGTCCACCTGAAAGCTTGTCTCCTTCCACTCCCGACCCTAGCCTTTCGAGATCTGATTGATGCCGGATCTGTCTACCCAGCCCGTAGAGTCGTTGCAGCGCTTGAAAGGAATCGAATTTCCAGGCGATGTGCGCTTTCGCCAGATTCTGGTGACCGGTCCGCCCGGCGCTGGCAAGAGCACGATGATTCGACGTCTCGGTGGCTGGTCCGAAGAGGGCTATCTGGACATCAGTCGAAAGTACTGGTGGCGATCGGAAATGCTTTCCGTGCGCCCGCGCGAGATCCATCTGGGGCTGCCGATGCTCGGCATGGTCGACGCGGTGTCGGTATACGATCCGGCGTTTCTCGACTGCGATCCCTTGCCATCGGTCGACCTTGCCCGTATAGCGCTGCCGCCCCGGCAGCTGTTCTTCCTGTCCGTCGATTGGTATCGACGCTATGTCTTCGATTTTCTGCTACCACCGCCAGAACTGGTGTTCGAGAGACGCAGCGCGCGCGCGCGCCACCACACGCATCCGGTGGACGCTCAGCTGAGCCTGGCGATCTGCACAGCGCAAGTTGAGGTCTTTCGCCAGGTTGCCGAGCATCTTCATCGGAAGGGCTTCAATGTCTACGTGCGCGAGGGGATCGACAGCACGCCGCAGCGCTTTGTCGACCCTTCCGGGATCGCTGCAGCGGCGATTCCGCGCCGTCGCCGATTCACTTTTGCCAATGTCCTTGCTCGTCTGAAAGCCTTCTCGGCGCGACTGGGCTTTGGCGTCGGTCGTCACCTCCGCTTGCACGGCGCCTATCGCCTGGGGGATAGCAAAGTCCGCGTGACGCTCGGCGGTTTGCCGATCGAAATTACCCTTGGTCTCGACGACAAGCGCCTTCGACTCTATCCCGAGACACGCATCAACCAATTGGGAGAGGCAGTCAAGGTCGGCAGTTTCGTCGTCGTCGACCCCGCCACCCATCTCCGCCAGATTGGTGGGTTTCTGCGGTTGAGCCCCAAGAACTGGCTGGTCCTGGGTTCCGACGACCGCATCCAGCAGGCGATATTCGACTATCCAGAGGCTGTCGACGGGCATCATCTGGCCTTGATCCATGGCCGTGACGGCCTGGTGTTCCGCAACCTCAGTGACGCCGGTACGACCATTGCGCCGATCGTCGAAGAGCCCAAGGTGATCCGCCTGAAGCGCTTGCGGCGGCTGCGCAAGCGTAGCAGGCTGGTAGACCAGGGCATCCCCATAGCGCCCATGCTCGACAAGGCCAGGGCGCTGCGGATGAACAGATTGCAGCGGCTGCGCAAGATCTTCGGCGGGCCGATAAGGCTCGTGCCCAGGGACCAAGCGCTAGCCCTTATCGAAAAGGTCAATCGGCTGATGCACAACGAGGTCTATCGGCCCAGGGACGATCGAGGCCTGCCCGGCGGATTGCTCGTGCTGCCGCGCGAGTTGATCCCGATTGTGCTTGCAGACATGCATGCGCAGGTCGATAACCTGCTCACCGTGCTGACCCAGAACGCCTTCCTCGAAGCGCTGGAGGATGGAACCGCTGCCCTGATAATTCTCGGCGACGCTGTTCATTGCGAGGTTGATGGGCAACTGCGGGCGATGGAAAGCTCGATGATCCTGATGGACCTCATCTTTCGCCTCAAGCTGCATTTTCCGGAGCAGGTATTTTATATCCGCGGTAACCATGATTCGTTCTCGGAGGACCTGGCCAAGGAGGGCGTTCCGCAGGGTCTGCTGTGGGCGAGGGAACTCAGCGAGCTGCGCGGAGCGGTCTATCAAAGGGCCATGGGTGACTTTTACCGTCTGCTGCCCTATGTGGTCATGTCGCCCGATTTCCTCGCCTGCCACGCCGCCGCGCCAAAGACCAAGGTCAGCAAGAAAATGCTCGTGCAGCTCTACCAGCGACCCGAACTCGTTCTCGAATTGATCAACAACCGCCTGCAACGGGCCAATCGACCGCAAGGCTACACCCGACGCGACGTCAAGCGCTTCCGCAAGAACCTGAGCCTTGACCGGGAGACTCCGTTCATCGTTGGCCATACGCCAATCGACCGCGAGGAAACGCTGTGGCTGAACGTCGATGGCATTGACAATCACCATGTTCTGTTCAGTGCCAATCCCAGTCAGGTCGGCGTATTCACCCGCGTCGGTGAGACGATGGTGCCATTGACCTACCCGGTAGACGAGTTGACGCCAATTCTGAACGCCATGGTATTCAGGAGGACCGCCGACGCTACCGAGGCCACCGCCGGTCCTGGCGGGCCGGAGGACGAAGCGGCAGCGAAGGAGCCAGCTGCCAGAAGATTGCGGCAAGGTGGGTAGCCCAACCAGCCTGCTGCTTTGGGCGGCCTTTCGTGCCCTGAACGGGCAACTGTCTATTGCGCATCCGGGCCTATGGAAACAAGGGAGCCACGCTTGGAACATCGCCTAGCCGAACTGGAAGTGCGGCTGAGCCTCACCGAAGATCTGGTCGAGGCGCTGAACCTGACGGTCTATCGACAGCAGCAACAGATTGATCTATTGCAGCAGCAGCTGCGCCACCTTTACCGCTACCTGCAGGAACCTTCTCCGGCTGGCGAAAAGCGCAGTCCGCACGACGAAATCCCACCACACTACTGAACGGCGGGAGGCTCTACAGGCTGCCGTCAGGAGTCAGGGGCGCTCGCCTGTCTCCTCCGTTTTCCCGCCAGCTAGGCTCTCGTGCGCAGTGGCTGCGGCCGTCCTGGCCGTTGCCCAAAGCTCCCTCTGCCTGCCGTGACCGCTTTCTTGTTGATTCGTGTCAACCGCTACCCCAGGCGAGCGTTATGCGCTGCATGGGCGGGAAGCAAGAACAAACCTTCGACACAGGAGAGAAAAAAATGGGTAGCGTGAGCAACGAGTCTTTTGACCAGTTCCTGGATTCACTGAAAGAGGCTGGGGTTGAAATCAGCAACGAGCGCGAACTGCGGGAGCGCTTGGCAGAAGCTCAGCGCTGGCGTTTTGCTTTCGCCACACTGGCCGCCAACGGCCGTCAGCTGGGGATTCGTTTTCAGGACGCCAGGAGCGGCGTCAGCGATGCCGACATCCACCGGGCGTTCGCCCGCTTCGAATTCCCGGCAAAGCTGGAGAGTTCCTTTGCTGCCAGCCTTCGGGCCGACCACTAGGCGCCACGAGCTCGCCTCGGCCAAAGCCGTTAGGGCTGCCCAACGATCTCCGGGCAAGCCGTATGCGATGATGGAAAAGACCCGCCTCCTGGCGGGTTTTCTTCGCCTCCTGTTCGCCCTGCCGATGTCGCGCTGCTGTACAGGTTGGTTGGTGTTGGACGATCGCCGCAGTGTGAGTCATAATGCGGCAATGAACGAATCACCTCCCCAGGATCCGCGTCGCCGGCTCCGTGAGCTACTCTCCATCCCCGAGCGCGATCGCAGCGACCCGCAATGGGATGAAATCATCGAGCTCGAAATTACTCTGGCTCCGGGAAACCGTGAGTCCGATCGGAATTCGGACCGTCTTCCAGGGCAACCGGAGAAGCGTCAGAACACCTCCGGGCCCGGTCGTCGACCGGATCAACGCAAGACCGGCCCACGTCCGGCCGGGCCTCCTCGCCAGCAGGATCAGCGGCAGCCTGCCGCGAGGGCTGAAACTGCCTCCCCGGAGGGAGGGGCGGCTGACGGGCGCTCTCCCGACTCCAGGCCGCCCGCCAAGCGACATGGCCGGCGGCCCAGGCGGCCGCCCGAGGCGCCCAGCGACGGCTGATACCTCTCGCGACCCCGTTTGCGTGGCCGCGGAGGCGCCGAGGCGGGTGCTACGTGTGCCGCCCGCAGTGCGAAAAATGTCGGCTGGGAAGCGACACGGGAAGCGCTGTCAGTCGACCGACGGCAGGGTTCGCGCCCACACCCGCAGGCCGAGCCGGCAAGGGCAGACGCCGCAGCCGGCGAATCAGCTGCCGACCTGCCCGCGCAGCCACAGGCATTTGCCTTTACTTGCTTCGTCAAGGTCGGCCAGTGCCTGCTGGTGTTCAGCGACTTCTTCTTCGCTGGCGCGCCTGACGATCTGGGCTTTACGCCGACCCGAGGCGGGCATCGGGCGGGCAGCCTCTAAGCGTTCGGCGCTGTCATCGCCGAGATCCATGATCAGGCTTTCCTGGCCCCGGGTCATCGCCAGATAGACCTCGGCGAGAATCTCGGCGTCGAGAAGGGCACCGTGCAGCGTACGGTGCGAGTTGTCGACGCCGTAGCGGTCGCAGAGCGCGTTGAGGTTGTTCTTCTTGCCGGGGTGCAGATCCTTGGCCATTCGCAGGGTGTCGCAGACGGCGTGACAGACCGTGTCCAGTGGCGCCATGTCCAGTCGGGCCAGTTCGGCGTTCAGAAAGCCAAGGTCGAAAGCGGCATTGTGGATGACCAGTTCGGCACCGCGCACGAAATCGAGAAACTCATCGGCAACGTCGGCAAAATGCGGCTTGTCGAGCAGGAACTCACGGCTGATACCGTGCACTGCCAGCGCGCCAGCGTCGATTTCCCGCTCGGGATTCAAGTAGCGGTGGAAATGGTGATGGGTCAGGCGTCGATGGTACATCTCGACGCCAGCGATTTCGATGATGCGGTGGCCAAGCCTGTGTTCCAGGCCGGTGGTTTCGGTGTCGAGAAAAATTTGGCGCATGGGTGTTGTCCAATGACGGCGAAAGCTGGCGTTGTCGCGGATTCTTCGGTAGCGGGGGCCCGCGTGGGCAGTGCCGGTGGCTCAGGAGTCCCTGGCGCGTAGCTCGTCCATGCCGCGATTGGCGAGCGCGTCGGCGCGTTCGTTGCCGATATGCCCGGCATGTCCCTTGATCCAGAACCACTTGATGTCGTGCTGGCTGGCGAGTTGGTCGAGACGTTGCCAGAGGTCGGCGTTTTTCACCGGTTTCTTGTCCGACGTGCGCCAGCCATTGCGCTTCCAGTTGTGAATCCAGGCACTGATTCCTTTTTGCACGTACTGCGAATCCGTATGTAGATGCACCGTTGCGGGTCTGGTAAGCGCCTCAAGGGCGCAAATGGCGGCCGTCAGTTCCATGCGGTTGTTGGTCGTATTGCTCTCGCCGCCCCACAGTTCCTTCTCTCGGTCGCCGGTCTGCAGCACGGCGCCCCAGCCGCCCGGCCCGGGATTGCCACGGCAGCCGCCGTCGGCGTGGATGATAACCACCTGCTGATCAATCATGTCTTGCTGCTTCCTTCTTGGTGACCGCCGACAGGGCCTTGCGCGGAGTGGCCTGTTGCTTCCAGTTGGGCATGATCAGGCGCATGCTATGCACCCGTTTGACCGCGCGCAGTACGTAGACGCCGCCGGCGAAGCTCCACCAGCGCTGGCCGCTGGCTTCCAGGAAGTGCCAGCGTTTGAGCCAGCGCTCATTGCGGAAGGGCGGCGCGTAGCAACCGAAACGGCTGCTCTCGGCCTCGAAGCCGAGCAGTTGCAGCCAGTCCTTGAGGCGCGCCAGCGACAGGTAGCGACCATTCCAGGGAAAATGCTGCGGGCAGTTGGGGAGCCGGCGACGCAGGCCCCAGATCGAGATCGGATTGAAACCGGCAATGATCACTTCGCCCTCGGGAATCAGAACCCGTTCCACCTCGCGCAGAATTCCGTGCGGGTCGTCGTGGAACTCAAGGACATGCGTCATGACCACCAGGTCGATGCTGTGCGCAGCAAAGGGCAGTTGGCGCAGGTCGCAGAGGACGTCGACCTTGCCCGAGTCGTGCGCCAGCTGGCGGAGGGGAATGCGGTTTTGCGCGAGGAGGTCGAATTGCGGCAGTCCCAGCTGAAGCGCATGGTAGCCGAAGACATCGGCCACCATTTTGTCGAGGGTGGCCTGCTCCCAGGCCATGACGTACTTCCCCTGCGGCGTTTGAAGCCAGGCGTCGAGGCCAGCAATTGACATTTTCCGCAATTCTTCCAAAATTGAACGATGTTCGACGTCATCCGCATTCCAGCCTTCAAGGATAACTACATCTGGTTGTTGCGCAAAGGCGCATCGGCCGCCGTGGTTGATCCCGGTGATGCGCGCCCGGTGCTCGAGGCGCTTGAGCGCGAGGGTCTGTCGCTGACGAGCATTCTGGTTACCCATCACCACGCCGACCATCAGGGTGGGGTGGCGAGTCTCCTGGCGCACTACCCGGCCGAGGTCTTCGCGCCGGCAGCGGAATCGATTGCCGGCGCAAGCAGGCCCTTGCACGGCGGAGAAACGATTCACCCGACCTTCTGCGACGACGAGTTTCAGGTCATCGCCGTTCCCGGGCATACCCTTGGGCACATCGCCTATTATGCGGCAGGCTGCCTGTTCTGTGGCGATACCCTGTTTGCGGGCGGTTGCGGGCGTTTGTTCGAGGGCAGCGCAGGGCAAATGTTCGCCTCGCTGTTACGGCTGGCCAGCTTGCCCGAGCAGACGGCAGTCTACTGCGCACATGAATACACCGAGGCGAATCTGCGTTTCGCGCTGGCGGTAGAGCCAGGCAATCGCCGTCTGCAAAGCCGGGTCAATGAAGTCGCCGTGGCGCGGGCCAAGGGCTGGGCGACGGTGCCGTCGACGATTGGGCTGGAAAAGGCAAGCAATCCGTTTCTGCGCTGTGGCGAGCCGGAAGTAGCGGCATCGGCGCGGCGCCGCGTTCCCGGTGCGGTCGATGAGGTCGCCGTGTTTGCCGCGCTGCGCGAGTGGAAGAACGGCTTCTGAGGTTTTCTTCAGGTGGTTTCCAGGTCGCTGTTGTGTCTGTCTGGCAGGGTTTTTCCCGCTGCCGGCCAGGCCAGCCTGAGCGTATCGAGGACCTTGCCAACCTTGTACGGCTTGATGATGAAGCCGCTGGCGCCGCCCTGTATCGAATCGCGAACATTGGCGACACTCGGTGTTCCGCTGACCATGATGACGACGATCTGCGGATGCAGGGCCTTGATCGCCTGCAAGGCTTCGAGGCCGCCCATTTCGGGCATGACGACATCCATGCAGATAATGTCGGGTCGCAGTCGCTCGGCGAGTTCGAGCGCGCCGATGCCGTCTCGGGCCTCACCAACGACCTCGTAGTCGTTGCTGCGCAGAATGCTGCGCAGCAAGGCTCGCGTCAGCTCGTGGTCGTCGACGATCAGTACTTTCGCTCCTGCTGACGCCACTGCGTTACTCGCGCTCACGTCCTTGTCCCAGGGTTTGCCCAGGCGTCGTTCAGCGAAGATGTCGCCGTCGCTCTGGCGCTGGCCGCGTGGCGAGTGCGGGAAGCCCGCCTTCGTGCTAAATTCGCCCTTCCCCCAGCCAGCTTGCGGCCTGCTGCCATGCCTGAAAACACCGATCCTGCGACGGCGAATGCCTCCACCGCCCTGAGAAAATACGGGCTACGCGCTGCCCTTGCGTTGCTGGTTTTCAGCGTGCTCGGATTTCTCGTTCTGCCGCTGGTCGTCAAAGCGGTCCTCGTGGAGCAACTTGCGCAGGTCTTGCAGCGGCCGGTGGCCGTCGACGGAGTGAGAATAAACCCCTATACGCTGTCGCTGCAAGTGAGCGGATTGGCGATTCAGGAAAAGGGCGGTGGCGAGATCGTAGCGGGCTTCGAAAGCCTGGATCTGAATGCCGAGTGGAGTTCGCTATGGCACGGTGGACCGGTGATCAGCGAGCTGAATCTGGTCGCTCCGGCGTTCAGGGTCGTGCGCCAGCCCGACGGGCGATTCAATTTCTCCGATCTGGTCGACGAGTTTGCGGCGAAGCCGGAATCAGACGATCCGCTACCGCGTTTCTCGCTGAACAACATTCGTATCTCTGGCGGAAGATTAGAATTCGACGACCAGATGCTGGCCGAAAAGCATCTGGTCAGCGACCTCGATGTCGGCCTGCCTTTCATCTCCAGCCTGCCACAGGCGATCGAGATATTTGTCGAGCCCACTTTTTCGGCTTCGCTTGATGGTTCGCCGCTGCTTTTCGAGGGCAAGAGCAAGCCCTTCGACCCGTCGCTGGAAAGCCAGCTGATGCTCGACCTCAGCGAAGTGCCGTTGGCCAGGTACGTCAATTACCTGCCGCTGCACCTGCCGATCGAAGTTGTTTCCGGCACCCTTGACAGCGCGTTGACGCTGGCCTTCCAGCGCCAGGACGCGGACCAGTCGATCTTGGCCATCTCGGGCAGGGTCGCGCTCAAGGACGTCGTCGTGAAAGACAAGGGCGGTTCGCCATTGCTTTCTCTGCGCCGCCTGGAGGTGGTGCTCGATGCGCTTGATCCGCTTAACGGCAAGTTCGCCATCGAACGCGTATCGCTCGAGCAGCCGGAACTCCATGCACGGGTCAGCCCGCAGGGCACGATCAACTGGGTCGACTTCTTCAGCAAGGAACTGGCGGCCCGCGGTACGCCTGCGGCGGAAGAAAAGGACGCCGGCGGATCAGTGCCTGTCGAGTGGTCGCTCGCCGAGGCGAGCATCACTGGCGGTGCGCTCCGCTGGCTCGACGAGTCGCACGGCAAGCCGTTCAATGCCCGCGTCGACGGGCTGACGGTCGAGCTGAAGAAACTCGCCAGCAGGAGCCGCGTGCCGGCAGAGTTCGACCTGGCGTTTCGCCTCGACGCCGATCAGTGGGTGAAGGTCGACGCCTTCGCGGTCAAGGGCGGCAGGCTCGATCTGGCCAAGCGTGCAGTGCTCATCGATGAGGTGGCGGTGCGTGATGCCAGGCTGCTGATTCGGCGCGCCAAAGATGGTCGCGTCGAGTTCGTCGAGCCGCCTTCACTGCGCGCCGTCGAGGCGGCGCAGGAGGATTCGTCGGCGCCGTGGGCGCTGACGGTCGCCAGATACCGTGGTGAGAACCTCGGCCTGCGCTTCGAAGACCACGGGGTCTCGCCAGCGGTGACGCACACGGTCGAGGAGATGAGCGTCGAGGCCGAGAATCTGTCGACCGAGCCGGGCGCGGCGGTCAAGCTGGCGACGCGCTTCAAGCTCAACGGCAAGGGCGCGGTCGAGGTCGGCGCCGGTGGCACGCTACTCCCTCTCGACACTGACCTCAAGCTGCTGGTCAGGAATCTCGAGCTCCTGCCGCTGCAACCCTATTTTACCGAGCAGCTGAATGTCGAGCTGAAGCGGGGCCACGTCGCCCTGGACGGCAATCTGCGTCTGCGCCAGGAGGCCGGCGGTGGCGCGGCTGTCGGCAAGTTGGGCGGGGGATTCTCCGGGAAGCTGGCGGTCGCCGACTTTTCGGCAGTCGACAAGACCAACGCGGCCGATTTTCTGAAGTGGGGGTCGCTCTCCTTCGGCCGTCTCGACTTGACCCTGAATCCGGATTCGCTGTCCATCGGCGAGGTGGCGCTGGCCGACTTCTTCGCACGGATAATCATCAATCCGGAGGGCAAGCTGAATCTGCTGCAGATTGTCCGGCGGCCTGCCTCGCCGCCCGAGGCCGTGGTGCCCAAGACTGGCGAGCAGACGTCCGGCGATGCCGCCGCGGAAGGCAAGGCGGTGGCGCCGGTGGCCAGTGGCGAGCAGCCACGGTTTCCGGTGAAGGTGGGAAAAATCACCTTGCAGGGTGGGGACATCAAGTTCAGTGACCACTTCATAAAGCCGAACTACTCGGCCGACCTGAAAAAGATCGGCGGTGCGATCAGCGGGCTTTCGTCGGCTGCCGACAGCGTTGCGACGCTCGACCTGCGCGGGAACTACGACGACATCGCCCCGCTCAAGATCGCCGGTCAGCTCAATCCCTTGATCGCCACGCCCTATCTGGATATCCAGGCGGACGTCAAAGGTATCGAGATGACTGCGCTGTCGCCATACTCCGGCAAGTATGCTGGCTATGCCATCGACAAGGGAAAGATGTCGCTCTTCGTCAAGTACAAGATCGAGAAGAACCAACTCACTGCCGAGAACCGCATATTTCTCGATCAGCTGACTTTCGGCGAAGCGGTCGACAGCGCCGAGGCGACCAAATTGCCGGTGACCCTCGCCGTCGCTCTGCTCAAGAACCGCAAGGGCGAGATCGACATCAATCTCCCGGTCGCGGGATCGCTTGACGACCCGCAGTTCAATATTGGCGGCCTGCTCGGCGAGTTGATCGGCAGCCTCCTGGTCAAGGCCGTCACTTCGCCGTTTGCGCTGCTGGGTTCGATATTTGGCGGCGGTGAGGAGTTGTCGAACGTCGAGTTCGCTACCGGAATGGCGGCGATCAGCCCGTCGGCGCAGCAGCGTCTCGACGCCCTGGCCAAGGCCTTGCTCGATCGGCCGGCGCTCAAGCTCGACGTTGAGGGACATGCCGATCCGGAAGGAGATTCCGAGGGCTTGAAGCGCTATCGCCTGCAAGAGAAGTTGCAGGCCCTGAAAGCCGGAGGGCGCAGCGGCGACGACAGTGCCGCGCCGGCGACAGTCGGCGTCGACAGCAAGGAGTATTCCGAGTTGCTCGAGCGCGTCTACCGCGCCGAGGACTTCGAGAAGCCGCGCAACATGGTCGGGATGGTGAAGGGGTTGCCGGTCGACGAAATGGAGAAGCTGATTCTCGCCAACACGGTGATCGATGAGCAGGACCTGCGCGATCTGGCAGATCGCCGGGCAGTAGCCGTGCGCGACGCGCTGCTCGCGCAGAAAGTACCGGCGGACCGGTTGTTCCTGCGCCCCGTGCAAGTCGCCAAGCGGAGCGGCAAGGCGGCGGAGGGCAAGTCCGATGGAAAGCCGGATTTGCCCGGGCAGGGCGAGGGAAACCGGGTTGTCTTTTCCCTGCGCTAGCGGCGGTCGCGTCTCGCCGGCCGATCTCGCCGGGCTTTCGCCTGGGGCGCTTAGATGAGCGAAGCCTGGCTGTTGTATGCTTCGGCGTCGCTGGGCCTTCTGGTGATCGTTCTGCAGGTCGCGCTGCTCTTGCGGGCGGCCACCGCGCGCGAGCTGATGGGCGTGCGTTTTCGCGACCTGCAAGGCGGCCTGGAGCGACTCGAACGTGAGTTGCGCCAGGAGATGTCGCTGGGGCGACAGGAGGCGGCCAGTACCGCGCGCGGCGATCGCGAGGAGCAGTCTCAATCGCTGAACCGCGTCGCACAAATGCTTGTCGGGCAGTTGGCCCAACACGGCCGGCTGCAGGCGCAGCAGCTCGAATCCTTTGCCCAGCAGCTGGCGCGTCTGACGAACAGTAACGAGCAGCGTTTCGAGCAGCTACGCCTGGCGCTGGAAGCCCGTCTCGGGGCAATGCAGGCCGACAACGCCAGCAAGCTCGAAGAGATGCGCCGTACGGTCGATGAAAAACTGCACGCGACCCTTGAGCAACGGCTTGGCGAGTCGTTCAAGCTGGTCAGCGATCGCCTCGAGCAGGTGCACAAAGGGCTCGGCGAAATGCAGACCCTGGCGGCCGGTGTCGGCGATCTGAAGAAGGTGCTGACCAACGTCAAGACCCGCGGCAGCTGGGGTGAGGTCCAGCTGGAGGCCCTCCTGGACCAGTTGCTGAGCAGCGAGCAATACGCCAAGAATGTGGCGACGCGGCCGGAATCGTCGGAACGCGTCGAGTTTGCCATTCGTTTGCCGGGTCGCGCGATCGGTGATGACGAGCAACGGCCGGTGTGGTTGCCGATCGACGCAAAATTCCCGCTCGAGGATTATCAGCGCTTGCTGGAGGCACAGGAACGGGCCGATCCGGTGGCGTCGGAAACGGCGACCCGGGCGCTCGAACTTCGTCTGCGTGACGAAGCGCGAAAAATTCACGACAAGTACGTCGAGCCCCCGTACACCACCGACTTCGCCATCCTCTATCTGCCGACCGAAGGCCTCTACGCCGAAGCCTTGCGGCGACCGGGCCTGGTTGACAGCCTGCAGCGCGATCTGCGCATCTGCATCGCCGGGCCGACGACGCTGGCGGCATTGCTCAACAGCCTGCAGATGGGTTTCCGAACGCTGGCCATAGAGCGCCGGTCATCGGAGGTCTGGGCCGTCCTCGGCGCCATCAAGACCGAGTTCGGCAAGTTCGGCGAGATCCTCGAGGCGACGCACAGGAAGCTCGAACAGGCCAGCCGGAGTATCGAAGCGGCCGGCGTGCGGACCCGGCAGATCGAACGTAAGCTGCGCGGCGTCGAAGCACTGCCGGCGAGCGACGTGCGCTTGCGGCTGGGCGACCTTGAAGACCTCGGCGGAGAAGGCGAAGACCGATGAGCAGGGCCGCGATGGAGGCTGCATTCCTGGCGACGACCTATCGGGTGGAGACCCCCGAGCGCAGCTTCGATTTGCGCATCGGGGTGGCGAGCGCCGGCTTCGATGAATTTCTGTGCCGTCAGGCGGTGTCGCTGGGAAAACCTGCCGCCGCCGGGCCCGCGGGCGCGGCGATCGGTTGGGGCATCGTTACCGCCTACAACCCCGGCGAGCGGCTCTCGGAGCATCAGAACGAGATTCGTCAGCGCCGCTTGCGCGAGCGAATCGCCGCTTCGGCTGGCGCTTGCTTCGCGGCCAGCAACCTTCCAGATGCCGATGCACACTGGCCGGTGGAACCGAGCTATCTCGTACTGCCCGTCGATGAACAGCGGCTTGCCGCGCTTGGCCGCGAATTCTGCCAACTCGCTGTCGTCTATGGAGAAACGGGATTGGCGCCGCGCTTGCTGTGGCTTTGAGCAGAAACTTCTGTGCCGGCTGTGACTTTTGCGGCACTGGTCGCCAAAGAGCGACGCCTAGAATGATTCATTTGGCAAGCGAGAGAAGCCGGTGAGCAAGCAGGTTGGACGTTTCGAGCTGATTCGCGAGCTGGGTCGAGGCGCGCAAAGCGTCGTTTACCTGGCGCGCGATCCACAGCTGCAGCGGCAGGTGGCAATCAAGACGCTGCACTTCGCCCCTTCCGACCCGCAGCAGAAGCAGCAATTGCTAGCCGAGGCGCGCATCGTCAGCCAGTTGCGCCACCCGAGTATCGTGCCGATCTTCGAGGCCGCCGAGGAACAGGGCGATCTCTATCTCGTCTTCCAGCACGTTCCCGGTCGAAATCTTGCCGAACACCTGCAGCTCAGTGGTCGTCTGCCGGCGGAAAAGGCGATCGCCATCATGCAGGCGATTCTCGATGCCGTGGCACACGCCCATGCGGCGGGGATCATTCATCGTGATCTCAAGCCAAGCAACATCCTGATCGACGACGATGGGGTGCCGCGGGTCATGGACTTTGGCATTGCCAGCCGCGCCGAGGGCCTGGCCAGCGACGGGGCACCGCTGTCGGGCACGCCAGCGTACATGGCGCCCGAGTACATCGCGCAGCGGACGAGCAATGAAAGGACCGACGTCTTCTCGGCCGGGTTGGTGTTCTATGAATTGCTCAGCGGCCAGCGCGCGGTACCGGGCAGCAACATCGACGAGGTGATGAAGCGGATCACGAGCACGGACATCACGCTGCCAGCGGAGCTGAACAGCGCACTCGACGAACGGCTGGTGGCGCTGCTCTACCGCGCGCTGGCTCGCGACCCGGAGGGCCGCTATGCGACGGCGGCGCAGATGCGTGCGGCCCTTGACGACTATCTCGCACCGGAAACGCCGGTGGCTGGGGTGGAGGCACGGCAGAGCACGATCGAATTCCTGCTCCGGCGGATGCGCCACAAGAGCGATTTTCCGGCGCTTTCGGAGTCGGTCGGGGCGATCAACCGGATCACCTCTTCGGAAAATCAGAACCTCGCCGAGCTGTCGAACACCATCCTCAAGGATTTCTCCCTGACCAACAAGATCCTGCGCATGGTTAACTCGGTGCACTACCGCCAGGCGGGTGGCGGCAACATCAGCACCGTGTCACGTGCGATCGTCGTTCTCGGTCTCGACGCGGTACGCAGCATTGCCATTACGGTGATGCTCTTCGAGCACCTGCAGAACAAGGACAACAGCAATCAACTCAAGGAAGAATTCCTGCGCGCCCATCTGGCCGGCGTTCTCGCCCGGGACATCGGTGGCAAGAGCATGGCGCGCGGCGACATCGAACAGGCCTTTATCTGCTCGCTGTTTCACAACCTGGGTCGCCTGTTGAGCCAGTACTACTTTCCCGACGAAAGCGCCGAGATTCGGCGCCTGGCGCAGCAGAAAGACTGCAGCGACGATCTGGCGGCACAGCAGGTCCTCGGTCTGTCGTTCGAAGACCTCGGCGTGGGCATTGCGCAGAGCTGGGGTTTCCCGCGGCTGATCATCAACAGCATGCGCAAACTGCCGCCGGGGAGTGTTCGCCGCCCGGCGAACATGGACGATCGCCTGCGCGTGCTGGCGGCATTGTCCAACGACCTGTGCAGTCTGGTCGCCGACGCCGGAGTCGAGCAGCAGGCCAAGGAACTGCGTCGGATCGTCGCCCGCTTCGGCGAGGTGATCGACGTCGACGAGCAGGATCTGCAGAGAACTCTGCGCAAATCATTCGAGCAGGTGTCGCAGTTTGCCGGCGTCTTGCGCCTTAATCTGCAGCAGACAAATTTCGGCAAGCAGAGCCGGGCCTGGGGCGGCGCAGCGGGTGGGCGAGCCCTTGCCGCCGACCTTCCGACTCAGGAGGACGGTCTCGCGGGTACGGTGCTTTCCGATGTCGCCGCGGACGGTCTGGCTGGCGATGAGGCGGCGGCAGACGGCGCCAGGTCAACGGCCGCAGCCGCGCCGTTGAGCAGCGAAGTCATCCTGATGGCCGGGATTCAGGACGTCAGCAACGCCCTGATCAGTGATTTCAAGCTCAATGACGTGCTGCGCATCATCCTGGAAACGATCTACCGGGCGAAGGGCTTCAAGAACGTCATCCTGTGCGTCCGCGACGGGCGCAGCAACGCCATGCTCGGTCGTTTCGGTTTTGGTCCGGAGGCTCCGGAGATTGCCAAACGGTTCAGGTTTTCGCTGGTGTTCAGCGCCGACATATTCCATGCGGCCCTGGCCAACGGGGCCGATATCCTGATCAGCGACACGCGTGATGCGAAGATAGCGCCACGTATCCCGGCGTGGTTTCGCCGGGCGGTGACTGCCGAAACCTTCGTCGTCTTCCCGCTCTGCGTGCGCGGCAACGCGGTGGCCATGATCTACGCTGATCGCCAGCGGGCCGGGGAGATTGTCATCGCCAAGGCGGAGTTGTCCTTGCTGCGAACGCTGCGCAATCAGGCCGTACTGGCCATCAAACAGTCAATCTGAAGAGGGGGCGGCGTGCGGGTGGCCATGGCTTACCAGAGCTTCCACCACGGTTCCGGGCGATTAAGGCCGCGCACGTAGTATTCGCTGTTTGGGTAGTTCTTGCGCATTACGCGCTCGGCATCGTCGCGCAGATCGTTGAGGCCGAGGGCGTCGTAGGCCTTGACCATGATGAACAGCGCTTCTTCGCTCGACGGCGTGTCGGGATAGTTGATTATCGCGAACTGCGCTCGATTCGCGGCTGCCAGATAGGCGCCACGTTTCATGTAATAGCGTGCCACGTGGAGTTCTAGCTGTGCCAGAGCGTTGACCAGGTACTTCATGCGCAGCAGGGCATCGGGCGTGTATTTGCTATCCGGAAAGCGGGTGACCAGTTCCTTGAAGGAATCGAAGGACTCGCGTGCCCCCTTGGGGTCGCGCTCGGTCATGTCCTGATTGCTGATCGAACCGAGCAGACCCAGGTCTTCGTTGAAGTTGATCAGGCCGCGCAGGTAATACACGTAGTCGACATTCGGGTTGTTCGGATGCAGCTTAATGAAGCGATCGCAGGCCGCGATCGCCGACGCTGGTTCGAGGTCCTTCCAGTAGGCGTAGGCAATGTCGATCTGCGCCTGCTGGGCATAGCGGCCGTAGGGGTAACGTGCCTCGAGCTTCTCGAAGTACTTGATGGCCTTGGTGTAGGAGCCATCGTTGAGCGCATCCTTCGCTTCGGCGTAGAGCTTGTTGGCCGACCAGCCGACGGTCTCATCCTTGGTATCGGGAAGGAGCCCGCAGCCAGCGACCAGAGAGGCGACGAAAAGCGCTGCGATAACCGCTAAACTACGCATGATGAAGAACCCACAGAAGAAAGAAGCACTGGCAGAGGCGTCAACGCCGAAAAGCGAGCTTGCGGATTATAGCGCAAACCCTAGAATTGGCCTGAGCGTACCCGGGGATTGCAGCGGCCAGCGTGTCGACCAGATTCTTGCACGGCTGCTCGCGCAGCACTCGCGCAGTCGCCTGCAGAGCTGGATACGTGAGGGCAGGGTGACGGTTGGCGGTATGCGCGTCGTCGAGCCTCGGCAAAAACTGTGGGCTGGCGAAATCGTCGAAGTTGCCGAAGCACCCGACGAGCGAGCCGAATCGTCGGCCCCGGAGGATATCCCCTTGCAGGTAGTGTACGAGGACGAGTGCCTGATCGTCCTCGACAAACCGGTCGGATTGGTGGTTCATCCGGGTAACGGCAACTGGAGCGGCACTCTGCTCAATGGCCTGTTGCACCACGCTCCACAGCTCGACAAGGTGCCGCGGGCGGGTATCGTGCATCGGCTGGACAAGGATACCAGCGGCCTGATGGTGGTCGCCAAGACGCTCGAGGCGCAGACCGATCTGGTCAGGCAGCTGCAGGCAAGGTCGGTAAAGCGCTGCTACCAGGCGCTGGTGCGGGGCATCGTCGAGCGTGCGGGCAGTGTCGACGCGCCGATCGGCCGGCATCCAACGCTGCGCACGAGCATGGCGGTCGTGCGCACCGGCAAACCGGCACGGACGCACTACCGCGTTCTCGAGCAGTTTCTCGCCTGCACGCTGGTCGAGTGCGCGTTGGAAACCGGCCGAACGCACCAGATTCGCGTGCATATGACGTCAATTGGACATCCGCTGGTCGGCGACCCGACCTACGGCGGGGGAGCCAGCCGTGTGCCGCGCGCCGCAGAATTTCCGCGCCAGGCGCTGCACGCCTGTCGTTTGTCGCTACGTCATCCGGGGACCGGCAAGGCGATGCTCTGGCGCTCTGCTTTGCCTGACGACATGGCGACCCTGATCGAAAACCTGCGGCTGGAGGCAGTCGCTGCACGCGCGGGCGAAGGCGACGACGACGAGGAACTCGAAGACGACTGGGATGATGACGGCGATGGTCCGGAAGTCATCGTCATCGGCGGTGACAATGAAGACGATTTTGACGACGAGGAGTTGGGTGAGCAGTAGGGGCTGGCAGCGTCCCGATTGGCCGGCGCCGACGCGGGTACGCAGCCTGATCACCGAGCGCGAGGGTGGAGTGAGCGTTGCGCCGTACGACAGTCTCAACCTTGCTGCCCACGTGGGTGACGATCCGCTCGCCGTTGCCGAGAACCGTCGTCGCCTCGCCGGCCATCTGCCGGCGTCGCCTTGCTGGCTGGAGCAGGTGCACGGCACGACGCTGGTGGACGCTGCCGGCGTTGGGCGAGCGGAGGTGCCGGTGGCCGACGGGGCGTTCGCGCGCGTTCCCGGCGTCGTCTGTGCCGTAATGACCGCCGACTGTCTACCGGTCTTGCTCTGCGATCAGTCGGGCAGCGTGGTGGCTGCGGTGCATGCGGGTTGGCGCGGCCTGCAGGCGGGCATACTGGAACGTGCGGTGGCGGCCATGGCGGTGCCCGGAGAGCGGCTTCTGGCCTATCTCGGGCCGGCCATCGGCGCGCAGGCCTTCGAGGTCGGCAACGAGGTGCGCAGTGCGTTCGTCGCCGTACACCAGGAGGCGGCTGCGGCATTCCTGCCGGCGCCTCAGTCGCCGTCGCTGGACGAAGGTGTTGCCGCAGCGAGGGAGCGAGGGGGGGAGCAGCTGGTGGGAAAATGGCTGGCCGACATCTACCTGTTGGCCCGGCAAGGTCTGCGGCGCGCGGGCGTCAATGCCGTCTTCGGCGGCAGCGGCTGTACGCTGCAGGAAGCGAAGCGCTACTTTTCCTATCGCCGAGACGGTGTGACCGGGCGGATGGCGTCACTGATCTGGCTGGCCGACGATTAGTCAGCGATCGGGCGGCTGCGGCTGGTCTTTGCCGCTGGCCTCGCTGTTCTCACTGGCGATTCGAGCGGCACGGCGACGACGCGTTGGACCGCCGAAAAGCCATACCAGAAGTGCCGTCGGCAGGATGCCGTAGAAAGTCAGGCTCAGTAGCCCGGCGACGATGCTGCTTTCGGTCAGTGCCATGAGCACGGTGACGTAGAGCCAGCCGATCACGATGATGTACATGGCGGCATTATAGGGGGCCTGCGAGGCAAAGACGACGGCGAAGGGTCGAGCAATTGACAGCGTCGATGCTGCAATGCAGAATCGACGACGGTCGCGAGGCTGGCGTTGGCATCGCGACCATCTTCCTGATTTCGGTGCCGGGCCGGCGACGCACGAGAGTCGCAGCGTTGGCGTCGAGGGCCGCTTATCGGCGCCAGGCGCTGGTCTGTGCGTGCGTCGTCCGTACGTTCCAGTCAGGCATTGAGCGCGAATTGACCAACTTCAACGCCCTGGGCCTCGTCAACGAGGGGGCGTCGTGGGAGAATGCCGGCTGACGTTTGCGTCGGCGGCTCGGGAAGGTCTGGAAAATGGCCGCTCGCGAGCTGTTGGCGGCCCCGGATCGAAGGGCTCTCGGCCAACCGCGGTGGGATCCCCGCCTGGGTCGGTCAGCAGATGTTGTAATCGTGGTGGTGGATTGCCGCCAGTTGTTTCATTCGTCAACAGGAAAGGAAGAGTTATGACGCAACGTGTTGCTTTGGTTACAGGGGCCATGGGTGGACTTGGTACCGCTATCTGCCAGGAGTTGGCCAAGGCCGGTCACAAGGTGGTTGCTGCCTACCATCCGGAGTTCGACAAGCCGGACGAGTGGAACAAGGCCATGGCCGAGGCCGGTTTCACCGACTTCATCTGTGTTGCCGGTGACGTCTCGGACTTCGAGTCCTGCGTAGCCATGGTCGCCGAGGCGGAAGCCAAGGCAGGGCCGGTCGACATTCTGGTCAACAACGCCGGCATTACCCGTGACAAGATGTTTGCCCGGATGGAAGTGGCGCAGTGGAATGCGGTCATTGCCACCAACCTGAATAGCCTGTTCAACATGACCAAACAGGTTTCGGCCAAGATGGCCGAGCGGGGCTGGGGGCGGATCATCAACATCTCGTCGGTCAACGGGCTGCGCGGTCAGGCTGGCCAGACCAACTACTCGGCTGCAAAAGCGGGTGTGATCGGCTTCAGCAAGGCACTTGCCGCCGAACTGGCCGCCAAGAACGTGACCGTGAACGCCATCTGCCCGGGTTACGTGGCGACGCAGATGGTCATGGCCATCAAGCCGGAGATCCTGCAGACCATCGTCGATGGGGTGCCCATGAAACGTCTGTGCAAGCCGGAAGAGATTGGCGGCGCCTGCGTCTATCTGGCATCGGAACTTGCTGGCTTCATGACCGGCTCCACGCTGAACATCAGCGGTGGCCTGTACTACCAGTAAGCACATTTCCCGGTTTCATGCCATCACGACAGGCCCCGTTAGGGGCCTGTTTTTTTTTGCTGGGGTATAATTGTGTTGCACCGCACCACAGAGCGCTGGATTGCGCTTGTCGAGCCATCTGCACATGGAGGAAGCGTCGTCATGCCCGAGCAGCTGCGACTGATCAAGAAATACCCGAACCGTCGCCTTTACGACACCAAGACCAGCGCCTACATCACCTTGACTGATGTAAAGGATCTTGTCCTGGCTCGCGAAATCTTCAACGTTGTGGACGCCAAGACCGGCGAAGACATCACCCGCGCGATCCTGCTGCAGATCATTCTTGAAGAGGAGGCGTCAGGTGTGCCGCTGTTTACAGCCGATCTGCTGGCGCAAATGATCCGCTTTTACGGTCACGCGATGCAGGGCATGCTCGGCAAGTACCTGGAGACGAACATCAAGTCCTTCGTCGATTTCCAGAAGAAGTTGCAGGAGCAGTCGCAATCACTCTATGGGGAAAGCAATAGCCAGATGCAGAGCGACATGTGGTCGCAGTTCATGAATTTTCAGGGGCCGGCGATGCAGACGATGATGAGCACCTATATGGAGCAAAGCAGAAAGATGCTCCATCAGATGCAGGATCAGCTGAAAACGCAGACCCGGACGCTGTTCAACGGCATCCCTCTGCCCGGTTTTCCTGTCGATTCCTCCAAGCAGCCGCACGACTCCGAGAAGTAAAGGGGACGTTTCGCCTCGCGGAAGGGCTCACCGCGCAACCGGCTGCAAAAAAACGCGCCTGGCTACTTTACCCCGTAGCCGGGCGCGATTTCGTGAGCAGGGTGCCGCTTTTCTGCTAGCGCAAGATCGAGATAAAGACCGCGGCGATGATCGCCGAGGTGATCACGCCGCTGATACTGGCTCCCAGTGCCTGCGGCATGACGATTGCTCCCGGGTTCGCTGCGGTAGCAACCTTCTGGACGATCTTGGCGGTGGTTGGCACGCAACTCACGCCGGCAATTCCGACGATCGGGTTGAACTTGCCGCCGGTCCAGAAGTACAGGATGTAACCGCCCAGCAGGCCACCCAACGCAGAGACCCCGAGAGCCAGCATGCCCAGAAGCAGGAGCTTCAAGACCGTTGGGTCGAGCAGCGTGTTGGCCTCGCAAAGAACGCCGAGGGTCAGGCCGAGGAAGAAGGTGGCTCCGTAGAGGAAGGTTTCGCCGAGCAGTTTGGCGAAGTTCTCGAGGCCGCTTTCGCGAATGGCAACGCCAACAAAGAGAGAGAAAAACAAAGGCGCAGCCACCGGGAAGAGCAGACACAGAAGGGTGCACGCGACGACCGCAAAGATCAGCTTCTGCGACCGGGTGATCCTCGGTCCCTGGTCGCTGATCATGCTGATGCCGCGGATGTGCTTCGGCACCAGCCACTTGATCATGTACGGATAGACACCGTAGGTCAGGCCGAGGTAGAGATAGCCAACGACGGTGATCGACACGAACAGATGCTTGGCAAGAACCAGCGAGGTGAACAGCACCATCGGTCCGTCGGCGCCGCCGATGGTGGCGACGGAGGCCGCTTCGGGTTCGGTGAGGCCGAGGGCAATGGCGAACGGGAAGACAACGAAGGTTCCGAGTTCAGCGAACAGGGCTATGAACATGCTCTGGAACGGGCGTGCCATGACGTAACCGACGTCGAGAAGAACGCCGATACCCATGAAGACCAGACAGGCGATCAAACCGTTGCTGAAGGTGAGCGTGTAGATCGGCTGCAGCCAGTCGATTTGCAGAATGTTGATCAGCTGCAGTGGGTCGGTGATCAAGGGATCGACGAAGAGCGTTCCCGGTTTGCCCCCTTCGAGGAACATGACCGCCGCGTTGACCGACGACATGCCCATGCCCATCGGGATCATCAGCAGTGGTTCCAGGACGTTCCTTGAGCCCAGATAGATGAGCAGGAAGCCCAGCAACATCAGGAAGATGCGTCCCATCATGATCTGCGGCTCGGCGGCCACCAGGGTGGCGACACCCTGGAACAGATCGAGAAAATTTATGCTTTCCATGCGCTTCAGTCCTCGCACCTGGCCGCAGCACCCATCCATCGGCGCATCGGCTTGAAAACCGACTCGCGGACTGGTTGATGGGTGCCGGGTTTCGGCTGATATCCGCTCACGCGATTGTCAACAGGGGCTGTCCGCCCTCGACGGGATCGCCGGCGGCGACCAGAACTCGGGTAACCTGGCCGGCGCGGGTAGCGATCACCGGCGTTTTCATCTTCATCGCCTCCATGACGATCAGGCGGTCGCCAACGGCCACGGCCTGACCGACCTTGACGTTAACTTCGACGACGGTGCCACCCATTCCGGCAACGACATCACCGTCGCCGGCAGGAGCGCCTGCGGCTGCGGCGGGCGCGGCGGCAGCCGCAGAAGGTGCGCTACCCCCGGCCTGCGGCGCGGCGGCCGCTACCGCAGGGGCTGCCGATGGTGCCGGTTGGCCGGCAGTGAGTTCCAGTACGCTGACGTCGTATTCGCGTCCGTTGACCGTGACCTTGAATTGTCTGGGCATTTTGTGCTCCTGTTAGCGGTTGCTTCGGCCGGGAGCATGCCCCGGCGTATGAGATGAATGTTGGGCGGCGCGACCGCCGACTGCCCAGCCGTGACTGGGTTGCGAAATGCGCAGTATGCGGTGCGGGCCGATGGCCGCGAAGATCGCCGCCGACAAGGCGGCGACATCCTCTTCCGGAACGCCGAGGAGCACTGGGCAAACGCTTCCGGTCGGAACTTCGACCGCTGGGCGTTTTTCCATCCTGGCGGTCACGAGTACCAGCACCTTGATCAACACGGCCACGACCAACGACACCACAATGGCGATGCCGTAGACCTGTAGCGATTTGATGATGGCGGCTGTGATCATGGGGTCTTTTCCTTCCGTCGCCGGTTACATGGGGATGTTGCCGTGTTTCTTGGTCGGCCTGAGTTCACGCTTGTCGAGTACCTTGCGCAGGGCCAGGGCAACCATCCAGCGCGTATCCTGGGGCTCGATGACGTCGGTGATATAGAAGTTGCTGGCCGACACGTACGGTGAGGCAAACTTCTCACGGTACTCCTGCGCCATTTCGGCGGCTTTCGCCGATTGATCCTCGGCCGCCGAGATTTCCTTGCGATAGAGAATCTTGACCGCCGCTTCCGCGCCCATGACCGCGATCTCGGCCGTTGGCCAGGCGAAGACCATGTCCGCGCCCATTTCCTGGCTGCACATGGCGAGATACGAGCCACCGTAGGCCTTGCGCAGGATGACCGTAATTTTCGGCGTGGTGCACGAGCCGTAGGCAAAAAGCATTTTCGCGCCGTGGCGAATGATGCCGCCGCGCTCCTGTTCGACGCCGGGCAGGAAGCCGGGAACGTCGACCAGCGTGACGACCGGCACGTTGAACACGTTGCAGGTGCGAACGAAGCGCGCCACCTTGTCGGCGGCATTGAGGTCGAGGGCGCCGGCCATGACCATTGGCTGGTTGGCGATCAGCCCGACGACCACGCCGCTGATGCGCGCAAAGCCGACGATGATGTTGCGGGCGAAGCCGGCGTGGACTTCGAGCAGCTCGCCGTTGTCGACCAGTCGACGAATGACGGCGTACATGTCGAGTGGCTCCGACGGGCTGTCCGGGATGCAGTCGTTGATGCCCGGGTCTTCCATCTCCTCGATCGGCACCGTCAGGTCGTGCGGTGGGTCCTCGGTGTTGTTCGACGGCAGGTACGAGAGCAACTGCTTGACCACGCCGATGGCGTGCTGGTCGTCTTCGGCAATGAAGTGAGCGTTGCCACTGATCGTGGCGTGCATTTCGGCGCCGCCGACCTCGGCCATCGTCGTCGCGCGTCCGGTCACCGCTTTGATCACCTGCGGACCGGTCAGGAACATGTGCGCGTTCTCGCGCGTCATGATCACGAAGTCCATCAGCGCCGGCGAGTACGCCGCACCGCCGGCGCAGGGGCCACAGATCACCGCGATCTGCGGCACGACGCCGGAAAGCAGGACGTTGGAGTAGAAGACGTCACCGTAGCCGGAAAGCGCGTCGACGCCTTCCTGAATACGTGCGCCGCCCGAATCCTTGAAGGCCACGACCGGCACGCCATTTCTCAGCGCGTGGCGCATGGTGCGGTTGATTTTTCTCGCCTGCATCTTGCCAAGCGTCCCGGCGACGACGCTGAAATCCTGGCTGAAAGCGGCGACCTGCATCGCGCCGACGTAGCCGGTACCGCAGACGACGCCGTCGGCGGGCAGCGTCTTCGTCGCCATGCCGAAGTTGGTTGCACTGTGCGAGGCATGCAGACCGAGTTCCTGGAACGTCCCCTCGACAAAGAGGGTGCCGAGGCGTTCGCGAGCCGACAGCAAACCCTTGGCGTGCAGCTCTTCCAACTTCTCGGGGCTGACATTCTCAGTCAGCTGTGTGCGCTTGGTGCGCAGCTTATCGATTAATTCCGGTCGTATCGTCATCTGGAATCCTAACGGGTGGCTAAGTTTGAACTAACTCGCAGCAGCGGGGCTGGCGACTTTCCGGCAGCGTAGTATCCACACTTTCGTGAGCGCTGGCTAGTGTTTTGAAAATCATTCGCAAGCAGATCGGCCGCGGAAAATTTGCCTGCGCGGAGGCGGAGGATCGTCGGTTTGGGAGCGTGTGAGGTGACTGGCAGGGAGCGTCGATCGGCGTCATCTTCCGGCGCCATGGCGGATCGTCGGCGGAGAACGACGCCGCGATGATCGCTCGCGGTGCGGCGCAAGCGGGGGCGCAGTGGGCGTACAATGCGCCGTGGCTGGCTTCGCGTTACAGAGCGGGTGCGCAACCGGGCCGACGAGCAAGGGAATGGCGCGGCGCAGAAACAGGGAATGGCGCGGCGCAGAAACAAAAAAAGCCCTGACTAATCAGAGCTTTCGTTGTTTTCGTCTGGTGCCCAAGAGAGGAATCGAACCTCCACGGTGTTGCCACCACTAGGACCTGAACCTAGCGCGTCTACCAATTTCGCCACCTGGGCATTTCCAGAGAGGCCGAATTCTATAGGAACAAGAGCAAATGTCAATAAGCAAACTGTCGGCGATTCGCCGTGCCGACCCCTTTCTTGAGCGCGAGCTGAAGACCTATGAACAACCCTTGCCGTCGCGCGAATACATCCTGCAGATTCTCGAGGAGCAGGGCAAGCCCGTCAGCTTCGACGCGCTGTGCGCGCTGCTCGACATCCGCGCCCACGAACTGGAACTCCTGCAGCGCCGCTTGCGGGCAATGGAGCGCGAGGCGCAGCTGCTGCGTAACCGCAAGGGCTCGTTCATTCTGCCCGAACGCGCCAGTCTGATTGCCGGGCGTATCGAGGGCCACCCGGATGGCTATGGCTTTCTGGTTCCCGACGATGCCGGCGAGGACCTGTTTCTCGAAGCCAGGCAGATGTCGAAAGTGCTGCACGGCGACCGTGCCCTGGTGCGCGTCGTCGGCGTCGATCGTCGCGGGCGTCGCGAAGGCGTGATCGTCGAAGTTCTTGAGCGGGCAAACAGCAGAGTCGTCGGCCGCGTGCTGGTCGAGCATGGCATCACGCTGGTCGTTCCGGAGAATCGGCGCATCAACCAGGACATACTGGTGACGCCGGATAGCCGGAGCGCTGTGCGTTCGGGCGAAGTGGTGACCGTCGAAATCATCGAACAACCCGATCGCCATTCGAAGCCGATCGGACGCATTGTCGAAGTGCTCGGCAACTACGCCGATCCGGGCATGGAGATAGAAATCGCCTTGCGCAAGCACGAGTTGCCATTCGAGTTCTCCAGCAGCGCCCTGGCAGAGGCGGCGCAGCTACCCGAGGGGCTCCGGCCGTCGGACGCGGAAGGAAGGAAGGATCTGCGCGCGCTGCCCCTGCTGACCATCGATGGTGAGACGGCGAGGGACTTCGACGACGCCGTTTTCGCCGAGCGGAAAGGCGCTGGTTGGCGCCTGGTGGTGGCCATCGCCGACGTCAGCCACTATGTTCGGCCGGGAACGGCCCTCGATAAGGAGGCGAGCGAGCGTGGCAATTCGGTCTATTTTCCGCGCCGGGTGATTCCGATGTTGCCGGAAAAACTCTCCAATGGCCTGTGTTCGCTGAACCCCGACGTCGATCGTCTGGCGATGGTCTGCGACATGCAAATCGACGGCAGCGGCGCGGTCACCGACTACACCTTCCATGAGGCCATTTTCCGCTCGCACGCGCGTTTGACCTATGACCAGGTCTGGAGCTGGCTGGCAGGGACCGCGCAGCCTGAAAGCGAAGTTCATCGCCGCCTGCAGCCACAGCTGCAGGCGCTCTACGCCCTGTTCAAGGTCTTGAGTGAAGCGCGCGGCAAACGCGGCGCCATCGATTTCGAGACCATCGAGACGATGATGCTGTTCAACGAGCAGGGCAAGATCGACCGCATCGTTCCCGTTCACCGCAACGACGCGCACCGCGTCATCGAGGAGTGCATGCTGGCGGCGAACGTCTGCGCCTCTGGATTTCTGCAGGCCAAGCGGCAGCCGTGCCTGTACCGCATTCACGAAGGGCCGACGCCGGAGAAACTCGGCGCCTTGCGCAATTTCCTCAAGGAATTCGCCATCGGTCTTGGTGGCGGTGACGACCCGAGCGCCAGCGACTATGCCGAACTGCTGGAGAGCATCAAGGATCGCCCGGATGCACAGCTGCTGCAGACGGTGATGCTGCGCTCACTGCGTCAGGCCCAGTACAGCCCGGACAATGTCGGCCACTTCGGGCTTTCCTACGAGCATTACACGCATTTCACCTCACCGATACGGCGCTATCCGGACCTCCTGGTCCATCGTTCGATCAAGGCCGCGCTCGCCGGCACGACTTACGCACCCGGCAAGTGGGCCGAGATCGGCATGCACTGTTCGCAGACCGAGCGGCGCGCCGACGAGGCGACACGCGATGTCACCAACTGGCTCAAGTGTTACTACATGCGCGACCGCATCGGCGAGACCTTTGCCGGAACGATTGCCGCGGTCGTGCCTTTCGGCGCGTTTGTCGCCCTTGACGAGGTCTATGTCGAGGGACTGGTGCATGTTTCGGAGCTTGGCGAAGACTACTTTCAGTACGACAGCGTCAGGCATCAGATGCTTGGCGAGCGCAGCGGGAAACGTTATCGCCTCGGTGACCGCCTGCAGGTGAAACTGGTCAAGGCCGATCTCGAAACCGGGCGCATCGACTTCGTGCTGGCCGACGGCTAGCTGGCTGGCATTGCGCAGGCTGGCCGTAGCACGCGGTTTATGATGCTGTTTCCGGCAAGCGGGTTTAACGGAAATGTGAACCGCAGCCTGCGCGGCTGGGTGAACTGCTTCCAGTCTCCAAACTCAAGTCAGGCAACGGACAACTCAGATGCTATGCGGAGGATCGGTTGCGCAAGCACTTGATGAAGCGCCACAAGGTGACGGAGCGAGGAAGCGGCTGCCGCCGTTTCCCGACTGCTCATATCGTTACCGGCACTCCGGGCTGTACAAGGTTCCGATGAGGGCGGGCTGGAGCTCGGCGCATGCCTCGGCGTGAAGAACATCGGAAAGCCGTGTGCGGGAAAACGGCATGCACGGTTTGACGAGGAAGGGCAGGCGAATGCCTGTCCTCTACTCGATCAGCGGGCGACGGGTCACCGGTCCGGTAGGCGCTGGCGAGAGTCGCTGCCGCGCTCGGGGCAGGAAATGAGTCGCCAACGTCGCCGCTTCGTAGTCGGCGGACTTGCGGCCGGCGGCTTGGTCGGGCTGTCGGCCTTCGTCGCGCTGCGCGTGCCAGCCTTGTTCAACGCCTGCCATGCGCAGCTGCCGCCAGCGACCGCCAGGCACGAGTTGATCGAAGCGGCCTGGGCGGGAATCGACCCGGCGCGCTTTCTCGATGCTCACGTGCACCTGGTGGGTACCGGCGATTCGGGCAGCGGCATCGAGGTCAACCCGCAGATGGACAGCCTCTTTCACCCGCTGCAGTACGCGCAGCGCCTGTTCTACCTCAATGCGGGTTGTGTGCATGACGCGCCGGGACGGATCGACGACAGCTACGTCGAGCGCATGCAGAACCTGGTCGACGGCCTGCGGCCGGGAGCGCGGCTGCTGCTTTTCGCTTTTGATCGCTTTCACGACGAGCAGGGACGTGCCGACCCGGCGCGCAGCTCGTTCTACACGCCGAACGCCTACGCGCAGGTGGTTGCCGAACGCCATCCGGGAAGCTTCGCGTGGGCGGCGTCGATTCATCCCTATCGTGTCGACTGCGTCGACGCGTTGGCGGCCGTCGTGAAGGGCGGCGCGCTGGCCGTGAAATGGCTGCCACCGGCGATGGGTATCGATCCCTCGTCGCCACGCTGCGACCGCTTCTACGCCGCGCTCGCCGCGCACGACCTGCCGCTGATCAGCCACGCCGGGGAGGAGAAAGCCGTGCACGGCGGTGGTCAGCAGGCCTTCGGCAACCCGCTGCTGCTGCGGCGGGCGATGGACCACGGCGTGCGCGTGGTGGTTGCCCATTGCGCTTCGATCGGGGACGCCGTCGACCTCGATCAGGGCGCGAACGGACCGCTGCGCTCGTGCTTCGCGCTCTTTGCCCGCCTGATGGCCGAAGCGCGCTACGAAAAACTGCTCTTTGCCGACATCTCGGCGCTGACCCTGCGCAACCGCGGCGCCGAGATCGTACGCGCGGTGATCGAGCGCAGCGAATGGCATCCGCGCCTGCTGAACGGTTCCGACTACCCCTTGCCGGGGATCGTGCCGCTGGTTGCGCCGGGCGAGCTCGCCGAGCGCGGCATGTTGCCGCTGTCGGCAGTGGCGGCGCTGGAGGCGATTAGGCAGCATAATCCGCTGCTCTTTGATTTTGTTCTCAAGCGACAGTTGTCGGCGGCTGGGCGGCGTTTGCCAGCGTCAATCTTCGAGACGCGCACCTTCTTTGAAAGGAAGACTGCATGAGTTCCCAGTTCGGCCTGCTCAAGACCCGTCGCTTCGCGCCTTTTTTCGGCACCCAGTTTCTCGGCGCCTTCAATGACAACCTGTACAAGAACGCGCTGGTCGTCCTGCTTACTTTCCAGGCTGCCAGCTGGACGACGCTGACCCCGGAGGTGCTGGCCAACCTGGCCGCCGGCCTCTTCATCCTGCCCTTCTTCCTGTTCTCGGCGACCGCCGGGCAGTTGGCCGACAAGTACGACAAGGCTCGCCTGGCGCGGCTGACCAAGCTGCTCGAAATCGTCATCATGGCTTTCGCCCTGCTGGGCTTCATCATGCACAGCCTGGAAGTCCTGCTCCTGGCGCTCTTCCTGCTCGGTCTGCAGTCGGCCCTGTTCGGCCCGGTCAAGTACGCCATCCTGCCGCAACACCTGCACGAGAACGAACTGGTAGGCGGCAACGCACTCGTCGAGTCCGGGACTTTCGTCGCCATTCTCATCGGCACCATCGCCGGCGGGCTGCTCGCCGGAGCGGCGGGCCAGCCGACCTGGGTCGCCTACGCCGGGTTGTTGGTCGCCGTGGTCGGCTACCTGTGCAGCTGGGGAATTCCGGCGGCGCCGGCGCCGGCACCGGAGCTGGTGGTCGGCCTCAATCCCTTCTCCGAAACCTGGCGCAACATCGGTTTCGCCCGCGAAAACCGCACTGTCTTTCTGTCGATTCTCGGCATCTCGTGGTTCTGGCTGTACGGTGCGCTGTTCCTGGCGCAGTTTCCGGTTTATTCGAAGAGTGTCCTTGGTGGTGACGAGACGACAGTGACCCTTTTGCTGTCCGTGTTCACCGTCGGCATTGGCCTTGGCTCGCTGCTCTGCGATCGGCTCTCGGCCGGGCACGTCGAGATTGGCCTGGTGCCTTTCGGTTCCATCGGCCTGACCCTCTTCGGCATCGACCTGGCGTTCGCCTCGCCCGCCGCGCCGCCGGCTGGCGCGCCGCTGGCGCTCGCCGCCATCCTCGCCATGCACGGGACCTGGCGGGTGCTCTTCGACCTTTTCGCGCTCGGGGTGTTCGGCGGATTCTTCATCGTCCCGCTGTATGCGCTGATCCAGTTGCGCAGCGCCCCGGAACAGCGGGCACGAATCATCGCCGCCAACAACATTCTCAACGCGCTGTTCATGGTCTGCGGCGCGCTGGCGGCAGCCGGGCTGCTCGCCAACGGTATCTCGATCCCGGTCCTGTTCGCCATTGCGGCACTGTGCAATGCGGCCGTGGCGGTCTACATCTACAGCCTGGTGCCCGAGTTCATGTTGCGCTTCATCGCCTGGCTGTTGATCCACTCGGTGTACCGCCTGGAGCAGAAAGGGCTGCAGAACATCCCCCAGGAAGGGCCGGCGGTGCTGGTCTGCAACCACGTCAGCTTCGTCGATCCAATCGTCATCGCCGCCGCCAGTCGCCGGCCGATCCGCTTCGTGATGGACCACCGTATCTATCGTCTACCGGTGATCAGCCTTGTCTTTCGCCACATGAACACCATCCCGATCGCTCCCGCGCGCGAAGATCCGCTGATGATGGAGGCGGCGTTCGAGGAGGTGGCGCGGGCGCTCGAGGAGGGCGAGCTGGTGGCCATCTTTCCGGAAGGGCGGATCACCGACAACGGCGATCTCTCTCCCTTCCGTCCGGGCGTGCAGCGGATCGTCGAACGGACGCCGGTGGCGGTGATTCCGATGGCCCTGCAAGGTCTGTGGGGCAGCTTCTTCAGTCGCCAGGGCGGCCCGGCGATGAGCAGACCGCGGCGCCTGCTCGGCCTGTTCTCCAGAATCGCGCTGAGCGTCGGCGCCGCGGTCGAGCCCGCTGCGGCGACGCCCGAGCATTTGCAGGAGGTTGTCGCCGGCCTGCGCGGTGACTGGCAGTGAGTGCGGGCCTTTCAACGGCGCGAGGAGAGCCGAGGCCGGCGGCTGGAGAGGGTGGGCAGACGAGTTAGAATGAACGCTATGCGATTTTCCGGCCCAGCGCTGCGCGAGCGGCTCGATCTCTACGAACGGCTGATGCGCCTCGACAAGCCGATCGGCATCCTGCTGCTCCTCTGGCCGACGCTGTGGGGATTGTGGCTGTCCGCCCTGGGCCGGCCGGACTGGCGGGTGGTGTGGATCTTCGTCCTCGGCACCGTGCTCATGCGTTCGGCAGGGTGCGTGATCAACGACCTCGCCGATCGCGATTTCGACCCGCATGTGGCACGCACCAGCCAGCGCCCGCTGGCCGCCGGCCAGGTGTCGGTCAGGGAAGCCTTGCTGCTGTTCACCGCACTGGTCGCCTGTGCGGTCGTCGTCGTTCTGCCGCTGCGCAGCTGGCTGCTTGGCGCGCTCTGCGTCGCGGCGCTGTTTCTCGCCGCAAGCTACCCCTTCACCAAGCGCTTCCTGGCCATTCCACAGGCCTACCTCGGCGTCGCCTTCGGTTTCGGCATCCCGATGGCCTATGCGGCGCAGCTCGGGGCCGTCCCTGCGGAAGCCTGGTGGCTGTTGCTGGCCAATGTCCTCTGGGCGATCGCCTACGACACCGAGTATGCGATGGTCGATCGTGTCGACGACCTGAAGATCGGCATCCGTACTTCGGCGATCACCTTCGGCCGCTTCGATGTGGCGGCGGTGATGCTGTGCTACGCGCTGGCGCTGGCGCTCATCGGCGCGGTCGGTTACGGTCTTGGCCTCGGTGTGTTCTTCTACGCCGGACTGGTAGTGGCGGCGGCGATTGCCGGCTACCATTACACGCTGATCCGGGAACGCAGCCCGGCGCGTTGCTTCAAGGCTTTCCTGCACAACAACTGGCTCGGAGCCAGTGTTTTTGCCGGCATTGCCGTCGATTTTCTGGCCGCGAAAGGGATTTCCGGATGAAAGCTCCTCTGTTTTGTTCGCTCGCGCTGCTCACGGCAACGGTGCACGCGGCCGACGGCGACGATACGCGGCAGCTGGCGTCGTTGCCGGCGGCTGCGGAATCGACTCTGCGTGCCGAGATGCGCGCCAACCTGCTGGCGCTGAACGAGATCCTTGGCCTGGTCTCGACCGGCAAGTTCAAGGAGGCGGGCCAGATCGCCGAGCAGGAGCTTGGCGTCTCGGCGATGGGCAAGCATCGCAGCCTGCCCTTCGAAGCCCGCCCCGGACCGCACATGCCGCCGGCGATGCACAGTATCGGCATGGACGGGCATCGCGCGGCGAGTGAATTTGCCCGCATCGCCGCCAGCGGCGATCGCGACAAGACCATCGCCGCGCTACCGTCGCTGACCAGCGGTTGCGTTGCCTGTCACTACGTGTATCGACTGCGCTAAGTTTGGCCGCCACCGCGGCGGGCGCATGACGCCGTCTCCTGGGCGACGCGCCGCAGCGTCGGTGTCGTGGTACACGCGGTATGGAACATGATAAGTCCGGCGACGACATGCATTCGCGCCGCTGTCCGGCTGGCCGAAGGTGGCGTCGGAAATGCGGCGCGACCGCAGCCCGCACGTAAAGTCTCATCAAGAATGCCGCGCTGCACCAGCGGGCAGCGGGGAAGAAGACGATGATCTTGCGCTTGACCAGGTTTGCCCGGCGAATACTTGTCGCCGTGGCCTACAGCTTTGGCGGAGCCGTTGTGACGCTGGTGATCGTTGGCGTGGTCTACCTGGAGGCCCGACCGGAGCTCGACGTCTGGCACCTGGCGGACCTCGACGAGGAGTTCACCGAAACCTCCGGAGTGGATAGCTTCTCCGACTACCTGGCGCTCGAAGACCGGCTCTTCGCGCAGCTGCACGCGCAGGTCTATGCCAAGGTGCCGGCGAGCGGGCAACGCTCGATCAACCGCTACGACGGCAACAGCCTGTCCGATCCGGAAAGCTGGTCGCCGAACTGGAACCGCAGTTTCGAACTGACCGCGGCGACGCCGAAGGCCGGCGTCCTGCTGCTGCACGGCATGTCGGACTCGCCTTACAGCCTGCGTGCGCTCGGCGAGGCCCTCAACGCGGCTGGCGCCACGGTCGTCGGGATGCGCCTGCCGGGACACGGAACGGCGCCGTCCGGTCTCGTCGAAGTCACCTGGCAGGACATGGCGGCCGCAGTGCGCCTGGCGATGCGTCATCTCGCCACGCAGGTTGCCGAGCGACCGCTGTACATCGTCGGCTACTCGACCGGCGCCGCCCTGGCGGTGAACTACGCGCTGGCGACGCTCGATGACGGGGCGCTGCCGAAGGTCGCCAGGATGATCCTGCTGTCACCGGCGATAGGGGTCAGCTCCGCGGCGGCCTTCGCCGTCTGGCAGGGGCGGCTGGGTCACCTGCTGGGCCTCGAAAAACTCGCCTGGACGTCCATTCTGCCCGAGTACGATCCGTACAAATACGGCTCTTTCGCGGTAAACGCGGGCGACGTGGTCTACCGCCTGACGCTGCACATCCAGAACCGCCTGGACGAGCTTGGCGGCCGCGGCAAGCTCGCCGCTTTCCCGCCAGTGTTGGCCTTTTCCTCGGTCGTCGACGCCACTGTCTCGACCCCGGCACTGGTTCGCAACCTTTTCGACCGCTTGCCACAGGGAGGCCACGAGCTGGTGTTGTTCGACATCAACCGCATGGCCGAAATGGAACCGATCATGACCTCGGATCCGAGCGCTGCCGTGCAGGCTCTGCTGGACAATCCGCTGCGGCCCTTCGCGCTGGGCGTGGTGACCAACGAGAACGCCAGCAGCCGCCAGCTGGTGGTGCGCAGCGCGGGCCCCGGCGATGCGACACTCACCGAGACGCCGCTCGGCCTTGCCTGGCCGCCGGATCTCTACTCGCTGGCACACGTTGCGCTGCCGTTTGCTCCCGACGATCCCATCTACGGCGGGCAGGCTCTGCGCACCGGGCGCAGCGTCCATCTTGGCCAGCTCGCGTTGCGCGGCGAGCGCGGTGTGCTGCAGATCCCGGCGGCGGACATGCTGCGCCTGCGCTGGAACCCTTTCTTTCCCTACGTGGAAGCACGCGCGCTGGCGTTCACCGGGCTTGGCGGGGAATAGCGGCAGGCGGCGCGAGAAGCCGGTGTGCTACTTGTGGCGGTCGCTGAACGGCCGACGCTCGCGGCGTCGATCGGCCGGCCGTCGATCGACGACGCGGCTATAATCGGCCGCAGGACGTCCCGGCAAGCGACCGGCTACACGCTTTGGCCCGGCCTTCAGGCGGGGCGTAACTCGATGGTCGCCATGGCGACTCTGCCGCCGGAACGCTGCCGGCCGGAAAGCTGCTCATGAAATATCACGACCTGCGCGACTTCATCGCGCAACTTGAAGGAATTGGCGAACTCAGGCGCATCGGCGTCGAGGTCGACCCGCGCCTCGAAATGACCGAGATCTGCGACCGCGTGCTGCGCGCCGGGGGGCCGGCGCTGCTCTTCGAGAAGCCCAGGGGGCACAGCATACCGGTGCTGGCCAACCTCTTCGGGACGCCGCGACGGGTGGCGCTCGGGATGGGACAGGAATCGGTGCTCGCGCTGCGCGAAGTCGGCAAGCTGCTCGCCTACCTCAAGGAGCCCGAGCCGCCGAAGGGGCTCAAGGACGCCTGGGACAAGCTGCCGGTGCTCAAGCAGGTGCTCAACATGGCGCCGCGGGTACGCTCTTCCGCGCCGTGCCAGGAAGTGGCCTGGGAAGGCAAGGACGTCGATCTGTCGCGCCTGCCGATCCAGCTCTGCTGGCCGGGTGACGCCGCGCCGCTGATCACCTGGGGGTTGACGGTGACGCGCGGGCCGCACAAGACGCGCCAGAACCTCGGCATCTATCGCCAGCAGGTGCTCGGGCCGAACAAGGTGATCATGCGCTGGCTGGCGCATCGTGGCGGCGCACTCGATTTTCGCGAGCACTGCCTGCACCACCCCGGCCAGCCCTTTCCGGTGGCCGTCGCGCTCGGCGCCGACCCGGCAACCATTCTCGCGGCGGTGACGCCGGTCCCGGACAGCCTCTCCGAATATCAGTTCGCCGGTCTGCTGCGTGGCGCCAGGACCGAACTGGTGAAATGCCTGGGGTCCGATCTGCAGGTGCCGGCTTCCGCCGAGATCGTCCTCGAAGGCTTCATCGACCCGGCGGAAAGCGCGCTCGAAGGGCCGTACGGCGACCATACCGGCTACTACAACGAAAAGTCGATGTTTCCGGTGTTCACCATCGAGCGCATCAGCACGCGCCGCGAGCCGATCTACCACAGCACCTACACCGGCAAGCCACCCGACGAGCCGGCGATGCTCGGCGTGGCGCTCAACGAGGTCTTCGTGCCGTTGTTGCAGAAGCAGTTTCCCGAGATCGTCGATTTCTACCTGCCGCCCGAAGGCTGCTCCTACCGCCTGGCGACGGTAAGCATCCGGAAGCAGTATCCGGGGCACGCCAAGCGGGTGATGTTCGGCATCTGGAGTTTCCTGCGCCAGTTCATGTACACCAAGTTCATCATCGTCGTCGACGACGACGTCGATATCCGCGAGTGGAAGGAGGTGATCTGGGCGATGACCACGCGTGTCGATGCGGCGCGCGACACCCTGATCGCCGAGAATACGCCGATCGACTACCTCGACTTCGCCAGCCCGGTCGCCGGTCTGGGCAGCAAGATGGGTCTCGATGCGACCAACAAGTGGCCCGGCGAGACGAGTCGCGAGTGGGGAACACCGATCGTCATGGATGCCGCCGTGAAACAGCGCGTCGATGCCCTGTGGGCCGAACTCGGCTTGTGAGCGCGACTTGCCGTTACGCGACCCCTCCGCCGCGTCATTTTTCCATCGCCCGGCTGGCGATTGATGGCCCTCGTCGCGCGGCAAGAGCGTGCCGGGACTGGAGAACGAAATGAGTAATGACCTGATCCCCGATTCCTACCTCGAGGGCGAACGTGCCTGGTGCCACGTCATCTACGGCCTGCATGCGCTGGCCGTGGTGATCGGCGTCGCCGGTGCGGCGAGCGTCGCCGGAGCCTTCGTCTTCGGCGTGCCATCGCTGATTGCCGTGGTTCTCAACTACGTCAAGCGCAGCGATGTCCGCGGCACCTGGCTCGAAAGTCACTATCGCTGGCAGATCCGGACCTTCTGGTTCACGGCCCTGTGGTTGCTGGTCTACGGCCTGCTGATCATCACCATCATCTTCATTCCGATCGCCTGGCTGTTGATCGTCATCCTTGGCGTGTGGGTCGGCTATCGCGTCGTTCGCGGCTGGCTCGCCCTGTCCGGACGAAGAACGATCGACGCTGCCTGAACGGCTGCGCAGGCCCTGCCGGTCGCCCGTCGGCCGGTATTGAGACACTTTTCCGCGGCTGGTCGGCTATCCTTAAGTATCAGTCAAGTCAATGGCCGGCATTCATGCGCTTTCTTTGCTGCCTTTGCCAGTTTGTTCTCGTGCTGGCTGCCGGGGTGGCGTCGGGCGCTGCCACTGGCGGCGAACGGGTCTCGTCCAATGCGGATGGCCGGGCGCTGACGGTGGTGACGGACGACAACTACCCGCCCTACGTGTTTCGCGATGGCGATGGCGCGCTCACCGGTTATCTGGTCGATAGCTGGCGACTGTGGGAGAAGAAGACGGGGGTGCGCGTCAAGTTACTCGGCAGCGACTGGGCGACGGCCCTGCAGCGGTTGGCCGATGGGCAGGCAGAGGTGATCGATACCATCTTCAAGACCGCCGAGCGCGAGCGCAGATTCGCTTTCACGCGGCCGTATGCGCAGATCCCGGTGGCCATCTACACCCATGCCGGTATCGGCGGGATCGTCGACCTGGCGACCTTGCGCGGCTTTCTCGTTGGCGTGAAGGCCGGCGACGCCTGCGTCGACGCGCTCGCCGACGCCGGGATTCACAGCGTGCAGCCCTTCAGCAGTTACCAGGCGCTGGTGCAGGGGGCCATCGCTGGCCGGGTGAGGGTCTTCTGCCTCGACGAGCCACCGGCCAACTACCTGCTCTACCGGAATGGCGCCGACGACGTGTTCAACAAGGCCTTCACCCTGTACACCGGCGAGTTCCATCGCGCCGTGAACGCTGGCGACGATGCGACGCTGGCGCTGGTGGAGCGTGGATTTGCCAGCATCACGCCGGCGGAAGAAAAGATCCTGCGCGACAAGTGGATGGGAACTCCGCTGCTGCGCTCGCCCTACGTCCGCTATCTTGCTTACGCTCTCGTGCTCGGTGCGCTGCTTGGCGCTGTGCTGCTGCTTTGGGTGATGAGTTTGCGACGGCTCGTCCGGCAGCGAACGGCGAAGCTTGCGGCAACGCTCGATGCCATTCCCGACCTGATGTTCGAGTTGGGACTCGACGGCAGCTACCATGACTATCATTCGCGGCGCGGTGACCTCCTGGCAGCGCCCGCCGAGTCCTTGCCGGGTCGGCGACTCAGCGATGTGCTGCCGCCCGCTGCCGCGGCGAGCTGCCTGGCCGCCTTGCAGGAGGCCAATGAAACAGGCTACTCGGGTGGCCGCCAGTACGAACTGCAGTTGCCACAGGGAAAATTCTGCTTCGAGCTGTCGGTTGCACGCAAACCGGTCGACGGCGGTGAGGCGCCGCGCTTCGTGACGCTGGCGCGCGACATCACCGCCCGCAAGCACGTCGAAGCGGCGCTCTTGCGCCGTAGTGAGCAACTGGCGCTGATGGCTGCGGCGAGTCAGGAGATCAACAGCGAGCTCGATACGTCGCTGGTTCTGCGTCAGCTCGTCGTCGCCGCATTGAAGATCACCGGCGCCACCTCCGGGGCGGCGGCGCGAATGAGTGCCGGCCAACTGGTGTTCAGCGAGTACAACCAGGGCGGCGAACTGTTGCCGGTCGATTTCCGCTTTTCGTCGGGTCAGGGCGTACCGGGTCGGGTGATGGAGACCCGTCGCTTCCACCTCAGCAACGATGCCGAGAACGATCCGTACGTCATTGCCGAGATTCGCCAGGCGCTCGGCTTCGATAACCTGCTCGACACCCCGATCCTCAGTCGCCACGGCGACCTGCTCGGCTGTTTCGAAATCCACAACAAGCCCGGCGGATTCGACGACGACGACGTGCATCTCTTGCAGGGCCTGGCGGCAAGCGCCGCGGTGGCGCTGGAGAACACCGCGCTGCTCGCCGAACGACGGCGGACGGAAGAGGCCCTGCGGGAAAGTGAGGCGCTCAAGGCTTCGGTGCTCGCCAGCGCTGCCTGCGGGATCATCGCCACCGATCCGCAGGGGCTGATCACGGTCTTCAATCCGGGTGCTGAAGCGATCCTTGGCTACGCTGCGCAGGAAGTCGTCGGCAGGCTCACGCCGATGGCCTTCCACGATCCCGCCGAGGTCGCGGCGACGGCCAGGATGCGCAGCGAAGAGCTGCATTGCCAGGTCGATCCGGGCTTCGATGCGCTGGTCGTCAAGGCGCGTTGCAGTGGCGAAGCGGACGAGCGCGAAGTGGAGTATGTGCGCCGGGATGGCCGCCGGCTTGCCGTTCGTCTGGCGGTGACCGTTCTGCACAACGCCGCCGGCGAGCTCACCGGCTACCTCGGGATAGTGGTCGACATCAGCCAGCAGAAGGAGGCCGAAGCGCGCATCCAGCATCTGGCTCACTTCGATTCGCTGACCTTTCTGCCCAACCGCAGCCTGCTTGAAGAGCGCGTCCACCATGACCTGAGCCGTGCCCAGCGGGGGCGCGAGTCGCTGGCGCTGATCTTCCTCGATATCGACCGTTTCAAGCAGGTCAACGATTCTCTCGGTCACCGGATCGGCGACGAACTGCTGATCCAGCTCGCCGAACGTCTCCGCCACACGGTGCGCGACGAAGATACGCTCTGTCGCCTGGGTGGCGACGAGTTCATCCTCGTCCTGCCGAATACCGACGCCGAAGGCGCAGCCCATGTCGCGGCCAAGTTGCTGGAGATCACCGCGCCCCCGTATCGCATCGCTCAACACGAGCTGAGCTGCACGGTGTCCGTCGGCATCGCCATGTACCCGGTTGACGGCGAGAATCTGGAACAGCTGTCGATGTGCGCCGATGCCGCGATGTATCGCGCCAAACAGGGTGGTCGCAATGCCTTCTGCTTTTTCACCGCCGAGATGCAGGAGCGCTCGGCACGCAGCTTGCAACTCGGGAATGACTTGCGGCGCGCGCTCGAGCGCGGCGAACTGGCCGTCTTCTACCAGCCGCAGCTGGCCCTTCCGGAGCGCCGGCTGATTGGCGCCGAAGCGCTGCTGCGCTGGCAGCATCCCGAATTCGGGATGGTTTCACCCGACGAGTTCGTTCCACTGGCCGAAGAGTCGGGACTTATTCTGCCGATCAGCGAATGGGCGCTGCGTTCGGCAGTACGCCAGATGCGCTGCTGGCACCAGGCCGGGCTGCCGCCGATGCGGGTCGCCGTCAATCTCTCGGCAGCGCAGTTCCGTCTGGCCAATCTGGTGCAGGTGGTGTCGCGCGTTCTTGATGAGGAGGCGCTGCCCGGGCAGTATCTCGAGCTCGAACTGACGGAAAGCGCGACCATGGACAACCCGCTGGCCGCCATCCCGATGATCGATCAACTACGCGCGCTTGGCGTACGCCTGGCCATCGACGACTTCGGCAGCGGCTATTCGTCGATGGGCTATCTCAAGCGTTTTCGCGTGCACACGCTGAAAATCCCGCGCTCGTTTGTTGCCGACCTGGCTGCCAATCCCGACGACGAAGCCGTCGTTGCGGCGGTCATCGGCCTGGCGCACAACCTTGGCCTGCGCACCACCGCCGGTGGTGTGGAAAGCGAAGCGCAGCTGGCGTACCTGTGCGCGAAGGGCTGCGACGAGGCGCAAGGCCATCTCTTCGGCGAGCCGCTGCCTGCGGCGCAGTTCGAGAATCTGGTCCGCGAGCGTTATCAGTACGGCGAACGCTAGGCAACGATCAGCGCTCGGCAACCCACAGCAGCAGGGCATCGAGAGCGGCCTTGCCGAGGCGGGCGTTCGGGTCGTTGATCAGGCCGACGACGATCCAGCGCTTGCCGCTGTTGTCGAGCACAAGGCCGGCAATCGCCCGCACACCTTCGAGATAGCCGGTCTTCAGGTGCGCCCGGCCAGCCGCCGAACCGTTCTTCAAGCGCTTGCGCAAGGTGCCGTCGACGCCGGCGACCGGCAGCGAGGCGATCAGTTCGGCCATCACCGGACTTCGCCAGGCGGCGCTCAGGAGCTGCGCCAGGCCAGCCGCCGAGACGCGCGCCTGGCGCGACAGGCCGGAGCCATTGTCGATGAACAGTTCGGGTAGCTGCAGGCCGCTGGCCAGCAGCCAGCCGGCGATCTGACGCCGCGCGCCCTCGATCGTCGCCGGCCGTTCGCTGTCCAGCGTCAGGAACAGCTGGCGGGCCATGACGTTGTTGCTGTACTTGTTGATGTCGCGCACGATCTCGCCGAGCGTCGGCGACTCCTGGACGACCAGCGGTGTGGCGCCAAGCGGCGTGCGGCCCTCGCGCACGCGGCCCCTGAAGCTGCCTCCGAGTTCGCGCCACAGCACGCGGAACAGGTCTTCGACCTGCATATCGGCGGTCCACGGCGCCAGGCTCAGGCTGCGTTCGCCACAGGCTGCCGGAAAGCTGCCGCTGAGTTCGATGCTCATCCCCCTGACCACTGGCGTCAGTTGCTCCCGCCAGTCGCCGCAGGCGCCACGCTCGAGGCGCAGGCGATTATCGATGCGCAGGCCCTCGCTCGGCGTCTCGGCGATCACGCGCACGGTGTTTCCCGTCGCGTCTGCCTGCAGGAGGAGGCGCAGGCTCCTGAAGTTCACCAGCAAGGCGTCGGGGCCAGCGTTGTACGGCCGCAGCGGCTGCTGGTCGAACTCACCCGGGTCGTGTGCCGGTAGCGCAAAGGCACTGCGATCGAGGATCAGGTCACCGTTGATTTCGCTCACCCCGCGCGTGCGCAATTGGCGCAGCAATAGCCAGAACTGTTCCAGCGCCAGCTTCGGGTCGCCGCTGCCGCGCAGGTAAAGGTTGCCGTTGATCCGGCCGTCGTGCGGGCTGGCGTCGGCGAGTACTTCGCTGCGCCAGGTATAGGCTGGCCCGAGCATTTCGAGGGCAGCGTAGGTGGTCACCAGCTTCATCGCCGACGCCGGGTTCATCGCTTTCCGGGCGTTGTGGCTGAGCAGCGGCGGTCCGCCGTCGACCGCCTGCACGACGATGCCGACCGAACTCGCCGGGATCCCGGCCTGCTGCAGCGCCTGGCTGACGACGCTCGGCAGCTCGGCCGCCCGGACCAGCGGCAGGCCGCCGAGCAGCCCGGCGAGCAAGACTGGAAAAAGCGCCCTTGCAGCGCCGCGTAGCGGTGAAGAGTGGGTCATCAGCGGAGGAAGTTGCCGTGCGAGGTGGGTGTCGGGGAAAGCGGCGGCCGCAGCGGCTGTCCTAGCTCATCCCTGGTCCCAGGGCGCCGGATGGCTGAGGAACTCGCTCAGCATCGCGTCGAGCTGAGCGAGCAAGAGATCGTTACGTCCGGCCAGCCAGGCGCGCACGAGGTCGCTGTGGTGGCCCGGCAGGGCCTGCGCCACCAGGTGTTCGGCAACGGTGAAGTCGTTCATCCGGCCGAGCAGGTCGAGCAGCCCGGCGGCGCTTTGATGATAGCGCTGCAGGCGGCGGGCCGGAATCAGCGGGGCAAAGAACTCCAGCGCATAACGCAGCCGCTTCAGGGCCTTGCGCAGGTCGTGCCGGGCCTCTGGATTCGAGTCCTTGGTTTCGGCGGCCAGTTCGGCGACCTTCTTGGCGCGTTTGTTCAGCGAACGTGGGGCAAACACGGTCAGCGCGGGCTTCTTTTTCTCCGCCAGGGCCACCGTTGCGGCAGTGAACTCGAGGAGCAGCTGCGAGTAGCTGGGCGATGCCATCGCTGCCTGCGCCGCCTTGCGACAGGTCGTCAGCTGGATCGCCGCCTGTTTGGCGACCGCCTTGACATCGCTGTGATCGGGAAAGGCCTTGCTGATCGGTGGCAGGACCTCGGTGAGGAAAACGTCCCAATTGCGGGTGTCGCCGAGTTGGCGGGCGAGTGTGCCCCAGCGGGGGTCGAATTCGGCGACGTAGTCGACCGGCAGGAGCGGTCTCCAGAGGCGAATCGCCGAGCGCAGGCGACGGATCGAGACCCGTGCCTGATGGACGAAGCCCGGGTCGTCGCTTTCACGTGCGCCGCGCTCGTTGCCCTGCAACTGGGTCAGGCAGGCGAAGACCGAGCTACGGAAAACGCCGATGCTCGACATGCCCAACTGCAGTTGGGCGTCGGCAGCCTTGACCGGCGTCCGCTGCGTGTTGGCGGCCAGGCGGTAACCGCGCTCGGCCTTGCTCGGGCTCTCCGGGTGCAGTGGCAGATCCTTCTGCAGGGCGATGGCCAGCGCAAACAGATCGGCAACGCTTCCCTCGAGCAGTTCGAGCTCGACTTCGCAGATCGTCTCCTGCCGTCCGTTGGCGTCGATCTTTCCGCGATCCATGGCCACCTCGATGCGCGTCCCTTCCTGGGGAGCGAGAAGCCAGCTGAGGCGCGTGAAGTCGGTGCAGAACAGCGGTGCAAGTTCCGGCGTCGCGGCTTCGAGGAAGCGGCGCAGCTTCGGATTGTCGACGTGCGAAAAATCGAACTCGCCGGGTTGACCGGGGATCTCCCATTCGTTGCGCTGCGCCAGCCCCCCCGGTGACGGCAGGTCGCTCTTGACGGTCAGCAGCCACTCGGCGCCTTTCTGGCGATAGCGAACGGCCACTCGCTTGGCCTGGAGTCGCCGGTCGGGGGTGTCGTAGTAGGTGCTGACCAGTTTCTGTCGGTACGGCTTGGCGTCGGCCAGGAGCGGGTGTGTCGGCAGCCTTCGCGCTGAACTGGCCGGCACGCTCAGCTTGATCTCGGTTTCCAATGCCATTGATGGGGTCTCCTCGTGAAGTTGTTATGGGTGCGGCAAGTTTCAGAGATCATAGTTGCGCAGTTGGTCGACATCGGCGATGTGGATTCTGTGCCCATCGACGACGATCAGGCCTTTTTCCGAGAGCTCGTGCAGGATGCGCGAGAAATGCTCCTGCGTCAGATTGAGACGCGACGCGATGACGCCCTTGTTGGTCGGCAGCGTCACGATGATCGCGTTCTCGCAACCCTCGCTGTGTTCGCGCAACAGGTAGCCGATGATTCGCCGCCGGCCCGAATGCAGCGAATACGACTCGACGTCATTCATCAACTGGTGCAAGCGCATGGCCAGTCCGGCGATCATCTTGCGGCCGAGTCTGGGGTCGGCATCGAGTTCTTCGTTGATCGCCGCTTTCGAGATGTGCAGCACCAGCGAGTCGGCCAGCGCCTGCGCGTAGACCATGAACGGCTTGTCGGTGAACATCACCGCCTCGCCGAAGGTCTGCCCCTGCGGCAGGATGTCGACGACTTTCTCGCCGCCTTGCGGCGAGGTGAAAGCCAGCTTGACCTGGCCGTAGACGATCAGGTAGAAGCCGGTCGGGGTGTCGCCCTTGTGGAAGAGGATGTCGCCACGCGTCGCGTTGATTTCGCGGGTGCCGCGGGCGAGGCGGGCAATTTCTTCTTTCTCCAACTCATTGAACAGCGGTACGTGCGCCAGTAGCGCTTCAATATTGATGCCGTGATTGGACGAATGCATAAGCGGTTTCCGAAACAGTCAGCCGGCAGCAGGAATAGCGGGCGGCAGCAATATTCGCATTTGTACTCGCCGGGGGCAAGCGATCGGCCGCGCAGGCGCGGTCGGTCGCCTACGCCGAGGAGAGAAATGACGTGCGGATGGTTCGCGCAAAGCTCCGCTAGCGAGGGTCGTTTGGCATATACATCGTCTGGTCGTATACTCGGCCGATTTTTTGCGCGAGGCAGTTGTGGATCCGCACGTCGTGACGCTTGGTTCGGAAGCACCTCTGGTGCCGGAAATATCCGCAGGCACGCCCGCCCGTATGGCGCGCGCATGGTTGTGGTTGGGGGTAATGGCGCTGATTGGTTCGGGCCTGCTGGCGGTACTGCTGGTTCTCTCGCGCACACCGGGGATTCAGGATGTCTTTCCCCTCAAGGACATGTTTCGCGCTGCGCTGGTGGTGCACGTCGACCTGTCGGTGGCGGTGTGGTTCATGGCGTTTGCCGCCGTCATCTGGTCCGCGGTCGGCGCAAGGTCAATGGCTTGGCTGGGCTGGAGCGGCTTCGCGCTGGCCGCCCTGGGCACGGCGCTGATGACCGTCTCACCGTTTTTTCCGGGTGCCGAGCCGGTGCTCAACAACTACATTCCGGTGTTGAAGCAACCGCTGTTCTTCGCCTCCCTGTGGATCTTCGGCGCCGGCATCTCTTTGGCGGTGTTGCGCGCGCTGATCACCACCTGGCCGCAACGCTTTCTCGGCGAACCGCTGCGCCTTGGTGCTTTTCTCGCTGCCGTCGCCGCTTTCCTGGCCCTGGCCGCTTTCTACTGGTCGTGGTGGGCCGTGCCCGAAGTCGAGGGAACGATCTATTACGAGGTGATGTTCTGGGGCGGCGGGCACACCCTGCAGTTTCAGCACGCGCTGCTGATGGTCGTCGCCTGGCTGTGGATTGCCGCAGACCTCGGGCGCCCGTCCCTGGCGTCGCCGCGCGCGCTGTCGGTGCTCTTCCTGGTCGCCGCGCTGCCGCTGCTGGCCGTGCCGACGATCTATCTGCTGGTGCCGGCCGGCTCACTGCCGCATATGGAATTGTTTGCCAAGCTGATGGAGTGGGGCCATCCCTACATGGGGCCCCTGATCCTTCTTGGTGCGCTGTCCTTGTGGGGGGTGCGGACGCTGCCCGCGGCGCCCGCCAAGTCGGCGTTTGTCGCATCCTTCACGCTGTTTGCGCTCGGTGGCGTCCTTGGTTACATGATTCACGGCGTCAACGTCGTCATACCCGCGCACTACCACGGCTCGACGGTCGGCGTCACGCTGGCCTTCATGGGACTGGCCTACGTGCTGTTGCCGAAGCTCGGGTTCGGCACGGTCGATGGCCGCATGGCGCTCTGGCAGCCCTACGTCTACGGCGGCGGGCAGCTGATCCACGTGCTCGGCCTGGCCTGGTCGGGAGGCTACGGCGTGCAGCGCAAGGTCGCCGGTGCCGAGCAGATGCTGACCACCTTGCCGCAGAAGATCGGCATGGGGATGATGGGCCTCGGCGGCCTGATCGCGGTCATCGGCGGCCTGATGTTCGTTCTGGTGTGCCTGAAGGCGATGTCGCGGCGGCGGGCAAGATGAAGTCGCTGCTGCGCCAGCTCGGCCCATGAATCAGGAGCGTGCGCTATGGGTGGCGGTAGTCGCTGGCGTTCTCACCGTCGCCACCGTCGCGCTGCTCGCCTACCGTCTCCTGGTCCTCGGCGGATTGCCGCCCGGCGATACGATCCCCGACAGCCTGCGTTCGGCGCCGCAGTTGGCGCCGGCAGAGGCACAGGCCGAGGTCGACGCGATCATGGCACTGACCCTGAACGATCTCGACGGCCAGCCGCAGGCCCTTGCCCAGTGGCGAGGCCAGGTGCTGGTGGTCAATTACTGGGCCAGTTGGTGCAAACCCTGCGTCGAGGAGATGCCGGCGTTCTCGCACCTGTACCGCCGCTATGCGGCGCAGGGCGTGCAGTTCGTCGGCATCGGCATCGACGAGGTCGACAACATGCGCGCCTTTGTCGACAGGACGCCGGTTTCCTACCCCTTGCTGGTCGGCGGCAAGGAAGCCACCCAGACGCCCGGGCTGCAGGTCAAGGCGCTGCCGTATACGGTGGTCATCGGGCGCGACGGGCGCTTCGCGAGCAGTCGCCTGGGGCGGCTCGACGAGGCACGACTGGAGCCGCTGCTGAAAGAGCTGATCGGGCAGTGATTCGGCGGTCGGCGGTGACGAATGGCGGTCGTAAGCCTGGAAAACCCGCATTAGCCGCGGCCGGATAGGGCGCGCTCGACGCTGGCCTGAGCGCGCTGAAGTCGCAGTTGGCCGTCGCAATGGGCCGCGCGCAGGGCGAAGTCGAAGCGATCGACCTGTGCGCAGAGCCTGAGGTCGCTGGCCGGCAGGTTGGCGTTGCAGTCGGCCTGAAAGCGTCGCCCGAAATCGGAGTTGCGCACGCGCGCAGCGTAGGGTTCAGGGTCGGGGTCTTCGCCGTGCAGTAGCGCTTCCATGTAGTCCGCGCAGGCGATGTCCTCGTCGCCATCGCGATCTACCCATTCGCCCGTGATGACGAAGCAGACCTCGGCCGGTCGCAAGGCGAGCAGCGCCTGCGCGGTGGCGCGTCCGAGAACCAGGCTGCCGGCGAACAGAGCGCGGCAGGAGCGGAAGCGCGCCAGGCCGCGAACTCCCGCGGCGGTGGTCTGGATCAGCGGGCGACCGGCGAGGTCGGCGCCCTGCAGGGCAGACGGCGAATTGCCGAAGTCGAAACCGGGTATCGGGTCGCCGCCGCCGACCGCGCCGGTGGTCAGTGCGTTTTTCAGGGTGCGTTGCAGGTGAAATGCCCCGGCGATCGTTTCCACCGGGTAGATCGCACTGGCGCCGGCGGCAAGAGCGTAGGCCGCCGTCGAGAAGGAACGCAGTACGTCAATCACCACCACGGCATCGTCGGGATCATGTTCTTGCGGATCGAGGCGATTCAGGAAAACGCGGCGGGTGCGCATGCTTGCTTCAATACCCCTCTGGCATGGCCAACGCGGGCCTCAAGGCGAATCAATGAACTCGCGCAGGTCGCGAACGAAGCGGTCGCGTTGCCACTGGTGCGGAGAGTGGTCGCTCCCTTCGTAGATGTGCAGGATGGCGCCGGCGATGCGGTTCTTGACGTAGTGCGCGGTCTCGCTACGGTAGTAATTGCTGTCGCCGCCGTAGACCAGTAGCGCCGGGATGTCGATGCGCTCGAGAGCGTTGCGGTAGTCGGCTTCGGCAAGACTCTCCCAGCACGCGATCAGCGGCGCCGGATCCTGCGCGCTCAGCCATTGCCGGGCTTTCTCCAGACCGCCCGCGTTCTCGTGATACTTCTGCCGGGCGCGCTCGTTGAGCCCCATGCCGCCAAGGCGGAGAACCGATTCGGCGAAGTCGTCTTCCAGCTGGCGCAGGAAGGCTTCCGACTGCTCGCGGTCGAACTTGCCGTAGATGCCATCGGACCAGCTGTCATCGGTGAGCAGTTTGGGCGATTGATCGATGAACACGACCTTGCGCAGATTCCGGCATCCGTGTTCCTCGATGTACTGCCAGAGGGTCAGGGCGCCCATCGAGTGGCCGACGACCACCCACTCGTCGAGCCGGTAGTGCTCGATCAGGTTGCACATGTCTTGCGCCATGCGCTGGACGGTCGGTGCCGTGTCCTGCGCAAGGCGGTGGCCGCCATGGCCGCGGGCATCCCATCGGAATACCCGGTGGTGTGCTGTCAGTTGCTCGAGGAAGGGCTGCCATTCGCGGTGGCTGGCGGTCCACCCGTGCAGCATGAGAATTGGCGAGCCATCGCCAGAAATCTGGACGTGGATCTTTTCGCCATCGTCGGCAAAGAAATGCGTCATCGCAACGGACAAGCAGAAAAAGAGTCAGGGTGTCACAAGCGTGTGACAACGGCAACCAAAATCGCCGTCTGACCGGGCGCTCGCTCAGCGCCTGGCGACGCGTCGCAAGAAGCGGCGGCGCGCGGGAAGCAATAGGGGGTCTGCCTCGGCCGCCGGCCTTGGGCAGTCCTCGTCCGGCATGCCGAACATCGCATTCAGGGCAGCCATCGCCCCGGCACGGGCTGCCGCCTGCGAGGCGAACTGGCCAGGCGGCGCAAACAGCGGGCAATACTGGTAGGCAGGAACTTCGGCGCTGGCGTCATCGTCGGCGATGAATTCCAGCGGGCCGATCGGGAAAACGAGTCGACAACGCTCGCCGGAAGGTCGATCCGACCACAGGTCGCCGCCGCCGGGCACGATGAAGAGATTGATGAACCAGGGCGTGATCACCGCACCGACCCAATCGCCAAGCAGGCCGTCGCTACTGCTGCGTTCCCTGCTCGCGGCTGATCGCGGCGCGGCCTCGCCGTACGGCCCGGCGCCGCTGCTCGACGTGGGATCACTCGCCGCCTGCCAGCGACGGAAACCGACCGCTTCCACGGACAGGGCGAGATTGACGAACGGCAGGTCGCGCATGCTGGCCAGCCAGATGCGACGGTACATGGCTTCGAGGCGCGCTGCCGGGTTGTCGCTGATCGGTTCTGCGGGAGCAGGCCGAGGGGCCTGGAAAGCTGCCTTGCGAATGCCGGTGGTCATTGATGCGTGCTCCGTGTTGGTCGCGGCGTGGTCAGATCGGAAAAGTGCGCCGACGGGTCGTAGTCGCCGGCAAGGGACGCAGCGAGCGCGGCAAGGGCATCTTCGATCAAAGCCCGCTGGTGATCGTCCAGGACCTCCCTGGCCAGACCGAGCGAGGCCAGAATCCAGCTGCCGAGCGGTTGTCGTCCGATCAGCATCATGTTGACCCGCTCGCGCCGCAGCGCGTTTCCCTGCCGCCGCTCGGCGATGGCGAAGTCACCGTTTTCGTCCTCCAGGGCGACCAGTTGCAGCGGAATCGACAGGCACATCAGGCGACCTCGGCAGTCCGTCGCGAGGCGCGGATTCCCAGCCCTGCCAGTTCATCGACAACCATGCGCAGAAGAACCGGCATGACGCTTTCGACTTCCGCGCTGAGTTCCATTCCCAGCGCCAGCGACAATGGCTGCACACCGACAATAGCCGTGTATTTCGGCGCTCTGCCGAGAAGATCCAGCGTCGCCAGTACATCGCAAAGGCCGATCTGGTGTGGCGACAGCTTGCTCCTGAAGAACACCGGCAGCGCGTCGCCGGTGAGCCGGACCGGCGTCCCGGGCGGCTGGCCGGCACGAACGGCGTCAACCATGATCAAGGCGTCGAGGCCCTCAAGCTCGTCGAGCATTTCCATGCCGCAGGTGCCGGCGTCGATGATGTCGACGTCGCTGGGGAGCGAGTACGCCAGCGACAGGCGCTCGATGGCATGTACTCCCAGCCCTTCGTCGCTGAGCAGGATATTGCCGGCCCCCAGTACGGCGACGCGCATGCTCAGCCCGCCTGCGGAGAATGACGGCAGCGGCAGGCGGGAGGGGCGCCGGCCTGTCGCCGCGTGCAGTGGCCGACGGCCGTCACGCCGCCTTGACCTTGACCAGTGGCCGCTGCTCGGTGTCGACGACATGTACGGCGCAGGCCAGGCAGGGATCGAAGGAGTGCACGGTGCGCAGCACTTCGAGCGGCTGATCGGGAATGGCCACCGGTGTTCCCGCCAGGCAGGCCTCGTAGGCACCGGGGGCGTCGGCCTCGTTGCGCGGTGCGGCGTTCCAGGTAGTCGGTACGACGCACTGGTAGTTCCTGATCTTGCCGTCGTCAATGACCACCCAGTGCGAGAGGACGCCGCGCGGCGCTTCGTGGATGCCGACGCCAGCGACTTCGTCCTTGGGGAAGAGAGGCTTGTTGAAAGTGGTCAGGTCACCCTTGGCCATGTTCGCCAGCAGCAGATCCCATTGCCGTGCCAGTTCGTCGACCTGCACCGCGCAAGCGACGGCGCGTGCCGCGTGGCGGCCAATCGTCGAGTGCAGCGCGTCGAGACCGACCTTGGTCTTGGCGACCGTGGACACCAGGTCGAGCGCCTGCGTCGCGTAGGCGATGGTCGGCTGATGCCGGGCGGCGACCATGGCCAGGACACGGGGCAGCGGACCAACCTGCATCGGCTTGTCGTAGAAGGTCGGCGATTTCAGCCACGAGTACTTGCCGTCGTCGTCGAAGTCGGTATATTGCGGTCGCGTTTCGCCCTTGTAGGGATGCAGTGGGCCCTTGCCACCCTCGTACCACGAGTGTTTCACCGATTCGGCAACGCCCTCCCTGAAATAGGCGTCGTCGTGGCTCGATATTTCCTTGAAGCTGCTCAGGTCGCCGGCGGCGATATGCCCGCCGGGGAGGGCAAAGCGAGTGTTCTTGCCGTCAAGCGGGATGTCGGGTACCGAGACGTAATCGACGATGCCGCGTCCGATGGCCGTCCACTCGGGGTAGAACCCACCGATCACGGCGACGTCGATCAGGTACACGTTCTTCACGAAATCGCTGAGCTGGTCGATCCAGCCCTTGACCGCCAGCAGACGTTCGACGGTGAGCACCGACTGCGAGTCGATGGACAGCGCGTTGGCCACGCCACCGACGGCGACGTTCTGGATGTGCGGCGTCTTGGCGCCGAGGATGCTGACGATCTTGTTGGCGTGACGTTGCACGTCGAGCGCTTGCAGATAGTGGGCGACGGCGATCAGGTTCACGTCCGGCGGCAGCTTCATCGCCGGGTGGCCCCAGTAGCCGTTGGTGAAAATCCCCAGTTGTCCGGTGCCGACAAAGCCGGCCAGGCGTTCCTTGACGCGGGTGAATTCGGCCTTGCTGTTGCCTGGCCAACTGGACAGGCTTTCGGCTAGCGCCGCCGCCTTGCCGGGGTCGGCTTGCAGGGCGCTGGTGACATCGACCCAGTCGAGCGCCGAGAGGTGGTAGAAATGCACGATGTGATCGTGCACCGCGTGCGCCAGGATGATCATGTTGCGGATGTACTGGGCGTTGAGCGGGATTTCCATCTGCAGTGCGTTTTCGACCGCGCGTACCGAGGCGATGGCGTGAACCGTCGTGCACACGCCGCAGATACGCTGGGTGATCGCCCAGGCGTCGCGCGGGTCACGACCGACGAGGATGGTTTCGACGCCGCGCCACATCTGTCCCGAAGCCCAGGCTTTCTTGACCTCGCCGCCGTCGACCTCGACATCGACACGCAGGTGACCTTCGATTCGCGTGACCGGATCAATCGTGACTCGTTGCGACATTTTCCTGTCTCCTGAAAGAGCGCTAGCTGCGTGCAGGCCGGGCGTACGATTCTGCGCGCGGTAGGACCGGGAAGCGGCGGGTGATGACGATGTAGCCGAGGACTTCGGCGGCGAAGATGCCGATGGTGACCAGCAATTCGGGGACCGATGGGAAATAGGTCCATCCGGGGCCGGTATCGAAGGCGATCAGAAAGCCGTTCAGGCGCAACAGGATGCCGCCGAGCATGACGGCGATGCCGGCCAGGAAGAGGCGCGCCGGATTGCGTCGCGCGTCGACCGTGCGGATGAGCAGGAAGGGGGCGATGAAGCAGGCGTTCTCGATCCAGAAAGCCAGGGCGATGAAGCTGGGCTGGAAAGCCTGGCCGAGAACGCCGCGCGCGATGAGGTCGGCGAAACGGACCAGCAGATAGAAGGCCATGATGCCGAGCATCACGCGGGCCATCGGATTGAGCATCGACACCTCGACCTGACGGCGGTAGGCCGACGCGGCGACGCAGGACTCGAAGAGCACGACGCCGTAGCCGAGGATGATCGCCGAGAGCAGGTAGATCAGCGGCTGCATCGGCGTTTGCCAGAGCGCATTGACCTGTCCACCCATGACCACCAGCATGGTCCCCAGCGATGCCTGGTGCATCATCGGCAGGACGATGCCGAGGGCGATGAAGAAGAACAGCAGCTTGCCCAGCTTGCGGCGCGCGTCGTGCAGACCCAGCTTTTCGAGGAATACCGGCGAGAACTCGATCCACATGACGATGATGTACAGCGTGATGCACGCGGCGACTTCGAACATCACTGAATTGACGTTGAAATAGCCCGGCCAGAAGATGTGCCAGAAGTTCCACCAGCGGCCGAGGTCGAAGGTGATCGCCGCACCGGCCAGGGTGTAGCCGAAGAGGCTGCCGAGCAGCGCCGGGCGCACCAGCGGATGGTACTGGCCCTTGTTGAAGATGTAGACCAGCAAGGCGACCGAGAAGCCGCCGCAGGCCAGAGCCGACCCGATGAAGACGTCGACCACCACCCACGCGCCCCAGGAATAGCCATCGTTGAGGTTGGTGGTGGCGCCGAGGCCGAAGATCAGGCGCACCAGAATGATCGTCGCCATGACCGCGATCAGAACGCCGCAGACCAGGGTCGTGGCGTTGAACAGGCTGCCGCCGACCGGCGCCGGCCGGGCGTGTTGTTGACCGCTCATGACCACTCCCTCCCTGGCCCGGTCGTCGCTGCCGGCGAGTTGGGGTCGCCACCACCATCGTCGTCCTCTTCCTGATCGTGATGGACGTTGCGCTTGGCGACGTAGGTCATTGCGCCAAGGACGGCAAAGGGCATCAGCAGGCCGCCGTAGAGCGTGTGCTGGATGGTCTCGGAAGTTGCCGCCGACGACTCGGGCGGCAGATTCGGCATGCCGACCTTCTCGAAGGGAACCGCCGAGAGCTTGAGGACCTGCGTACCGCCGTACTCGTGCTCGCCATAAACGTGCTGCTGGTAGTTGCCGACGTGGCCTTCGTAGCCTTGCTCCGGGCCGCCGTCGATGCTGCCGCGTGGGTAGCGGGTGAGGCTGCCGGCGGGGAGCGCCAGGCGGCGCTTGGCTTCGATCAACAGGTCGCGGGTGCGGCCATGCAGGGTTGCGCCGGTCGGGCAGACTTCGGCGCAGGCCGAGAAGTGGCCGTCGGCGACGCGATGCCGGCACAGTTCGCACTTGCCGATCTTCCCGGTTGGCGAGTCGTACTGGTACTTGGGAATTCCGAAGGGGCAGGCGACGACGCAGTAGCGGCAACCGACGCAGGCGTCGGGGTCGTAGGCGACGACGCCGGTGACCGGATCCTTGGTCATCGCCGTCACCGGGCACGCCGAAACGCACGACGGGTCGGCGCAGTGCATGCACGAGGTCTTCATGAACGCGTAACCGTTGCTCTCGGCGTCCTTGGTGGTCATCGTCCCGTGGCGATACATCTTGATGATGTTGAAGGTGTGGCCGCTGGTATCGAGCGGCGTATCCCACAGCTTGTCCACCGTCGAAAACTCGGGCGGATTGTCGTTCGCCTGCTTGCACGCGGCGACACAGGCCTTGCAGCCAATGCACAGGGTCGCGTCGTAGAGCAGGCCAAGCGCCTCGGGCGGGCGGTGATGGGTGTCGCGCGCCGCCGCCGGCGTGCTCAGCGTGCCGATCGCTCCGCCGGCGACCGCCGTGCCGGCGGCGCCCAGGCAGCCTTTCAGGAACTTGCGACGCGGCTTCCCGTCGCTAGCCGGTTTACGTGTCTCGGTACGCATCTCGGACCTCCGTTTTCCCGCCCGCCCCCCTCGCGCGTCGGGCTTCCTCGGCCTGGTGTGAAAGACCCAGGTTGCGCGCGACCATTGCCCCGGCCCCGGCGGCGGCTCCGGCGACGGCCGCCAGCAGCGATGCCGAGCCAAGCGTCGCGCCGACGCCTTGCTCTTCGACGATGCGCGGGTACTGTTGCGGTGGCTCGACGTTCTTCACTTTCGCGAGCATGTGAATCGGCTTGCCGAAACCGACGCCCTGTGGCTTGCCGAAACCGACGCCCTGTTCGGTACAGCCGATGCACGGATGGCCGCAGCCGACCGGCCAGGTGCCCGCCCCGGCGTCGCCGAAAAGCACGGTCGGGCAGTTGGCGTAGGTTTCCGGGCCCTTGCAGCCGAGCTTGTAGAGGCAATAACCCTTGCGGTGCCCCTCATCGCCGAATTGCATGGCAAAACGGCCGGCGTCGAAATGGGCGCGTCGCTCGCAGTTCTCATGGATCAGGCGCGAATAGGCGAACTTTGGCCGACCCAGGTCGTCGAGCGGTGGCAAGGCGCCAAAGGTGAGGAAGTGAACCACCGTGGCCAGGAAGTTGTAGGGGTTGGGCGGGCAGCCGGGAATCGTCGCGACCGGTTTGCCGAGGACGTCGGCGACGCCGGAAGAACCGGTCGGGTTGGGGGCAGTCGAAGGCATGCCACCCCAGCTTGCGCAGGAGCCGATGGCGATCACGGCCGCAGCATCGGCGGCGCATTCCTTGGTCAGTTCAATCGCCGTCTGGCCGCCCACCTTGCAGTAGATGCCGCCGTCACGGGTCGGGATGGCGCCTTCGACGACCAGCAGGTAGGCGCCCCTGTTCTCGGTCATGGCCGTCTTGCGCGCCTGCTCGACCTGATGGCCGGCGGCGGCAAAGAGCGTTTCGTGGTAGTCGAGCGAGATGACGTCGAGGATCAGCCTCTCCAGCGTCGGATGCTCGGCACGCAGCAGCGATTCGGTGCACCCCGTACATTCCTGGAAGTGAAGCCAGATCACCGATGGCCGCTTCTTGCTCGCCACCGCTTCGGCGACCGCCGCCTCGGCGCCGGGTGGCAGGCCGAGGCCGGCGGCGACGGTGGCGCAGAACTGCAGGAATTCGCGTCGCGGCATGCCGACTCTCTTGCTCGCATCGGCGATCGTCGTCTCGTCCTCGAGCTGCAGCAGACGGGTGTTTGCCATTTTCCTGCCCCCTTGTCTCGCTATCCCGTTTTCGTCGCCCGACCGGTGCTCGGGAAGTCTCACCGCGGCGCACCAGGAAAGGCGGTGTAGCCGAAGCATTTACAGGGGAGGTGCTTACAAGAAGCGTGCCAGTCCGAAATCAGCCAATAAAGCAGCGACATGTGCTTGCGTGGCCGGTACGAGAAGGTAATGCGGCTTTACGCCCGTGTAGAGAAGTGGAAACCTTCTTTCCACTTTGATGGCCGCCCGCCTCGCCTTGATGGTCGCCTTGCGCTCGCGGTCGTCGCGGCCGACGGCGTTGCTCTTCGAGTGAGCGTTGCAGCGCGTTTCGATTCGCCCTACGATCGGCGCATGAAACGATCGCTCATGGCCAGCAGCGCCAGCGTCCCGGAGCAGCCGCCGCTCGCGCAGGCGCTGACCGCCCCCGACTGCCTGCCGGGGACAGGGTCGGCGTTCGCGGGCGTCGACGAGGCGGTGTGGATCGAGGTGATCCACAAGATGGACGACGTGTATAACGACCTTCTGCAATACGAGGTGGTCCTCGAACAGAAGAATGCCGCACTCGAGGATTCGCAGCAGTTCATCGAGAGCGTGCTGGCGTCGATGTCGGACATCCTCATCGTCTGTAATCGCCACGGTGCGATCGACGAGGTCAACGACTCGCTGCGCCGCTTCATCGGCCAGGACGAAGGCGAATTGCGTGGCCGGCCGCTGTGCGATCTTTTTGCCGACGAGGCGTCGCGGCAACGCGCCCGTGATTTCTTCTCGGCGGCGCGCCCGGCGGCGGTGCAGGACTGCGAGCTGCGGATCATGGGGCGAGATGGCAGCCCGCTGCCGGTCTCGCTGAACTGCACGCCGCGTCTGTCGGGAACCGGCAAGCTGCTTGGCATGGTGCTCACCGGGCGCCCGGTTGGCGAGCTGCGCCGCGCTTACCATGCCTTGCGGCAGGCGCATGAAGACCTCAAGCGCACGCAGCAGCAGCTCCTGCAGGCCGAGAAGATGGCTTCGCTCGGCCGTCTGGTCGCCGGCGTCGCGCACGAACTGAACAACCCGATCAGTTTCGTTCTCGGCAACGTACTGGCCATCCGGCGGTACACGGCGCGCCTGCAGACCTATCTGGAAGCGGTGCACAGTGCCCCCGGCGGGCGCGCCGGCAAACTGGACGAGCTGCGTCAGGAGCTGCGCATCGACCGCATCATGGACGACCTCAACCCCTTGCTCGACGGGATGAGCGAAGGCGCCGAGCGCACCCGCGACATCGTCGATGGACTGAAGCGCTTCTCGGCCATCGATCGCCGTGCCGATCAGCGTTTCAATCTGGCCGCCGTGGTCGACCGTGCGGTGCGCTGGGTGGCGCGCTCGGGCGTGCACGATTTCTCCGTCAAGGTCGATCTACCGGGCGACTTGCCGGTCATCGGCTCGTCCGGGCAGATGCAGCAGGTGCTGATGAACATCGTCCAGAACGCCTGCGACGCGACTGCCGGCTGCGCCGCGCCGACGCTCGAGATCAGCGCCGAGCAGCGCGACGGGATGATCGTCCTGCACTTCGCCGACAATGGCCCGGGAATTACGCAGGGCAACCTGGCGCGATTGTTCGACCCCTTCTTCACCACCAAGCCGGTCGGGCAGGGGACGGGTCTCGGGCTGTCGATCAGCTACGGGATCGTCGAACGGCACGGTGGACGCCTGGCAGCGACGAACCGGGCGCAGGGCGGCGCCCTTTTCACCCTGACCTTGCCGCTGGCGCCGACCTAGATCGGGTCGCCGCCGCCGATCATCTCGTTCGGCCTGACCCAGCGGTCGAAGTCCTCGCCGCTGACCTGCCCCAGCGCCAATGCTGCCTCTCGTAGCGTACTGCCGTCATGGTGCGCGCGCTTGGCGATTTCCGCGGCGCGGTCGTAACCGATGTGCGGTGCCAGCGCGGTGACCAGCATCAGCGAGCGCTCGAGCAGCTCGCCGATGCGTTCGCGCCGGGCCTCGACGCCGCAAACGCAGTGCGCCTCGAAGCTGCTCATGCCATCGGCCAGCAAGCGCACACTCTGCAGAAAATTGTGGGCGATCAGCGGCTTGAAGACGTTCAGTTCGAAGTTGCCGGAGGCGCCGCCGATGCCGATCGCGACGTCGTTGCCCATCACCTGGCAACAGAGCATGGTCAGCGCCTCGCACTGCGTCGGGTTGACCTTGCCGGGCATGATCGAACTGCCCGGCTCGTTTTCCGGAATGCTGATCTCGCCGAGGCCGCAGCGCGGCCCCGACGCCAGCCAGCGGATGTCGTTGGCGATTTTCATCAGCGCCACGGCCAGCGTTCTGAGCGCGCCGTGCGCGGCGACCAGACCATCGTGTGCCGCCAGCGCCGCGAATTTGTTGTTCTCCTCGACAAACGGCAGGCCGCTTTCGCGCGCCAGTTCCTCGGCCACGCGAGCACCGAATCCCGGGGCAGTGTTGAGGCCGGTGCCGACCGCCGTGCCACCGATCGCCAGCGGGTACAGCGAGGGCAGGGCGTCGTCGATGACTGCTTCGGCGTGTTCGAGCTGGGCGACGTAGCCGGAGAACTCCTGGCCCAGGGTCAGTGGCGTCGCGTCCTGGAGGTGGGTGCGACCGATCTTGACGATGTCCGAAAAGGCGGCCGACTTGGCCGCCAGCGTGGTGCGCAGCCTGGCCAGCGCCGGCAACAGGGCGCGCGTGATGCCGAAAACGGCAGCGACATGCATGGCCGTCGGGAAGACATCGTTCGACGACTGTCCACGATTGACGTCGTCGTTGGCGTGCACGCAGCGCTTCTCGCCGCGTTCGCCGCCAAGGAGTTCCGAAGCACGGTTGGCGAGAACTTCGTTGATGTTCATGTTGCTCTGCGTACCAGAACCGGTCTGCCAGACGGAGAGCGGGAACTCGGCTCGATGGCGGCCGAGCAGGACTTCCTCGGCGGCGGCGGCGATCGCCCTGGCCTTGTTTTCCGGGAGCAGGCCGAGGTCACTGTTGACCCGCGCGCATGCCGCCTTGATGGCAGCCAGGGCGAGGACCAGCTCCTCGGGCATGCGCTCGCTGGAAATGTCGAAGTGCTCGAGCGAACGTTGCGTCTGTGCTCCCCAGAGGCGGTCGCTGGCGACCTCGATGCTGCCGAAGGAGTCGTGTTCCCAGCGCGTTGCGTTCATCGCCTGGGTCGCCGCTTGCGCTGGGGAGCTTCCGGGAATGGGCGCATGGGTCTTCTCCTGACTGTGGGCAGAGTCAATCATAACTTTCTGGCATCGTTACGGCCAGCCGTGGTTGTCGACGAGCGCTTCCGCCCGAGCTGCCTGAACAATAAATGTTTAGTTGGCACTTACTAAAAAAAGCCGTGCAAAGCGGCAGGGAGCGTGCTATCGTTCGGTCATGCTTAATCGACTGGCACGTTACGAATTCAGCGAGCGACTCGCCGACCTGCTCGGCGAGTCGCGGCGCGACCTGCGCTTCCGGGTCACCCTGATGGTGACCGGTGGGCTGGTTGCCCCTGGCCCGCGCGGCCGCGGCTCGCCGCCGGCGACGCCGCAGTACGCGGCGCAACTGCTGATCGGCGCGATGGCCGCACCGCAGCAGGCGCAGACCGTCGAAGCCATCCGCTGCTATGCAGACCTGCAGCCGGCGGCGGTAGCGCCGGGAGGGAATACGCCGCGCGTCCTCTTCGGTCCGGCGCTGGCGACCGCCGACGGCGACGAGCAACCGGCGGCGGCGATTCGCCTGGACGGAATGCGTTTCGGTGAGGCGCTCGCCCAACTCCTGGAGCTGGCCTGCGCCGAGGAGACGCGCCCGATCGTCGCCGGCGAACTCTTCGGCGTGTGGATCAATCGTGGCTGTCCGGTTGCCTCGCTGCAATTCAGCGCCTGGTGGCAGGGCCGTCGCGCCGTCTTCAGTCACACCTATGGCCTGGCCCCGGGCGCCGCTCCCCCGGCCTGGCTTGACCCTCAACGTGGTGGATTGGTCGATCCCGGTCTGTTCCACAGCGTTTTTCTGCCGGTCCGCAAGTTGATCGAGATCGGTTCGCTTACCACCTTGTCCGATGACAGGAGGAATCCAATGCTGAACAAACTGGGCCACAAGATGGCCGCCATTGCCAATATGGCAAAACTCGCCGCCAAGACACCGCACGGCAGTCGCTGGGAGAAGCTTCTTTCGACGCTGGCGTCGGTGAAAGCCTGGTCCGACCAGGTCGACACGCAGGAAAGCCGTTTGCGCGAAGTCAGCGCTTTCGGCAGCAATCCCGGCGAACTGACGATGTATACCTATCTCCCCGAGAGCCTGCCGGCGAACGCGCCGCTGGTCGTCGTCCTGCATGGCTGCACACAAAGTGCAGCCTCGTACAACAAGGGCAGCGGCTGGTCGACGGTCGCCGACCGGCACGGCTTCGCTCTTCTCTTTCCGCAGCAGCAATGGAACAACAATCCGCTGCGCTGCTTCAACTGGTTCCGGCCCGAAGACAACGAACGCGAACGCGGTGAGGCGCAGTCGATCGCGCAGATGGTGGACAGGATGGTCGCCGAGTACGGCATCGATCGGCGCCGGGTCTTCGTTACCGGAACGTCCTCCGGTGGGGCGATGACCAGCGTGATGCTGGCCAGCTATCCGGAGGTCTTTGCCGCTGGCGCGGTCATCGCCGGGGTTCCCTATCGTACGGCCAAGGGCTTGCAGGAAGGGCTGGAGAGCATCTTCCAGGGGCGTTCGCGTTCGGGCCCGGAATGGGGAGCGCTGGTGCGCGCCGCGTCCCCCCATCAGGGGCCGTGGCCGAGGTTGTCAGTGTGGCACGGTGACGCCGACACCGCGGTGAAGCCGGTCAATGCCGAAGAGCTGATCAAGCAGTGGGCCGATGTGCACGGACTGGATTCCAGGCCGAGCGTCGAAATGCGCGTCGATGGCTATCCGCGCCGCGTTTGGCAGGGCGCCGACGGCGAGGAGTTGATCGAGTCCTACACGATTACCGGCATGTCACACGGCGCAGCCCTCGACCCCGGCCCGGAACCGCACCAGTGCGGCACCGCGGCACCGTTCTTCAACGCAGTCGGCATTTCGTCGACACACCGCATCGCCGATTTCTGGGGCCTGCTCGCCGAGCGCCCGGCGGACGCCAGAGCGCCTGCGGCGGAGGCGGCCGCCGACGCGCAAAGTCGGGCGGGCAGCCCTGCGCAAGCGGCAGATGGGACGACTGGCGCAGCGGGTCCAGAACCCCATTCCGCTGGCTCGGCCAGCCCGGGTGACCGTGGCGAGCCGCTGCTGCGCAAAGAGCCCGCCCGGGAGGCAGGGAACGAGCACGCCGAAGCGGCGGACGGAGCGCAGGCTGCGGGCAGGCAGTCAATGGGTCTCGACGTGCATGGCATCATTTCGGCCTCGCTGCAGGCGGCGGGGCTGCTCAAGCCCGGCAGCCGGCCGCGCAGTTCGGCGCCACTGGGCATCGACGTTCCGGGGATCATTTCGACCGCCCTGGAAGCGGCGGGCGTACTCAAGGGTGGGGCGCAGCGCTCGAGTCCCTTCCACGCCGGTCGGTTCAGCCCGGAAACCCTGCGCAGCGCTGGCTGGGAAGGCGCCGGCTGGGATCTGCTGCACGACGATCCGCGCGCATTTCGCGGCGGCTCGATGCTCTACGGACACGCTTCGTCGGGCGATTCGGGCGCGGTTGGCGCGCGCGCGCAATCGATCTCGCGGCGCGTCACCCTCGGTCCGCGGCCGGAGCTTAGCTACGTGCGGCGGCTCGATCTCAGCGCGGCCGTCAACGACTACACCAGCGCCAGCTTTCGGGTTCTCGTCGATGGCATCGTCGTCGATGAAGTCACGGCGATCGGCATGGTGCACCAGGAGAACGAATGGCTGCGGCAGTCAGCGGTCGATCTGGCGCGCTTCGCCAATAGACAGGTGACTCTGACGCTTGAAGTGGCGGCCTATGCGAACATTTACAGCACGGTTTACGCCAAGGCCTGGGTCGATCAGGTGACGATCAGCAACGCCGTCGAAGCTGCCGCGCACTGCTGATTTCGCGGCGCAATTTCCGGGCAGCCGCAGCCGCTGCCCGGGGGATGCAGAGAGATCAGGCGCTCAGCGGTTGGTGAAAGCCGCTTTGCGTTTCTCGACGAAGGCGGTCATGCCTTCTTTCTGATCGTCGAGGGCGAATGCCGAGTGGAAAGCACGCCTTTCGAAGAGCAGGCCCTCGTTGAGCGAGCTCTCATACGAGCGATTGATACACTCCTTGATCATCATCACCACCGGTAGCGAGAATCCGGCGATGCGGGTGGCGGTCGACATCGCCTCGTCGAGCAGCCTGTCGGCCGGCACGACGCGCGAAACCAGACCCGAGCGCTCGGCTTCCTCGGCGTCGATATTGCGCGAGGCGAGGCACATTTCCATCGCCTTGGCCTTGGAAATGGCGCGAGGCAGACGCTGTGTGCCACCGGCACCGGGAAGAATGCCCAGACGGACTTCCGGTTGGCCAAACTGTGCCGTGTCGGCGGCGAGAATGATGTCGCACATCATCGCCAGTTCGCAGCCGCCACCCAGGGCGTAGCCGGCGACCGCCGCGATCACCGGTTTGCGGCAGTTCTTGACGCCTTCCCAGTTGCGGCTGATGAAGTCGCCCTTGTAGGCCTCCATGTAGGTCAGCGACTGCATGACCGTGATGTCGGCGCCGGCTGCGAAAGCCTTGTCCGAACCGGTGATGACGATCGCACCGATATTCTCGTCGGCTTCATAGGTGGCCAGCGCGCTGCCCAGTTCGTCCATCAGGTCATCGTTGAGGGCGTTCAGCTGCTTCGGACGATTGAGGGTGATCAGGCCGACTTTTCCACGGACTTCGGCGATGATGTTGACGTAGCTCATAAAGGAAATCTCCAGATTCAAAATGAAAGGTATTCGAGTATCCACGATGAGGTGGGCACTCCTGTTGCTGCGATTGGCGGGTGTCTGGCGCTTGGCGCGACCGCTATCATGAACGATTTGTGCCGCCGTCGCTTGCTTTGACGGTGCGCAACGCCAGTCCACAAACAACGCGGCCGACCTGGACGATTCTCGTCGGGCCGGCCGCGTGACTTGCAGAGGGTCAGAAGGCAATCGTCAGTTGCACGCTGCCGTCGTTTCCCGGGAGTCGTCCTGTGTTCAGGCCGAGATGTCCATCTGGAACTTCACCGGGCCGCGGGCGGCCTTGCCATTGGCGTCGGTGAACTCGCCGGTAACCGGCGCTTTCTTGCCGTAGGGGCTGGTCAGGATGGCGACGTGACCGCCGAAGAAAGCGACCGATTCAAGACCCTCCCAACCTTCGAGGTGCTTGTTGCCGGCGGTGGCGCAAGCCGGCGTGACCAGGTCGTCCTTGATCGCGTAGTTCTGGTACCACGGCACATTCAGGTCGATCAGGTGCTTGATGTTGAGCGCCTGGTCGAAGAGCTTCACGGGCAGCGTGCCATCTTCCGAAATCGCATCCTGGAAGGTGTGCGAGCTCATGTTGGCGATGGCCAGAGGCAGGTGAACGCGTTCCTTGAGCAGCCAGCGGAAGAGCGCGGCGGGGGTCTTGCCCGGGTTCATGCCGGTGGCGCGTTGCAGCGAAGCCTGGTCGAGCACCTTGACCAGCGGCGTTTCGCGGTCGATGGCCACGAAGCGCATGCCGAGGCTGAGCAGGTAGCCGTTGGCAACCTTGTTGCCACTCGGCAGCGTGGTGGTGACAAAGTCATGGTGCATCTGGGGCATGCCGCTGATGGCATCGCTGTAGGTCCCGTCAACCGGCGTCACGTTGGTGATCAGGGCGTCGCAGACATCGGTCAGCTTGCCCGAGAGGATGTTCATCATGCAGATGTAGCCACCCTGGCAGGTGCCGTTCAACGTCACTTTCTTGCCGTCGTTGAGCTCCATGACCTTGGCGCAGAGCTCACGCGTCTGCTCGCAGTCCTGCTCCGGGGTCATCGTCTGCACCTTCTCGGTGGTCATGATGTCCTTGACGACGCGGACGTAGGTCGGAATCCCCTCGTTGGCGAACGAGTGGCTGTAGCTCTTGTTCTCGAAAGGCAGGAAGGCCAGGATATGCACGCCGAGCATGTACGGCGGGACGAGAACGACAGGCTTCAGGTCCTTGCGGACCTCGACGCCTTCCTTGATCGGCAGCACCTGGTAAAGCTCGAAGGCGTCCGTTTCGGCCACCAGCTTGTAGTCCTTGGTGTTGAAATGGAAGCCGAACTCGTCGCCGATGGCTTCGATCTGTTCGTTGAAATTGGAGACCGCTTCCATGATTTCGGCTTCGCGGCGCATGTAACTGCCGAGCTTCTCACCGTCGGACTTGAGGATCGTGTTCAAGTAGGCGCGGGTACCTTCCTCGATCTGGTCGAAGGCATAGTCGGCCATCTTGTCCTGCATGCCGGCGGCTCCCTTGCGCGCCAGGCCGACGCTATGCTCCATGATCTCGAAGGTCTCCAGCATGCTCATCGGGTTGTCGCGGGCGGCGGTCATGGCGATGTGCGCGGCAATGAACATATTGTCGTTGAACTCGCCCACTTCGCGGTTCGAAGCGCGCATCATGGCCAGCATGTATCTCCACCAACTCGTGGTGAAATCCGGCATTTCCCGTAGCAGTGAATACATATCTTTACCTCCAACAAACAAAGTGAATCAAAACGGGCCGGCCCCCTGGAGGGCGACCCACGAGTAACTGGCCTTGCCGGCAGCCCGGATGTGGGCGGCGCGACAGACGAAAGCGCGCTGATGTTCTTTCTTGCCAAACCGGAACGACGCGCGGTGTATCCCGTTCGCGGCGGTCCTGGCCGCTGTGAAATGGTGCGGAAAGACCACCAAAACGATCGTCATTCCGCACCGCACAATTCATTCTACTCCTCTGGGCTGGAATTGTTCACCCCTCCCATGCTTATGGCCAAGATTATTCGATCGATGGCAAGAAAGGCCAAAATACGAGCGTTCCAGCCCCCATAGCGCCGCCGAGGCGGCCTTGTCAAAGGGCGACTTGGCAGCGGAAGTGGCGCCACAGGCGTCTCCGCCGCTGCACTCTCCGACGTTGTATAGTATGGGTATGTTGCGCTGCGATGCGGATGGTTGCTGCCGTGCTCGCAGCCACGCTGCTTACGTGCTGGCGCAGCCCGGGTCTTGCCGCCGCACGAGGCGGATGGTGCTCGCCGCGGGCGAGCGGCGAAGTCAGTTCAACGGGTGGGCTTGGCGTGCCGGGCCACGCACCCCCGGTCTCGTCAAAGGGAGGAAATATGCTGCAACTAGCGACGCTCATCAAACACCATGCGCAGTTTCGACCGGATCAGGTCGCTGTCGTTTTCGAGCAGGATCGGCTCACCTGGCGCGAATTCGAGGCACGCGTCAGCCAATGCGCCCGCGTTCTGACCTGGCTCGGCGTGCGCAAGGGCGATCGCGTGGCGACGGTCCTCGCGAACTGCCGGGAACTGCTCGAGGTTTACTGGGCGGTGCCGTCGATCGGCGCCGTACTGGTGCCGCTCAGTCCCTTGCTGATGCCTTCGGGCCTGACGAGTCTGCTGCGCGACTCGGGCGCCAACTGCCTGGTCACGCAGCGCTCGATGGCGCCGATGATCGATCAGGTGCGCGCCGAACTGCCTGAGCTTGCCGCCGATCACGTGCTGATGGTCGACGGTCCGGCGGGCGATTACCCCGACTATGGGTCGCTGTTCAAGACCTGTGCGGACGGTGCCAGCGAGCCGGTACGGGTGGGCTCCGACGATATTTTCAACATCATGTACACCAGCGGCACGACCGGCCTGCCGAAAGGGATCATCCACAGCCATTTCGTGCGCGCGATGTACGGCACGCTGTTTGCGTCCGCCTGGCGGATGAGCGCGGAGTCGGTGGTCCTGCACACCGGTGCGATCGTCTTCAACGGCGCTTTCGTGACTCTGATGCCGTGCTTCTACCTTGGCGCGCGCTACCTCCTGCAGCGACAGTTCGACGCCGAAGAGGCGATCGAAATCATCGCCCGCGAGCGCGTCACGCACACCATGATGGTGCCGGCGCAGATCATCGCCATCCTCAATGCGCCGAATTTCTCGCCCGAGAAGCTGGCCTCGCTGGAAATGATTCTCTCGCTCGGTGCGCCGCTGTACCAGGAGTACAAGGACCTTCTCAATCGCCTGCTCCCCGACCGCTTCTACGAACTGTACGGGCTCACGGAAGGATTCTGGACCATCCTCGACAAGACGCAGTCGCTGCGCAAGGCGGGTTCGGTCGGCGCGCCGCCCTTCTTCTACGAAATGCGCATCGTCCGCGAAGACGGCAGTGACGCGCCAGCCGGAGAAGTCGGCGAGATCGTCGGTCGCGGACCCTCGCTGATGGGCGGCTACTACGGTCGCCCCGACCTCACTGTGCAGGCGATTCGCGACGGCTGGCTGTTCACCGGTGACCTCGGCTATACCGACGGCGAGGGCTACCTCTATCTGGTCGATCGCAAGAAGGACATGATCGACAGCGGCGGCGTCAAGGTCTACCCGAAGGACGTCGAAGAAGTCGCTGCCCGTCACCCGGCGGTCAGGGAGGTCGCCGTCTTCGGTGTGGCGCACGAAAAGTGGGGCGAGACACCGGTGGCCGCCGTCGTCCTCAATGCCGGCGCGTCGATCACCGCCGGCGAACTGCGCGACTGGATCAACGAACGCGTCGGCGCCCGCTACCAGCGCCTGCACGCCCTGCAGATCATGGACGACTTCCCGCGCAACGCGGCCGGCAAGACGCTGAAGCGGGAAATGCGCGACGCCTATCAGGTGGCGGCGGGCGATCGTTGACTGGCGGCGCTCGCCGGTAAAGCCGCGCTGACCCGCGGCGTTGTCGCCTACTGCTGCAGGACGTAGGTTCCCGGGCTGTCGCAGAGCGGCTCGTAGCCCTTGTCCGGGGCGCCCATGCCCGGCGGCGCTTCGCTGCCCGACGAGTGCCGCGTCAGCCACTGCTGCCACACTGGCCACCACGAACCCTCGGTGGTTGGCGTGCGCTGCTTCCAGGTATCCGGGTCGATGCAGCGGTCGCCTTCGTGGCAGACGCTGAGCTGGAAGGAGCGGTGCGCGTGGCCCGGTTCGTTGACGATGCCGACGTTGTGGCCGCCGCTGGTCAGCACGAAGGTCAGCTCGGTGGCGTCGCTTTGCAGGTGCAGCTTGTACACCGAGTGCCAGGGGGCGACGTGGTCACCAGCCGCGGCAACGGCAAAGATCGGGCAGTGGATGTCGCTGATCGAGATGGCACGGCCTTCGACCATGTACTTGCCCTCGAAAAGCTCGTTGTTTACGTACAGCCGGCGCAGCAGCTCGGAGTGCTGGCGATACGGCATGCGCGTGCCGTCGGCGTTCCACGCCATCAGGTCGAACATCGGTTCGCGGTGTCCGAGGTAGTACTCGCGAACCATTTTCGACCAGATCAGGTCGGCCGACTTGAGGACCTGGAATCCCCCGGAGACCTGCTTGTGATCAAGGTAGCCTTTCTGCCACATCATGTCTTCGAGCAGCGTCACTTCGCTGGCATCCATGAAGACGTTGATCTCGCCGACTTCGGTAAAGTCGGTCATGGTGGTGAACAGGGTGACGCTGGCCAGGCGCTCGTCGCCGTCGCGGGCCATGGCGGCGGCGGTGATGGTCAGCAGGATGCCGCCCAGGCAATAACCGGCGGCGTGGATCTTGCGCCCCGGTTGCAACTCGGTGACGACGTCGATGGCGGCCAGCGTGCCGTGCCGGCGGTAGTCCTCCATGCCCAGGTTGCGGTGCTCGGGACCCGGGTTGAGCCAGGAGATCATGTACACGGTATGCCCGCTGTCGACCAGGTATTTGACCAGCGAGTTGTGCGGCGAGAGGTCGAGGATGTAGTACTTCATCATCCACGCCGATTGCATCAGGACGGGTTCGCGCTGGACGCTGTCGGTGCTCGGCGAATATTGAATCAGCTCGATCAGGTGGTTGCGGTAGACGACCTTGCCGGGGGTGATGGCCAGGTTTTCGCCGACGCGGAAGGCTTCGACGCCGGCGGGCGGTTCGTTGCGCAGTGAGCGCTTGAAGTCCTCGCGGTAGTTGCTCGCGCCGCGCGCCAGATTGGCGCCGCGCTCGTTGATCGTCGCTTCGGCGATCTCGGGGTTGAGGAAGGGAATGTTGCACGGCGCCGTCATGTCGAGGATCTGGCGGGCGGTGAATGAAACCGCCGCCTGGCTGTGCTTCGAGATGCCGCGCACGTCGGTGGTCGCGTTGTGCCACCACTGCTGATTGAGCAGGAAGCCCTGGTAGATGACGTTGTAGGGAAAGCGCTGCCAGCCGGGATGGTCGAAACGGTGGTCGCCGCGGAGCGGTTCGATGCACGGCTCGGCGTTGCCGGTGATTGCCGACGTCAGGGCGTAGCTGCCCAGGCGCATCGCTTTGCGCGTCGCCTTGGCAGCCAGTTGAAACTGTTTCCCGGGTGACGAGGCAAGGTGCACCATCCAGTCGAGGTAGGCCATGGCCAGCGATGCGGGTGAAACACCCCCACTCAGTTGGCCGAGCGCGACGTTGGTCATGCGATCGATCTCTTCCAGCGCGCTCGAATCGAGCGTGTGGCGGTCGCCGAGGCGGCGCGAGAAGCCTGCCTGCGCTGGCGGTGCGGTGGTCGCGTCGTCCGTCGTCCGTGTCCTGGTGTTGGCGGCAACGGGTGCCGCCGGGCCGACTCTTGTGGCCCTTGCGGTCGGTGCCTGGGGCGAAGTTGGACGGGGTTTGGCGGGTGCTTTTCCGGTCGCCGCGCGTGTCTCTGCTGGCGCGCTCGCCAGCGGCGCCGCAGCGGGCGACTGCGCCGGTTTCTCGCTCCTCTTCGTGGCTGCTCTGGTACGCCGTTTGGCAGCGGGCTTGGTCGTTGCCGCGGTGCTCGCTGCGGTCGTGGGCACGCTCGGCGATTCGCTCGCCGCCGCGGTTTCTGCTCCGCCGGTGGCGGCTATGGTCTTCTCGGGATTCTCGCTCATGGGGGGCCTTCAATGGATGTCGGAGTACCCGTCAGCCGGTGCTGACAAAGGCTTCGGCCAAAGCGGAAATGCTAAGGCATCGAGCCGCCGTCGGGCTGATCCAGGTCAACTTGCTGGGCTCCCGCGCCCTCACCGACTGAGTGTTGGCGAGCAGATTTCAGGTGGCCGGGGAGCCTTGCCAGCGTGTTGTTGCTGAAATGGCTCTACACTCTAAGTCCGGATTGGTTGTTTTTCCAGCCAATCAATACCCTAGGATCGGTTCTGACACGCCTGCCCGGGTCGCCCCCGCCGGCAGCGCGGAACCTAAGAGGGGGAACGACCCGTTATCCACGACCCGCAGCGCAGAAACCGGAGGGTTATGAGCCAAGCCGTTCGCAGTGCCAGAGCCGCCGGCGAGATGCCCCATGTCTCGTTTCGTGGCTCGAAGAAAACTGCGACCGTGGCCAGGTGATCGTCGCCTTCATCGGCGAACACGGGGTCCTGCGCGGCACTGTCGCCTCGGCAGCGGCGCCGAATCGACGGGAACGGCCGCCCTCTGCCGGTGCCCGGCACTGCGCCCCCTGCACTCAAACAGGGCGGAGGTGCCGCATAGCAGCGTCAAAACCCAAAAGGGTGGCGTCAGGGCGCTGCGCGCAAAGCCTCGCCAAACCGGGAAGTGAGGGCTTTCCGACAACAAGCGGAAATGGGCACGGACCCCTGTCGAGCCGGGCACACTACTTGCTTTCTCACACCTTTCTACGAGGAGAAGAATATGGCCAGGATTCCTTCCCCCGGTCGGCGAGTGGCTCTGCGCCGCCACAGACATCTCCAGCGATGGCCGCCGCGGCGCCATCCCGGGCATGAGCGCCGACTGCCTGCTGCGGACAGCGACGCCGGGACGGGCGGCACGGACATGGATCCGACAGTGATCACGACGATGGCAATAATCGGCATCATCTTTGGCGCCGAAGGCGGCCGCAGCGGCCTGATCGCAAAGCCCCTTGGGCTTCCGATTTTTCGCTTCAGTCGCGCCGGCATCCCCTCTATCAATCCTCGGTCAATTGGGTAGTAACGTATCAGTATCCGAATAGGTGTTCGTTCAATAATTTCATGAAGAGGGTAATTCCTAGTAGTAAATCAACAGTTAAATCGATTTAATGCTATTTACCATGGCTGCCTATTCATGCAAAGATGAATGGGTGGCTGAGCGGGAGGTTTGTATCCTGCCGACAACCGATCTAACAACACGGAGCAAGATGATATGATGAAATTTCGAAAGATAATTGCGAGTTTGGCACTGACAGCCACGTTGGTCTCCGGCGTTCTGGCGGCCGGCGTTTCCGCGGCTGAGTATAACTGGCGCTTCGCTAACCTCTACGGGCGCGGCACGGCGTTCGGCACGCTCTATGAAAAGCTGGGCAGCAATATCGAAACAATGTCCGGCGGTCGTATCAAGGTACAGGTGCTCTATTCGGGTGAAGGCGTCGGTACGACGGGCCTCTTGAGCGCGGTAAAATCAGGCCTGATCACCATGGGGGCACCTTTTCAGTCAATGCATGCGGGTGAACTGCCCGCCGGCATCGTGGAGATCGGGCTGCCGGGCGGAACCGATGATACGGCCGAACTGTACAAGCTGTTTCATGAGAAGGGCTGGGACAAAGTGCTGGAAAAAGCCTACGGCTCGCAGGGCTTGGTGTGGCTGGAGCCGTACATTCAGCCGCCAGTCTATGTAATCACCAAGAACCCGATCAATTCCATCGCCGATTTCAAAGGTCTCAAAATCCGAGCACCGGGTGCCTATGGAAAGTTCCTGCGCAATTTGGGCGCGTCCCCGGTATCGCTGGCGTGGAACGAGATCTACACGAGCATGGCAACCGGCGTCATCGACGGCTCCATCGGCAGCAACATGATTGACCACCGTGACGGCAACCATGTGGAAGTGGCCAAGTACATGTACCGTTTGCCGCTGGCAGGCGCACAGGTGCTGCCGATCATTGTAAACCGCGCTGCCTGGAAAAAACTGCCGGCAGATCTACAGGAGGTCGTGCGCAAGGCCACGGTCATACACGCTGAGGAGCAGCTGGCGATGTCCAAGAAGTGGGAATCAGAAGCGGTTGCCGAAATGGAGGCCAAAGGTCTGTTGTGGAGCCCGAAACCGTCCGAGGCAGATCGCAAGGCCTGGGCGGCCGCCGGCGCCAGTCTGTTGGCTGAATATGCGGCACAGGACAAATACAGCAAGCAACTGATTGATATCATGCAAAACAAGAAGTGACCGAGATCTCGGGCTTAAGCGCAGCCGTCATTGGCCAGTAGCAGGTGAAGGGTGAGTTGCGAATAATCCGAGCAGCAGGCACGTGGCGCTCTTCCTAGCGGTGTCCGAAGATCAGTGAGGAGACGGTGGGGAAAGAGCGCCACAACTTTACCAAGAGCTTGCAAGCGGTGTTGGAAAACGGGTGAACAGGAACGTCTTTTCCGGCAGGTTCGGGAATAACAGCAGTCCGGGCAGCGGGTGGCCAGCCAAGCAGCGTTAAGTCGCGCGGGCCTCAGGAGTTACCAGCGTGGCGGGTGTTTTCCGAGGGTCGTGGCTTCTTTGGATTCACTGAGGTTTGTCTCCTTAATGATCTTCGTCATGAAATATCAATGGGGTCTCTGAACAGCGTTGGCGACAGACGGCAGCTTCGCCGATCTCTCGATGCTGCTCGTACCCTCCTTTCGACTTATAACATCTGGCATTGCAGGTGTCTGAATGACTATAACTGCTTTGAAATGGATATGCCGCGGCATAGATCTTGTTGTCATGCTCATGGGCAAGGCAGCCTCTTACCTGATGCCGATGCTGGCATTTGTGGTCGCGTATGAAGTTTTCTCGCGCTACGTTCTCAACAGCCCTACCATCTGGGCTTTTGATTTGTCACTGTTCATGTTTGGCTATGTTGCCGCGCTCGGCGGTGCCTATGCGCAGCAGAAAAAAGCGCATATCAATGTGGACATTTTATATTTTAACGTCAGCCAAAAAACCCGGCGCGTTTTCGATTTGATTTCTTACGCGCTTGGGATATTTTTTCTGTGGATCGTTTTGGATATGAGTATCGGGAAGTTGCTGGAGGCGATTGAGTTCGATTATCGGCGGGAGAGCGAGTGGGCGCCGCCAATGTACCATTTCTGGATCATGTCGATAATCGCGTGTGGACTGTTCATCGCCCAGTTGGGTCGGGATATGCTGGTCGCCATCTACTACCTATTCACAGGCAAGGATCTCCTTGCGCAGGAGAATTCTGATGGGAATTGAAGCGCTTACCGGTGTATTGCTTCTTTGTGTTCTGATATTTTTCGCACTGGGTGCGCCTGTTGCACTGGCGCTCGGCGGCATTGCCATGGCGATTGGATACATGGTCTGGGGTGACGGTATTTTCAATGTCATACCTACCACGCTCGAGGCAACCTACTTCAGCTTTGTTCTGCTCGCAATTCCCCTCTATATCTATATGGGGCAACTGCTCACAAAATCCGGAATCGGTGACGCGATGTTCAACGCCACTCAGATGGTCATCGGAAAAGTGAGGGGTTCGCTGGCGATCAGCGTGATCGGCGTGTGCTCTATGATCGGCGCGATGGTGGGTATCATCGGTGCCGGAATCATGACCTCCGGCAGTATTGCGTTGAAACCTATGCTGGACCGCGGATACAACCGGCAACTGGCCCTGGGTGTGATCATGGCGGGTGGCGCGCTGGGGATTCTGATTCCACCCAGTATCCCGATGATCATGTTCGCTGCCACTACCCAGAACTCGGTTGGCAGGATGTTCCTGGGGGCGATGATGCCGGCCCTATTGACCATCTTCATGTTGATTATCTATGTGGTGATCAGTTGCCGACTGGATCCGACCAGGGCGCCATTGGACCATGAACAGGAGCATGTCCCCGAACTGAGCGCCAAAGAAAAATTCAGGATTGCGCGCGACGGATTTTTTGCAGTTCTCTTGATCGTCGCGGTGCTTGGCAGCATTATCGCGGGGATTGCAACGCCAACCGAGTCGGGGGCCATCGGCGTGGTGGGCGCGATTCTTCTGGCTATTCTGTTCAAGCGTTTCAAGCTCGATATGTTTCGCGCGGCCGGGATGCAGACTGCGACCCTGGTCAGCGTCGCAATGTGGATCATCTTTGGTGCATCGGTGTTCAGCAATTTTCATCTGCTGATGGGCGTACAGGCGATGGTGGCCGATTTTACCGGCAGCCTCGATCTGCCTCCAATAGCGATCATCATCATGTTTCAGATAATTATGCTGCTGCTTGGCTTCATCATCGATGAATTCATTATCGTGCTGATGTGCGCGCCTCTCTTTACACCGATAGTCGTCTCCATGGGATATGACCCTATCTGGTTCGGGGTGCTGATGATCATCAATATCCTCGTCGCAGTGCAGACCCCCCCTTACGGATTTGCGCTTTTTTATCTGAAGGGAATAGCGCCGGTGGACGTCAGCATGGCGGATATTTACCGGTCGGTCACGCCGTTTATCATGGTCAACCTGGTGGTTCTCGTGCTCTGCATGATTTTCCCGCAGATCATTCTCTGGCTGCCCAATCTGGTGATGGGCTGACCAAGGTAAGTCGCTGGCCTCGGCCGGGGTGGTCCTTATCTGGCTCCATGTCGTTGCGTATGGAAGGGATCCCGGTGAGGCGATACAGGTGCCGAACCGTCCCCGCACGCCGTTTCGAGCCGGCCCCGGGCAGCCCACCCTGCCACGGCGACGCGGTGGCCGCCATCCTGACGCTCTTCGCGGCATCACGCTGCTGCCCCTCGAATGGGTGGTCGGAGGGCGTGCCGAACCCATGCGTAGCGGCGGCTAGCCGCAATGGGCACTGCTGATCACCGGCGGTTCTTGGCCCGCCGTCGCCTGGCGGGAGCGCGTCAGATTGCGCTCGATGATCGCTGCCAGCGTCGCCGCGGCCGGCGCGATACGTTCCACCGGGACGGCGGCAAAACCCAGGTTCAGTCCCGGTTGGCGTCGTTCCTGGTCGAGGTAATACATCGACAGCGGGCGGCAGATGATGCCTTCGGCCAGGGCCTCGGCGGCGACCCTTTCGTCGTCCACCGGTTGGCAGAAGCGATAGAGCAATTGCAGGCCACCATGACCTCCCGACGGTGCAACGGCGCCGCCGAGGCGGGCGCTCATCGTTTCCTTCAAGGCGTCGCGCCGCTCGGCGTAGATGCCGCGCATGCGCTTGATGTGCGAGGTGAAGTAGCCTTCGTCGATGAATTCGGCAAGGGCCGCCTGCTCCGGCAGCCGTCCGCCACGATGAAGCTCAGAATTACCGGTGACGAAGGCGTCGATCAGTCCCTCGGGAACGACCAGGTAGGCGAGGCGCATGCCGGGGAACATCACCTTGCTCAGCGTTCCCAGATAGATCACCCGCTGCTTGTCGGAAAGCCCGAACAGGGAAGCGAGCGGTCGTTCGTGGTAGCGAAGTTCGTTGTCGTAATCGTCCTCGATGATCCACGAGTCGGCAATGTCGGCACGTTCCAGCAGTTGCAGGCGGCGCTCGAGAGAGAGCACGGTACCGGTGGGATACTGGCTCGACGGCGAGGTGAAGATCAGGCGCGGCGGCAGTGACCAATCCTCGATCGTCGGAGCAATGCCTTTCTCGTCGACCGCGATCGGCGTCACCTGCAGGCCGGCGGCGGCAAGGACGTTGCGCGCTCCCCAGTAACCGGGATCCTCGATCCATGCCCGCTCGCCGTGGTCGGCGAGCATGCGCGCACAGAGGTCGATCGCCTGGTGGGAACCATTGACGATCACCACCTGCTTCGGATCGACGTGCATCATGCGTGTTACGCGCAGGTAGTTGGCCAGGGCCACTCTCAGCGGGCCGTAGGCGGTGTGCGAGTAATTGAGCAGGTGCGACTGCTCGACGCGCAGGTACTTGGCGAGCAGGCGGCGCCAGATGCTGAACGGAAATAGGTCGACGTCCGGAATTCCCGGCATGAAGGCACCGCGCTGGACGATGCTGCTGGTGACGCTGGCGGCAACCGCCTTGCCTCGGCGCGACAGCGTGTGCCGACCGGTGTCCAGCGGACGCTTCTGGGCCGGCGCTTTCAGTCCGCTGGAGACGGCCTCGGAAACGTAGGTGCCGTCACCGATGCGGCCTTCGAGATAGCCTTCCACGAGCAGTTGTTCGTAGGCCCGCACGACCGTATTGCGGCCCATGCCGAGTTCCTGGGCCAGGATTCTGGTCGACGGCAGCTTGGTGCCGGGAGACAGGCTGCGGTCCATGATCGCGTTCCGTAGCGCGAGGTACACGCGCACGCGCAGCTTTACGGTCGGCGCCTGACGGTCGACGTACTGCAACAGCAGTTCTGCGATCAAGCCTTGTTCCATGGGTCTCCCGGGCGGGAATTGGTTTTCTGAATGACGGGGAAAAGCGCCGGATATTATGACCAATTAGCAGCTTGTCATCAACTGCGCGTTGGCCCGTGTGGCGGCGCGGGCTCGTCGCCATATGATCTGGCGCCGGCGGCGAGCTTCGCCTTGTGGCCGAGGGGTGGCCAGCGCACGGCGGTAGCGACGCGAAGTATTCTCGATCATGAAATCCGGCGTCTGTCCGGAGCAGTGCTTGACTCGGTAGCACTCGGCATTCGACAATGCCAGAGTTGCTCGCCGCCGCTACCGGACAGCGAAGAACCGAACAGTGGACGCAGCGGGCGAGGGCGGGTCGCCAGACGGCCTTCTCGATACAGGGCAGCACTTCCTGCGCAACGGCACTCGTGTCACCAGGACGACCTCGGGTCAGCGGGTGGCTGAATTTTTCTGTGCCGATGTCGGGTCGCAACGATCGACGTCGGCATGGACCAGTAGCGCGACATCGCGTGATGTCGCGATATTTTTTTGGGGGTAAAAATGCAAATCAACGGTAGTGTGTTTGTGGTAACGGGAGCAGGTTCGGGACTTGGCGCGGAAACGGCCAGCAACTTGGTCAGTGCTGGCGGCAAAGTGGTGATCGTCGACATCGACGCCGCTGCCGGCGAGGCGCAGGCGGCGCAGCTGGGCGCCAGCGCGCGCTTCGTGAAGACCGACGTGACCGATGAGGCGAGCGCAACTGCCGCCATCGAAACCGCGGTCAAGGAATTCGGCGGGCTGCATGGCCTGGTTAACTGTGCCGGCGTTGCCCCCCCCAAGAAAGTACTTGGCCGCAACGGCCCGCATGATCTGGCGACCTTCGCGCGCGTGGTGAGCATCAATCTGGTCGGCACTTTCAACATGATTCGCCTGGCGGCCGATGCGATGAGCAAGAACGAGCCGAACGACAAGGGCGAGCGCGGCGTGATCGTCAATACCGCTTCGGTTGCCGCTTTCGATGGCCAGATCGGTCAGGCCGCCTATGCCTCTTCGAAGGCCGCGGTGGCTGGCTTGACGCTGCCGGTGGCGCGTGAACTGGCCGCGCACGGCATCCGGGTGATGTGCATCGCTCCAGGCATTTTCGAGACGCCGATGCTCAAGGGTCTGCCGCAAGCCGCTCAGGACTCCCTGGGCCAGATGGTTCCGTTCCCCTCGCGCCTCGGCAAGCCGGCCGAATACGCCGCTCTCGTTCAGCACATCTGCGAGAACTCGTACCTGAATGGCGAAGTGATCCGCATAGACGGTTCCATCCGCATGGCTCCGAAGTAATTACGGCCAGACGCGAACTTCGAGCGGTCGATGCCGCCAATCCCTATTGCATGAAAGGAGTGTTACATGAGTGAATCAGTTGTCATCGTGGGCGCCAAGCGTACCCCGGTCGGTTCTTTCCAGGGCCAGTTTTCGTCAGTCAGTGCGCCGGAACTCGGCGCCGTGGCGATCAAGGCCGCCGTCGCGCAGTCGGGCGTCAAGGTCGAGGATATCGACGAAGCGCTGATGGGCTGCTGCCTGATGGCCGGTGTGCGGCAGGCGCCGGCGCGCCAGGCCGTTCTCGGCGCCGGTCTCCCGACGTCGGTACCGTGCACCACGCTGACCAAGATGTGCAGCTCGGCGCAAAAAACGGTCATGATCGCGCACGACGAACTGCTTGCCGGCTCGGTCAATATCGCCATTGCCGGCGGTATGGAGTCGATGACCAACGCACCGCACGTCCTGACCACCGCTCGTTCGGGCTACCGGCTGGGCAACGGTGTGCTGCACGACCACATGTTCCTCGACGGTCTCGAGGATGCGTACGAGAAGGGCAAGCCGATGGGCGTGTTTGCCGAACTGTGCGTCGACAAGTACGCGTTCACGCGTGAAGAGATGGACGCCTTTGCCGTCGAATCGGTGACCCTGGCGCAGAATGCCGTCACCAGCGGCGTCTTCAAGGACGAAATCGCGCCGGTTACGGTCAGCACCCGCAAGGGTGACACCGTGGTTGAACTCGACGAAACCCCGATGAAGTGCGATGCATCGAAGATCTCGAAGCTGAAGCCGGTGTTCAAAAAGGACGGGGCCGTCACGCCAGCCAACTCGTCGTCGATTTCCGACGGCGCAGCCGCGTTCGTGATGATGCGTGAATCGGATGCCAAGGCCGCCGGCATCACGCCGCTGGCACGTATCGTCGGCCATTCGACCTTTGCGCACGAGCCGTCATGGTTCACCACGGCGCCGGTGTTTGCGTTCCAGAACCTGCTCAAGAAAGTTGGCTGGCAGACCGAGGACGTTGACCTCTGGGAGATCAACGAAGCCTTCGCGGCGGTGACCATGGCGTCGATGCGCGACCTGAAGCTGCCGCGCAACAAGGTCAATGTCAATGGCGGCGCCTGCGCCCTCGGCCATCCGATCGGGGCGACCGGTTCGCGCATCCTGGTGACCTTGCTCTACGCGCTCAAGGCGCGTGGCCTCAAGCGCGGTATCGCCGGTCTTTGTGCCGGTGGTGGTGAAGCAACAGCGATTGCCATCGAAGTTCTCTGATCGAGTCGCCAACGAGAATTCCCACCCCGCTCAGGTCAGCTTGCGGGGTGGGCGAGGAGTGAAGCAGATGTTGATTGACAAGAAACACATCGGCATGAAAGTGCCGCCACACTCGGTTACTCCGACGGCGTGGCAACTGAAGTGGTTCGCCAAGGCGACGGGAGAGACAAACCCGATCTACTTCGATGAGGCGGCTGCCGCGAAGGCAGGACTGCCCGGCGTTCTGGTGCCGCCGACCTTCTTCTTCTGCATGGACATGGACAAGGATGAGCCCTTCGACTACATCGCTGCCATGGGCTGTGACTTCGGGAAGATGTTGCACGGCGAACAGATTTTCACGTACCACAAGCCGGTCTATGCCGGCGATACGCTGGATTTTGACGGACAGGTGACCGATATCTACGACAAGAAGAACGGCGCTCTGCAGTTCATTGTCAAGGATGTCAAGGTCAGCCGGCAGGGCGAAGCGGTGTGCGATCTGCGCACCGTGATCGTCATCAGGGCATAGGGGAAAGGCGATGACAATACCGAATTTTGAGGCAATCAACGTGGGTGACGAGATTCCTTCGTTCACGACGGAGCCGGTGTCGCGTCTTACTCTGGCGCTGTACGCGACCGGCTCGGGCGATCACCATCCACTGCACCTCGACCAGGACTATGTCCGCTCGAAGGGGATGAAGGATGTCTTCGCGCATGGCATGCTGGGTATGGCCTACCTCGGCCGCCTGTTGACGCAATGGGTGCCGCAGGAGGCGATCCGCAGCTTCGGGGTACGCTTCACGGCGATCACCTGGGTCGGCGAAAGCATGGTCTGTACGGGAAAAGTGGTCGAGAAACTGGAGCAGAACGGCGAGAAATGTGTGCGTCTCGAGTTGACCTGCGCCAACGAGCAGGGCGAGGCCAAGCACAAGGCAGATGCGGTGGTGGCGCTGGCGTGACAACGCAAGTTGCCAGTACGACTGCATGATCGCGGCCGTCTTCGGACGGCCGCTGTTTAGTTGTAGAGCACCTTGTCTACCGATGGGCATCTGCCTGGCGTTTCGGTAGGCGTGTCCGACACACTGGAAGGAGATCAAACGAGTGGAAAGTAATAATCCGAATGAGCAACTAGGCGGCGTCGTCAACGCTTGGGCTGATATGCAGAAGCGCATGTGGAGCGACTGGTCCGGGCTGCTGCAGAATCTCCCAGGCAGCAACCAGGGTCCCGTCGAAGCCGCAAAAAAAGGCGTCGAAGCGGCGAGCAAGGGTACCAATGATGCAGCGCGCGTGTTGATGGATCGCATGACCAGCAGCCAGGCGTCAATGAACCGGGTCATGGATTTCTTTTTCCGGTCGATGAAAATCGTCGCGCCGAACCTCGAGGCGAGCAAGGACTGGCGTCCCGACCTCAAGGGCTTTGCCGAAAACTGGGCCAAGGAATCGACCGCCATGCTGCAGCGCAGCATGGGTATGGGTTCGCACCTCGGCGATCTCGGCCAGACGATGAGCAAGGACTTGCCGGGCGCCATGGGTCCCTGGATGACCTTCCTGATGCAGGCTGCCTCGACCGGTCACGTTGGCGAGGCGATGCTCGGTGGCACCGCCGGAATCAATCGCCTGCTGTCGATGGAAGGCGAGGCTAGCGCGCTCGGAGGTCTCGGAGAAATTCCGCTCTTCGGTGCCTCGCGTGAGAAGAACGCCAAGCTGTTGCGCATGGTCGACGCCGGCGTTGACCTGCGCAAGACCAGTCTCGCGTTTCACCAGGCCTTCGCCGAGGCACTGGCCAAGGCCGTCGAGGCAACCGTGGACGAACTGGGCAAGCTGGCCGCCAAGGGTGAGAAGATCACCGCTGTTCGCGACCTCATGCGCCTCTGGTATCGCACTGCCGACAAATCGCTGCTGGTGACCTTCAACAAGCAGGAATTCCTCGACACGCAGAACGAGTTCACCAAGGCCCAGCAGCGCTTCACGCTCACCCAGCGTGCCGTCGTCGAGGACCTCCTGACGAAGTTCGACATCCCGACGCGTACCGAGATCGACCAGGCCTACCAGGTGATCCACGATCTCAAGAGAGAAGTGCGTGCTCTCAAGAAGGCCTTGCTTCCTGCGTCCGCCGCAGCACCCAAGCCTGCCGCCCGTACCACGGCGGCGCGTCGTGCCAAGAGCGAGTAAGCAGAGCGCCCGCATCTTGTTGATTCGGCTGACAAGCTAATAGACCTTTAGGAGGAAGCTATCCCTATGTTTTCATTCCCCATTCAGATTCTTCCCGCCGACGTCGCGGCTGAATCCGCAGCCCTGAACGCCAAGCTCACCAAAGGCGTGAGCAACCTCACCAACCTCACCGACGACGACATCGATATCGGCAGCACGCCGAAGGACATCGTCTTCGAGCAGGACGGAATCGAGGTGTACCACTACCACGCGCTGGTCGAGCAGGCGAAGGTCATGAAGACGCCGCTGCTCATCGTGCCGCCGCTGATCAACGGCTACGAAGTGGCCGACCTGCAACCCGATCGTTCTCTGGTGCGCAATCTGTTGAACGAAGGTATCGACGTCTACCTGAACAACTGGGGCTACCCGCGTCCGGTGGACAAGTACCGCAACATGGACGATTACATCAACGGCTACCTCGACGAAACCGTTGATTTCGTTCGCCAGCACCATGGTGTCGACAAAATCGCCCTGCTCGGAATCTGCCAGGGTGGCGCCATGTCGACCACCTACGCGACCCTGAATCCGGACAAGATCAGCCATCTGGTCCTGACCGTGACGCCGATCGACTTCGACGCCTACAAGGCGAATCACAAGCCGCACGAAGGCCTGATGTTTACCATGGGCGGTGAAGCGGACGTCGAGCAGCTGGTTGCCGTGCACGGCAACGTGCCCGCGACGGTGCTCAACGAGTCGTTCATGATGGCTTCGCCGTTCATCCTGAACTTTGGCAAGTATGCCGACGTGATCGATATCCTCGACGATCGTCAGGCGCTGCAGAATTTCCTGCGCATGGAAAAATGGCTGTTTGGTGGCCCGGACGCCGGTGGTCAGATGTTCAAGGAATTCGTCCGCGACTTCCTCAAGGGCAACAAACTGGTCAAGGGTACGCTCGAAGTCGGCGGTCGCAAGGTCGATCTCAAGAACCTGACGATTCCGATCCTCAACGTCTTCGCCGAGAAAGACCATATCGTGCCGCCTCCGTGCACGGTCGCCCTCGGCAAGCACGTGGGCAGCAAGGATTACACCGAAGTCCCGATCGCCACCGGCCACATCGGCATCTATACCGGTGGCCTGGCACAGAAGGTGCTGGCGCCGACGGTTGGCAAGTGGTTGCGCGACCACAGCGCCTGAGTCGCGTAGCCGTTCGCGTCGGCAACGGCGTGGCGTAGTCCGACTGGCCGCCAGGCGAGTCGGAGCAGTCTGCAGAAGGAGGAGCGCGGCTTGCCGCGCTCCTCCCACCACTTCCCCCAGCTTCCCTCGCCTGTCCGCACAGCGCTACCGTCCGCTGTCTGCGTCCCTATGCACGGCCTTGTCCGGGTTTCGCCAATCAGCGCCCGAAGTTCGCGTCTACGGCGCCGGTCATCGGTACGAAGCGGACCGGCAGAACGGCCTCGCGCTGCAATTCGCCGCCGCGTTTCTTCAGCAGGTAGAGCATCTGATCGTTGCGCTCGCCGACCGGGATGATCATTCGCCCACCGTCGCGCAGCTGGTCGATCAGCGGCTGCGGCACATGATCGGGCGCGCAGGTAACGATGATCGCGTCGAAAGGCGCCGCCTCCGGCCAGCCCTTGTAGCCGTCCCCGTGGCGCAGCCTGACGTTGTCGTAACCGAGGCGGGCGAGGTCACCCTGCGCGCGTCGGGCCAGCGGTTCGACGATCTCGATGCTGTACACCTCGTTCACCAGTGCCGACAGGATGGCCGCCTGATAACCCGAGCCGGTGCCGATTTCCAGGACCCGATCGGTGCTTTTCGGCCGCAGCTTTTCGGTCATGAAGGCAACCACGTACGGTTGCGAGATCGTCTGCGCGTAGCCAATCGGCAACGGTCGGTCGTCGTAGGCGTAGGGCTGCACTTCGGCAGGGACGAACTCGTGGCGCGGTACCGTGGCCATCGCCCTGAGCACGGCCGGATCGCTTATTCCCCGCCAGGGCGAGGCCAGTTGCTGCTCGACCATGCGCGTGCGCGCCGCGGCGTAATCAAGCTCAGTGGCTGCCACCGCGCCTCCCAACGGCGCCCACAGCCCGACCAGCAAGGCCAGGAAACGGCACGCACGCTGCTGCCGCGAGCGATGCGCCGGCCCGCATCCTGCCGGGCGAGACTGAAGGGGGTGTGCAGCGGGGCGAGGGTATGCTGGCATCGAGGACTCCCGGTGCTGAGGGTGGCAGGACTGGGGGCTCAGCACCAGCGTTGCCGAGAAGCGCACCGCGCCCAATTAGGGTAGTCACCGACAGCTCCAGAGCTTCCCTGGTCATACATTGGCCACAGGTGGCATGAGAGAACGCCCAGCGGTGATCGCCTGAGCTAGGCAAGTCGCGTTCGCCGCAACGCCTGAAGTATAGGTTCTTCGTCCTTGGGGTGCCATCGGTCGATGACCGGGACAGCACTGCGCGGGGCCGCCGTAGCGCTCATGTTGGTGAGCGGGGGGCGCTTCCCTGACGGGGGTGCTGAGCCGTTGACAGGGTGACGTCGGCCGGGTTGCTCATCGCGTCGCCCTCGGTGGCGACGACGGCGGGTAGTCCGTAGCGGTGGCGGGCGCGGGCGCACTGCAGGTCGCCTGCCCGAACTTCGCGGCACGGCGAGGGGCGTTGAGCATAGACGGTGCAGACCACAGCGCTGCCGATATCTCCGGCCAGCGCGTGACAGCGCGGCGAGGGATCGTTGCTGCCAGCCATGCACGCGTACCACGGTCCAATCTGCTCGACGAGAGCCGTGGGCAGGCCGAAAGAGTCGGCCTCGGCCCAATAGAACGAGACGCGAAAAGCGGCGCAGCAGGCGCCGCAGCGGCGGCAGTCGTAGTCACCGGCGTCGCTCGTGGCCGCCGCGTGTGGATCATGATCGAGTTCCTGAAACACTGGCTTGCCGGTGGACCCGTCGCTGGATGCGTGCATCAGGGGCACGGTATTTGCGGTATTCGCGGGATTCGGGGTATTCACGGCACGGGCTCGAGTCGCGCAATGACGCCTTTCGGACTGTCGGTGAGCAGATAGACGAAGCCGTCCGGTCCGTTGCGCACGTCGCGAATGCGCCCGATCGCGCCTTGCAGCAGACGCTCTTCGTGGACCACGCGTGCGCCGTCGAGCTCCAACCTTACCAGCATCTGGTCGCGCAGGGCGCCGACGAAGAGGTTGCCGCGCCAGGCCGGAAAGCGCTCGCCAGTGTAGAAAGCCATTCCTGACGGTGCGATCGACGGCGTCCATTGGTACAGCGGCTGCGCCATGCCGGGCTTTGCCGTTCCCTCGCCGATCGCCGTTCCGGTACCGTAGTTGCGGCCGAAGGTGATTACCGGCCAGCCGTAATTGACGCCCGCGCGGATGATGTTGATCTCGTCACCGCCCTGCGGTCCATGTTCGTGGGTCCATAGCTCGCCGCTTTGCGGATGTAGCGCAGCACCCTGCAGGTTGCGATTGCCGAGGGTGAACTTCTCTGGACGAGCGCCGGGATGATCACGGAAGGGATTGTCGGCCGGGACGCGGCCGTCGTCGTGCAGGCGGATCACCGACCCGGCATGATCGTCCAGGCGCTGCGCCCGCTGCTGCTCGCCGCGATCGCCGAGGGTGATGTACAGGTAGCCCTGGCGATCAAAGACCAGCCGCGAGCCGAAGTGTTGTCCGCGCGTCGACTTTGGCAGCATCCGGAACAGGACCTGCACGTCGACCAGCGTCCTGCCCTTGAGCCTGCCCCGGAGAACCTCGGTTCCGTAGCCGCCGGGTCCGCTGGCCACGTAGGATAGGTAGATCCAGCCGTTGTCGCGATAGTCGGGATGCAGCGCGACGTCGAGCAGCCCGCCCTGGCCGACGGCGGCGATCGGCGGCAAGCCGTGCAGCGGCTCCGGATCGACCCGGCCGTCAGCGCCCACCAGTCGCAACCGCCCGGGACGTTCGCTGACCAGCATCCGCCCGTCGGGCAGAAACGCCAGGCCCCAGGGGTGTTCGAGACCTTCGCTGACGATCGTTACGCGAAAGCGCTGCTGCTCGCTGGCGAACAGCAGCGCCACCGCGCTTGTCGAGTACAGCGCGCAACAAAGGGCGAGCACGGACGATAGTGCAGGCGGATTGTGCGAGCGGAGGAAAAGGCTGTTCAGCATCGCGATTCCTTGAAAAAGACACGCGGCGAAAAATCGACGCGAGCAAGCTTGGCAGTATCGGGCCACCGTGGCGCACATTCAACGCGGATGGAAAGCGCGGTAGACTTGGCGGCCCGATCCATCCACTACAGGTGCCCCCATGCATACCCATCCGTCCGACCTATTGTCCCTGGCAGCGCCTGCTGGCGGTCTGATTCTGACTCCCTGCCCGGGGAGCAAGGAGCTGGATACCGAGAACGCGCTCAAGCAACTCAAGGCCGCCGGCGCCAGCGCCGTGATCACCTTGATGCCGGAGGCCGAAATGGCGAGCAACGCGGTGACCGATCTGCCGACGCTCTGCGCGCAAAACGGGCTGCAATGGTTTCACCTGCCAATCGAGGACGATCACGCGCCGGCAGAGGATTTTGCGGCCTCCTGGCAGGCGCAGCGGGTGGCGGTGCATCGTCTGCTCGACGCTGGCAAGCGGATCGCCGTGCATTGCAAGGGCGGTTCGGGCCGGACGGGCCTGATGGCGGCGCAGATCCTCGTCGAACGCGGTTACACCAAAGAGGACGCTCTGGCAGCAGTCAAGGCGTTGCGTCCCAAGGCACTCAGCCTGGCTGCGCATCAGGATTACCTGGCACGACTTCCTGTCGCTGCTTAAGCCAGGGCGTCAGGGCCAGGGCAGCGGCAGCAGGTGGGGCCGGGGGGTGGGCACCCCCCGCTCCGGTGGGCCGCCGCACCGCTTCTACGGGGCGCCGATCATGCGCTTGTAGAGCGCTGAAACCTCGCCGACGATGCCGCGACGGAAGGCCAGTACGCAGACCACGAAGATCACCCCCATGATGACCGTGACCAGCGAGCCGACCTTGTCGGCCAACTCGTTCTGCAGAGTCACGATCACGCTTGATCCCACCACCGGCCCGAGTACCGTGCCCATGCCGCCCAGTATGGTCATCAGCACCACCTCGCCCGAGCCATGCCAGTGGGCGTCGGTGAGCGTGGCAAACTTGAATACCAGCATCTTGGTGGCGCCGGCCAGTCCGGACAGCCCGGCGGAAAGCACGAAGGCGAGCAGCTTGTACTTCGCCACGTCGTAGCCGAGCGATATCGCGCGCGGCTCATTCTCGCGGATGGCGGTCAGGACATGCCCGAAGGGCGAATGGATGGTGCGGTAGATCAGCCAGAAGGCGAAGACGAAGATCGCCAGTACGAAGTAATAGAGGTTGAGGTCGTCGGACAGGCTGATCAGCCCGAGGATCGTTCCCCTGGGGATTCCCTGGAGACCGTCCTCGCCGCCGGTAAACGGCGCCTGCAGGAAGATGAAATAGACCATTTGCGCCAGCGCCAGGGTCACCATGGCGAAATAGATGCCCGTGCGGCGGATGGCCAGGCTGCCGACCGCCCAGCCGAGGAGCGCCGACGCGGCGGTGCCGGCCAGCAGGCCCAGTTCGGTCGGGAATCCCCAGCCCTTGATGGCGTAGCCGGCGACGTAGGCGGCCGTCCCGAAGAACGCCGCATGACCGAAGGAAAGCAGGCCGGTATAGCCGAGCAGCAGGTTGAAGGCGCAGGCGAAGAGGGCGAAACACAGGATCTTCATCACCAGCACCGGGTAGACGAAGAAAGGCAAGGCGATCCCCACGGCCAGGAGCGCCAGGTAAGCAAAGGCGTTTCTGCTCATTTCTCTTTTCCGAACAATCCGGCCGGCCGTACCATCAGGACAATCGCCATGATGACGAAGACCACCGTGTTCGACGCCGCCGGGTAGAGCAGATTGGTTATCCCCTCGATTACCCCGAGGCCCAGGCCGGTGAGGATGGACCCCAGGATAGAGCCCATGCCACCGATCACCACCACCGCGAAGACGGTAATGATCAGGTGCGATCCCATCAAGGGGCTGACCTGGATGACCGGTGCCGCCAGCACGCCGGCAAAGCCGGCCAGGGCGGCGCCGAAGCCGTAGGTCAGCATGACCATCATTGGCACGTTGATGCCGAAGGCCTGGGTCAGTTGCGGATTCTCGGTGGCCGCACGCAGATAGGCTCCCAGGCGCGTTTTCTCGATTCCGAACCAGGTGGCGAAGCAAACCACGAGCGAGGCGACAATTACCCAGCCGCGATAGTAGGGCAGGAACATGAAGCCCAGGTTGAAGCCCCCCGACAGTTGCGCGGGTATCGAGTATGGTTGTCCGGAGACGCCATAGGCGTTGGTAAAGAAGCCCTCGATGACCAGCGCCAGGCCGAAGGTCAGCAGCAGTCCGTAAAGATGATCGAGCTTGTACAGCCAGCGCAGCATGCCGCGCTCGACGATGATACCGAACACGCCGACCGCCAGCGGTGCCAGGAGTAGCGTCGGCCAGTAGCCGATGCCGAGGTACTCGAGCCCCATCCAGGCCAGGAAGGCACCCATCATGTACAGGGCGCCGTGGGCGAAGTTGATGATGTTCAGCATGCCGAAGATCACCGCCAGGCCGAGGCTGAGCACGGCATAGAACGAGCCATTGACCAGACCCAGCATCAGCTGGGCCATCAACGCTTGCACGGGGATACCGAAGATTTCGCTCATCGCTTGTCGTCACGTCGGCACGGAGTAATTCTCCGCGCCGACGATCCCGATTACTTCTTCACCAGCGGGCACTTGGAGACCGACAGAGGCTGGAATGCCTCGTCGCCCGGGACGACGCTCTTGATGTCGTAATAGTCCCAGGGATATTTCGACTCGGACGGCTTCTTCACCTGCATCAGATACATGTCGTGGATCATGCGGCCGTCGACGCGGATCTTGCCGTTCTTGGCGAAGAAGTCGTTGATCGGCATGGCTTTCATTTTCGCCATCACCGCCTCCGCGTCGTCCGTACCGGCCGCTTGCACCGCCTTCAGGTAGGTGGTGACCGCCGAGTAGTCACCAGCCTGCACCATCGTCGGGTTGCGCTTCGTCTTCTCGAAATAGCGCTTGCTGAACTTGCGCGTGTCTTCGTCCCTGTCCCAGTAGAAGCCGGCAGTCAGCAGCATGCCCTGCGTCGTTTGCAGGCCGAGGGCGTGGATGTCGGTGATGAACATCAGGAGGCCGGCAAGCTGCTGATTCTTCGTGATGCCGAATTCGCTGGCCGCCTTGATCGCATTGATGGTGTCGCCGCCGGCGTTGGCCAGGCCAATGATCTTGGCTTTCGAGGCCTGAGCCTGCAGCAGGTAGGAAGAGAAATCCGAGGCATTGAGCGGATGTCGCACCGAGCCCAGCACCTTGCCGCCGTTGGCCTTGATGACGTCTGTCGTATCCTTTTCGAGCGATTGACCGAAGGCATAATCGGCGGTGAGGAAGAACCAGGTGTCGCCACCGTTCTTGACGATCGCCTTGCCGGCGACATTGGCCAGAGAATAGGTGTCATAGGCGTAATGCACCGTGTTCGGCGTGCAGTCCTGGTCGGTCAGGCGCGTCGAAGCCGAGCCGACGAACATCACGATGCGCTTCTTTTCCTGCGTGACCTTGGCGACGGCCAGGGCGACCCCCGAGTTGAGCACGTCGGTGACCATGTCCACGCCCTCGGTGTCGTACCACTCGCGCACCTTGTTGGACCCGACGTCAGCCTTGTTCTGGTGGTCGGCATAGACCATCTCGATCTTGAACTTCGGCTTGTACTGCGCCTTGTAGTCGTCGATCGCCATCTGCACGGCGGTCACCGCGCCCTGTCCGCCGAGATCGGAATAAACGCCCGACATGTCGGTGAGCACGCCGATCTTGACCGTGTTGTCCGAGAGCTTCATGGTGCCGGGGCTGGTTTGTGCCGCGGCAATGTTGGCGGCCGGGATCAGCATCAGGGCGAGCGCGAGCTTACGCAGTTCGTATCTCATATTGTTGTCTCCTCTGGTTATTGTTGCGCCGGATGGCGAATCCGACAGGTGGAACCCTTCAAACGCCAAGATACTCCTGTAACAGTTCCTGCTTGGTCTCGATCTCGTCCTGCGCAATTTCGGCAGCAATCTGGCCGTGTTCGACGATGTACATGCGATCCGCCAGAGGCGCCGCAAAATGGAAGTTCTGTTCGACCAGAATGATCGTAAACCCCTTGCTCTTCAGGTCGCCAATCACTGCAGCGAGCTGCTGCACGATCACCGGCGCGAGCCCTTCGGAAACCTCGTCGAGCAGCAACAACTGTGCACCGCTCCAGAGTATGCGCGCCATGGCCAGCATCTGCTGTTCTCCACCGGACAGGCGCGTCCCCGGACTGTGGCGACGCTCGGCAAGATTCGGGAACATTCGGTAGATTTCTTCCAGGCTCATTCCCCGGTTGCCAATACGCGGTGGAAGAAGCAGGTTCTCCTCGCAACTCAGGCTTGCGTAGATGCCGCGCTCTTCCGGGCAATAGCCGACGCCAAGCTGCGCGATGCGATGCGTCGTCATGGCTATGGTCTCGCGGCCATTGAGCATGATCGATCCCGTTCTTTTTCCGGTAAGGCCGAGGATGGCGCGCAGTGTGCTCGTACGGCCGGCGCCGTTCCGGCCGAGCAGCGATACGCACTCGCCGCGATTCACCCGCAGGTCCATTCCATGCAGGATGTGCGATTCGCCGTAGAAAGCATGCAAGTCGCGAATGCGCAGATATTCGACGGCCGCACTCACGCGCCGATCCCCTCGGGCTCGCGTTGGGCCGTGCCCATGTAGGCCTCGATCACCTGTGGATTGCTGGCCACCTCGGCGTACGGGCCTTCCGCCAACACCGCGCCGTGCGCCAGCACGGTGATCGTGTCCGAGATGCCGGCAACGACCTTCATATTGTGTTCGACCATCAGGATGGTGCGGTCGGCCGACACCTTCTTGATGAGTTGCATCACGCGGTCGACGTCTTCATGCCCCATTCCCTGGGTCGGCTCGTCGAGCAGAATCAGCTCGGGTTCAAGCGCCAGCGTCGTGGCGATTTCCAGCGCGCGTTTGTGACCATAGGGCAACTCGACGGCAAGCATCCGGCTGTAGGAATCGAGGCCGACGTCGGCAAGTAGCTCGACAGCGCGGTCGTCGAGCCGGCTCAGGGCCTTGTCCGAGCGCCAGAAATGGAAAGAAGATCCGAGCTTTCTCTGCAGGGCGATGCGGACGTTCTCGAGCACTGTCAGATGCGGGAAGACTGCCGAAATCTGGAAAGAACGAACAATGCCGCGTCGCGCGATCCTTGCCGGCTCGTCGCGGGTGATGTCGATATCGTTGAAACGGATGCTGCCACGGGTGGGTTGAAGAAACTTGGTGAGCAGGTTGAAGCAGGTGGTCTTGCCGGCGCCGTTGGGACCGATCATGGCGTGGATGTGCCCACGCCTGATCTTCAGACTGACGCCATCGACGGCGACAAATCCCTTGAATTCCTTGACCAGATCATTCGTTTGGAGAATGTAATCGTTCATGATCTTGGATTGCGCAAGTTCTCGATCGACGTCTCCATGCCCGTGGTGTGGGCGCATCGTGCGTTGAGCCTCTCGGGTGATTATCGGACAGGCTATTGCTTTAGGCAAGAAATTGCGTGCCGCAAGAAGTGCTGCTCCAAGAGCCGGATTCGAGCGCGCCGCTTGCAGTGCTCGATCGTCGCTTCCTCGCCAGGATTCCTGCGCGCGCCTGGAAGCGGGTGGATGACAGAACAGAAGCGTTGCCGGTGCAGGTATACTCGCAGCTTTCGTCGGTTCGCTGCCCATCGGCTTGCGGGCCGAAAAAGCGACTCTGTGAGATCTCCATCTTGGCCCTGACCCTTCTCGGACTTTCCGGCGCGCTGACCCACGATCCTTCGGCGGCGCTGTACATCGATGGCAAGCTGGTTGCCGCAGCGGAAGAGGAGCGCTTCGTTCGCGACAAGCACGCCAAGAACCGCATGCCCTACGAGGCGGCCAAGTTCTGCCTGGAATTTGCCGGCATCAGGCCGGCCGACGTCGACGCGGTGGCCATTCCCTTCGCGCCGATCAGCCTCGCCGAAGGTGCCCGCTGGCATTATGCCCGGCGCTACTGGTACGCGCCGGAGCGCGCGCTTGACGCGATCCTGACCGGCAACCGGCGCTTTTTCCGCTACCGCAAGCGCATCGAATGGTGCCTGCTGCAGCTTGGCTTCGATCTCAAGAAGACCGAGATCGTGCCGGTCGAGCACCATCTGGCGCATGCCTCCAGCGCCTACCATTGCTCGGGTTTCACCGAGAAGACGGCAATCCTCGGTATCGACGGCAAGGGCGAGTACGCGACGACCTTCTTCGGCTACGGAGAGAACGGCCGCATTCACAAGATCAAGGAGTTCTACGATCCCGACTCGCTCGGCGGCCTTTATGGCGCCTTGACCGAGTATCTCGGTTTCGAGATGCTCGACGGCGAGTACAAGGTGATGGGAATGGCGCCCTACGGCGACCCGCAACGCTACGATTTCTCGCGTCTGGCCAAATTCGAGAACGGCGAGCTGACGGTCAATACCGACTACGCCAACGTGATCGGTTTTCGCCGCTACAAGGAGCAGGGCAAGGGCTACTATTTTTCGCCGAAGCTGATCGAGTGGCTGGGCCCGAGGCGGGCCGGTGACAGCGCCGACGACCCCTACATCCATTACGCGGCGAGCATGCAGAAGCTGTTCGAGGATCTTTCGCTGCAGATGATCGAGCACTATCTGGGCGACATCCTGCGCGAAACCGGGCGGCTTGCTTTTTCGGGTGGCGGCGCGCTGAACGTCAAGCTCAATCAGAAGATCATCGCGCGTCCGGACGTCAGGGAGCTGTTCGTGCAGCCGGCGTCGGGCGACGCCGGCACGGCAGTCGGCGCCGCCGGCTACGTCTCGGTACAAAGAGGCGTGCCGATCGAAAAGATGGCGCACGTCTTCCTCGGTCCGGCGTACAGCAACGAAGACGTCGTCGCTGCCTGTGCCCGTCATCCGGCAAGACCGCAATGGCGGCGGCTGCGCGCAGTGCCACAGGAAATTGCCGCGCTGCTGGTGGCCGGCAATCCGGTGGCCTGGTTCCAGGGGCGTATGGAGTTTGGTCCGCGCGCGCTCGGCGGCCGCTCGATCCTCGGCTGCCCGAGCGTTGCCGGTGTCGCCGACCGGATCAACGCGCAAATCAAGTTCCGCGAGCGCTGGCGTCCGTTCTGTCCGAGCATGCTCGACAGCGTCGGCCCGCAGATGCTCGGCAGCGATCACCCGGCGCCATTCATGACCTTCACCTTCAAGGTCGCCGACGGCTGGCAGGAACGCGTTCCGGAAGTGGTGCACGAAGACGGCACGTCGCGGGCACAGGTGCTGCAGCGCGAATACAACCCACGCTACTACGACCTGATGGTCGAATTGGAAAAGTTGACCGGCAATGGCGTCGTTCTCAACACCTCGCTCAACCGTCGCGGCGAAGCCATGATCTGTTCGCCGACCGATGCGCTGAATATGTTCTTCGGCTCGGACCTCGAGTATCTGGTGATGGAAGACGTGCTGGTCGTCAAGGCGGATGTTGCCGCCGATGCGCTGGCTCCGGCTGCTGCCTGAAGCCTGTCTTGCGCCAGAGATGGCTCGCCGCGCATTTTTCGTAACGACAAACAAATGGCCTTTGCGGCCACCTTCCCCGTGCGCCTGAAAAGCAGTTTCTGCGGACCAGAGGAAGACCCTGTCAGGGTATTCGAGACGCCGCTTGCACCGCTCACGGCACGGGCATTTGACTCGGGAAGCGGCGCCAAGGATACTTCGTCTGCGTGGTTAAAACGCTTTCCCCGATGTTCCCTGTTCTCAACGCAGTGGCTGAAAGGTGCTCTGTTGAGGGGTCGTTTTGTAGCCGAAACGGAGACGCCATGCCATTTTCGATTCTTAGTCCGCCTTCAATCAACCACCATTCTTTCTCGAGGAAACCATGTCCAAACTGTTCATCGAAGATCTCGCTCTCGACGGCAAGCGTGTCCTGATCCGCGTCGATTTCAACGTCCCTCAGGACAAGGTCACGGGAGCGATCACCAACACCAAGCGTATCGAAGCTGCCTTGCCGACGATCAAGTACGCGCTCGACAAGGGCGCCGCGGTGATTCTGATGTCGCACCTTGGACGTCCCGACGGCAAGGTCACGCCGCAATTCAGCCTGCAGCCCGTGGCCACCGCGCTGGAAGGCCTGATCGGGCGTCCGGTGGGCTTCCTTGCCGACTGCGTCGGCCCTGAAGTCGAAGCCGCGTGCGCGAAGATCAAACCCGGCGAAATCATCCTGCTCGAGAACCTGCGCTTCCATATCGAGGAAGAAGGCAAGGGCACGGTCAAGGGCGCCGACGGCAGTGTCAGCAAGATCAAGGCCGACCCCGAGAAGGTCAAGGCCTTCCGCGCATCGCTCACCAAACTGGCCGACGTCTACATCAACGACGCCTTCGGGACTGCCCACCGCGATCACTCGTCGATGACCGGCGTGCAGCTGCCGCAGCGTGCGGCGGGTTACCTGATGAACAAGGAACTGGCCGCTTTTTCGGCCGTGCTTGAATCGCCGCAACGGCCGCTGCTGGCGATCCTCGGCGGCGCCAAGGTTGCCGACAAGATCCAGCTGATCAACAACCTGCTCGACAAGGCAGACCAGATCATCATCGGTGGCGGCATGGCCTTCACCTTCAAGAAGGTCATCTCCGGAATGCCGATCGGCAACTCGCTGTTCGACGAAGAGGGCGCCAAGCTGGTCCCCGATCTGATGGCCAAGGCGAAGGCCAACGGCAAGCAGATTTTGCTGCCGACCGATTTCGTCATCGCCGACAAATTCGACGCCGACGCCAACACCGGCGTCGCCAACGATGTTGATGGCATTCCAGATGGCTGGCTGGGGCTTGACTGCGGACCCGAATCGACGAAGGTGTTCAGCGATGCAATCGTCAACGCCAGGACCGTCATCTGGAACGGCCCGGCCGGTGTTTTCGAATTCGCCAAGTTCGAAGCCGGCACCAAGGCGATGGCCGACGCCATCGTCGAGGCAACTGCCAGGGGCGCGACGACCGTGATCGGTGGTGGCGACACGGCCACCGCGGCCAAGAAGTATGGCGCCGAGAAGAAGGTCACGCACACCTCTACGGGTGGCGGTGCGTCGCTCGAGTACCTCGAAGGCAAGGTGCTGCCGGGCGTCGCGGCGCTCTCCGAGAAATAAGCCGAGCGGCCCGGGCAGCGTGCCGGGGCCGTTTCTCTCCCTGAATCCTGGACAACAGACAAAAGGAACACCATGCGTAAAATCGTTATCGCCGGCAACTGGAAGATGAACAAGAGCGTCGCCGAGTCAGTCAAGCTTGCCGCCGACGTGGTCGCCGCTGCCAAAGGCATCAAGAACGTCGTCGTCGCCATCGCGCCGACCTATCTCGCTCTGGCCAAAGTCGCCGACGTGGTCAAGGGCAGCAACGTCAAGCTCGCTGCGCAGGACGTGCACTGGGAAAACCAGGGGGCCTTCACCGGCAAGGTCAGCGCCGACATGCTCAAGGACATCGGTGTCGACATGGTCATCATCGGTCACTCCGAACAGCGCTCCTACTTCGGCGAGACCGACGAAACCGTCAACAAGAAGATCAAGAAGGTTCTTTCGCTGGACATGGGACCGATCGTCTGCATCGGCGAGACGCTCGAAGAGCGCAAGGCCGGCAAGCTCGAGAGCGTGCTCACCACGCAGGTGAATGGCGCCTACGCGGGTCTTTCCGCCGATGACGCGCTGCGCACCGTTGTCGCGTACGAGCCGGTGTGGGCCATCGGTACCGGTGTCACCGCCAGCGATGCCGAAGCGCAGGAGGCGCACGCGCTGGTGCGCGGCCTGCTCGCCAAGCTCTTCGGTGACGACGTCGCGCAGTCGATCAGCATCCAGTACGGTGGCTCGATGAAGCCGGAGAACGCCGCCGGCCTGCTCGCGCAGAAAGACATCGACGGTGGCCTGATCGGCGGTGCCGCGCTCAAGGCCGACAGCTTCCTGGGTATCGTGACCCCCGGCGAGTCGATCAGCAAGTAAGTCTTTCCAGGCTTGAGAAGCGCGGGCGCCGCATCGCGGCGCCCGTTTTTTTTCTTCGGGCGATCGCCACCGCGCTGCGGAAGGCGCCCATGCTGCAGCGTCTTTACAGGCCGAAAATCAACGCCGAGGCAAGAAAGCGCATATGGAATCATTTCATTGGGACGAGAACTTTGTGACCGGGCTTTCAGATGTCGATCAGCAACACCAGCATCTGGTCGGGATCATCAATCAGTTTGGCTACCTGCTGTCGGAAAACAAAGTCGCATTCAATGATATTGAAGAGGTTTTCAGGAAGCTCGCCGATTACGCAAGATACCATTTCCAGGAAGAGGAAGCCTTGATGATCGAGGTCGGTATCGATCGGCGGCACCTGAGTCAGCACGTTGAAGGGCATCGCAGCTTTCTCAATGAGATACGCGCGATGCATTCCGGTGTTTCTCCTGATGATGTTGACCCGGCAAGGAGTCTCCTGGATTTTCTCACGCATTGGCTGGCCTATCACATTCTTGGTTCGGATCAGAATATGGCCCGGCAGATTACCGCGATCAGGAGCGGAATCGACTCGGCAAGGGCCTATGAGGAAGAGGAGAGATCCAGAGACAATGCCACCGAGCCTTTGCTCGTCGCCTTGAATGCCTTGTTCAAGCAGGTCTCGGCGAGGAATCGCGATTTGCTGGCCTTGAATCAGTCGCTGGAAGAGAAAGTCAGGCAACGCACCCGCGAGCTCTCGGAAGCGAATCTGCAACTCGTCGAGCTTTCCCTGACCGACGCCCTGACCGGGCTGCCCAACCGTCGCCACGCTCTGCGGGCGCTCGCCTCGCTCTGGGAGGAGTCGGTTGCGAACGATTCGCCGCTGGTTTGCATGATGATCGACGCGGATCACTTCAAGCAGGTCAATGATTCCTGTGGCCACGACGCCGGCGATGCCGTGCTCACCGAACTGGCCAAGACCTTGCAGCATTCCTTCCGCAGTGACGACGTCGTCTGCCGTCTCGGTGGCGACGAGTTTCTGGTGATCTGCCCGGATACGGAGGAAGCCGGTGGACTGCACATCGCCGAGTTGACCCGGAAAGCGGTCGCCGCACTGCGCGTGCCGACCGGTGGCGAGCCCTGGCACGGCAGCATCAGCGTTGGCCTTGCTGCCAGAACGCCGGCCATAAAGAGCTTCGACGAGCTGATCAAGGCGGCCGACCAGGCCGTCTATGTGGCCAAGCAGGATGGCAAGAACTGCGTCCGGACAGGGCGGTAGCGCCGCCGATCAGTGCCCGTCGCCTCCCCCGGGTGAGGAACTGCAAGGGCGGTAAGCGTCCGTTCGGCAAGCCATCCGAGCGGCTCATCTGCCGGCTTCGGCCGAGGCTTTCCCCGTCGCGAGCATCGTTTTGAGTCGCCCGCGCAGTGCGTCTATTCGCTGACGATTGGCGCCAAGGTCGCTGCGCCCGATGCGCGACGCCGAGCGTACCTGGATCACGTTATTGATCGGGTCGAACCAGAATTCGACGTCGTCGACGAATTTCAGCCATGGCGTCGTGTACTGCACGTAGAGGTAGTCGGTGCGACTGTCGACGACGGTGGCGCTCGCCTCACTGGCCAGGAGTGCCTTCAGGGCGGCAATGGTCGCTGGCCCGTCCTCGTGCAGCGCAAACGGCGCGATATCGGCATAGTCACGCTGCGGGTGATCGGGCCACAGCCTGGCCTGGCTGCTGACGCTGTTGGCGGTTGGCGACGGCGGCTTGAGCCTGCCGTCGTGCACGCCGAGGTCGCGCGGTGGCACTCCGGCGAGCAGGCCGATCCGGCCGGCGGACAACAGCAGCGCAGCGAGCAGCAGCAGGGTGATGGCGATCCGTTGCAAGAGTTTCATGTCAACGCTTGCGCGCAATGCCGCGGTTTCGCCGGCTTCCTTGCCCGTCGGCCGGTTCGTCGTGCTCGCCGCTCGCCGTACTGTCGAGATCGAGATCGTAGCGCAGCCTTTCTCCCCCCGCCAGAACGACGAAGCGCTGCCCCTTGGCGCGTCCGATCAGCGTCAGTCCGGCGCGCCTTGCCAGCTCCACGCCCCATGCCGTGAAACCGGAGCGCGAGACGAGAATCGGAATTTCCATGTGTACCGTCTTGATCACCATTTCGCTGGTCAGGCGTCCGGTGGTGTAGAAGATCTTGTCGCGCCCGCCAAGGCCCTGCTGCTGCATGTAGCCGGCGATCTTGTCGACGGCGTTGTGCCGGCCGACGTCCTCCATGTAGACCAGCGGCCGGTCACGCTGGCAGAGGACGCAGCCATGGATCGCGCCGGCCTTCTGGTACAGGCTCGGTTGCCGGCTGATTTGCTGCAAGAGGCTGTGCAGCCATGAACTGCGCAGCTCGGCGGCAGCGTCGAGGCGGATGTCGTCGAAACGCTCCATGAGGTCAGCGAAGATCGTTCCCTGCGCGCAGCCCGAGGTGCGAATCCTGCGCTTCAGCTTCTGTTCGTAGGTCGATTCGCTGCGCGTACGGACGACGACGACGTCAAGCTCGGCGTCGTGTTCGATGGCGGTGACGGCATCGTCGGCAGCGAGCATGTTCTGGTTGAGCAGGAAGCCCAGCGCGAGCAGCTCGGGGTGGTCGCCGATGGTCATCAGGGTGACCACTTCGGTACCGTTCAGGTACAGGGTCAGCGGCCGTTCGACGACCACGTTCAGGCTGAGCGGCTGGCCGTGCTGGTCGCAGCCTTCGACCCGGCGCGTGAGCCCTGGATCGTCGGGGTCGGGCGCGAGGACGAAGCCTGTGCCGCCTTCGCGACCTGCAGATTCCTGGCGATCGCTCATTCAGGCACGCTCCATGCGAACGGCGCAGTACTTGAACTCGGGGATCTTGCCGAAGGGGTCGAGCACCGGGTTGGTCAGGCGGTTGGCGGCGGCTTCGTGGAAGCAGAAGGGCAGCCACAAGGACCCCGCCGCGACCGCCGGGTCGGCGTGCGCCGCGACCGCCGGGTCGGCGTGCGCCGTGGCCTCGATCTCGCCGCGCCGGGTGATCAGCCGCACGCGCTCGCCGTCGGCGATGCCGAGCCGGCGCAGGTCTTCGTCGCTGGCGGTCACCACTGCTGCCGGCTCGAGGGCGTCGAGTGCGGCGCTGCGGCGGGTCATCGCGCCGGTATGCCAGTGTTCGAGCAGTCGCCCGGTGGACAGGACCAGCGGGTAGTCCGTGCTGGGCTGCTCGTCGGGCGGCAGCAGCGCCGCGGCGACAAAGCCGGCACGGCCACTTGGCGTCGGGAAGCCGTCCGCGAAGACGACGTCTGCACCCGGCTGGTCGTCGCCGGCGCAGGGGTAGCTGACCGAGCCTTCCCGTTCGAGCCGATCACGGCTGATGTTGGCCAGCGACGGCATGGCCTGGCGCATTTCGGCGTAGACCGCCGCCGGCCCGTCGTATTGCCAGTCGAGATCGAGGCGGCGCGCCAGCTCCTGCATGATCCACCAGTCCGGGCGCGTATCGCCCGGCAGGGGCAGGGCCTGGCGGCCGAGCTGAACCTGGCGATTGGTGTTCGTCACCGTGCCTTCCTTCTCCGGCCAGGCCGATGCCGGCAGAATGACGTCCGCGTAGATCGCCGTTTCGGTGAGAAACAGGTCCTGCACCACCAGATGTTCGAGCGACGCCAGCGCCTGCCGCGCGTGCTTGAGGTCGGGGTCGGACATCGCCGGGTTTTCGCCAACGATGTACATGCCGCGGATGTCGCCGACCGCCGCGGCGTTCATGATCTCGACGACCGTCAGCCCCGGTTGCGGGTCGAGGGTGACACCCCACAGCTTTTCGAAGCGCGCGCGGTTGGCGGCCAGCGAGATCGGCAGGTAGTCGGGCAGGACCATCGGGATCAGGCCGGCGTCGGATGCGCCCTGGACGTTGTTCTGCCCGCGCAGCGGATGCAGGCCGGTGCCCGGGCGACCGATGTGCCCGGTCATCAGCGCCAGGGCGATCAGGCAGCGCGCGTTGTCGGTACCGTGCGCGTGTTGGGAAATTCCCATCCCCCAGAAGATCATCGACGCTTTGGAGCGCGCGTAGAGACGAGCCACCGCACGGATCTTGCCGGCGGCGATGCCGCAGACCTCGGCCATCGCTTCCGGGCTGTAGGTCGCCAGGTGTGCGCGCATCGCTTCGAAGCCGCTGGTGTGGCGGGCGACGTAGGCGGGGTCGAAGAGTTCCTCGTCGACGAGGGTATGCAGCATCGCGTTGAGCAGCGCGACGTCGCTGCCCGGGCGAAACTGCAGTGTTTCGTCGGCAAAGCGCGCCAGGCCGTGCCGGCGCGGATCGATGACGATCAGCCGCGTCCCCTTGCGCGCGGCGCGCTTGAAGAAGGTCGAGGCGACCGGGTGGTTGGCTTCCGGGTTGCAGCCGATGAGGATCGCCAGCTCGGCGTTGTCGATCTGCATGAACGACGCCGACACGGCGCCCGAACCGACGCCTTCGATCAGCGCCGCCACCGACGACGCGTGACACAGCCGCGTGCAATGGTCGACGTTGTTGGTCGTGAAGCCGGTGCGCACCAGCTTCTGGAACAGGTAGGCTTCCTCGTTGCTGCATTTCGCCGAACCGAAGCCGGCGAGCGCGTTGCCACCGTGTCCGTCGCGTAGCGAGCGCAGCCCTGCGGCGGCGCGTTGCAGCGCTTCGTCCCAGCTCGCCTCGCGAAAGTGCGTCGAAGGATTGGCCGGGTCGAAGGCTGCGTCGGGGATCTTGGGGGCGTCGTCACGGCGGATCAGCGGCTTCAACAGGCGCTGCGGCGAGTGCACGTAATCAAAGCCGAAGCGTCCCTTGACGCACAGGCGCTCGCGGTTGGCCGGACCGTTGCGGCCGGTCACGGCGACGATCTGCTCGTTGCGCACCTGATAGTCGATCTGGCAGCCGACGCCACAGTAGGGGCAGACGCTGGGTACGACGCGGTCGACGGTCTCTCCGGCGGCGAGCAGGCCGCTGCCGTCTGCCGCCAGCATCGTCGTCGCCATCAGCGCGCCGGTCGGGCAGGCCTGTACGCACTCGCCGCAGCCGACGCAGCTCGAGTCGCCCATGGCGTCGTCGACATCGAAGGCGATCTTCGCCGCGGCGCCGCGACCGGCCATGCCGATGACGTCGTTGGCCTGGATGTCGCGGCAGGCCTGCACGCACAGCTGGCAGTGGATACAGGCGTCGAGCTGAACGGTCATCGCCGGGTGGCTGCGGTCGGCGGGGGGAGGGGGCACCCTGCTTGCGCGTTGCGGGAAGCGGCTTCCCTGCAATCCCAGCTGCTCGGCCCAGTGCCAGAACGACGCGTTGCGATCATGTGCCAGCGCGCGCGCTGGCTGCTCGGCAAGCAGCAGTTCAATCACCAGCCGCCGGCTGTTCAGCGCGCGCTCGGAAGTATCACTGCGCACGCCCATTCCTGCGCTGACCTGGCGGCTGCAACTCGGCGCCAGGTTGCGTTCGCCGTCGATCTCGACCATGCACGCGCGGCAGTTGCCGCCCGGCCGATAGTCCGGCGCCCCCCGCGTGCACAGATGAGGAATCGTCGTTCCGGCACGCCTGGCAGCCTGCCAGATCGTTTCGCCGGGCAGCGCCGTCAGCTCGCGACCGTCGAAAGTGAAGCGTACCTGCGCCACTTGCGTCGCGTCACTCATCGCGCTTCCTTGCCAGCTGGTGTTGCGGGAAATACTGCAGCGCCGTGGTCAGCGGATTGGGCGCCGCCTGGCCGAGCCCGCAGATCGATGCATCGCGCATCAGCGCGGCCAGCTCGTTGAGCAGGCTGACGTCGAGTTCGGGCGCTTCGAACAGCGCCAGCATCTTCTCGGTGCCGATTCGGCACGGCGTGCACTGGCCGCAACTCTCGTCGGCGAAGAATTCGAGCAGCGCCTGCACCGCGGCGCGCAGGTCGTCGCGGTCGGAAAGCACGATCAGCGCCGCCGATCCTATCAGCGCGCCGTGTTTCTCAAGTTCGCCGAAGTGCAGCGGCAGGTCGGCCAGGCTCGCCGGCAGAATCCCGCCCGAGGCACCGCCAGGCAGGTAGGCCAGCAGCTGATGCCCCTCGGCCATGCCGCCGCAGTAATCGTCAATCAGCTGGCGCGTGCTGATTCCCGCCGGTGCCTGCTTGACGCCCGGTTCGCGCACCCGACCGGAGACCGAGTAGCTGCGCAGGCCGGCAAAGCCCTCGCCGCCCAGTGCCCCGAAGCGCGCACCGCCGGCGGCGAGAATGGTCGGCACCAGCGCCAGCGTCTCGACGTTGTTGACCAGCGTCGGGCGTCCGAACAGCCCCGCTTCGGCGACGTAGGGCGGGCGTTGTCGCGGGTAGCCGCGCTTGCCCTCGATCGACTCGATCAGCGCCGATTCCTCGCCGCAGATGTAGGCGCCGGCACCGCGCCGCAAGTCGATGAAGCCCGGCTCGACGAGCTGCGCCGCTTCGAGCGCGGCGATCTCGCGGCGCAGCAGCGCGTGCGCAGCAGGGTACTCGTCGCGCAGGTAGATCCAGCAGCGGTCGGCGTCGATGCAGGCCGCCGCCAGCAGCAGGCCGTCAAGGAACGGGTGCGTTTGCTCCTCGAGAATCACGCGATCCTTGAAGGTGCCCGGCTCGCCCTCGTCGGCGTTGCAGACCAGGTAGCGCGGCGCCGGCGCGGCGCGCACCAGTCGCCACTTGCGCGCGGTCGGGAAACCGGCGCCGCCCATGCCGCGCAGCCCGGCCGCCTCGAGTTCGGCGAATACCGTTTCGACCGGCAAGGCACCGTCGCGCAGCGCCTGCAGTTGCCGGTAGCCGCCGCGTGCGCGGTAGGCATCCAGGCTCTCGCCGACGAGCGGCAGGGGCGTGAATGCACCCTCATCGATCAGCGCCAGCACGTCGGCGGCGCTGGCACGGTCGGCGTGGCGCTTGCCGACCTGCACCACCGGCGCCAGGTCGCAACGGCCCATGCACGGTGCGCGCAAGACTCTGGCGTCGGCCGGCGGCAGACGCGCACGCAAGGCCGAATCGAGTTGCAGCGCTCCCTGTAGTCGGCAGCTGAGGCCGTCGCAGACCCGGACGGCGAGCGCCGGCGCCGGCTCCTCGTCCTCGCGGATGTCGAAGTGGGCGTAGAACGTCGCCGTCTCGTAGACCTCGGCGACACCGATGCGCAGCAGATCAGCCAGCGCCAACAGGTCACCGGCACGCAGACAGCCGCGCGTATCCTGAAGTCGGTGCAGGTGTTCAATCAAGAGGTCGCGGCGCAGCGGCAAGTCGGCGAGAAGTCCGGCGACGGCGTCCCGCGTGGCGGCGTCGACGCGCCGTCCGCGGCGCTGCCCGCGTCCCTTGCGTCGTCCTGTTGCAGGCTGCTCGCTGCTGTGCATGCGCGGCTTTCCCGATTCGAAGTGGCCATGCTAACAAACGCTCACCGATTGTCGACACACTACCGATCATCGACGTCAGGACCGTTAGTACCCTCTCTATTACCCCTATTTGAGGGCAATTACCTCTTCTTCGCCCAGCTTGCCCCAGGACCGCGTCCCTTGCACTCGACTACGCCCGCCGCCTGCTGCTCGCGAAGAACCCGGCGCACCATGTCGCGGCCGACGCCCGGACAGCTTTGTTTCAGTGCGCTGATCGAGAAATCGCCGGCCTCGGTGGCGAGGCGCTCAATCCCGGCCAGCACCTGATCTCGCTTGGCGCCGCGCGGCGCTTTCGTTTCGCCGACGCGCTCGGCAAACTCGCGATAAGCCGTCTTCAGGATCGATAGCAGGTAGTTGATGTATGGCCACGGGTCGTGCCTGCCTTCATGCCAGCCCTGCGAACTTTGCTCGAGGGTCTCGTAGTACCGGTCCTTGTTTTGCTCGATGAGACGTTCCAGGCTGATGTAGCGCCCCACTTCGTAGCCCAGTTGATAGCTTTGCAGCAGGCACAGCAGGCGCGATACGCGGCCATTGCCGTCGCGGAACGGATGAATGCACAGGAAATCCAGATTGAACGCCGCCAGCGCGATCAGCGGATGCACCCAGCTTTCCTCCCGGCAAGCGTGCCAGGCGGTCAGCAGCGCCGCCATGCGGGCAGCTGTTTCCGCCGCCGCCACGGTGCGAAAGCGCACCCGTTCGCGACCATCCGGATAACGTTCGATGATGTCGGCGTCCCTTTCCTTGTAGCGCCCTGCGTCCCAGATCTCGCCACGCGCCAGAGCGTGCAGGCGCTGCACCGTAGCCCCGTCAATGCGGGGTGCTGCCTGATGTATCCAGGACAGGGCATCGCGATAGCCGCGTACTTCCTCCTCGTCGCGGTCGCGAAACAAGGGTCGGGCCGTCACCAACACATCGCGTACCCGCGCCGCTTCGATCGACACCCCCTCGATGCGGTTGCTCGCTAGCGCGCTTTCGATCAGCGCGTGTTCGCGCAAGGCCTTCAATCGCTGCGGCGATTGGCGAGTATATAGCTCCTGTTTGCCGCGAAACTCTCCGAGGTCGGCGAGATACCACGCCGCTGCGGGGTGGACGGGGAGGGTGCCTGCGGCGAAGAGGCAGAGGGTGTTCATGACTGGTTTTCCGTTGCGTTGATTCGGGTTCTATGCACAAGATCGCCTTCTTTTCACGGCCTTAACACCGCTGAACGATGAAGCGCCATGCGCTCGGCTTCCGTCGAGCGCGGCATCGACTTCGTCGCCAGATGGAACTGTGCCGCGACGCGATCTGGCATGGTTCGAGCAGTCGCTGCGGCCCGTTCGAGCACTGCGTACAGCGCCGGGATTCCTTCTGCGAGCTTCCAGCCATTTTGTGCAAGCGGCAGGGCTTCCAGCAAGCTCGCATCGCTCACACTCAGCTCGAAACGCGTGCCGCTCGTCACGCGTACCTCGACGGTTTCGGGAAACCTTGTTGATGCAAGGAGCAAGCCGCTTTCTCGCAGTGCCGGCGGGAGGTCGAAACCGCAGTCGGCGGCCTTCTCGATGCGGGTGCGGTCCAGTGGTCTCATCTCGGGTCGTCGACGTCGCTCATGTCGTCGGTTCGAGGTGATTCCAGACCAGTGCGTTACGGCGCCAGTGCTGGTCGATCTGCTGTGTAAAATCAGGTCGGACCAGTTTGGCGCGCTGGTGTAACCAGTGCTCGTCGTCAACGCGGATCACCACACCCTCCATGGGCCCGTCGCGGTAGCGGCTGCGATGCTCGTTCAGCGTGTCTTTCAAAGTTGCCAGGTCGGTCTGACCGCGCAACAGTGCGGGTGTTGTTGTCAGGCCGAGATCGTGCGCCCACTCGTCACGGCGGCGAGTGCACCAGAAGCGGCCCTCACGGCGGTCGTAGACATCGAACACCAGCCACCAGTCGGGCAGGGCGGTGTACTCCAGCGAATGCCTCGCTGTACACCATTCACCAAACGCAATTAGGTGCGTATCCAGGGCGTCAAACAAGGCGCCTTCGTGGGCTGTTAGCCACCCGTTCAAGCGGGCGAATTGGCCGCCAAACGGTGGTTGCAGGTACTGACCGCGGTTCTGTGCGCGCACCCGCCCGTCAGGCCCGACCGAGAGGCCCAGGTTGGCACCATCAAGTTTTTCCTCGACCACGACCGTGGCATCGAGCAGTGCCCTCGCCTCGGCCGCTGACAACACCTTGTCATCACGCGGCTCACCGGTGCCCAGCCAGGCGAGATGCGGGGTGTGGGGAAAGCGGAAGAAGTTGGTCATGCGCCGTCTGGCAGGCCCGGCGCTTCCCGGTTAGGGAATTTTGCCGCGTAGACCTGTTGCACGTCCAATGGGCAGAGGAACTCTACCTTGACACCGCAGGCCTGAAGTTGCGGCCACCACGCCAGCCACTTGCAGTCAGCCGCTTGCCAGATCGGAGGTTTGTCCGGGTGCGCGTGGGTCACGGCTGCGAACTTGCGATCGCTGGCGTCGAAATGTCGCTGCAGCCTCGCGTCGGGAAACTCCTGGAACTCTTCGGGCGGGTTTTCGGTGAGTGCGACCCGATGCACGCGCTTCGGATTGGCGGCATTTTGCAGCAACCACTTGAGGAATACGTCACCGGCACCCTTGGGCTGGTTGGGTTGCGTCTTTTTCTGGTACTCGCGCAGGATGCGGTAGGCATCGTCGATCACCACTTCGCCCCCTTTCATGCGTGCCGCTAGCCGGGTCACGCACTCGCTACGGCAGGCTGCGGAAACGTCGGGATGACTACCATTGGTGACCAGCAACACGTTGGTACCAATCACTACGGCGTTCACCCGCGTTCCCCATTCTTGTGGGTTGCGGCCTGGCGCCTTAATGCGGCCATTGTGCGGGCTGCGATATCACCCATCTCGTCCCCGAAGAAGTTATCGGGCCAGTTCTCGATCTCACCGAATATGTTCAGCTTCAGCGCGTCCATCTGGGCCGCAGCGCCGTCGCGCTTGACGAAATAGATCGCCACATCGTCGGCGCTGATCTGTTCTTCGGCCACACGCCGTTGGAGGCGCGCAAGAAAGTGTTCGGAATGCGTTTCGACGATCGGCTGCATGTTGCGCGGGACGCTGCCCTCGTAAGACTTCACTGCGCTGATGAACACGTCGGCCAGGTTGGACTGGGCCTGAGGGTGCAAGTGAATCTCGGGTTGCTCCATCCAGACTGTCGACCCAGGAGGGGCATAGAACGCCTGCACCAGTGCCGGCAAAACCTGTGAGACACCGAAGCCCACGTCGGTCAACCTGACCTGATGCGATTTCGGATGAGTCCTTACAAGGACCTCGTATTCCTTGCGGCCCTTGGCGACCGCTTGAACGGTAAAGCTGTGGATAACTCCCAGATCGGCCAGCCAGCGCGCGATGAACTCGTCGAATCGCAGAACGCGCTGCCGGTGTCCTCGAGTGAGCTTGCGTTCCTGCGCTGTTGCTGCCAACAGGGCAGGGATGGCGTATTCGCCCTGCGCGCCGACATCCGGGAGGGTGTCGCCCGACCATTGATAGACGCGGCGCGCGGGTCGACGCAGCGGTCCGAGGAAATACATTCGCTCCAGGATGCTCTCGGTCTGTAGTGCAAAGTCGGCAAGAAAGTCCGCATTCTGGTAGCGCAGCAGTGTACGGTCGGCGAAGCGGTAGAACTTTTCCGGCGGCTCTACGGGCCAACCGCGCCCGACCGCTCGCACCAGCTTCAAAGGGGCACATTCGAGTTTTGCCTGAGAGGTGCCGCGAGCATGATGCCCGACTGCGAGAACCTCGTTCTCCCCATCGAACAGTTCGTACCTGAAGGCGATCGTTTGTGGTTGTTCGGCTTTATCGGCGCGTAATGTGCTTGACAGCCGAAGTTCGTCGCCATGGTAGGATTTCGCAGGATCCAGGGAATTCTTCACGGTCAGTGCCGAAGGTAGACGCCAGCGCAGGGAGAACTCGAGCAACTGCTTCAGATCATGGGCAAAAAGACAGTCGGCAAAGGTGCCAAGATCGATCAGCGAGTTTTCGTCGCCCAGGTGAAGGGCGCGCTTTCGATCAGCTAACTGAACGGTCTGTTTCAAGGCGATCACCAGTTGACCGAGGCTGGATTTGCCAGAGCTATTGGCGCCAAAGATCACTGTCAATGGCGCAAGCCGAATCGGTCCTGTATCCTGCCAGGCCTTGAAATTCTTGATGTGTAGCTCGGTCAGCATGCCGCGATCTCCATGGGAATCGTCATTTTGAGGCCTCGTCCCACGCTTGCACTACCAGCAGACTGGTGAGGTACTCGCCGTGAGCGCTTTCGTATCCAGCTTGCGAGCCGATACCGAAACCTGAAAGTTCCAATAGGTTGATGAATGAAGGTCGCCTATTAACTGGCAGTAGCATGTGTGCCCGCCGCCCCTCTGCCTTCGTAAGACATCAGGATCAGCGGCTTCGCCGTGTCCAGGTCGGCCTGACTGGTGAGCGACAGCTCCAGGTCGCCCGTGCCCCAATGTCCTTGCTGACCCACATCGCGGCCGTTAGCTGGAAGCAGCGAAAGCTTTTCGGGGTTCAGGTGCAGGTAGAGCAATAGGCGGTTCTTTTGCGCCACCACGGTTGCGAAGTTCTTCAAGCGCTTGAATGCCAGGTAGAGCTTCAATTCCTTGCGCTGCACGTCGTCACCCAGCGAAACGACATAGTCTTCCAGTGATGTGAGCAAGTTCGTGAGGTGCGGCGGCAGCAGCGGCAGCCAGTCGGCAAACGCCCTGTCACCGGAGGTCGATTTTGCTGCAACCACCTTCGCCTTGGGTCCTTTGACGGACTTAATGGCGGTGCCATGGCTGTTGTTTGCGCTGGTGGCGTTGGCCAGCTCCAACAGCAACAGTTCCTCGCCAAAGCGACGGTAGCGAATCAGCTCGATATTGCGGTTGATCTGCTGCACCGCGTGCCCGTCGTACTTGGTGAAGTCTGCTGCGATGCACACCAGCCGGGGAGCAGTCCAGTCGATGCGGTCGGCGGCTGGCTTGCCCAGCTTGTCCATCGCCAGCAGCTTGAACTCGGCCTGGTGGTCCATCAACCAGTCGAGGTAGAACAAGCCCTGATTGATGACGTTTTCGCCAACCGAGCGCTTGTATTCGAGAATCACTGGGCAATCGTTCTCGTCCAGGCCCAGCGAGTCGATGCGGCCGGCGTGCGTCTTGCCGGTGGAGTATTCGGTCGCCAGAAAGCGGATGCCAAGCAGCGTTTCCAGGTTGGCCTCGATCAGCGATTGCAGTGGCCTTTCGAGATCCGAGGCATCGCCTTGCAGTTCGGTGGCTTTGCCTAACTGCACGTGGAAGAGTTTGATGTCGCTCATTGCTGGAGCCCCTCAGGCTAGCGCCTCTGGTTCGTCTTCGGGTCGTCCGCAAAGTAGCGCTCAGCCAGTAAGCCCAAGCGCTCGAGTTGCTCATCGAGTTCCTTGAGCGGTGTGAAGTTGCTCTGCGGACGAATGTCGATCATGGAAGCTCCCACCTCAGCTCATACCAGACGCCGCGCCCGCTGCCATGGAGGCTCAAATGCCCGTGTCCCACCAGCGCGCGAAAGTGCTGCTTTAGCGTGTTGCGGTTGCTGCCGGTGAGCCTGATCGCGTCGCCCATGGTGATGCGGCCATGCTCGCGTGCGAACTCGGCGATTTGCAGCGACAGCTCGGGCAGGGTGGCGAGCACCAGCTTCTCGCGTTCGATCTTGCGGCCGAGCCGCCGCATCTGTTCGGCCACGGCGCGCAGGAAGAAGTCGAGCCACGGCTGCCAGTCGGGCGTCTCGCTGCGAATGGTCCCCTGCGTCTGGCGCAAGGCGAGGTAATAGGCTTCCTTGCTTCGCTCGATGACACTTTCGAGTGAGCTGTAAGGGACGTAGGCATAGCCAGCCTGCAGCAACAACAGGGTGGTCAGCACACGGCTCAGGCGGCCGTTGCCGTCCTGGAACGGATGGATCTCCAGGAACACCACGCCCCACACGCCGATGAGCAACAAGGGGTGTAGCCGGCGTGTTCCGGAGACCGCGCGCTCGCAATTGAACCAGGTCACCAGTTCGCTCATCAGGCGAGGGGTGTCGAAGGGCGTCGCCGTTTCGAATACGACGCCGAGTTGCCTGCCATCGTCGTCGAACGCCGCCACGCTGTTGGAGGAGGTCTTGTAGCTTCCACGGTGCCACGCGTCTTTCTCGCTGTGCGTCAGCAAGTCGCGGTGCAACTGCTGGATGTGGTTCTCGGTCAGGGCAATGTCCGGCCCGGACGAGAGCACTCGCTCCATCACATCGGCGTAGCCGGCGACCTCCTGCTCATCGCGCGTGGTGAACGGCTTGATCTGCAGCCGGGAGAGCAAACGTTCGACCTCGCGGTCCGAAAGCTGGCTGCCCTCGATGCGCGTCGATGAGCCGATGCTTTCGATGGTCGCCACCCGCCGCAATGCCGAGAGCCGATCCGGCGCCAAGCTGCCGAGCGCGCGCCACGCACCCTTGAACTCATCGATTTCCGCGATGAGGCTCAGGATTTCTGGAGTGATCTGGACGGTGTCGGAGCGGATCATGAAGCCCAATACTACATCCATTTACACCCGTTTCGGTGGGCAGTGGATGGGGCACGAAACGCTGCCTGCTGGCGTTGCGAATGCCCGGCATGGTCCAGCAGACGTGCGCCGGGCGAAGCGTCATTCGCCGACACCCCCTGTCGGCGAGGACCCGGTTGGTGCCGATGATTACGGCCGGGCGGTGCACGTCTTACGCCGGCCGACCTCGACTTGTTCCGGCGCGCCTGCCAAGGCCTGATCTTCATTGAGCTTGCTGTGCCCCGGCACGCGGCGAAGCAGCTGCCGCGCGGGTTCATGCGACTTGATGGCAAAGAAATCGACACTTTCGTTGATCACTCGGCTCGGGCGCCCCGAGATGTCGCTGGCCAATGCTGATGTAGAATTAAGGTCTTTCCAGGCCAGTGGAAAGTCGAGCGACCGAACCAGGAGTGGGCTGCGGATTTCAAGGAACTGGCCATCCAGCGCCACCGATCGTCGAAGATCTGCGCAGGGGTTCCCCGAAGGAAACGATTGTTTTCACTCTCCGAAAGCGGTGAAGGAAAAATACGCGCTGATGGCCGAAGAAACCAACGACGAACACTACCTCAAGGCGGCCACCGAGCTTGGCGACACGCAAAACGTGGTCGCCCACCAGCCGATCCTTTCCAGCAACGGAATCAAGGTGGTCGAGCGCGGCGTGCGCGTTGATAGCCGGCTGTTCGAGCGCCTGCTCAATCACCGCTTGCAGGTGCCCATCGACGAAAGCCTCACGGCGGAGCAGGCGGTCACGCTGGACGAGTTACGCGATCTGGCCGAGAAGCTCATCGACGAGCGCCCTTTCTACGGGCAGCTCGCTGCCCAACTCAGTGATCGCGTCACCTTGCTCGGGGCCATCGGCAGCATTGCCCTTCCGAAGCCGATCGCCTTCAGGTTGACCGTCGCCCGTGATCGTCGCGGCGCCATCTTCGGCCACAGCCTGCAGGTGGCGCTGATTGCACTTCACTTGGGCATACGCCAGGAGTTCAAGGTGGCCGAGTTGCGGGCGCTGGCGGCGGCGGCCCTGCTCCAGGATGCCGGCATGTTGCATATCGACCCGGAGATGCTCCAGGCGGAACACAGGTTCGATGCCGCCGAACGGCGACAGCTGCATGCGCACCCGCTCACTTCCGCGATGATCGTCAAGCAGCAACCGGAATACCCGCAGGCAGTCGGCAGAGCCATTCTCGAGCACCATGAACGGCACGACGGGAGCGGCTATCCGCGCGGACTCAAGGGGGCCGAGATCAGCGTGATGGGCCGCATACTGCTGCTCGCGGAGGTCGTCGCTGGTGTTCTGGACAAGGACATCCGGGCACCCGAGAGACGCCTGTCGCTGATCCTGCGGCTGAACCACGTCAAGTTCGATGCGCGGATGTCGAAAGCGATATTGCGACTGCTCGAGCAAGGCGCCGTCGACGCGAGCGATGTCGAGCAGGACCGCCGCAACGCCGAGCGGCTCAAGCGCCTTGATGAGGACTTCGGCGAATGGAGCCAGGCCCGTTCAGAGTTGGTGAACTACGCTGCAGGCGCGCCGACGGTTGGCGCTTTTCTGACTGATCGCGTCGTGGCGTTGGAGCGTTCACTGGCCGACGCCGGTCTGCACCCTGATCAGCTCAAGTCGGTGTGCCTCGACATCGGTGACCAGCCGGACGCGCTGGGCGAAGTGGCCATGCTAGCGCGTGAAGCGGGTTGGCAGCTGAACGGGATCATCCAGGATGTTTTCTGCCGCTTTCCGACACTGGAGAGCAGCGAACAGCCAGGGGAAGTCGCGATCCGGGACTGGCTTCTGCGGCTGAGCGGGCGCTTGCAGTAAGGCGCCCGACATTGGTCAACGTTCGCGCTTGCTTCGGGCCGGCGCGACCTTGCCAGGCAGGTGCGCTTTCTTGCCCGGTCAGCCTTTGCCTTGCGGCAGGTCCACTTCCAGGGTGTTGCGGTTGACCTCGCCGTGGCGCTGATAGTCGAAGCGATCGACGCCCTGCAGGGCCAGGAAGACGCCCAGCCCGCCGATTTCCCGGTCGGACAGGGGTCTGCCGAGGTCTTCGGCAGTCGGCATGCCCTGCGCACGCGGATCGTAGGCCACTCCCGTATCCTCGAGAAGCACGCTCAGCCGCTGCTTGCTGGCGTCGATGGCGATGGCAATGTCGCCCGTCGTTCCCTGCTCCTGGTAGCCGTGGGTAATGATGTTGGTGGCAATCTCGTCAACCGCCAGAATCAGGCGATAGCTGGCTGCGTCGTCCAGGCCGGCCTCCCGGCAAGCCTGCGTGAGCAGTTGGCGGATGGTCGACAGCGCCGCCAGGTTGGCTGGGATGCTGTACCGTGTCATGAGCGATCAGGAGCGTACGTCCGCCGGGCTCAGGGGTAGCTTTCCTGGACGTACACAGACTGGTCGAAGCCGCTCATCTGCAGGGTGTTGAGGACCGGACCGCCGGCGCCAACGACGTAAATGCTGACGTCCCGTCCCATCTGCTGCTTGGCGAATACGAGTACCCGCAGGCCGGCGCTGGCCATGAACTGCAGCTTGCTGACGAAGAGGACGAGCTTCTCGGGTTTTTGCTCTGCGACCTGCTCGATGGCCTGGCGGAACTCGCCGGCCACGGCGGCGTCAAGTTCGCCTTCGAGGTTGATCCATGCCTCGCGGCCCTTCATTTCCACACGGGTGCTGAATGTCATGTTTGCTGTCTCCACGGATTGGTCTATTGGTCTATTGGTCAGGCTGGCAGGCGCGGGCGCCCGATGAGTATGGCCACGGCGCGGCCGCCAACCAGGAAGCTCTGCAGATTCTCCTGCAGCGGTATTTCCTCGCCGGGTTCCCGAATGTCGTCGGGGGCCGCCAGGCTGGTATTGGCAAACAGGTGCCAGTGATAGCGACCGGGCAGTTCGGGTAGTTCGAAGGGCAGGGCGTCCCAGAAGCTGTTGATCGCCATGTACAGGACCGGCGTGGAATTCCCGCCTTGACCGGCCTGACGTTCGCGGAGCAGGAAAGCCAGGGCGCGCGAGTCTTCCGACCAGTCGGCTTTCCACGCTTGCGTACCGTGCCAGATGATGTCGGCCGGCGAGCGGCTGGTTCCGAAAAACTCGCCGGTACGCAGCAGCGGGTGTGCCTTGCGCAGGGCGATCATCTTGCGCGTGAAGTCGAACAGGTCGCTGTTGCGTTCGCGCAGCGTCCAGTCGAGCCAGTTCAGCTCGTTGTCATGGCAATAGGTATTGTTGTTGCCACGCTGCGTGCGGCCCAGTTCATCGCCCATCAGGAGCATGGGTACGCCGTGGCTCATGAGCAGGATGGCCAGGGCATTCCTGATCATGCGCTGGCGCAGGGCATTGACCTGCGCATCGTCGGTTTCGCCTTCGGCGCCACAATTCCAGCTATGGTTGTCGTTGCCGCCGTCGCGATTATGTTCGCCGTTGTCGTCGTTGTGCTTGTCGTTGTAGGTGAACAGATCGTGCAGCGTGAAGCCGTCGTGGCAGGTGATGAAGTTGATCGACGCGGTCGGACCGCGTTCGTTCCAGCCGTAGAGATCGGGCGAGCCCTGGATGCGCTCGGCCATCACCGGCACCATGCCTTCGTCTCCTTTCAGGAAACGGCGAATGTCGTCGCGGTACTTGCCGTTCCACTCGGCCCAGCGTCCGTAGGCCGGGAATGAGCCGACCTGATACAGGCCGCCGGCATCCCAGGCTTCGGCGATCAGCTTGCACTTGGCGAGCACCGGGTCGAAGGCCAGGCTTTCCAGCAAGGGCGGGTTGGGCAAGGGGGCGCCGCTCGGCGCACGGCCAAGGATCGAGGCCAGGTCGAAGCGGAAACCGTCGATGTGGTATTCGGCCGCCCAGTAGCGCAGGCAGTCGAGAACCATGTTGCGGACGACCGGGCTGTTGCAGTTCAGCGTGTTGCCGCAGCCGCTGAAGTTGTAGTAATAGCCTTCCGGAGTGAGCATGTAGAAGGTCTGGTTGTCGATTCCCCGGAACGACAGCGTCGGACCGTTCTCGTTGCCTTCGGCGGTGTGGTTGAAAACCACGTCGAGCATCACTTCGATACCGTTGCGATGCAACTCCTTGACCAGGTTCTTGAACTCGTCCACCTCCATGCCGAAGGGTCCGGTGGCGGCGAAGCCAGCCTTGGGCGCGAAGAAGCCAACCGTGCTGTAGCCCCAGTAGTTGAGCATCATCTCGCCGGTTTCCGGGTTGGCGCGGCTGTTCTCGAACTCGTCGAACTCGAAGATCGGCATCAGCTCGACGCAGTTCACTCCCAGCTCCTTGAGGTAGGGGATGCGCGCCGCGATGCCGGCATAGGTGCCGGGGTGCTTGACGTCGGCCGACGGATGAGCGGTGAAACTGCGCGTGTGCAGTTCGTAGATCACCAGGTCGGCGAGCGGCGTCTCCAGAGGACGATCGTCTTCCCAGTCGAAATCCTCGAAGATCAGTCGCGCACGCTGCGGGTATAGGTCGTTCCAGTCGGGTGGCTGGCCCCAGTGCGTCCGCCCGCCGATCGCCTTGGCGTAGGGGTCGAGGAGAACCTTCGAGCGGTCGAAGCGGTGTCCGGCGCCCGGGTCCCAGGGGCCGTCCATGCGGTAGCCGTACTCGATGCGCTCGCACTCGAGGTCGAAGACGACCATGCACCAGACGTTGCCGACGCGAAAGGCCTCCGGGAAGGGGATCTCCACGAATGGCTCCGGCGCGCCTTTCTCGAAGAGCACCAGGGTGCACGCGGTGGCGTGGCCGGAGCTGATCGAAAAATTGACGCCGCCCGGCACCAGCGTCGTACCGAAGGGATACGCCCGCCCGGGACGCAGTTTGTAAGCGCCGTGCTGGTGTGTCGGGTAGAAATCGATACGCGTATCCATCTCACCCCTTCTTGAGCGTCTGCAGTGCCTCATCGACACTGTTGGCGACGGTGAAGAACTTCAGGAAGCCGGTGATCTCCATGGTGTCCCTGATCGATTCGGCGAGCCCGGCGATGGCCACCCGGCCATTGTGCGATGCCGCGTGGCGGTAGAGCAGGAGCAGCATGCGCAGACCGGCGCTGGACATGTAGCTGACCGCGCCGAGATCGAGGACCAGCGCGCTATCGTTCTGCAGCAGGGGCAGGATCTTCTCCTGCAACTTGGGCGCAGAGCTGCCGTCTATCTCGCCCTTGACGACGACGACGGTCATCCCGTCGCGGGGGAATGCTTCAAGCTCGATTGACATAGGCCGGAATCCTTCGTTGAATTTAGTGCGGGGCTACTTGACGGGGGTCAGAGTCACCTTGACGCGGACATCCTGGCGCGAGTCCGGCAATTGCACCGACAGTGCGTCGGCGTCGAATGCCGCGTACGGGCGACCGTCGACCTCGACCGCCGTCAGGCGGACGCTGCCCTTGGGCAGGATGTCCGGAGCCACGCGCAGGACGCGGCCGGGGAAACCATCGGGCCGCGGCTTGAAGTACAGGCACATCGGCTCTTTCTTGATCAGCAGGTTGATATAGGTTGCTGACAGATAGCATAACTCGGTCGAGTGATAGGCGCTCATCGAGTGGCTGCCCTTGAGTCGTTCGTTGCCGAGCAGATAGGGCAGGCCGTTGGCCAGGACGTTGAAGTAAACGCCGCCGTCGTCGTGATCGAGGAAGAAGGCGTTGTAGAAAGCGGCCGCTTCGCGGCCGTGCTTCTCGTAGTCCTTGTCGCCCAGGCAACCCTGCAGAATGAGGTAGGCGAGAATCGCCTGCTCCTGCTGCCACCAGGCCTTGCGATCATGCCAGACGAAGCGGTGCGCTTCCTCGCCGGGCGCCAGCGTGCGCTCAACGACATCGTACCAGCCGCCGCGCAGTCGGTCGGAACCGACGTCGGGCATCAGTTGGGCGATCTTCTCGGCCAGTTGCACGTAATCGTCATTCGGACGAATGCTGTGGATGCGCATCAGATTCCAGGCAATCTTCAGATTATGGCCAACCACTGCGCGGTCCTGCTGCCAGTTCCAGGTGCTGTCGTGGCTCCAGTCCTCGTGGAAACGCTCCTGGACAAACGGCGAATGCGCGTAGTCGGGGAAGTGCTTGACGATGGTGTCGGCGGTGTCTACCAGGAAGTCGAGGTGCTTTTCCTCGCCGGTGGCCAGCCACAGGTTGATCAGGTAGGCGGGCGCGTGGTCGCCGACCGAGTTCCAGTTCTTGCGCGCGCGGTTGTTGCCCTTGTCGAGCAGGGGCGAGCGGGGGTCGAGGCTGATCGGATCGATATGCGAGAAATAGCCACCTTTTTCGTCGTCCTTGTAGAACTTGTCGAAGAGTTCGATCGTCTTCTCGATGTCGTAGAGGATGCGCGGATCGCCAGTGAGACGATAGGTTTGGGTGGGTCCGGCGAGCGCGTAGATCTGCTCGTACATGGGCAGCGAATCGTAGTCGTCGCCGAATTCCGAAGTCAGCAGCTTGTGCTCGCGGTCGCCGGAAACCTGGACGCCGTGATACCAGTAGATGAGGTCCTCTTCGGCGTCGCGAAAGCGCATATGGCCACGCAGATACTCGGTGCCTTTTTCGGCGGCCTCGAGGAAGCTCTCTTCGCCGGTCAGCATATACGCCGAGGCCATGCCGTAGACCATCCGCGAAATGGTGTCCGTCTCCTGCAGGTAGTCGCCTTTCTTGCCGCCGGCCAGATGCAGGATGGTGCGATAGTTGCGGTAATCGATCGACTGGCTGGGGTAGTTGAACTGCCAGCGCAGGTAGCTATTGGCGATCGAGCGGATCTGCCTGATCCACCAGTCCGGCTCCTCGTGCCGGTACACCCCGGCGCCTTCGCCCGGGAAGACCATCGATTTCACCTCGGCGCGCAACTCTCCGGCTTGCGGATAGAAGACGCAGTAGGCAAAGACCTGCTGCCCCGGTTGCAGCATTTCAGCCATGCGCCCGGTGCAATCCTGGTACGAGTCCTCGAGGTTCTCGGCAATGCGCGCGTAGGTGTTCGGCGTGAGGTAGGCGCGGAACTCGCCTCCATTGCTGGTCTGGAGATCGAAACTGCGCGCGGCGCGATCGACTTGGGTGACGTAACCGGCAATGGTGTCCGAATAGGAATATGCTTGCGTCTTCATGACTGCTCCTCGCGATTGTAGAATTTGTTGTTCAGTCTGAATGCCGCAGCTACCTTAGCCGCGACCCCGATGGGCGGTCAACTGCTAATTGTCGATTGCCGGCCGCACTCGCTTGCATCTATAAATCATGATTTTCCCGATTCGCTGGCCGGGCGGCCGATCTGCCTGCCGGTGGCCACGAAGCGCATACTCGAGGACCTGCATGCCGCCTGACGATAGCCAGAACCTGATCACCATGCTCGATGACCTGGGCATTGTGACCCGCAGCGTCGAGCATCCGCCGCTGCGAACGATAGACGACAGCAAGCGCCTGCGTGGCGATCTGCCGGGAGGTCACGCCAAGAGCCTGTTTCTGAAGGACAAGAAGGGTGGCTACTGGCTGCTGGTGGCCTTGGAGCAGACGCGCGTCGACCTGCGCAGCGCGGCGAGCCTGTTGCAGGCGCCGCGCTTCTCGTTTGCCGGAGAGCAGGCGCTGGCTCGCCTGCTCGGCGTCGTTCCCGGCGCCGTGTCGCCCTTCGCAGCCATCAACGACGTGCACGGCCAGGTCTGCGTGGTAATCGAGCAGCGTGTGCTGGCCTGCGGCCTGCTCAATTGTCACCCGCTCAGAAACGACCGCACGACGACCATCGCCACCAGCGACCTGCTGAAATTTCTCGAGCAGGTAGGGCATCCGCCGCGGATCATCGATCTTCCCGAGGTGGCGACGAGCGCGTAGCGAGCGCGGCGTGTGCGGTGTGTGTTGAGCCGCCCGCTTCGTCACGCGTTGCCGCCGAGAACGCTTGCCCTGGTGCCGTCGCCGGCGCCGGCAGGCAGCGTCTCCTCCGCCACCGCGGCAGGCTCGTTACCGGCCGCACCCTGCCAGCGCAGCGCGAGCAGGGTGATGTCATCGCTCTGCGGGTGGCCGCCGACGAAAGTGCGCACGGCATCGATCACCTTGGCGATGATCGTGCGCGCCGTGCAGGCGTCGGATATCGCGTCCAGCGTCGTGCCCAGGCGTTCTTCCTTGAACAGCTCGTGTTCGCTGTTCATCGCCTCGGTGACCCCGTCGGTATAGACCACCAGGGCCTCGCCCGGCTGCAGGCGGATGACGTCGTCGCGGTAGACCGAATCGGCGACGAAGCCGAGCACCAGCCCGCCCTTCTTCTTGGCGAGCATGTCTGAGCGGCCATTGCGTCGCAGGACGAAAGGCAACTCGTGGCCGCCGTCGCTGCACGTGATTTCACCGCTGTCCAGATCGAGGATGCCGGCAAAGACGGTGACGAACATGCCTTCCGGATTGTTCTCGCAGAGCGTTCGATTGACGCGCTCCATGATTCCGGCAACCGAGCTCGAATCGCGCTTGGCCTCGACCGTGAACAGCGTCTTGGTGACGGCCATGAACAGTGCCGCCGGCACGCCTTTGTCGGAGACGTCGCCAATCAGGAAGAACAGGCGCCGCTCGTCGAGCGGAAAGAAGTCGAAGAGGTCGCCGCCGACCGCTTTCGCCGGTACGAGAAGCGCATGCAGGTCGAAGCGGGCGTCCGGCGGCGAGCCGAAGACGCGCGGCAGCATTCCCATCTGGATGTCGCGCGCCGCCGACATCTCGCCTTCGATGCGTTCCTTGGCGGCGGTCGTCGCCTTGAGGTCGGCGATGTAGGTTTTCAGCGTGGTGACCATCGAGTACAGGGCATTGCCCAGATAGCCGACCTCGTCCTTGCGGTTTTCCGACACCTTGAGCAGTTCGGCGTGCATTTCCTGGTCGGGATCGAAATTGTGCTCCACCAGGCGATGGGTCTGCAGGGTCAGCTGCGACAGCGGCCGGACGATGCGGTTGAGGAAGGGCAGAGCCAGGGTCATGCCGAGCAGCAGCAGGGCGATGGTCACGCCGCCACCGACGCGCAGCAGCGAATTCATTTCCGCCGCCATGTTGACCGGCAGGCGCATCAACGCCGCGCCGTTCGGCAAGCCGTCGGCTCCGAAGATCGGCGCCGCAACGTACAGGAAGGCCTGCTGGAAGAGCGCATTGTGGAAGCCGCTGTTTTCGAGGTACGAAGCCGGCGCGCTGGTGCTGATGACCGCTTCGACGAAGCTGCGTTCCGCTTCGCTCAACCTGGTCGTCGTGTTCGTGCGCGGGTCCGAGGTGGCGGCCAGAGGCTCGAGCTGGCTATCGAAAATCCAGATCGTGTCGATCTGTGCCGCCGAGAGGACGGTCTCCACCATGCGCTTGAGGCCGACGCTGTGGATGATCCGGTTGGCGCGACTCGGCAGGCGGGCGATCAGCGCCATTCCCTGGCGATCCGGCGTCGCAACGGCGCCATAGTAGAGTTCCCGATGGTCGAGGTCGCGGATCTGCAGATCGCTCGATACGCTGAATTGCTGCCCCTGCAGGAGCGGCTTGAACACTGGTAGCAGGGTCAGCCCGGAGTCGACGGCGATGCGCGCATCGATGTCGTCGAGCGACCAGAAGAGGGGGTTGCCGCGGGCGTCGCTGACCCAGATTTCCGGAATGCCATTATTCGCCGCGATCGTCCGCAGGGTGCGGTTGATATCCTCGGCGGACGCATTTTTCCGGCGGGCAAGCTGCGTCAGCTGGGCCACCATGTCGGCCTGCGTGCGCACCTCCTTGTCGACGATCTGGTTGATCACCGCCGGCACCTGCTGGATGAAGGTGACTGACTGGGCGAGGGTCTGGGCGATCAGCGTTCCCTCGCTCTCGGTCCGTTGCAGGACGGACTGCCACGAGACATAGGCGAACACCCCGGCGGTACTGGGCAGGCCGATGACGAGGATCGTCGTGACGAGGAGGAAAAGGCGGCGGCGCAGGGTCATGGCGAAGGGCCTACTTCAGCCAGATGATCGACGCGGACAGGCGTTGGGCGACGACGTAATCGAGCGGGAAATAGACGACGCCGCGTGGTCCGAACCATTTGTCGTAGATCTCGAAATAGCCGCCACGGTACTGGTCGACGCCCTCCAGGAGGTCGGCAAAGACCTCGTTGACGAAGGCGCGCCACTCGGAGTCGTTCTGCGGCAGGCTGCAGGCCATCGCTTCGTAGGACAGCTCTTCGGTGCGTGGCAGCAGGGTGACCTTGCTCTTCAGCGGGCTCTTCTCGACCATCGCGCGCAGCACGATGCCGATGTTGGCCAGGCCGTCGAGTTCGCCGCGGGCGAACATCTCGAAGCCGGTGGCCATGTCCGGCACCTCGACAATCAGCGCATCCGGCACGTGCTGCTTGAGAATTCCTTCGGTCGTCGTTCCGGCGGCGACGCCGATGCGTCGGCCATGCAGACTGCCCAGGCCCTGGCCACTTGTGCGCAGGACCATGATGCGCGTGCCGTTGCCGAAGAAGGGAATCGAGAAATCGACGGTTTTCTGGCGTTCCCAGGTGGGGGTGGTGATTCCGCACTCGATGTCGATGGCTTGGCTGGCGACCAGCTCCATGCGGTCGCTGGCGGTGGTCGTGCGCAACCGGGTTTCGATTTCGCGACCCAATTTCTTGCTCAGTTTCTTGCGGATTTCGTCGATCAGGTCGACCGAGAAGCCGACCAGGCGCTCCTTGTTTTCACCGGCCGCCTTGACCCGGTAGCCAAAGGGAACGGCGTCGGCGCGGGTGCCGGCGTTGAGGACGCCGCTGTTCCGGATGCGTTCGAGGACCGGCTCGGCGTGGGCCGGGCCCTGCACGGCGAATGCCAGCAGCGCTGCCCCGGCAAGGGCTGGCAGGCGAACAGTGGCAGCGCGAAGAGTGGCAGCAATCCGTTTCAATGTGTTCCCCAGAAGTCGCTGGCGATTCAAGACGCTGCCGCCTCGATGCGTGCCAGCAGGCGCTTTCGCGCGTAGCCCATTGCCCAGTTCAGCGGCAGGCAGAAGAGCAGGAAGTAGGCGATCGCGTAAGTGTACACCCAGAGCATCGTTTCATCGCCGCCGACCGCGGCGATGACCACATTGCAGCGCGAGACGATTTCCCCGACGCCGATCACCGAAGCCGTGCTCGAGGCCATGACGATGATCAGCAGATAGGTCGTCCAGCTGGGAATGAAGAGCAGCGCCGCCGCGTGGTTCCGGTTTTGCCGGTGCTGCAGGGCGACGAAGAGATTGTCGGAGACGAAGCCGATGACGGCCACCGAGAGCGCCAGCGACGCCTTGAGCCAGACCGGAAAGGCATACAGGTCGCCGGCCATGGCGAACTCTGCCGGAATCAGGAAGGCGAGATAGAACAGAAATACGAAGGTCGGGATGTTGCGCGTCAGTTCGGTGAGCAGCAGGCTGGCGTGCGCCAGCGGCCCTGGCCCGGAAAGGCGCAGGCGGGCAAGAACGGCGCCGAACAGCGTGCCGATGAGCATGGCGACCAGTGAAATGAGGATGTTCCACGCGAAGCCGCCGGCCAGGAAGGGCGTCCACGTCCACAGCAGGTCGACGATCTCAGTGCTCGCCACGGCGCAGAATCCTTCGTTCGAGGAGGTTGAAGAACTGGACGACGGCCAGCACGAGCAGGAAATAGGTGATCATCAAGACGTTCATCATCACCGCCGCGTTGCCGCGTTCGGCGACGATCGCCGTCGCTGCCGAAACCAGTTCCGGGACCGCGATGACGCTGGCCATGCCGGTTGCCTTGACGACGTTGATCAGCGAGGCGACGACCGGCGCGTAGGCCAGGCGCAGGGACTGCGCCAGCGTCCGCCAGCGCAGCGCGAAGCCGGCCTGCTGTTGCCTGAGGACTGCCGTCGCGTCGAGCAGCGCCGAGACGATGGCGCAGCCGGTGTACGTCGACAGGCAGACGATGGCGATCGCCGCGCCGTCGAAGGTCCAGCCGAAGCGACTGACGATGACGTGGCCGACGCCGAAGGAGACCAGGTAGATCAACAGCAGCGGCGGTGTCATGCGGGCGAGCGCGGCGAACGAACGGACCAGGCCGCGCAGCCAGGGCAGGCCGGCTTCCGCCGCCAGGGCGCCGAGGCAACCGACGGCGAGGCTGCCGGCAATGCACGCCACCATCAGCTGCAGCGTCACCCACAGGCCATGCAGGAAGAGGCTGCGGTCGTAGGCGTCGTGGATGATGCTCACGTCGAAGCCCGCCCGTTCCTTGAGCAACAGGCCGAAGCGCTGGATGCCGTCGACGTCGGCCGAGCTGAGCAGGAACCTGTTGCGGCATTCCGCCGGCCATTGGTCGCCGTCGGCCTTGCTCTGGCGGGTGCAGAGCGGGCGACCGTCCGGCTGTAGCCGTGTCCACAGTTCGCGCATGTCGACCAGGAAGCGGCTGGGTTTGATCGCCCAGCGCTGCTCGGCGGCAATCAGCCAGCCGCTGCGGTGCCAGTCGGCGATGGTATCCGAGATGACCTGCTCGAGTCGGGAGCCGCGCTCGCTGGCGGCCAGCGCAATCGCCCACGGCGAGACCATCATCGACGGCAGCGGCGTCTCGTAGTTTGCCAGGTCGCTGTCGGCGAGCAGGCCGACGATGCCGGTGTCGTCGTAAAGCCAGGCGTCGCAGCGCCCGTCGCGCAGCGCCAGGCGGGTGTCGCGCGTTCCGTTGAAGACCTGCAGTTCGAGCAGAAAGCGCTGCGCCATCGGTCGATTGAAGTAAGCGCCCTGCGTGGCGCAGACCTTTCTGCCGCGCAGGTCGGCCCAGGTCGACAGGTGGCTATTGGGCGGCGCGACGACGGTCGCACCGCTGGCGTAGTAGCTGGGCTCGACCAGGGTGGCGATCTCGCGGCGTTGTGGGGTGTCGCCGAGCGTGGCGATGACCACGTCGATGGCGCCTTCCTCGAGCTTCTGCAGGCGGTTGGTCGATGTCACGGCAACCAGTTGCAGGCGCACGCCGAGACGACGCGCGAGTTCGCCGGCGAGGTCGGCCTCGAAGCCGATCAGGCGGCCGTTGCCGTCGCGCATGCCGAACGGCGGGTAGTCCGATTTGACGCCGGCAATCAGGGCGCCGCGCTTCTCGATCAGATCGAGCCGGTCGGCCGGCGTTGGTGGCGCTGCCAGTGCGGTGCGTCCGCAGGCGAGGGCCAGCAAGGGAAACAGCCAGACGGCAAGAAGCAGCAGACGGCGGGCCATCACCGCGGCTTTACTGCCGTTGGCCGGGTGCGGGTGGCTGCGCCATCCGGGTGCTCTCATCGCCGTCGCCGCTTGCTTCGGCGACGGCGAGAAAGCCGTAGGCGTAGCGCAGCGGCAGGAGCCTGGTCAGCAGGCGGTCGAGCTTGTGCAGCACCTTCGAGCGCACGACGCCACTTTCCGGAAGAACGCTTTCGGCGCCGACGTGAAGGATGCGAAATCCCTGTTCCTCGAGCTCCTGCACGAATTCATCGAGGCCGTACAGGTGGTAGTACATCTCGACCACCCCGTCATCGGAAGTCCGTTCGTAGAGAACGTCGCCCAGCTCGAGGTGTCCCGCTTCGACCAGTTTCCGCGACGCCACCTGTTGGCGGGGAAAACGCCGCCCGGCGTTCGGCACGCTGACCACGATCCGCCCGCCTGGCCGGAGCAGCACCCGGATGGCGGCCAGGGTCTGGCGGCGCAGTGCGCGCGAATAGATGTGAGCGAGCACGCCGAAAAGCATGATCGCCAGGTCGAACCTCTCGTCCGGATCGATGCTCTTCGCCACCACCGACAGGTCGCCGAGCAGCGGGCGCAAGCGTCCGCTCGCCACGTGCCCGGCGTATCGAGAAGACAGCTCGTCGATGGCTTCCCGGCTGACGTCGCAGGCGACGACCGACAGCGGCGTGCGTTCGAGCAGTGCTTCGGCATAGCGGCCGCTGCCGCAGCCGATGTCGAGAACGCTTCCGCCCTGCGCACCGAGCTGGTCAAGCACAATGGCCAGCGTCGACGGGTTGGCTTGCGGATAGCGCTGCTCGTAGAGCCGGCTGGCGAAGTACCGGTCGTAGCTTTCTACGAGCGAGACGGGCGGCGGCATCGATCGCTTTCGTGGGCCGGACCTGCGCCGTCGGCCGCCCTGCGCCCGGCGCGGCCGCGGTCGCTCGCGACGAGAACGACGGCGAGCGGGTGCGACAGGAAGCGGGTCAATCCGCTTTCTCGATTTCGCTCAGAAAGCGGCTGATGAACTGTTCGGTGATCCCCGGATGCTTGCCGGTGATCAGGTTGCCATCGACGACGAGATCGACGGTTCCCTCGGGGCCATAGATGACTTCCGCGCCGGCGTTTTCGACGTCACAGATGATGTTGTGGGCGCAGGTGACGCGGCGGTTCTGGAGCAGCGCGCGGTCGGCGCAGAGCAGCCACAGGCTGTGGCAGATGGTGCCGAGCTTGACCTTCGGCGCGGCCATCGCCTGGCGCAGGAAAACGACCGCCGGCGCCTGATTCGGTTCGCCCTTGCGCGGCGTGACCTGATAGCGCAGGCGGTCGCTGGCGTAAGCACCGATGATGATGATGCCCTTGAACTCGTCCGCCTTGACCGAATTGATTTCGGTCTCCACCAGCACGTGCTCTTCGACCCAACCGTTGTCGGGATTGGAACCGAAGGTCAGGTTGGCGTTGCCCCACAGGTGCGAGAGATAGACGACCTGGTAGCCGTGCCTGGGGAACAGGTCGTTGAAAAGGCGGTACTCGGTCATGTCGAAGTGTTCTTCGACGAGGACGCCGATCCTGCCTTTTGTCGCTTCGCCAACGATGCCGCGCAGGGGAGGGAGGGGGGAGGTTTCGGTCATGGCACGATTCCTTGAGTAGGTTGGAACTCAGTCATGGATGGCAAACAAAAATTCTGCCGCGCTTGGCAGCCACGCGCGCCCCTTTGCAGTTGCCCTTGACGCCAGGCACTGCGATGTCGCTGCGGGTGCGATGCGATCCGAAGGTGGCAGCGGGATGGCGGCGTGGCGTGATAGCTGTCATGTCACAGTCAAACGGCCGCTCGGGCTTCCCGGAACACCAGGTGGCGATGGACAACGAGAACGGCGGTCAACAGCCAGCCGGCACGAGAACGGCTGAGTATGCCGCGTGGCAGCCCCGTTCCAGGAATGGCTCAGACAGCGTGCGACGCCGACCGATGGTACGCGCTGGTTCCCTGTTCTGCAAATGCCGCGCGGGCAGCGGGCAGACCGACTGACGGGGCGAACACCGGTTCCCTGCAGGCACGCCCAGCGCTTCAGCCCGCCAGTCGGCGGGCGCCCGTCTCGTGGTTACAACGGAGGAAGGCCACCCTGCGGCTTAGTCGCCGTCCGTCGCGTCGCGGCCTTCCGGTGCCGTGCTGGCGCTAGGACTTGGCGTCAAGCAAGTCGTTGAGGGCGGCAAAGCAGCCAACCATCTTGTTGAAACCCGCATAAACGGTCAGGAACAAGAACAACTCTTCGATCTCCTCGCGGCTGGCTCCCTGCGCCATGGCAATATGGACGTGCGCGGCGAAGGCGCTGCCAGAACCGCCCAGCGGACTCTGGTTGACGACGTCCGTCGTCAGGGCGATCAAGGCCTTGGTCTTCTGGTCGAGCAGCGGAAGGCCCCACACTTCGCCAGCCACCCGGGTCACCCAGGGACCGTACTTCGGGTTGATTGCGGCGAGTTTTTCCTGGAGATCCTTGTCATCGAGAACGGCGTTCGGGTAGGGCGTGGTCATGGTCGTTTCCTTTTCGTGATCAGCTTGGGCAATTCTTCGGAGGTCAAGGCGTCGCGCACAAGGTCCACTATCCGCTCGCCAGAAGCGGGCTCCCTCGGAATCGGAAGTCCAGCCGGCCAGGCCGGACTCTATGGAGTCCGGCCGTCGGAAGTTAGTTCCTGGTGATCAGTTGCAGCAATTCTGGAGATGAAAAGACGTCTCTATAGAACGTCAACTGCTCACCCTTGAAATAGCAGCCGCCTCGATGGCCTCGCCTGACCCAGGAAACGCTTCCTTTGGCAAGCGTTTCACTCGTCTGATCGTCGATGCAGTTCCATTCGAACCATACGAATTCCCCATGAAACATGACGATCGGCCAGGCCATGCACACGCCCGGTTGCGCGATTAACGCCCACCAGTGCTGTTCTCTGACTTTCTGTTCTTCAATGCCGTAGAACGGTCCGTCCTGGCAGAAATAGACCAGCTCCTGCCGGTATTCCCCGGTGAGGATATCCCCTCTGCCCTGTCTCAATGCCTCGCAATGAGTCGGCCACCACTCCCTGTTTTCCTGTTCGATTCTGGCCATCGTATAGTCTTCGTCGATTGCCGGTAGCGACTTTTCCTGCATCTTGTTGATATTCACGGCAAGTGCGATCAAGTCACTTTTCAACGGCTCCTCTACGAGACCGGGTCTTGAATAGTCGGCCGCGAGACCCTGGTAATAATTCGTCCTCTTTTTCATGCTGGCTCCGGGGTGTCTTGGAAAACGTGCAGAACGACTACAGGTCGTTGGCGATTATATTTTCGATCGAGCGCTCGGCAAAGGCTGCGATGGTCAGGGCGGGATTTGTTGCAGCGGTTGACCCGGGAATGAATGCGCCATCCATTACATACAGGCCGTCATAGCCCATTACTCGCCCGTAGTAGTCGCACGCCTTGCCCATCACGACTCCGCCGAGTGGATGGGCGGTGATCCCGTTCACGGCCTGCGTCGTCGGGTGTGTGCGGCCGTTGCTCGTCTGTCCGGAGTCCTGCGAATCGGGTGCCTCGGCCTCGATATCGATACAGGCATCCATCAACGAATAGGTATGATTTACGCCGTCAAGTACCTTCCTTACGCCTGGTGAGTCGATCGGCCAGAATAACTTCACGGATTCGTCACGATCATCGTATCTGAACTCGCCATGGTCCTGCGGAATGCTCATTCCAAGCGAAGTCAGCGTGCCCTCTGGCGCATCCCATTGCGGGTAGACGATTATTGTCTGCGGTGAAATCGGGTTGTCGTGGTGTTTGATGACCACGCTTGCCGGTCCCCCCTGGCCAGGGTTGGTCTCCGTGCCGACGTTTCTCGTGGCAAACGTGTCGCCATTGTCGCCCCAGAATTTGCCGACAAAATCGTTCAGTTTCGGCAGCGTTCCCTTGCCCTTTGCTTTGATCAATAGCCTGGAAGTGCCAATGGACCCGGCGCCAAGAAAAAGACGTCGGGTGGTGATCGTTCCTTCTTCGAGCGATTTGCCGCTGCTGTCGATTCGCTGATAGTGAACAGCAAAGCCATCGGAATCATCTTCGCGAATTCCGGTCACGTTGTGCAGCGGGCGAATTTCCAGGTTGCCGGTTCTCAAGCCGATGTCGAGATAATTCCTGTCGAGACTTTTCTTCATCCCGCTGTTTATTCCGTACCAGATTTCCCCGTCTATCGCGGAGGGCCTCTTTTCGCCGCTTATTTCCTGTTTCGCAATATCCCAACTCGAGGCGATGAAAAGTTTTTCGGTATGAAGCCCCGCCTTTGCTGCCTGCTCGAGGAAGACCCGCGAGGACAGATAGTAGTGCGTGTTCAATACTTCATCGGGTATCTGTTCCGGTTGCATGACCGCATAGACCCGGTCGAAGTACTTCACGAAATCGGAATATGAAACCTCACTGGCGAAGACTTTCTCGAAGTTTTCCTGGGAGGGGCGTAGCAGGACGGTATTGTAGACCAGCGACCCGCCACCCACTCCGGCGGCCACCCATACCGTTACTCCGTCCTCGACACATCTTTCTACCAGCCCGGTGAACCTGGGAATGGGCTGCGGTTCAAAGAGGACGGTTTCGTCGCTCAGCCAGGCCGAACGACCATCTGGATGACGATAGCTCGAAAAGGTGTCCTGTTCGTCGCTTGTCTTCCACTCCTTTCCCCTTTCCAGGAGGACGACTTTTTTTCCCGCCGAGGAAAGTCTTGACGCCGCAACGGATCCCCCAAACCCACTTCCTATTACAAGGCAATCCACTTGTTCGCTTTGCAGCATCATCGACTCCTCAAACGGCAGATGAAATCCGCCAAGGCCCATCTCGGAAAATTGACCGGGGAGCAAGGGCTTCTTGGCTTGTCACCCATGACCCGGCCAGGACCAGGACGTGACGATATGACAAAACGGGCGCTCGGCGGCGCCCACCAGAGTATCGTTGAACACCGTAGCGCGGTCAACGCATGCTCCGGGGCAGGCACGGGATGCTTATACAAGAACAAGACCCGGCCACCTGGCGCGCCAGTCACCTTGCCGGACATCGCGCCAGCGAGCGGCAGCCGTCAGGTCGTCGGGCCGCTTGGCGAGGGACTGGCGCCGTTGCCGTTCGACAGCCTGCTGACCAGCTTTTCGTAGCCGTTTACGCCGGCACGGCGGTAGATGTCCTTCACGTAGTCGCGCACCGTGTGCGGCGAGAGGGCGAGGATTTCGGCGATCTGACGCGGCTCGTAACGCTTGAGCAGGAGGATCGCCACACGCTTCTGCTGCGGCGACAGATGGAGCCCGAAAACCTCGCCGCGCACGGCGTCGTTGACGTCGAGCTTCTCCAGGGTCACGGCAAACTCTCGGCGCTGCTCGCCTTCGGATACCCTCAGCCGCTGCGCGAGTCGGTCGATGGCGACAGAATGTGGCACACGAATGGCATGGCCCAGGCCAATGAGGCTGGCCGGGTCGACGCGCCGGGTGCTGACGACGAAGACCTCGCTGCCACAGCGCCAGATGCGCGAAGCATCGCATCGTCCGGGCAGAATCTGCGGCTCTTTCTCAGGCAGGGATTCGACGATACGTTGTGCTTCCGCGCTCAGCGCCTGGATCTTGCCTTCGCGGCTCATCACCAGTACCGCCGCGGGCCGCTGATCATCGCGTTGGCGCCGTAGCGAGAGGTAGTCGATTGCCGTCGTGGCATGGCCCACGAACCACTGAAACAGCGCCATCTCGCGCGGGTCGAAGTCGCGTTGCCGACGCTGGCGGTGCACCGAAAAAGCGCCCAGCGGCACGCCGTTCAGCTGTGGAATCACGGCCAGCGCGTGGAAATAGGGGATGCGGTTCATGAACTGGCCGAACTCGCCGCGTACCGTTCTGCCGATATCGGTGACGTCCGACAGGCGCACCACGGCGTCCGGGTTGTTGAGTGCCGGTTGCCAGATAAGGTAGGGATCCAGGATCTGGTAATGCGTGAGGTAGTCGCGCATGTCGTGCTGATCGCAGTCATGCGTATAGCCCTGGCACAGCGCGCCGCCAACCGGGTCGATGGGCATGAAGACACCCGACGAGAAGGGGAGCAGGCGGCGCAACGCGTCAAACCACTCGGGCATGAGTGCTAGTGGGTCGCGATTCGGCGTCTGCCGCCTGTAGATGATATCGATCAGCGCACACAGACCGCTGTCGAGCCTGTCCGTCGTCATCTCCCCTCCGACAGCAATGCTATCACCACGGCGGCGGTATCCGATACCCCCCAAAACGGGGGGGGTTGCGCTACTGACCGAATTAATTAGGGTTTGGGCCGACCAATTGATGTCGTCATACCAGGTGTGCTTCAGGGGCAAGGGCCAGCGAAATGACGGAGGGCCAAGTCCTCACTCTTGCCTTGGCTAAGGTAGGGTTTCACGCAGTAGGGACCATAGGGATGCCAGCGGCGGCATGGTTTCAAGCGACTGTCAGGGTCGCTGAAAGTCTCATCAGGAATGCAGCGCAGCGATGGCTGCCCTGTTCTCGGCCAGCCATTCTTCGCGCTGCCGTTGCTTGAGGGCCATGAGTAACGCCTGCGGGAGGGTGGCGGCGTCCATTTCGGGCGCCCTGCTCGTGATGCGCATGGTCTGTACGCATCACGATGTGCAAGAGGAGGGAGGTGGCCGAGTTCCAGCGCGGCCTCGTCCCTTGCGTCAGACGTTGAACAGGAAGTTCAGCACATCGCCGTCCTTGACGACGTATTCCTTGCCTTCGGCGCGCATCTTCCCGGCTTCCTTGGCGCCCTGTTCACCCTTGTAGGTGATGAAGTCGGCGAGGGCGATGGTCTGGGCGCGGATGAAGCCCCTCTCGAAGTCGGTGTGGATGACCCCGGCCGCCTGCGGGGCGGTGTCGCCGACGTGGATGGTCCAGGCGCGGACTTCCTTGACGCCGGCGGTGAAGTAGGTCTGCAGCCCGAGCAGCTGGTAGCCAACGCGGATCAGGCGGTTGAGGCCGGGCTCTTCGAGTCCGAGGTCGGCGAGGAAAGCGTGCTTGTCTTCGTCGTCGAGATCGGCGAGCTCGGCTTCTATCTTGGCGCAGAGGGCGACCACCGGCGCGCCTTCTTTGACCGCGTGGGCGCGCAGGCTATCGAGATGGGGGTTGTTCTCGAATCCGTCTTCGAGGACATTGCCGACGTACATCGTCGGTTTGATGGTCAGTAGGCAGAGCGGCTTGAGCAGCGCTTTTTCGTCGCTGGAAAGCGTCAGCGTTCGCGCCGGGTGGCCTTCGTTGAGGTGCGGCAGCAGGCGTTCGAGAACGGCGACCAGCTGCTGCGCTTCCTTGTCGCCCGAGCGCGCTTTCTTGCTGTCGCGGTTGAGGGTGCGTTCGACGGCGGCGAGGTCGGCGAGCGCCAGCTCGGTCATGATCGTTTCGATGTCCGAGAGCGGGTCGACGCGGCCCGAAACATGGACGACGTTTTCGTCGTCGAAGCAGCGCACGACATTGACGATGGCGTCGGTCTCGCGGATGTTGGCCAGGAACTGGTTGCCCAGGCCTTCGCCTTTCGAGGCGCCGGCAACCAGCCCGGCAATATCGACAAACTCGACGATCGCCGGCTGTACCCGCTGCGGCTTGACGATGGCGGTCAGCTGCGCGAGGCGTGGATCGGGCACTTCGACGATGCCGACGTTGGGCTCGATGGTGCAGAAGGGGTAGTTCTCGGCGGCGATTCCCGCTTTGGTCAGAGCGTTGAAGAGGGTCGATTTGCCGACGTTGGGCAGGCCGACGATACCGCATTTGAGGCTCATGCTCGGATTCCTATGGTGAGACGGTCTTGACGTGCAGCTGTCGTTGCGCGGCCGCGTAATCGCCGGCGGCGAGGTCGGGCCAGGCGAGCAGACAGCGGTCGAGGGCGCGGTCGATCAGCTCCTGCTCTTCGCGCCGGGGTGCCTTGAGGACGTAGCTGACGACTTCGGCGCGCTCGCCGGGATGACCGATGCCCAGTCGCAGGCGCCAGAAATCCGCCGTCGCCAGTCGCGCCTGGATGTCTTTCAGACCATTGTGCCCGCCGTTGCCGCCGCCCTGCTTGAGGCGGATGCTGCCCGGTTCGAGATCCAGGTCGTCGTGGACGACCAGCGTTTCGTCGGCGGCGATCTTGTAGAAGCGCGCCAGCGCAGCAACCGCCTGGCCGGAGAGGTTCATGTAGGTCATCGGTTGCAGCAACCACAATTCTCCCCGGCGGGCGACGCGGCCGAGGAACTTCCCCTGCGCCGTCAGCGGTGCCTGTAGGCGAGCAGCGAGCTGGTCGACGAACCAGAAGCCGACATTGTGCCGGTTATCCTCGTATTGGCCGCCGGGGTTGCCTAGGCCGACAATCAGGCGGGGTGGGGGCATGACATCAATGGCATGGGTCAAAGAAAAGACCGCCGTGGGCAGCGAGTGCCGGACGGCGGCCTGGGTCTGGCTGGACGCCGGGCTGCTGGCCTAGTCGTCCTTCTCGTCCTTCTCGTCCGTGGCAGCTGCCTCGGCGCCTTCCACTTCTTCGCCTTCGACCTCCTCCTCCTCGACGACCTTCGGAGCGATGATCGAGACGACGACCTGGTCGTCGCCGGAAACCACCGGAGTGACCTTGTCCGGGAAGACGAGTTCGGAAACGTGGATCATGTCGCCGAGCGCGAGTTCCTTCAGGTCGACTTCGATGAACGCCGGCAGGTGCTGCGGCAGGCAGCTGACTTCGATGTCGTTCAGCGCCGCGGCGACGGCACCGCCTTCAAGCTTGACGCCCGGAGCGATTTCGCCGTTCAGGAAGTGCAGCGGAATGCGCTGATGGATGGCATGGGTGGCATCGACGCGCAGGAAGTCGCAGTGCAGAACGAGCGGCTTCCAGGGGTGCACCTGGGCGTCACGCAGCAAGGCCTGCTGGCGCTGGCCATCGAGCTTGAGCGTCAGAACCGACGAGCGAAAGCCTTCCTTGCGCAGGTTGAGCAGGATTTCGTTGTGGTCGATGTCGATCATCTGCGGACCGGCCGTGCCACCGTAGACGATGGCCGGGACCCGGTTTTCGCGGCGCAGGCGGCGGCTCGCTCCGGACCCCTGCAAAGTGCGCTTGCGCGCTTCAATTTCGAACTTCATGGACAGCTCCTGGTTGTTGCAAAAGCCCCGCCCGCGACCAGGCGAGGGGTTGGAAAATGTTTCTGATGCTTCTGATGCTTCGTTCGCAAGGCGTTGGCTGCGCCGCGTCCGCTGCCCTATTCGATGAACAGGGACGAAACCGAATCCTCGTTGCTGATGCGGCGAATCGTCTCGGCCATCACTTCGGCGACCGACAGCTGCCGTATGCGCGGTGAATTCTTTGCGTCGTCACGCAGGGGAATGGTGTCGGTGACCACCAGTTCATCGAGATCGGAAGCGTTGATCCGCGCCACGGCCTGGCCGGAAAGGACCGGGTGGACGCAGTAGGCGAGGACGTGCCGGGCGCCGTGCTCCTTGAGCGCGGTCGCCGCTTTGCACAGCGTCCCGGCGGTGTCGACCAGGTCGTCCATGATCACGCAGGTTCGTCCCTGGACTTCGCCGATGATGTTCATCACTTCCGAAACGTTGGCCTTCGGGCGCCGCTTGTCGATGATCGCCAGGTCGCACTCGAGACGCTTGGCCAGCGCGCGCGCGCGCACCACGCCGCCGACATCGGGCGAGACGACCATCAGGTGGTCGAAGTCCTTCTTCCAGACGTCGCCGAGCATGATCGGCAGCGAATAGATGTTATCGACCGGGATGTTGAAAAAGCCCTGGATCTGCTCGGTGTGCAGGTCCATGGTCAAAACGCGGTGTACGCCGGCAGCGGCGAGCAGGTCGGCGACCAGCTTGGCGGCGATGGGCACCCGCGCCGAGCGCACGCGGCGATCCTGGCGGGCATAGCCGAAATACGGGATGGCGGCGGTGATGCGGGCCGCCGAGGCGCGCTTGAGCGCGTCGACCATCACCAGCAGCTCCATCAGGTTCTCGTTGGTCGGCGCGCAGGTCGATTGCAGGATGAACACGTCCATTCCGCGCACGTGCTCCTGAATCTCGACGCTGATTTCACCGTCGGAAAAGCGACCAACCTGTGCTCGGCCGAGCGATATGTTGAGGCGCTTGACAACGTCGGCAGCCAATGCGGGGTTGGCGTTGCCGGTGAAAACCATCAGGCTGTCGTAGGCCATGGTGCGCTTTCCAGAGGCGCCGCAGGAGCGGCGCCGTATAAAGCAAGACGGGCAGGTGAGGCAGCCTGCCCGCTTTGACAGAAATGGAGTGGCTGGGGAAGAAGGATTCGAACCTTCGAATGCCGGAATCAAAATCCGGTGCCTTGACCAACTTGGCGACTCCCCAGCTGTCGCTCGCATCGCCTGGCTGGCGAACGAGGCGCGCATTATACCCAGGATTGCTCAGGAAAAGAAGCGCGAAAGCAATAATTCTCCTGACCTGGTGTCGCCTACCCGCTCGCCAGTGCGCGCAGGGGATGCTCGTCGAGGCCTGCAGCCACCCAGCCACGGAGCTTTGCGGGAATTTTCCGCAGTGCCGCCTGGGCCTGTTCGGCGCTTTCGAATTCAGCGAAAACGCAGGCGCCCGAGCCGCTCATGCGCGCCGGGGCGAAGGCCGACAGGCAGGCGAGGTGCTCGGCAACGACCGGGAAGCGGGCCGCCACGACGGTCTGCAGGTCATTGCCGCCGAACCCCGGGTGCCATTGCTCGGCGCGGATCGGCAAGGAATCGCGTTTCAGCTCCGGGGCGCCAAAGATGGCTGCCGTGGCCACCGCCAGTGGCGGCTCGAGGACCAGGTAGCCGCACGCCGGCAGTTCGACGGCCTGCAATGCTTCGCCGACGCCCTCGGCAAACGCGTTGCGCCCGAAAATGAAGAAGGGCACGTCGGCACCCAGCTGCAGGCCGATTTCCTGCAGCTGCCGGCGAGGCAAATCGAGTTTCCAGAGGTGGTTGAGCGCCAGCAGGACGGTGGCCGCATCCGAACTGCCGCCGCCCAGGCCGCCGCCCATGGGCAGGCGCTTGTCGATACTGATGTCGACGCCCTGGCGGCAAGCGCTCGCCGCCTGCAGCAGGCGCGCGGCGCGAAGCGTAAGGTCGCTCTCCGGCGGCACGCCCGGCAGCGGCGTTGCCAGGTGTATGGCGCCGTCGGCGCGCGGGGCGAAGTGCAGGCGGTCGCCGTGGTCGAGGAAACGAAACAGCGTTTGCAGCAGATGGTAGCCATCGGCTCGCTGACCGACGACGTGCAGGAAGAGGTTGAGCTTGGCCGGCGCGGGATAGACGCTTTGCCAATCCCAAATCTGGCGGCTGGCGGTCATCGCGGCGATGGCGTCGATGGCCTGGCCAGGGGCAGCCATTGGTCGATGCGCAGGCGAAGTTCGAGGAGCGTCTCGCGCTCGACGAGGAGACGGCCAGGAAGCGCCTGCGGGTCGTCGCTGTCGTACTCGTAGGCGATTCGCCAGTCTTCGTAGTGCAGGCGCGAAGGGCGGCCCCAGGCGTCGACGGCCATCACCCCGCCCTGCGGGCTGCGCCCGCGTACCCAGTCGGCCAGCTTGTCCAGGGGCAGCGGGTAACCGAGGACAGCCTGCAGCAGTTCGTCGGCACTGGCTGCGCCTTGCGTCCTTCCGTCAGCGCTGGTCAGGCGGGCGCCGGCAGCGTTGCTGACGATTTCGGCCATGCCTTGTCCGAGCGGGGACGAAAGGAGCAGCTCGTCGCCGTCGTCGGCGTGTCGCCAATCGAGCCGGCCGGTGTAGCTTTGCCCTTCCTGGCGCAGAGAGAAGCGGCCGGCGAGCGAGAAGTCCTGCAGCTCGTCGCGCTGGGCAGGCGAGGGCAGGCTGGCAGGCGCGGGCGCGGTGCTGCACGCGGTCAGTGCGAGCAGCGCGAGAAGCAGCATCGCGGAGAGCAGCGAGCGACGAGGGTCGAGCCTGGGTGCGCCCACCGCCGGATAGAGCGAAGTCAGGGTCAGGGCGCGAACCTCTGCAGCACTTCCTTGATCTCCTCGCTATCCGGATGCCGCTTGAGTGCCTCATTCCAGGTGCGCAGCGCCTCGTCCCGGCGCTCGAGCACCCACAGGACTTCCCCGATGTGGGCGGCAATCTCGGCGTCGGGGCGCTGCGCGTAAGCGCGCTCCAGATGGCTCAGCGCGCCATTGAGGTCCCCCTGGCGAAACAGTACCCAGCCCATGCTGTCGAGAATGAAGGGGTCGTTGGGCGCCAGCTTGAGCGCCGTTTCGATCAATTGACGTGCTTCGGCCAGCCGTGTGTTGCGATCGGCGTATGAGTAACCGAGCGCGTTGTAAGCCTGCGCACTGTCCGGTTGCAGGGCGATCAGCCTGCGCAGACGGCTTTCCATGACTTCCAGGCGGCCGAGTCGCTCGGCCAGCAACGCCGACTCGTAGAGCAACTCGGGCTGATCGGTTTGCTCGCTCAGCTCGTGCTCCAGCAAAGCCAGGGCCGCTGCTGTCTGTTTGGCGTCACGCAGCAGTGTCGCTTCGGCGATCAACATCTGCACGCGCACTTGCGGCTCTCTCGCCGCCGCCGCGTGGAGCTGGCTTCTCGCCTCGTCGAGTTTGCCCTGCCGGGCAAGAATGGCAGCGCTGCGGATCTGCGCCGGGAGATAGTGTTCGCCAGGGCCAACATGCTGATAGTAGGCCAGCGCCTGATCGCCACGCCGGCCTTCCTCGGCGATCTGGCCAAGGTAATAGAAAGGCGCGCTCTTGTCCGGGAAGTCAAGCGTTATCAAATGCTTGAGTTGCTCTTCGGCAAGCTTCGTGTCGTCTTCCTGGAGGGCAAGGATAGCCACCGGGAAGACCACGTCCGGGTTGTTCGGGTAGGCCTGCAGCAACTGCTCGAAGATGCGCTTGGCCTCGGCATAGCGCTTTTCGCCAACCAGGGCTCGTGCCAGGTGAAGCTGTGCGTCGCGCGCTTCCGGATTCCTGTCGACAAAGCTCTGCAGCGAAGCGATGCCTTCGGCCGGTGATTGGCGCGTCAGCAACTGCGCTTCCAGCATCGCGCCGATCTGCCAATCCCGACGCAGCGCCATCGCCTGCCGTACCTCGGCCAGCGCGCGTTCGTTTTCACCCGCAGAACTGGCCGCGACGGCGATCGCGTAGTGCGCTTCGGGAAGGTCCGGGAAATGGCTGCCGATCTGGGTGATCAATTGCAGGACGGCCTTGCGATCCGGGCTGCGGGCAAACATCCGATTGAGCGCCAGCAGATTGCCGGGAAGTGCCGGCTGGTCGGCCTCGAGCATGTTGATCAATTGGGGTGCCAGCCCGGCGAGCTGATTGGTCAGCACCAGTACGCCGACGAGGACCTGCTGCGCACGTTTCGAGTCCGGCTCGATCTGCACCCACAGGCGTGCGAGTTCGAGGACGCGATCGAAACGGCGCGCGTAACCGGCTACCTCGATGGCTCTTTCGAGGATTCCGGGGTCGCGCGTGCGCACTGCCAGGTCGGCGTAGGCCTGGCTGGCGAACTCGCTGCGACCGCGCTGCAAGGCGACTTCGGCGAGCAGAACCTGGTAGACGATCTGGCCGGTCAGCTCGCTGTTGTCGGTGGCCTCGGGATGCGGTGCGAGTGCCGGTGGCAAAGCACTCTTCGGCGCACGCTTGCCCGCCTTGTTCTGCTTCGTCGCCTTGTTCTGCTTCGTCGCCTTGTTCTGCTCGGCGGGCGCTGCCTCGTTGGCCGCCTGGGCGGGCATGCCGAGGGCGAGCGACAGCGAGACGCAGAGGAGAGTGCTGATGATCGGTTTCATGGTTTCCTTGCTTGCTGCCAACGGTTGCAGGAGCTGACGGGGGAGATTGCGTCATAATTCCTGCTGCGCATGTTATGGACTTTTCGGGGTAGCAGCAATGCCGGAACTGCCTGAAGTCGAAGTGAGTCGCCAGGGTTTGCTTCCCTATTTGCCCGGGCGACGCCTGGTCGGTGCGGTCGTGCGCACGCCGGCCTTGCGTCACGCGATCCCGCTCGGTCTCGATGCGCGGCTCGCCGGCCTGCGTGTTGACGCCATTCTACGGCGCGGCAAGTATCTGCTGCTCGACTGCGCCAGCAGTCGCGGCGGCGGTTGGCTGCTGATCCACCTCGGCATGTCGGGCAGTCTGCGCCTCGTGCCGCCGGCGACGCCGGCGCAGAAGCACGACCACGTGGACCTGGTTTTCAAGCATACCGTCCTGCGCCTGCGCGACCCACGTCGCTTCGGTGCGCTGCTCTGGCACGAAGGTGTCGACGTCGAAACCCATCCGGCGCTCGCTGTGCTGGGTAGGGAACCGCTGGCCGATGGCTTCTCCGGCGAGTGGCTTTATGCGGCCACGCGCGGGCGGCGGATGCCGGTGAAGCCGCTGCTGATGGACAGCCATCTGGTCGTCGGCATCGGTAACATCTATGCCGCCGAAAGCCTTTTTCGCGCCGGTATTTCACCCCTGCGTCGTGCCGGCAGGATCAGCCTGCAGCGCTACCGGCTGCTGGCGCAGGCGATTCGTGCGACGCTCGTCGCGTCGATCGCCGCCGGCGGCAGCACGGTTCGCGACTACGTGCACAGCGATGGCGGTGCCGGTTGCTTCCAGCTTTCTTGCGCAGTCTATGATCGCCAGGGCGAGCCTTGCCCGGTTTGTGCGACGCCGATACGGGTGCTTCGTCAGGCCGGTCGTTCGACTTTCTACTGTCCGGCGTGCCAGCGTTGACCGCCGGCGCGACCGGCCTTTCGCGGTCACTATGCCATGTCACTGATTGCTCTGCCTTTTGTGATAGAGTCGAGACCTTCTTCCTGAGCTGGAACTGGTCATGACGCTTGCTCAACATCTTGCCGCCTATAGCGAATGGCGTGGCGAGCTCTCCACTGCCCTGGCGAATTTTTCTGGCTGGCTCGTCGAGAACGAGCTTACCGATGCCCAGACTGATCGACGAATTTCGCAACTGCTCGACAAGCTGCGTGAAGATCGCTTGCATGTGGCATTTGTCGCGGAGTTCTCGCGCGGCAAGTCGGAACTGATCAACGCCATTTTTTTTGCCGATTACGGTAACCGAATTCTGCCTTCGACCGCAGGTCGCACGACGATGTGTCCGACCGAACTGATGTTCGACGCCAGCAAGGCGCCGTCGATCGAGTTGTTGCCGATCGAGTGTCGTGAGTCGAACACCAGTATCAGCGAGTACAAGCGCTTTCCCGACGAATGGACCGTTCTCCCGCTTGATACCGCTTCGGCGGGTTCGATGCAGGAGGCGCTTCGGCACGTCGGCGAAGTCATCCGGGTCGACCGCAAGGTCGCGGAAGGTCTCGGTTTCACGATTGTAGACGGCGATACGGCCGTTTTCCGCGTCGATCACGACGGCAGCGTCGAGATTCCCCGCTGGCGGCACGCCATCATCAATTTCCCGCACCCCCTGTTGCAGCAAGGGCTGGTGATTCTCGATACGCCGGGCCTCAATGCGATCGGTACCGAGCCGGAACTGACCTTGTCGCTGCTTCCCAACGCGCATGCCGTGCTCTTCATCCTGGCCGCCGACACTGGCGTCACGCAGTCCGATCTGACCGTCTGGCGAGACCACATTGGCAGCGCGGGTCGGCGCAAGAAAGGCCGTATCGTCGTTCTCAACAAGATCGACAGCCTGTGGGACGAACTCAAGTCCGTGCAGGAGATCGACGCTGAAGTGGCCCGGCAGGTCGACAGCTGCGCGTGGACACTGGACCTGCCGGAAAGCCAGATCTTTCCCGTTTCGGCGCAGAAGGCGCTGCTCGCCAAGATCAACGACGATCAGCCGCTGCTCGCGCGCAGTCGGCTGCTAGAGCTTGAGCGCGCGCTTACCGACGAGCTGATCCCGGCCAAGCAGGAAATCGTTCGCGACAACACCGACAGCGAGTTCTCCGACTGCTACTTGCGCACGCGCAGCCTGCTCGACTCGCGCCTGCTCGGCTTGCGCGAGCAACTCGTCGAGCTCACCGAACTGCGCGGCAAGAACAAGGGTGTTGTCGAATACATGATGGGCAAGGTGCGTCTCGAGAAGGAGGAGTTCGAGACGGGCTTGCAGCGCTACTATGCGGTGCGCAGCGTCTTTTCGCAGCTGACCAACAAGCTGTTTGCGCATCTCGGTCTCGACTCCCTGCGCCTGCTGACCAACAGCACGCGTGAAGCGATGGTTGCGGCGACTTTTTCGAAGACGCTATCCACGGCGATGGCGCAGTTTTTTGCCAGTGCGCGTGGCAACCTCCGCAGATCGCACGCCGAGGTCACCGAAATCATGACCATGATGGAGGTCATCTACAAGAAGTTCTCCGTCGAGCACGGCCTGAAGCTGGGTACGCCGATCGCATTTTCGCTGCGGCGCTACGAAACGGAGATCGATCGCCTCGACCAGTGGTGCGACACGCATATCAACACCATGTTCCAGTTATTGACTCACGAAAAGTCGCAGCTCACGCAGCGCTTCTTCGAGGAGGTTACGGTGCAGGTGCGCAAGACTTTCGAGCACGCCAACCGTGATGCGGAGTCATGGCTGAAGGCGATCATGGCGCCGATGGAGATTCAGATTCGCGAGCATCATATCCAGCTGAAGCGCCGCCTGGAGAGCATCAAGCGCATTCACCAGGCGACCGATACGCTGGAAGAGCGTATCGAAGAGCTGGTGCACGTCGAGAACAACCTGCTGTCGCAAATGAAGGTGCTGACGGAAATCGGCAATGGGGTTCGTGACGTCCTGCAGCAAACGGTGAGTATCGAGGAAGTGCGCAGCGCCGCCTGAGGTCGGCCCGCCGACTTGGCCGTTGGTGTTGCATTTTTGATGGTGCTTTCCGCGGACATGACATCAGCGTGAAAGCTGCTGGGTGACTGGATTTCACCTGCGCCATGGAGCCACCCTGTTCGCCAAATCGGGGCAAGAATCCCCCAGCCCCCGTCGTGGGGCCAGGAAGTGCCTACTATTTCACGTCGCGTTTTTTTACACGTCGCGGTCGCCGAGCATTGCTCAATGGACGGCTGGTGCGTCGAACAGAAAGGCAAGTATCTGAATTGCAAGCCGCCGTTTGCGATGGGCTGTGTGGTGGCACGCGTTTTGCTTTTGGTTTCCCAGGAGTGGCGCGAGAACCCTTGCAGCGGTCAAGGGATCTACGCGAACCCTGGCCGACCAGACCCCTGGTTGCGGCCCAATTCAATTATTCGTCAAGGAACAGAAATGCAAGGATCCCTGCTGCGTCCGCAGCTTCTCGCTCGCAAGCAACTCGCAATCATCCTGGCCAGCCTGGGAATGCTGACCTCGCTGCCGGCAGCGGCGACCGTCGTCGACGGGCTCAGCGCCCAGGGCATGGCCCAAGTGGGCGTCACTCCGGTGCAAGTTTCGGGGCCAAATACGAGTCTTCCCTATGCGAGTGCCAATGCCACTGCCAGCGACGCCGATTCGAATGCCAGCGGTGATGCCTGGGGTCACGCCAACGGACCCTACCGCGCGAGCGCCGACGGCGTCGGAGTATTTGACAGCACCGGCCACTTCATCCGCTCGTGGAGCATTACCAACGACAGCGGCGTCGCGCAGCACTATGCTTTCAATTTCTTCATCTACTACGGAAGCATGTCTACCGATCCGGGAGCGGGCGGTACGGGCTACGCCGAATACGCGGTCAATATCAATCGCGACGGTTCGAGCACCCCGCTGTTCAGCAGTAGCGCCAGGATTGCAAGCAATGGCGATCTGACGCGGGGTGGGAGCGAACTGGACGGAGCATCGCATTCGGGTACCTCCTATTCCTGGGGCGGCACCTATGTGAACATTGATCTCGGCATTCTGGGCATTGGCGAGTCGACTAGCGTCGTTTATGATCTGGTCAGTCACGCCTACGGTGATTTCACCATTGGCACCGGCTGCAGTGGTGGCGACGGCTATGGCGACGGTTACGGCGACGGTTACGGCGATGGTGTCGCTCTCGCTCTCGCAGTCTCCCCCTGTACCTATACCGGTTCGTCGTATTCGTCGCTGGGCGATCCGGACAACCTAAATACCACGCCGCTCCCCGGCCCGCCTGCCATTGTGCTTACCGCGGTGCAGGTACCCGAACCTGCCACCGTTGGTTTGCTGGGCATGGGGCTGGCAGCGCTTGGCTTGCGGCGGCGCAGACAGCGCGGCTAGGCGAGCAGGTCTTGAAACGCAACGGGCGCCAGGCGCCCGTTGTTTCCGTGAGGAGTAGCGGCTGAATGGCGACCATCGTCTTGAACTGGGAGCTCGGAGCTGCCCTGGGGCACGTCGGGCGCTATCTGACAATCGCCCTCCAGCTCAGGGCGCAGGGACATCGGCCGGTACTGGTTCTGCGCGATATTTCACGTGCAGAGGCGGTTCTTGGTCCGCATGCCATCGAGTTCCTGCAGGCGCCGGTGTGGCTCACTCCCGTACAGGGTCTGCCGCCGGACCTGAACTTCACCGAGACGCTTTACCGATTCGGCTTCCTCAAAGCGGACGGGCTGTTGTCCATCGCTCGCGCCTGGCGCTCGCTGTGGACGCTGCTGCGGCCCGACCTGATGCTCTTCGACCACGCCCCGACGGCGCTGCTCGCGGCCCGGGGCTTTGACGTTGCACGCGTGATTGTCGGCAACAGCTTTGCCGTTCCGCCGCGTGTTCGCCCCTTGCCGCGTTACCGCTGGTGGGCCAATGGCGCGGGCGACCATCATCGTCTGGCGGAGACCGAGGAACGCACGACCCGCAACTGTAACGCGGTACTCAAGGAGCTCGGCGCGCCGCTGATCGCGCAGGTCGCGGATCTCTTCGAAGCGGAGGCGACTTACCTTTGTGCGCGACCGAGACTCGATGTCTATGGCGAGCGAGCCGACGCCAACTATATTGGGCCGGTCAACAGTCTGAGCATGGGCAGCGGGCCGGTTTGGCCTGCGGGCGACGCGCCGCCGGTCTTCGCCTATCTCAAATCGGACTACAAGCACCTCGACGCCGTTCTCGGTGCCATCGGCAAGAGCAGGGCGCGCTATCTGATCTACGCCGCGGGCCTGCCCGAACAATTGCGCAAGCGTCATGAATCCGCGCGTGTCGCCTTCAGTGCCACGCCGCTGCAGATGAGCGAAGTGGTCAAGCAGTGCGCAGCGATCATCTGTCACGCTGGGGGCATGAGCGACATTGCGCTCGACCATGGCAAGCCCTTGCTGCTCCTGCCGACGCAGATGGAGCAGACGATGACCAGCCATCGCGTCGAAGCGCTCGGCGCCGGCGTCCTGCTGGCGCCCGACGGCAATCCGGCCCTGCTTCCGAAACTGCTCAGGCGGCTGCTGGACGACGAGAGCCTCGCGGCGCGCGCGGTTGAGTACGCGGCGCAGTTGTCCAGCATTGATCAGTCGCTTGCCGTCGGCCGGCTGGTCGAGGGCTGCGAGGCCTTACTTTCCGGTGGCGCCAACGCCGACGCGAAGGCGCGCGCTCAATAGGCGAAGCAGGCCGGCGGCACACTTCCCGCCAGCCCATCAAGGCGACGGAAAACCCGTTCAGCGCAGGACGTCGCCGAGCAGGCGGGCGACGCGCTCATCGGCATCGGCGGCGAGGCAGTCGACGACCACCTGCGGGCGCAGCGTGTTCTTGAGCCAGGTGAGCTGCCGCTTGGCCAGCTGGCGGGTCGCGTAGATGCCGCGCTCGCGCAATTCGTGCTGCGGCAGCAGGCCATCCTGCACTTCCCACACCTGCCGGTAGCCGACGCAACGCATCGCCGGCAGCGCAGCGTGCAGCGGGTAGCGTTCGCGCAGCATGGCTACCTCCGCTTCCAGGCCGGCGGCGAGCATGGCGGTAAAGCGCTCGGCGATACACTGGTGCAGGACTGCGCGGTCGGACGGCAGCAGGCCGATGGCCGTGAAGGCGTACGCGGCTGCCTGCGCCTTGCCAGCAGCAAGTAGGGCCGACAGTGGTCGACCGCTCAGGCGGAACACCTCAAGGGCTCGCTGGATGCGTTGCGCATCGGTGCTGTGCAGACGCGCTGCCGTTTCCGGGTCGATCTGCGCCAGCTCGGCGTGCAGCGCCGGCCAGCCGCGCATCGCGGCTTCGCCGTCAATCGCCGCACGTGTCGCCGGATCGGCCTGCGGCAGCTCGGCGAGGCCTTCGAGCAGCGCCTTGAAGTAGAGCATGGTGCCGCCGACGAGCAGAGGCACGTGGCCACGCGCGCTGATTTCGGCCATCACCGCCAGCGCGTCGGCGCGAAAACGCGCCGCCGAATAGGCCTCGGTCGGTGGCAGTACGTCGATCAGGTGATGCGGGAATTCGGCCAGCGTCGCGGCGTCGGGCTTGGCCGTGCCGATGTCCATGTCGCGAAAGACCTGCGCCGAATCGACGCTGATCAGCTCGACGGGAAAACGGCGGGCCAGCGCCATGGCCAGCGCCGTCTTGCCGCTGGCCGTCGGCCCCATGAGCAGGATTGCCGGTGGCAGCGCTGCGTGACTCTCGACGGACACGCTCAGCGGCCGCGCAGGAAGTGGCGGTCGAGGTCGGCCATGCTCAGCTGCGTCCAGGTCGGACGGCCATGGTTGCACTGGTCGCCACGTTCGGTTTCCTCCATCTGGCGGAGCAGCGCATTCATCTCGGCGATGGACAGCAGGCGGCGGGCGCGCACCGCGCCGTGGCAGGCCATGCCGGCGAGGAACTCGTTGCGGCGCGCGGTGAGCAGCTGGCTGACACCGTGCTCGCGTAGCTCGTCGAGCAGCGAGCGCGCCAGGCTTTCCGGGTCGGCGGCCTGTAGCAGTACCGGGACCCGTCGCACGGCGAGTTGGCACGGGCCCATCGGCGCCAGATCGAAGCCGAGCTGCTGCAGCACTTCGGCATACTCCTCGGCAGCGGCGACGTCGACCGCTTCGGCGCTGAAAACGGCTGGGATCAACAGCGCCTGGGTGGCCACTTGCTGATCGGCGAGCGCCTGCTTGAGCTTTTCGTAGAGGATGCGCTCGTGCGCTGCGTGCATGTCGACGACGACCATGCCCTGGCTGTTCTGCGCCAGGATATAGACGCCGTGAAGCTGCGCGAGTGCGTAACCGAGCGGCGGCACGCCGGTCGCTGGCGGGGCCGAGTCGGGCAGTGCGCCGGGCTGGCCGCCATCCGCTGCCTGGACCCCGCCGACGAAGGCGAGGTACGCAGCGGTGCTGCTGGCGGCACCCGGATTGCCGACGCGCAGCGACCCCTGGTACGGCACACGAGAGGCGTACGAGGATTCGTCGCTCGCCGGCGCCGATGGGGCAGTGGGGCCTTGCGGCCAGCGCGTCTGCTCGGCCCCGGGCTCTGGCCGCGCTGCAGCACCGGTCGTGGCCAGGAGCGGACTGGCGAGCAGACGCTGTACGGCGTGAAAGACAAACTGGTGCACGGCGCGCGCATCGCGAAAGCGGACTTCGGTTTTCTGGGGATGCACATTGACGTCGACGGTCGCCGGGTCGATCTCGAGGAATACGCAGTAAGCCGGGTAGCGGCTGCCGTGCAGCTGGTCCTGGTAGGCCTCGCGCAGCGCATGCACGAGCAGCTTGTCGCGTACGAAGCGACCGTTGACGTAGCAGTACTGGGCGTCATTGCGCGCTCGCGAGTAGGCCGGTAGCGCGCAGAAACCGAAGACGCGCAGCGGCCCGGCGAGCGCGTCGAGTGGCCGCGACTCGGCCAGGAAGTCGTCGCCGATGATGGCGCCGACACGAGCGCGGGCGTCGCTCTTCTTCAGGTGCAGGCTGACGCGGCCGTTGTGGGTCAGCGTGAAGGCGACTGCGGGGTGCGCCAGAGCAATGCGCCTGACGGCTTCGGCACAGTGCGCGAACTCGGTCGCGTCGGACTTGAGGAATTTTCGGCGCGCGGGCGTGTTGTAGTAGAGGTCGCGCATTTCGACCACCGTGCCGGCGAGCAGGGCGGCTGGCTCGGGCGTCGCTTCTCGCTCCGCGCCGAGCCGCCAGGCGTGCCCTGGCGCGCCGCTGTCGCCGCGCTCGCCACGCGGGCG